>MTOP01000098.1 GCA_002010725.1 Candidatus Aminicenantes bacterium JdFR-80
TGCCTCTGCACAATAGAACATTGCATAATAAGCTCTGGATATAGAAAAATCATAATATCCTTCAGAAAATAATTTTTTTGAAGCCTCTATACTTTTCTCTGCTTTTCTTAAAAGCGCTTTGATCGCCTCTTCTTTTTTCATATTCTTATCCCTTCTTTTCTTATATTCATCAAAAAAGGAGTTTCCCAATTTTCAAAGGCATCCAAAAGATAATAAAAACATGTAATAACAGTCTCATACTCTAAGGACAACTCACAGGACAATTCTGAAATTTTCTCTTTTTCTTCTTTTGTAAGTTCTTCCTTAATCACGAGCAAAACATCTATATCTGAGCCAAACTCATAATCTCCTCTTGCATAAGAACCAAAAAGAATTAGTTCAATAAATTTATCTTTAAGTGTATTTTTAACTTCATTTTTAAATCTGTGAAGAATTCTCATCACTTCATTTCGAGTCAAAGCTTTAGCTTCCATTATTTAGGCTCCTTAGTATCACTGATTAGAAATTCTTTGAGTTCATTCAAAATCTTATAATTTGTTTTTCTTTCTCAATTAATTTATTGTTTTCTAATCCTCAAAAAAATAACACAAGCAAAATATGAAGTCAAATAAACTTAACTCCCTATCCAAAATAGATATAGACATATTTACCAGTTAGAGAGGAAAAAGTTAATAAAGAGAGTTGAGGCTGCCCATCACATCCTGGGTATAATAAAGAGTTTGAGAGTTCCCTGGTGGAGGGAGCCGCATCCTCTACCAGGATGGAGGACAGCCCCATGAGTGAAAAACCATTAATAACATATCATGAATTGAGAAAAATTTCACCTTCTAAGGCAAGGGAATTAGTGAGAAAAGTATTAGAGAGAGCGAATTACAATGTTTCTCTTACATCGAGGATTCTTGGTATTTCGAGGAGAACAGTGAGAAGGGCAAGGGATGGACCTTTAGAGGATAAATCAAAAAGACCTCATCACTGTCCAAAGAGAACTCCTCGATTTTTTGAGGAACTTATTGTCGAAGAGGCTCGAAGAACAGGTTTTAGAGCTAGGAATCTTTCTTCATATATGGAAAGGAAATATGGTTTGAGATTTAAAGAGAGCACAATAAAAGTGATATTGAGGAGGAATGGTGTAAGTAAGAGAAGGAGAAAGAGCGGAAAAGGAACATATAGAGCTCTTTATGATTATGAAGCACTTCTTCCTTTTCAAGAATTTCAACTTGATACAAAACATCTCCTTGATAAATATTCCTTACCCAAGGAGGTTTATGAACATATAAAGAGACGTTGTCTTCCTCTCTATGAGTGGAATATGATAGACATCGCTACAAGAGCACGATTCACAGCCTATTCTTATGAGCTCTCCTCAGTGTTTGGCATGATGTTTATAGTAATGGTAGTGTTATGGTTAAGGGCTCATAATGTAAGAAATCCAATAAGAATAAGAGTGGATAATGGAGCAGAGTTTACAAGTGGAAGCAAGAGAAAGTTAAGGGAGTATAATGAGTTATTGAAGCCATTAGGAGTGGAACTTGAGGCAATACCACCTGGGGCAAAACATTTAATGGCTGTAGTGGAAGCCTCTCATAGAGCAGACGATGAATGGTTTTTAATCATACATGCTGAAAGATGTGAAAATAGAGAAGAATTCCTCCTCAGAGCTCAAAGATGGCAGGATACATGGAATTTCTTTAGAGCTCATCATGGAAAAGGAATGAAAGGTCTAACACCTTTTATGAAACTTAAAGAGAAAAGCTCAATGATCCATCATCATGTGTTATTATATCCTGTGGTGTTGATGGAAGATGTAATGAGAAAAGTCGGTATTATTACAGAGGTTCTTAGAGTCAATCAAGGTGGTAAATATGTCTTTACCAAGTGCCATATTTTTTTCGAAATTTAATTCTTTTTTTGACAATTCCTATGAATTTAGTTATAATGTCACACCTTTAACTATGAGAAAGGTAAAGCTGTTATGGAATAGAATTCCTGATCAATTGAAACGATTGTTAATACCTGTAATTTTAGTAATCGGCCTTTTCATAGCTATGAGACATCTATTTGTTCCTTCTGATTTTGGTAAATATGGGCATTATAGAGCATCCGCTGTTGAAGAAGTAGCATCAAAAGAAATTAAATACAGTGGACATAGAGTCTGTGAAGAGTGCCATGATGATATAGTGGAAATAAAGAAAAATTCTTACCATAGAAATGTTGCCTGTGAGGTATGTCATGGCCCGGCTGCTGCTCATACTCAAGATCCTGAAGGTAATCAACTGTTAGCTCCAACAGGAAGAGGTTATTGCCCTTTATGTCATGAATATTTACCATCCAGACCTACTGGTTTTCCTCAGATAGTTTCAGAATCTCATAACCCAATGAGAGCCTGTATCTCCTGTCATGATCCTCATGATCCGAAACCTCCTACAGTGCCAAAAGAATGTGAAGCTTGTCATGCTGATATTGCTCGAGCAAAGGCATTATCCCATCATGTTTATCTTTCTTGCACACAGTGTCATGAAACTCCACCCGAACATAAAGTAAGGCCAAGAGAGTTTCGGCCTAAGAAACCCAATAATAGGGAATTCTGCGGAACATGTCATTCGAAAGATGCTCCAAGTCCAAAAGAAATACCTCGAGTAGATATGGCGACCCATGGCGAGAGATATATGTGCTGGCAATGTCATTATCCTCACTTACCAGAGGTTCATTAAATGGATAAAATAGATTTTAAAATTAAAAGAAGGGAATTTTTTGGGAAATTCTTTTTCGTGGCTGTATCTGTTTTATTTCCAGGTGCACTTAAAGGGAAAAAGGATGAAAAGGGTCATTTTGTAAGAAATACTCTAAGAGAAGTTTCATGGGGAATGGGAATAGAAATTGATAAATGTATAGGTTGTGGGAGGTGTGCAGATGCTTGTAAAAAAGAAAATGATGTCCCACCTTATCCCTTCTTTTTCAGAACTTGGGTGGAGCGTTACATTATCTTAGAAGGTGGAGAAGTAATTGTGGATAGTCCTAATGGAGGAGTGAATGGATTCAAGCCGCGTGCAGAGGAAAGAAAAATTATAAAAAGTTTCTTTGTCCCAAAATTGTGCAATCACTGTGACAAACCTCCATGTGTTCAGGTTTGCCCAGTTGGTGCAACATTTAAAACAAATGATGGAGTAATTCTGGTGGATTCCAAATACTGTATCGGCTGTCGTTATTGTATTCAGGCATGTCCTTATGGAGCTCGATTTCTTCATCCAGAAACTCGTACAGCAGAAAAATGTACATTTTGCTATCATCGAATAGTGAAAGGGCTGGTGCCTGTCTGTGTTGAAGTATGCCCCACTCAAGCAAGGATTTTTGGTGATACAAAAGGAAGAGCCAGCCCCCTTGTAAGATTTATGCGTATGAATAAAATAAGGGTTCTTAAACCTTATCTCAATACAGAACCAAAAGTTTTCTATGCAGACCTTGATATGGAGGTGAAATAACTTTGGATAAGCTTATTGAGCATTTATGGCCCATTCTTAAACAAATTACCGGTTATATATATCCTAATGAAATTGAATTACACTGGGGAATTTTAATAGTTATATATCCATATATAACGGGTCTTGTTGCAGGAGCATTTATCCTTGCATCTCTTGTAAAAGTATTTAATGTTAAAGAAGTTCAGCCCACTTATCGTCTTTCTCTCCTTACAGCTCTTGCCTTTTTAATAGTAGCTCCTATGCCTCTATTGGCTCATTTAGGACGCCCTGAAAGATCATTAGAGATATTTCTTACTCCAAATCGGAGTTCTGCAATGGCTATGTTTGGATTTGTATATGCGTGGTATTTAATGGCTGTATTACTCCTCGAAATATGGTTTGAGTACAGAAGGGATTTAATTATCTGGGCCAAAGAAGGAAAAGGATTAAAGAAATGGATTCAAAGATTTATTGCTCTGTTTTCCACAGATACTTCAGAAAAATCAGTGGAATTTGATAAAAAAGCAGTGAAGGCTATAACTGTGATTGGAATTCCATCTGCGTTCTTACTTCATGGTTATGTTGGATTCATATTTGGTTCTGTAAAGGCTAATCCGTGGTGGTCAAGCGTGCTTATGCCAATTGTTTTTCTTTTTTCAGCTATTGTTTCAGGTATTGCTTTGGTATTGTTAATCTACATGGTTGTTACACTCGTTCGCGGAGAGGAACTGGATATAGTTTGTTTGGACAAACTCGCAAGTTTTCTATTCTATGTAATGATTGTTGACTTTTCTCTTGAAGCACTGGATTTTCTTCATCGTTTGTATGAATCAGAGGAGTCTATTAAAATATTAGCACAATTAATTTCTGGTAAATTATTCACAAGCCTTGTGGTTATTCAACTCCTTATTGGAATGATATTGCCTTTAATAGCACTTGCCTCAGTAAAATTATTTAAATTACCAGTAGAGCTGAGAAAACATATATACTTTGTTTCAACATTACTTATCCAAGTAGGTATATTTGCTACAAGATGGAATGTAGTCATAGGAGGACAATTATTTTCCAAGAGTTTTAGAGGGTTGACAGCTTATAAGATGACTCTTGGAGGAGCAGAAGGTCTCCTTGTATCATTAGGATTTTTAATTTTACCTCTTCTAATTCTGTATGTACTTGTTAAAATATTACCTCCTTGGCAAGTAAAAGTAAAAATTTCCTCCAATTGATCTAATTAATTAAAAATTAAGTCAAGAAATATGTTTTAGAGACTTTATGTATAACTGTGAAGTCCTGAAATAAGATAATTTACTCCAAAATAGGTAAATAATGCAGATAGAAATCCAAGTATAGCTATATAGGCTGAACGTCTTCCTTTCCAGCCCATAACAATTCTTGTATGAAGGTAAAGAGCATAAATAAACCAAGTAATAAGAGTCCAGGTTTCTTTTGGATCCCATGACCAGTAGGAACCCCACGCTTGATAAGCCCAGATCATTCCAAAGATTAGGGCTCCAAGTGTAAAAATTGAAAATCCAATCGCTATACATCTATAACTTATATTGTCCAATTCTTCAGGTGTTGCGCTGAGTCTACTTTTCTTTCCTGAACGAAATTTTCTTTCCTGAATTAGATATAGAATACTTGTGACAAAAGCTATTGCCAGAAAAGCTTCACCTATTAATGTGACTGAAACATGAAGGGTAAGCCAATGACTCTGAAGAGCAGGAACCAATGGGCTAATTTCTTTTGGAATTAATGGAGAAGATATAACTGCCATCAACCCGAGAATTATGAGTAAAACAAATCCACCAGCAGTTTTCAATTTGTAAATTAATTCAATTATTAAATAAGCAACAACAGTAATCCATGTTAAAAAAGAGAGTGATTCAAACATATTAGAAAAAGGGAGATGTCCTGCAGAGATAGATCTAATGATAAGGCTGATGGTATGGAACAAAAGCCCGATAAATAAGACAACTGTTGCAAGTCTTCCAACCAGGGATTTTCTTTTAAATGAGTAGAGAAAATAAAGAATAGTGGAAATTCCATAGATGATAAAGGTGATTAGAATCAAATCTTTTTCACTCATTATTTATTCTCCTTGTTTTAATTTATCAACTATTCTTTTAAACTCTTTTTCAAATTGGTTTCTTCCTTTTTTTGAAGTTCCCCCAATCCAGACCAAAGTGAAATCCCTGCTCTTTTTAAGGGAGACCCATATTCTACGATGGAAAATATAGAAACTTGAAAGTAAACCCAACATGACCAGTGTACAGCCTATCCATACAAAAATCACTCCAGGATCCTTTGTTATCTGAATTCCAGTATATTCAGGAGCTTCAAAATCAATAAGTTCAAATTTATAGTCCATTTGAGAGGAGAAGTGTGTATCAGGAAATTTTGCGAAAATCCAAATGTGAAATTTTATCTTATTATTTTCTCTACCTTCGAGTAAAACAGCAGGATTATTTGGTTGATTGGACCTCGAAAATATCTGGCCTCCCTCTCCAATTACAAAATCTGGAACAAAGGCTTCCGCATATATATCCAAACCCTTATTTGGTATAGAAAATTTTTCTCCCACCCTTACTTTTACACGGGTGACAAGATTCTGACTGTCTCTTTCCTTCACATTGATAGTTAGCAGGGCTCTACGCCAGTCCCATCCATAACTTGATTGATAAAATCTTACCCCTTTATAAGTTAATGGATGGTTGACTTCGATTGTCTTTGTAATCTTTTCTTCTCCATTCTCAATTATTGTCAACGTACTTTTCCAGTCTTTCACATGTCCAGTTGGATAATATTCTGTTGTAAAATCGTCAACTCTTAAATAAAAATTTTCATGAGGAACTTTAATTGTTCCACCCTCAAGAATTGTAACATGTTCTTTATATCCTTTTATTCCACCTATAATTCCGCCTATTAATATCAGTAAAATGCTTAGGTGAACAATATCAGCTCCAAATCTTCCAAGAATTCCTTTTTGTGCGTAAAAATAAATATTCTCTCCCTTTTCTACACTTTTTAGTTTATAATTATGTTTTTTTAAGACATCTATTATTTTTGATATTTTTTCTTTAAAATCACCTTTCAGTTTAAATTCGTATTTTAATGGGAAGTTCTTTTTTTCTTCTTCATTTAAAATTATTCTTGAACTGGAAAGAATTTTAAAGCTTGGAATTAATCTATTAATTGTGCAGACAACTATATTTAAACTGAAAAATGTAATAAGAAATATGAAAAGAAAGGAATGGTATAAATTGTTTAAATTTAGAAAAATAATAATCTTTGAAAAAGCTCCGTATTTATGGATGTATTCAGTCTCTGGTAATTGCTGGGGAATTAGTGTGCCAATGATTGAGACTATTACAATCACTATTATTAAAATAATTGCCAGATTAATTGAACTAAAAAATTTCCAAAAGCTTCTAAAAAAATTTTTTTTCATTTTTCAACCTCAAAATACACTCTTCTATTTTATTATTTTGTTCTTGACTATGTCAATCAAAAATGTTTTAATTGATAGGAAATAAGATGATTTCCACCAAAAACTGGAATTTAAAAACAAAAATAATTTTTTTCATTTTCATTATAGGGGGCGTATGTGCACTTTCATTATTTTATATTTATATAAGGACTCAGCAAAATATCATACAGAATATGACCGAGGAGAAAATTAAACTCTTGGATTCTGTAATAGAATATTCCCTTTCACTTGCTATGGAAGAAGGGAAAAGTGAAGAAGTGCAGAATATTATTCAGAGGATTGCAAACTATCCTGATATAAGTGGAATAAGAATAATATCCACAAATGGAATAATCCTTCGATCCTCATTAGAAGAGGAAATAGGGAAAAGGATAATTAATCCAGAGCATTTAGATTTCAATGATAGAGACATGAAATTTTATATAAATAAATCAAACTCCATAATTCAAAGTTATAAGCCTATTTTAAATAAACCAAAATGCTATAAATGCCATTCTTCAAAAGAAAAATATAATGGATTTCTAAACGTTGATATAAATTATAGGTCAACACTTTCCCTACTTCAGAAAAATCAGCAAATTGGTATTATGATAGCTATTTTCTCTCTTGCTATCTTGACAGTTATTATAATTCATCTATCAGATAAGTTGATAAATGAACCTATTTCAGAATTAGAGAGTAAAATGAGAAAACTTCAGGATGGAAATTTGAATGTTAGAGTTAATATCAACAGAAATGATGAATTAGGACAATTAGCCAAAAGTTTTAATTTAATGGTTACAAAACTCGATGAGGCCCAGAGGAAAATCGAAGAGATGCATGCACGAGAGATTCAGAGAGCCCAACATCTTGCAACAATTGGTGAAATGGCAGCAGGACTCGCTCATGAGATAAAAAACCCAATAGCAGGGATAAAAGGAGCTTTAGAAGTAATAAGAGATGAAATGCCAGAGAAGAACTCCCATAGAGAGATAATCAATGAGATTATTTATCAAACCAGCAGGATTGAAGAAATAATTCAAAATTTATTGAATTATGCAAGGCCAAAAGAACCTGAAATAATTTATGCGGATATAAATGAGTGCATTCATAATTCAATAAATTTAGTTAAAACCCAATTTGGAGGAAAGGAAATAAAGATATCCTTCTCTCCATCTAAGGAGATAAAAAAGGCATATTTTGATCCTGTTCAGATACAGGAGGTTCTGGTTAATATTCTTTTAAATAGCATTCAGGCTATTCCCTCAAAGGGAATAATTGAAATAAAAATAGAAAGAGATTCAGAAAGAAATTTCTTTAAAATAATAATTTCAGATAATGGAATAGGTATAAAAAAGGAAAATCTTGATAAAATTTTTAAGCCCTTTTTCACAACTAAACATAAAGGAACAGGTCTTGGTCTGTCAATTTGTAAAAGAATAATAGAAAAGCATAATGGAATGATTGAAGTGGAGAGCAAGGAGGGAGAGGGAGCAACCTTTATAATTTATTTGCCTTTAAATAAAAAATGAATAAAAAAATATTAATTGTGGATGATGAAAAGGTAATTCGATGGACCTTGAGGAAGAAGCTTACAGACTGGGGCTATGAGGTAATAGAAGCAGGAACAGGTGGAGAAGCATTGGATATGTGCCAAAAAGAAAATCCAGACCTCATTTTGCTTGATGTTAAGCTTCCTGATTATAGTGGAACTACAGTCTTAAAAAAGGTGAAAAATACCTATCAGAATTTGCCTGTAATAATGATAACTGCTCATGGAGTGATTGAAGATGCAGTAAAATCCTTTAAGCTTGGTGCATATGACTTTATTATTAAACCATTTAATTTTGAGGAACTTAGAAATTTAATAAAAAATGCTCTCGAAGCTTTCTCTCTTAAAGAGGAAATTGCATCATATCGTAAGAAGGAGAAGAGACAATATAGTCTTGACCAGATTATCGGAGTTTCAAAAAAGATTCAGGAAATCAAAAATTTAATAAAGAAAATTGCTGAGAGTGAAGCATCAATAGTTCTATTAGAAGGGGAAAGTGGAACAGGTAAAGATTTGGTGTCAAAGGTAATTCATTATCAGAGCAGAAGAAATAATTATCCATATGTTGCTATAAACTGTTCAGCTCTTCCTGATACTCTTCTTGAAAGTGAACTTTTCGGTTATGAAAAGGGGGCATTTACAGATGCAAAGTCTCAAAAAAAGGGCTTAGTAGAGCTTGCAGATGGAGGTACTTTATTTTTAGATGAAATAAGCTCGATGAAGATTTCTCTCCAGGCAAAAATTTTACGATTCCTCGAAACATTGACTTTTAAAAGATTAGGTGGTGTTAGAGATATAAAAGTGGATTTGAGAATTATTGTAGCAACAAATCAGAATTTAGAAAATTTATGTAAAGAGGGGAAATTCAGATGGGATTTGTATTACAGGATAAATGTCTGTCCAATTTATATTCCACCTCTTAGAGAAAGGAAAGAAGATATTATTCCGCTGGCAGAGCATTTTATATCTGAATTCAATGTAAAATTCAGAAAAAATATTAAAGGCCTAAGTAAAGAGGCAAGAAATCTTTTTTTGAATTACTCATGGCCAGGAAATGTAAGAGAATTGAAAAATGCAATAGAAAGAGCTATGATTTTTGAGGAAGATGATTATTTAAGCACAAAATATTTACCAATAAAACTAAACCATATTCATGTTAAAAAGGAGGCTTTGCTCTTTGAATTTCCTGAGACAGGTATTTCACTTGAAGAAGTAGAAAAACAACTAGTTATAAAATCCTTAGAGCTTGCTAAAGGTAATAAGACAAAAGCAGCTAAACTCCTGGGTATAAGTCGTGATGCTCTTCGTTATAAAATTAAGAAATTCAACTTGAATTAAACAAATATATGGGAGGGGAACTTTTATCAGAAAATTCAATCAATTGTTTCAAAAATGCATGGGTTATTTCACCCATATATTAAAATAATTTAATTTTTATATAATGATTCATGAATTTTAAGTTGTTGAAAATAAAACAGATAAAAAAAGGTAAAGAAATTTTTATCTTGGCACAAAATATGCAAGGGGGGTAATAGAAATATGGCTAAGAAAATTTTAATAGTTGATGATGAAAAACTAATTAGGTGGTCTTTAACCAAAATTCTTACGCAGAGTGGTTATGAGGTGAAAGCAGTGGAAAGTGGGGAGGAAGCATTAAAAGAGATAGACGAGACTTCTTATGATTTAGTCTTTACAGACTTAAAAATGACTGGAATTGATGGGATTGAAGTTTTAAAGGAAATTCAAAAAGTATCTCCAAAAACAAAGGTTGTGATCATCACAGCTTATGGAACACCTCAGGTTCGCTCGCTGGCATTAAAATTTAAAGCTTTTTCATTTATTGATAAACCATTTAAGGCAGAACAGATTAAAACTGTGGCAAGAAGTGCTTTAGGTAATTGTGATTGATACTAATTAAACTTAAAAAATTCTATTTTTTTATTGAGGCTTTCAATACTTTGAAATATTAAATTTAGATATTCTTGAATCTCCTTTAAATTTTCAGGCTTTTTGAGCAAGAGTTTATTTATTTCATTTTGAGGTACTTTAATCTCATTTAAAGGAGATTTCATATTATTAATTGTATTTTTTAATTCATTAATCATTAAATTGAATTTATCTTGAAGTTCTATTAATCGATCTCCTTTTCTCAAAATTACCTTTAAGGACAGATTTCCCTTAGTAATTTCATCTGCTATTTTTTGAAATCTAAATATAGGGCCTGAGATTCTTTTAATATAAGATCTGGTAATAATAATACAAATTAGAACAATTAATGGAATAATTATTAAATTTATAAGAATTAGATGTGGAATTATTATTTCTCCAGAGGTTTCAATTGCTAAATGAGCTGAATAGAGAGTTTTCTTTATTTCTTTATTTAACAAGAAATAAAGTATTATATTACCTGTAATCGATGATATTATTGCCAATACAAAAAATTTTAGAATAAAGGATAATTGAAGCTCTTTCTTTACAAAATAATGTCTTCTTCTATAAGGTTTTTTCTTTTTCATTAATTCCTCCTTATTTTCGATGACACTCGAGACAAAGAGCACTTCCAGTATTATCCATTACTAGATAATTTGGATGTTCAGAGAATGGATTATGACATGAACAACATCCAACTTTACCATCAAAAAGCTTAATTGCTGGATTTAAGCTTTCCGGAGGATTTAATCCTTCACTATTTCGAATATAAGCAAGTTCATAATCCACTCCAATTGGATGAGTAATTCCAATTCCAGGACCATGTTGCCATTTGCCAGCTCCTACAATAACATTATCTGCCATTTTTCCAATAGTTCCATCATGACAGCTGAGACATTTTCGCGATAGAGAATCTATTGGTGATCTATTATCAGTTATATAGTATTTTGGCTCAAGATGTGCTAATTCAATAGCCAATTTATGCTGGGAAAATTTTTCTTCACCTGGTAATTCACGGTGGCAAGAAATGCAAAAAAGTCTTCCTGCGGTTGGGCGTCTTAAAAGATACGGATAAGGATTTTTCTCCTTTTCCTGATGAATGTCATGGCAGGTTGCACATGTTAATCTCCCCATCCAGTCAAGTGTGAAATCCTTTGGAATTCTCATAGAAGGAATTATGCCTGTAGGATGAGAGGTCGCTCGAGACAATTGATGGCAATCTTCACAAAGGCTGTCTATGTCTTTCACAAAAAGCATTTTTTTCTCTTCTGTCTTCTCTGGCGGCTCATTTAAATGACAGCGATTACATTCTCCCTTTCTTGTATGAGGATAATTTTTCGTAATGGAAACAATAAGGAATACTTGTATTAATAGTCCTGTTATAATTAGTAAAAACTTAAGAAATTCCTTTTTAAAATTCATTCTGTTTTGAATGAAGATAGAGTTCTTTCAATTATATCTATTTCTTCATTAACAATGTTAAGTTCTTCTTTTAATGCATCTATTTTTTTCTCCTTGATTAATAAATCAATTTTTTTCTTTCTTTTTTCTATATTCTCTAAGGATGATTTGACAGTAATTACTTTTCTTCTGATTTCTTTGACCAGATTATCCATAGAATTGGCAAAGCTTTTAATCTGATCCTTGGCTCTAATTCTTACTTCTTTAGGGATTTCTCCTCGGGTTATTTGTTCGATTATTCTTTCTAATCGGAATAAAGGACCCGCAATTTTATGAGAGGAGAAAAGGGTTATTATAATGGTAGTAATTGTAATTAATATTAATTGAAAAAAGAAAGAATATAATAAATATTTAGCTAAATTGCGATTAAGTTGCTGTAAAAAATATAATGAATAAAAATAAGAAACGTCTATTTTCTCATTGATTAATAAATATAGGAGAAGAGAAGCAACTAAAAAAGCAATAAACATAATAATTGAAAATTTGAGGATAAATTTAATTTGAAAATCAGGTTTAATTGGTTGCGTGTTTGGATTTTTTATCATTTATATTCAGCCTCCCTCCTTTCAAGGCTTTTCACTTTCTCCTTGCAATTTACATGCCAGAGTAGTGAATTTTACTAAGATTCTTAAATAATGGCAATTATATAATAATTAGAAGAAAAATTGAATTTATTTTAACTGGGTGAAAACACCCACCTGTATATGGCATTTTTACTATAAAGTATAATTGAAGTATAATTTAATAGCAAGTTAATTCTGTATCTTCAATAATTGTTATAAAATAAATTTATGGTATGATTTTTGCAATGAAGAAGGTATGAAGAGTAGCAAAAAAGCTTTTCAGTTATTGTTAGTTTATTTATTGATTATATTTATTAATAATTGTATTACAAAGAATGAGATTTCAAAGAAAGAAATCAAAAATTTAATCTGGCCTCAACCACCGCAAAATCCAAAAATTGCATTAATTGGATATATCTCAAGCGAACGAGATTTAGGACTTTCTTTTAGAAAGAAATTAGCTGAAATATTGACAGGAGAGAAAAGCTCCATTAAAAAATTAGTGAGACCAGTGAATGTTGCTGTTGATAATAATGGGAAAATTTTTGTAGTTGATTTAGAATACAATAACATTTTGGTTTTTGATCGGCCTAATAAAAAATCATATTTTATTGGAAATAAAGGGCGAGTCAGACTGATAAGGCCAATGGGAATTAAAGTAGACAATAGCTTTGTATATATTAGTGACAATTATCAGAATAGAATTTTCGTGTATGATAAAGAAGGAGATTTTGAAACCGCCTTTGGAGGAGATAGAATTCTCAATAGGCCTGTTGGAATTGCTCTTGATAAAATGAGAAACTTGATATGGGTTGCAAATACATATAATCATGAGATTTTAGCCTTTGATTTAAAGACAGGTAAATTGGTAAGAAAAATTGGAAAAAGAGGTCGTGGTAAAGGAGAATTTAATTTTCCAAGTTTTATAGCAGTAGATAATAAAGGCCGAATATATATTACGGATTTTGGGAATTTCAGAATTCAAATTTTTGATTCCAAGGGCAATTTTATTAATGATTTCGGTAGCTTTGGGGAAGGTCCAGGCAATTTCTCCCGGCCTAAGGGAATAGCATTAGACTCTGATGGTTATATTTATGTGGTTGATTCTGAATTATGCAATTTTCAAGTTTTTAATATAAATGGAAATTTTCTTCTTCGTGTTGGACAGCTTGGGCAGGAATTAGGAGAATTTGATTTGCCAGTTGGAATTTACATTGATGAACAGGATTACATTTATGTTGCAGATCAATTGAATGGAAGGATACAGATTTTTAAGTATTTGAAAGGGAAGAAACCACCTAAAAATACGAATTTGACTGAGTAAATAGCTACTGTTATAATTGAGTAAGATGGTTTATCGATTTTCCAGAAAATGTTATTTATTGTTAAGTTTGGGTGTTCTTTTACTAATTTTAAGTGTTCCATTTTTTCTTAATTCATTGAACTTAATTCAAGAAGAGGAATCAGACTGTAAAACCTGTCATACATCAATTCGACTATATCATCCAGAGGAGGCTGATTGTTCTAATTGCCATGCTGACCATTCCTCAGGTTCGCCTAAGCTCCTGTTAGATAAAATTCCTGCTCTATGCTGGAATTGTCATGAAGAAAATGTAAAGATGGAATCAAAGCATTTTCCTTTCTCAGAGGGGGAGTGCCTGGAATGTCATGTTGCTCATGGAAATAAGGAAGATTATTTTCTCGCAGAATCTTTACCTAATATATGTCTTGAATGTCATGGAGAAATTAATGAACTAATGGAAAGAAATTTTGTTCATCCTCCAGTTGAAGAAGATTGTACCACTTGTCATTCTCCTCATAGCTCAGATTTTCCAAAATTATTAAAGGATTTTATTTCTCTGAGATTCTATGAATTATATACACCTTTGAAATATCAATTGTGTTTTCAATGCCATGATAGAAAAGATATTTTTGGGAGCAATAGCGGATTTGTAAAAGGAGATATAAATTTACATAAGGTTCATGTTCAGAAGAGAAAGGGTCGCACATGTTTTGTCTGTCATGATCCACATGCAAGCGATCAAGGATATCTTCTAAGAGAAAGAATTCCATTTGGTAAATTCTGGTTTATAAAGTTAAAGCTGGAAGAGAAAAACGGTCAGAAATCATGTTTACCAAGTTGTCATCAAAAGGAGAATTACGGAAAATGAGAAGGCTATTACTTTTATTTTTTATAAGTATTATATTATTCCCTGTTTCTGCATTAGATGATATTGTTTTATTCCCTCCTGATAAATCTTTTTTTAAGTCTTCCAAGGTAACTATTGTTGTAAAAGCAGAATCTGTTCAAACCTCCTTTCCTGTAGTCCGTTCTATTCAGACCAAACCCTATTTTCATTTGTTAATAAATCTAAAATCAGGGGAGAATAAAATTCCTCTTTTTATAATAAAAGATGGAAAAGCTTACAAGAAAACTTTAACTCTTCATTATTTTCGATCAGATAATTATCAAGGCGAAGGAAAAAAATACTTTTTTCATAAAGATGAAAAAATTCAAAATTTTTGCTCCCAATGTCATGCGTCAGATAAAATGCAGGATAATATCTGTTTAAGCTGCCATCTAGAAAAAAAAGAAGAAAAATCTTACAAGCACGAGGCTTTTGATCCAAGCGATTGTTCAGGATGTCATGAAGAGGAAACACAAGAGATAGTTGTTTCTTGCTTTGACTGTCATGAGGAAAAATCTGGTCACTTACATTCACCATATGCAATTAATGAATGTTTTCTATGCCATGACCCACATGGAACATTTCAGAAAGCTTTGCTAATTAGTGATGTTCGTTCACTGTGTACTCAGTGCCATCTGAGTGAAGATTATAGAGAATTTGTACATCCTGTCCATAGGCATCCAATGGAATCTAGGAATATATCCTGCATTACATGTCACAACCCTCATGGTTCTCCGTATTCTTTTTATTTTCAGTATGCACCTGAAGTTATTTGTACCAAATGCCATGATTAAGAATATTGCTAAAAGATTAATTTATCTTTTGATTTTTTATCAATTAGTATACTCTGGAAAATCACCTCACTTATCCTTAATTGTAACAAACAAGGATAAACCAGGTTTAAGTAGTTCCTCATCATGTAAAGTATGCCATATAGTTCATTCAGCTAAATCCGTTTATCTGTCCCCCCCTCCAAAAAGTATAACAGTTGTAGAATTTACAACTCCACGGGGAAATTTATCTGAAAGAGATCTTTTATGTATGAAATGTCATACAGATAATGTTACTTTGCAGATAGAATTTCCTGGATTTATTACTAATATATCAAAATCCAATTTTCTAGGTAAAAATATGATTGACGATCACCCAGTAGGTATTCATGTTAGTGAGAGTTTTACATTTATAAGAAATAAAAAATCCCTTCCCCTCGGGAAAAACAAAACTATACTCTGTGTTACTTGTCATGATCCACATCAGAATACATTTCCTCCTTTACTTCGTTTACCTAAAAATGAACTTTGCCTAACCTGTCATGAAAATGCAAATTTAACCTTTGAATATGCTCATAGAGATGAGGATTGCGGTAAGTGTCATCAATTACATAACACTTCCAATTCATCACTTATTTTTGTTAAAAAAACTTTAAATGAATGTTTAAACTGTCATTCTAATTCCCATATAGGAATATTTCCAAAGTTAAACCCTAAAGATATCATTCTCGATTTTAATAATCCATTTATACAACAGGAACAAAAAAATTCTGGGTGTCTTAAATGTCATAAATTTCACAAAAAAATGGATGGATTCGGATCCTTTTAATATTAAAATAATAAAAAGTAATAAAAGGATTTTAAATGGAAATCGATTTTTAATAGCTGCTTTTCAGTTTTTAGTTCTATTAAAGGATTAAAAAACCTTATTAATATTGAGTTTTTGAGTTGAAAATGCTAAATATGGAGAGGAGGTAATGATGATTCGAAATTTGAATATTATAAAAATCTTTATAATTATACTAATTATCCTTTACATTCCTTGCTTAATGTATTCTAAAAAAAGAACCAAAGAATTTGTATGGCCGCTACCTCCTGAAAAACCGAGAATCCGATGGATTGCTGAATACAGAACAATAGAAGAGTTTAGAGGAGAAAGTAAGCTAAAAAAATTAATAAGGAAACTTGCTGGAATAAAAATGAAAGGTTTATTTCTTTATCCAAATAGTGTCACAACAGATGATGAAGGAAATATTTATGTTACAGATACAGTAGGAAAAAGAATTGTAGTGCTTGATATCAAGAAGAAAAAGGTTTATTTTTGGACAGGGGGAAGAATAAAGCTAGTTTCACCTGCTGGAATTGCATTTTCAAAAAAAGAAAAAATAATTTTTGTATCTGATACACATTTGAGAAGCGTTTTTGGATTTAGTAAAAAGGGTGAAATTATAATGGAGATAAAGGAAAAACTTCAACGGCCCGGGGGTTTAGCAGTAGATGACAAACGAGAAAAGCTCTATGTTGTTGATGTTAGGAATCACGATATAAAAGTATACAATTTATCAGGAGAGTTAATAAAAATAATAGGAAAAAGAGGAGATCAACCAGGCACTTTTAATTTTCCAAATTATATATGCCTTGACAAAAAAGGAAACATTTATATAAGTGACATGGGGAATTTTAGAATACAGATCCTCTCTCCAGACGGTAAATTTCTGAATATGTTTGGAGAACCTGGAAGAAGACCTGGTAATTTGATGAGGCCAAAAGGTATTGCAATTGATTCTGAAAATCATATTTACGTAGTAGATGCATGGTTTAATAATATACAGATTTTTGATATATATGGGAGAGTTTATCTTGCTTTTGGTTCTCCTGGAGTTAATCCAGGAGAATTTCTTTTACCTATAGGCATCCATATAGATGAAAAAGACAGGATATATGTCTTAGATCAGGTAAATAAAAGATTGCAAATATTTCAATATATTTCTTATGGGGAAAAAGCTCCTCTCCCTAAATATTAATATCTAAGTGGGTAAAATAACCCATTTGATTGGGAAATTTCACTTATGATATAATACATATTTCCCACAAAAGTTTGAATGTGGGAGAAAAAACACTAAGTGGAGAGGGAAATAAAAAACATAGTTTTCCGATTGATTTTGGCATATTTTTTGCATTAAAATTTAATGTGAACAATAATATAAAAATATTTATAGGGAGGTACAAATGAAAAAGGTTTTAATTCTGTTTTTAGCGATCTCAGTAATCGGTGCAATTGGAGTTGTTTTAGCTCAAATCAGTGGCTCGAGTCACGATCTCAGGACATATGGCACAGGTGGCACTCAGGCGACAAGTCAAATTTGTGTTTACTGTCATACCCCTCACAATGCAAATACTAGTGCACGTACCTCATACCTATGGAATAGAAATGTTAGGGCAACAGATTATAGTGTTTATGATGGAACTTACACGGATCCCTTGGCAAATAACACCACCCATACCCTAATGTGCATGTCCTGTCACGATGGTACTACGACAGCAATCGGTGGAATGATTAATACACCCAGTGATTATGATGGCTCTCAGAATACTGTCTATGTTACTGGTGATGCAAATTTAGGAACAGATTTGACAAATGATCATCCGATTGATCTCGTTTATAAAAATGATAGCGAAGGTGGCCCATTGCCCTCCAGTACTTATAATAGCTCAAGTTCTGTAACAACAGCTGGAATTAAACTTTTCACTTTTGGCGCCAATACTAATGTTATGACATGTGCATCCTGTCATGCACCTCATAATGAGTCTGGTTTATCATCCTTATTGAGAATAACAGCAGACAGCAGCCAACTTTGTACTACTTGTCATAATTTATAAGCATAAAATTAAATTTAAAGCCCGGGGGAACTTTTTCTCCTGGGCTCCATTTTGTGATGGGAAAAAGGAGTATAAAAAGTATATTTATATTTCTATTAATAAGTCTGTCCATAACTAAGTTATGTTGGCCTCAAATTGAAAGTATAAGAATTTTTCTTTCCCAAGAATTTCAGCTTACTAAATTCTCAGGAGCTTATGAAAGGGAAGATTTTTTTAGAAGGATTGGTAATATTTCTCTAAACATAGATGGATATATATATCATCCAAATTTTCTTAAATTTAAAACGAGATTTTATTTATTCCGTGAAAAATATAAAGGAATTTCATTTTATGAGAGTTTAAAGTCTTCCCGTTATTCTCCTTATAATGTTCAAATTAATCTCTTTCAGAATCGTCCTGTTTCTTTTTCGTTCAGTGCATTCAGAGGGGTTAGTAGAAATGATACCCCTTATTTCTATATTTCTCGTATTGAGAAAAGGTGGTCAATCTCCCATAGACTTAGTTTTCCGAAATTACCAAAAATAAGAGTTGGATATACAAGTTCAGTATTTTCCTTTGAGGGAGCAAATTCCCTTACCAAAGAAGTCAAATTAAAACAATACTTTGCCAGTTTAAATTACAAAGTAGGTAAGATCAGTACCAATCTAATAGGAAATTATGCAGATTATGATAATTCGCTATGGTATGATTCACTGAGAATTCAGGGTAATTTAAAATATCTATCGCGTGAAATTCTATCAAATGCAATTTTTATATTCCATAAATTCGGAGATTTAAATACTTATAGTATTAATTTCAATAGAATAAAAGAAAATCATAGATTTTATTTAAATGGTAATTTTAATTTACTTCCTCATTATAAATGGTTAAAAAGTTCAGCTCGATACGAATATTGGGGAAGCAAAAATTTTTCTTTTCAGATTGAACCAGGATTTAGATTCCAAGGGATTCCTGGTTTTTATTATACAGAAGAATTTCTGCAGACCTCTTTTGCACGTGCTTTTACAAAAGGAAAGTGGAATTTTACATTAATTCCGCAAGTGAGGATTATGTACATGAAAGGAGAGGGTGAGGAGGGTTTTGGTGCCGGGATAGGACTTCGAAATATAACAAGAAGAAAATTAGGAAGAGGCGAAGTTCGTATTCAATTAGGGTTTGATTATGGGAAAAAACTTCTCAAGCCATCTCTTAATTATCGTAATTTCTCGGGAGGGATTTTTTGGTCACAGAATTGGGATAAGATGAGAATAGATATAAGCTCTTTTCATTCAGTTCAAATCACCAGATTCTTGAATAGTTCAATACGTTTCTATCAGAGTAATTCTGGTTTGTTAATTACCTTTCCTAGTTTACGCACAACTCTAGAATTAAGAATGATTGATCTATCCTGGAATAATGTCGCTTTTAAAAGAAGATTTGGACAATTAACAATTGGAGATATAAATGCATTTCTTTTTAGAGCAGATATATATGGAAGGTTTGAATATGTGAATGACACTTACTATGGTATTGGAGGTGCAAGATTGAATAAAAATATAGGAGAGTTTCAATTATATTTAATCACTTCAATATATAGTTCTTTTTATAATAATAGAGGGAGGTGGTGGGATATTCGATTTCTTATAAGACGACCAATAAACTTATTATAAAAATTTTACAAATATACTTGAAATTTATTAGAAATTTTGATATTTCCTAAAATGCTTACTTAGAAGGAGGAAAAAATGAGGTGGAGAAAACAATACAAAGGATTGATCATTCTATTTATACTACTATTCCTATCAGTTTTATTTTCAAATAAAAATATTTTCGCTCATTCTCGACAAGTGGACAAGATAATTACGTACGGACATCATGAAGATGATGAAGAAGATGAAGGTCTTACTTCACCTGTAAGGATAGCAATAGGATCTGGGGAGAGAATTTATGTGAGTGATTTCAAGAACAGACTTATTGCAATTATGAAAATAAAACACGAAAAGGTTAAGTTATTAAAAACAATCCAGATAGATGGCAATCCTTTGGGTATTGCAGTTGATCGGAGAGGCTGGATCTATGTTGGGAACAATAATAAAAACAGAGTAGAAGTTTACACTCCAGGAGGAAAATTTAAATATACTCTTGAAGGTGAAATCAAACGACCGAATGATATTGCTATTGCTTCTAATGGTTTAATTTATGTGGTTGCAAGTGATGAAAATTTGGTTAAGATTTATAATGCGGATGGTTCTTTTCGCTCAAGTTTTGGTGGTTCAGGGAAAGGATATGGTCAATTTAATTTTCCAACTGGTATAGCAATAGATGAGAATAATATGGAAGTAATAGTCAGTGATTTTCTTAATAAGAGAATTCAGATTTTTGATTATGAAGGAAATTGGTTGAGAACAATTGGGGGAGGTTGGTTTTCAAGTGTAGTGGACAGACCTCAAGGTATAGCAGTGGATGAACAAGGAAGGATATATGTTGTTGATCCAAAACAGGCATGTGTCCTTATTTTTGGCCGCGATGGTAAATTAATTACCACCTTTGGAGAATATGGAGAAGATGAGGGAAAGCTTCGAATTCCCCTTGATATAGTGATAAATAAAAAGGGCGATGCTTTTGTTACCTCTTACCAAAATTCAAGAATTGAGATTTTTAGGGGAGTGGTAAAATGACAGGGAAAAAATTAATAATTTTATTTAGTTTTATATTTGGATTAAGTTTGATTTTCATAATAATATTTCAGGCACCGAAAACAGAGGCTTTAATTCCTGTTCATGAATGCAATTTTTGTCATGGTATGCATTCTACAAAGGGACCGAAATTATTAAAAGAAATAGATGCTGAAAATACCTGTTTGACCTGTCATGCACCTGGAGGAGCTTCATCTCTCAAAGCTGCAAATCATATACCAGGGACATATACTTGTCTGGATTGTCATGACCCTCATGATAATGTTACAAACTGGCTTGGTGGCACAAATATAAAACTTGTTTTGGATTATGTTACAGGACAAGATGGCGCAACCCGTCCAGTGGTTTTTGAAAGCAGAGGCATTGATGTAGGAGATCCAAAACTTCATTCTTTCTGTGATGGAGACATGGATGGAAATGGAGTATGGGATGGTGTGTGTGATACATGTCATACAAATACTGGAAAGCATGTGGGATATCCTGTTCCCAAAAAACATAAACATCAACAAGGTAGAACATGCACTCGCTGTCACGAGCATATAAATGGCTTTATAAGATAAATTTAATTTGATAAAAGTTGAAAAACATTTTATTTATAAAAATGAAAGGAGGTAAAATGAAGAAGAGTTTATGGATTTTGGTATTATTGGTTTCCATGGGAGTTATTTTAATTGGTCTAATGGCACAAGAGTTTACTTATGTGGGGGTTAATAAATGTAAAATCTGTCACAAAGCAGAGAAAAGAGGAAATCAGTATGGTAAGTGGTTGGAAGGTCCTCACTCCAAAGCTTTTGAAGCTTTGAAAAGTGATAAGGCTGCAGAAATAGCAAAGAAAGCAGGAGTAACCACTCCCCCAACAGAAAGTGCAGAGTGTCTTGAATGCCATTCTCCTTATGCTTCCTCAGCACCAGAATTTAAAGAAGAAGGGGTTGGATGTGAAGCTTGCCATGGTCCGGGAAGCGGATATAAGTCATTAAAGGCAATGAAAGACAGAAATTTGGCTGTTGAGAAAGGCTTAGTTCTATTGGATACTGATGCTAAAAAAGAAGCACTTTGCACAAAGTGCCATAAGGCTGATCACAAATATCATGAGATAAAACCTTTTAATCTCCAGGAATTCTGGTCAAAAATTGAACATAAAAAACCTGCTGAATAAGAATTCAATAAATAATTAAATTAAGATAGAAGCAGATTTATATAAACTTTTTTAAAGGATTTAAAAATATAAAGAAGTAATTCCCTAATACGTTAAATAGAATTAACGTTTCATTAAAAAGTAGAAGTTTTTGAAATTTAAAATAAAGAAAGGAAGAGTCTTACTTATATCCGAATAACATACTGTAGATAATAAGAAGAATAAGACTAATACCTATTGAAAGAAAAAGGAATCCAAATATACGTACAAGTAGCATTTGTTTAGGATTTATTTCAGTTGATACAATACATTTCTTTAATTTTCCACTTTCTTTTAAATACTTGTATTCAAGTGGCCGTTCTTCTTTATATTGATCCAATGGAACCAGTCCAGTAAAAATAACAGGGTCTAAAGGGAATGATTCTGGTCTAAGATGTGTATTGAAAAAGTGGATAGTGAAAATGAATCCAACTGCTAATAGAGCTTCGTCACTATGTACAATCATTGCGACATTAATAAGCCAGCCTGGTAAAAATTTTGTGAAGAATTCTGGAAACCACAGAATCAATCCCGAAAGTCCTATGACTCCAACTCCCCAAAAAACTGCCATGTAATCGAATTTTTCCCAGTATGTCCATCTTCCATATTGGGGTCGCGGCCCTAAACCAAGGAACCATTTTATTGAATCAATAAAGTCGCGCCAGTCCTTTTTATTAAACCAGAGAGAACGTTCTCCAAAAATCATCTCCTTCCAGGTTGTTTTTGTTTTGATTTTCATACGTATTAAGCTAAAAAGATGTGCGAAGAAATATCCAAAAGTAATTATAGCAGAAATACGATGGATGCGTCCTGCTACTTCCACTCCTCCAAGGAAATTAGCCAGTGCTTGAGCCCATGGCATGCTTGCAAATTTTAACATCATTCCAGTAAGTGCCAAACCCATAAAACTTAAAATTACAAAAATATGTGTAATTCGCTGTCCTGTTGTGAAACGTTTAATGTAGTATCTTTTTATATGGCTCTTTTGAGCTTTCTTTTTTTCCTTCAAATTCTTAAAAGAACGAGGTAACCATAATAGAGTATGTAAACCAAAGAAACAGAAAACAAAGATAAGAAGGGATGTCATAGCCCAAAAAGTAAAATATAAAACTGGATATTTTTGTTTATCGTGGTGGGTAGCATGTGTTAAATAGCCTGTAAATTTACGGTTAGCATCTTCATGGCATTTCTTACAAGTTGTAACAATATTGTTAAATCCAACATGAGAGTTCGGGTCATCCACTTTTCTTATATCATGTGCTCCATGACAATCAGAGCACTTTGCAGCTTTTAAATAACCGAGAGTATATGCCTTACCATGAATGGTTTCCATGTAAGTTTCTGATAACTTCTGATGGCAAGAACCGCATTGAAAGGTTATTTCTCTCATAAATTGGTCCTGCCGTATCTCTTTAATTTGGTGGGCAGAATGACAGTCTTCACAATTTGGAAGTCTTTTATCCACTCCAGGAGCAGATATATTGTGAACACTATTAGCATATTCCTTGTAAATTCCCTGATGGCAAGAACCACATGTTGCAGGAATATTTTTATAATAAATGGATGATTCTTCCATTTTATGGTTTAAGATATAATGAGTATTATGACAATCCGTGCATATAGCACTAGGTAATAAGCCTTTTTTTATCAAGCCCTGACCATGAACACTCATTGAATAATCAATTAAGGGGCTTTTTTCAGAGATTTCTAAAGGTTTAGGTGGGGTTAGTTTTGCATGACATTCACCACATAATTGAGGAATATTAACTCTATAAGTTTTTGCTCGCTCATCACGGGGAGAATAAATAATATGTTTGCCATGACAGTCAGTGCAATAGGGCGTATTAGGTTTATTTTGTATATAAGCTTGTCCATGATCACTTTCAAAATAATTTTCTGCAATCTGAGCATGGCAGTTAGAACAATCAACACGCCCTGCAGTCTCGCATGGTCTGGCTCTCTGAGGATCTATATCCGCATGACACTTTACACAAGGAATATTTCTATGAACAGAATTTTGGATATCTTCTTTTTTGATTTTCAGAGAGATTTTTTCTCCATTTTTTATTTTAAAAACTTCTGATTTTTGATGACATTTAAGACATTCTCGATCAGAAGTTCTTAATACCAGATTAGTTCGTTTAATTTTATGAGGTTGGTGACAATCTGTACATGCAGGGATAGCTCCAGGTTCTTTTTCCCAGAGTTCCCCTTTTATAATTTTGGCGTGAACCTCTTCTATTCGAGCATGACATTTTGTGCAAGTCTTTGCAATATTATAAAGGGAAATAGAGGAGTTTTTGTAAATATGAGGGAGAATCAGGTGGTTGCCGTGACAATCATTGCATGTTGCAGTTACTATAAGACCCTTTTTGAATAATCCTTCGCCATGAATACTTTGAGAATAATTAGAAAGGATGTCTTTTTCAGGAATATTGTAAATACGGGCAACAGGAGCACCTTCTCGATGACATTTCCCGCAGAGAACAGGAATATTCATTTTATAGGTTCGAGAGCGAATATCAGTATGGGGTAGAATATAATGATATCCGTGACATTCTTTGCAAGTTGGAGCATAGGGAGCGCCTCTCTTTAAAGCCTTTCCATGAATACTTGCCATAAATTTTTTATTTACATCTTCGTGACAGTTTCCACAATTAACACGAGATAACTCTTCAGGGTGGGGAAATTCTTTGACATTTGCTTCTTCATGACAATCAATGCAATCCAAATCTTTGTGGACAGAACGATAGAATTTTTGGAAATCAATGAACAAAGAAATGGTTCGGCCACGTCTTTTAGTCGTTAGCTCAGGATCTGCATGACATATTTTGCAATCTTCGTTGGTTTGAGCAGGTAACAATTGAATGAGAAAGATAAAAATAAAAAATGAGGTGAGAAGGACTTTCTGTATTTTTATTATTACTGCTTCTCTCATCTTCCTAAAATTTTCAATTTAATTTTAATATAGTTTATAAATAATGTAAAAATGTATTACCCTCCATTTAATGCAAAAATCATGCCTGAATCATAAGATATTTTTTTTTATGATTTTACTGGATTATAGTATGAATGTTAAATTTACATCTTAAGTAAAATCCCCTTTTAACTGGGTGAAATTACCCACTTATAAATCTAATTTTAAAAATTTGTTGAATATTAGATTTAGTTATTTTCTTTAAACCTTAAAACTTCCACCCAAATCCAAAATATATGATATGGAACTTTCCATTATATTCAGGCACCCATGCAGTATCCTTGTAATTTTCATATTTGTACTTTGCAATAAAAGCCATATTCTTTGTTAGTGAGTAACTGAATCCACCAGAAAGTCTGGTATGTGTTATATCGAGGTCTGTTAGCTCAGCGATATCTGGAGCAATATCTGATGAATCGAAATTTGATTTTCCTTTAGTAATTGAAAAGTCAACCAAAAAACTAAGTTTTTCAATAGGATTGAAATTAAGGGAAATTAAAAATGTGTTAGCTTTTCTGTTATAAGGGACATCCTCATCACCCATTGCATAACCATAGTCTGTTCCATAAATCAGATTGTTTTTAATCTCGCTATCGAGAAATCCATAAGAGGCTGTTAAATTCAGCTTGTTAGTTGGAGCAATCCACATATTTATAATAAAGTTATAAGTATTCTCTTTAGAATTTATATCTTCATTCTTGCCCGATTTCCAGAAGAGATTTCCTCCAAGAGAAAATCTCGAAGTTGGAGTCAAATTCAAACCACATATCACTTCATTTACATCAGTATAAAGATTGGTCATCAAAAGCTCCTGAGTAGGTTCTAATGGAGATTCGTCTTCAAGCATTGCAAAAGGATTATTTATATCTTTTCTTTTGTATCTAATATAGCCATTGAATTTAGAAGAAGGATAAAAGGAAGCACTCAGATAAGTGATATATTTTTTAGTTTCTTCAATCTCAAAGTGACTTCTCTTTACCTTTTGCCACTCAAATTTTCCTCTGAGATTGATTTTCTGTTTTGGAATGTGATAGAAAAGATCAACTACACCAATTGAAGTATCTCTTGAAATAGTATTTTCAATATGATTATCGTACTTTTCTTTTTGATAATTTACTGCAATTCTTAATCCTTTTATTAGATTTGCAGATAAACGGGAAAGAAAATTTTTCAAATCAAGTTTTCCGTCATTATGTTTATTTTTTACACTCGCTACTGTATAACTTCCAAATAAGTGTGCTTCATTAAGAACTTTAACCCTTGCCTTTACATTATGTGCAGTTTTGTCTGAATCAGGTATATGGGCAAATTCCTGTTCTCCTAAATAAGCAAACCATGGCAATCCAGTATAAACATGGGTTAATGGTGTAGCTCTGTCATCAAATCTCCTTGACATGAAAGAATAACTTATTGTCACTGGTTTTACATTCACTTCTGTTCCAAGTATAAACTCCATTGTCCTTTGGTCAATCTCCTGAGTTTGTGCATCAATATGGCAGACAAAGCACTGATCTAAGGTTCTTGCTTGTTGATGTCCCTTTTCAATTATATACCTAACATTTGCCTTAAACTTTACTTGAGGAAAATCAGGAATTACAAGTTCAGTTCTATTTCTTATTTCAGTTCTCCTAGTTATGTATTCATCAGTAGGATTACTATCTACAAAAACAAATTCATGGTAATCTTCAACATTTGTTAAGGGGTCGTGGTCAAGGCGATGAATAAATCTATTAAAATAAGTTGTGTTTCTTACTACTCTTCCAATATCAAGATTTGCATAATATTTTTGTTCATCTGAGTGGATAAAAGAACCGCTTAGGTCTAAGTAATTTCTCTTTCCAAAACTTCCCTTAATATAGAAATCAGCTCCTGGAGAAGATTCAACGGTTTGATATTCTGCTACTCTTCCACCTGAAAGACCTGAAACAAGAATAGGTAAATCTTCCTTTTTTGAGGCTAAAAAGCGATACCGGGGAGCAATATAATAGGAGAATTCAGATTTATTTTGAGATTTAGATTCTTTTTCTGCAAGAGAGAATTTTTTAGCTAATTCATTTTTGAATAATACTAAATTATCGGAATTTGCTAATAGGGGATTAATCATCCAAACAAATAAAATTAAGAAAGAAATAATTGTTATTTTTTTGCTCATTTTCTTCACCTCCTTTTATCGAGTAAATCTTCCATGACCGCTTAGTGATGGAAAATCTGAACCGTGAATTTGGGAATGGCACTGTGTACATTTTGTGTAAAAGCTTATCCGCCACTCAGGATTAGTTACTGCAGGATGATAGTGATCTTCGTGTCCTGGATGACATTGCATACAAAGGAAAGGCTGATTCTGTTTTAACAAATTATTTGCAATTGTTCCGTGGGAATCATGGCATAATAAACAGTTTTCGACAACTGGAGCATGCTCATATGTGAATGGACCCTGTTTTTCAGCATGGCAACTGAAGCAGAGTTCATTAATGGTTTCTGCCCTAAGATTAGCTCTAAAAGTTCCATGTGTATCATGACAAGAAGAACATTTCATCTTTTTTTCTTTTATTGGATGATGAGAAGGGTAATTCATTGAAGCTATTTTTTCTCTATGGCATTGAAAACATAATTTAGGGTCTTTTGATTTAAGTAGGAATTTACCCCTTGTTTGATGTGGATCATGACAATCTGTGCAGGAAATTCCACTTAAAGCATGAGTACTGCTCGGCCATGCAATTTGAGGTTCTTCTCTATGGCAATTCAGACAGATTTTTGAACTTTCTTGAGGCGTTAATTTTTTCAATGAAACAATCTTCTCAGGATCTTGTTCTTCAACATGCACACTTCCTGGGCCATGACAAGCTTCACACCCTAATACCTGGCCTTTTGCTTCAAAATCAGCTATTCTACCGTGAATTGTGGACTTGAATTTATTGAATGTATCCTCATGGCATTCCTTACAGGTTTCAGAACCAACATAGGTAGCTTCAATGGATTTTTTCTTAGCATATGAGTTTGTATTATTTATTAGTAAAAGGTAAAAGACGAAAAATGTTATTATGCAAATTCCTACAATGATGTTCTTATTTACCTTCATTTTTCCCTCCTTACTCAATTTTTAACCCGAAAAGAATTTTAATTTTTAAGTACTAATACTCCTTGTATCACCTCCTTTCTTAAATTCTTATTTTTTATTAAATTATCGTTATTATCCGTCAATGAACATAAGGAGCTCTGCTTGCAGCCCACTCAACACTCCTGTCTGCATGACATCTTAAACAAGCAAAACCTAACGTAATCCATCCTTTTGAATATTTTCCATCAGGAGTAAATTGTGGAGCATTAGGATCAATATTTATTCTAAATAAATGAGTTTTGATATCCCCCTCCCAGGGACCTCTTTTAACTGCTGTTTTTACAATATACGCCATATGGCAATCAGTACAAGTTACTCCAGCCTCTGCCATTTCTGTTTCTTTAAATTCCTCAGCCTCTGGTGCATGACAATAACTACAATCAAATTTTCGATAGGTTGATAAACCAGCCCTTTTATGCGGGTCATGACAGGTCACGCAATTCATATTTTTGTGTGGACTTTGCAATAATTCTTGATATTGTTCATGGTGACGGATAAATCCCCCTTTGGCAGGAATAACTGTAGGGTCCTCCCCTCGAATATGACATTGACCGCATAAGGAAGAAGACCTATCCACAATTATATCTGCTGGAGATCGGGTTTTTGTATGAATACTACCAGGACCATGACAGGCTTCACATTGAATTCCTTCAAAAGCCCAACTTCCTACAATACCAGGATATCCTGTGCTTCCAGTTTCATCATATCCTGTGGTATGGCATTCTCCACAAGTATATTTTTTTACTTCACCTGCATGATAGTCTGCCCATTTTTCAGTTTCAATGTTAAATTGATTTCTGCCTTTTTCTGTAATAAAGTAGCCTTCATTGTTCAAATATCTTGTTTTCCATTTAAAACCAACAACATAAAGGATATCACTCCATCCCACATAATCAGGTTTAGGTACTCCTGCTTTTCTCGCATCTTCAGCCTTTCGAAGCATATTAGCATGACCAGATGCTTTCCAGTGGACATAGATACTGCCATGACACGTTTTGCAAGTATCAGCTCCTATATATTTAGCATTAGTCTGAGCAAAAGTTGTTTGTGCAATAAGTAGTGAACACATTAATGGAATAAATAACTTCAACATTCTCATTTAATATACCTCCTTACTAAGACCTTATGCATAATCCATGCCAAAATATAAAAAAACCTTTTCTCTAATCTTTTACTTTTTCTATAAAAATAATAAATTTTTAAAACGGGGAATTTAACCCACTTGTTGGGTTAAATTCCCCGCCCTCCCTTCTAAGTCTATAAAAATTTATAATCTTGACAGGAATAATTGGAAATTATAATATATAGTTTGAAAATGCAGTTTACCCAAAAGGTATTTCTATCAAAATGTTTATTATCAAATTATTGAACACCCTTTTACCAGTTTTTTACATTGTATTAACTATTAACTATGGACTTTATTTTTTTAAGGAAGATCCTTTTTTTGAGAAGACCTTAAAACCCCTTTTATGCATTTCAGTCTCATTTCATATTATATACACTGTTCTAAGAAGTATTGCATTCAAACATTTCCCAATTGCTTCAGTATTTGAGCTACTTTCAGTTTTAGCTTTAGCAATAGCTCTTATCTATTTCTACATTGAATATAAAATAGGGGTAAAATCTACAGGTTTTGTTGTTCTCTTTATAGTATTCCTTTTCCAAACACTATCTTCAGCAAATATAAATTATTCTTCTGAAATAAATCCTATTTTGCGGAGTTCTTATGTAATGATTCATTCTGGATTTGCTGCTTTTGGTTACTCTGCATTCAGTATTGCTGCTCTTTATGGAATTATGTACTTAATGCTTTTTTATGATATAAAATCCAAACATTTTGGAATAATTTACAAAAGACTTCCTTCTTTAGAAATATTAGAAGAGATGAATTATAAAGCTTCCTATATTGGATTCATTTTTCTTACTATTTCTCTTATAGCAGGTGCAATATGGCTTTCGAAAGTAATCCATCAAAAATCAATTTTGGATCCCAAAATAATTGTTGCACTTTTCACTTGGATTATTTTTGGAATTAGTTGTGTTATTAAAAAATATTTTGGGAGAGGAGGAATTATAACTTCTTATTTATCTTTTTTTGGTTTTATGGCTATTATTTTTTCGATGGCTATTGTAAACATTTTTTTACCAACATTCCATATATTTTATTGAAGGAAGATTAAATTGAATATTTTATATCCTATTTTTTTAAAATTAAATAAAAAGAAATGTGTAGTTATTGGAGGAGGAAAGACTGCGACACGAAAAGTTAAAGCTCTCCTTGAAGCAAAAGCCAAGGTTACTGTTATAAGCCCAAAATTAACTAAAGAATTAGAAATGCTTGCTGAAAATGGGTCTATTAAAGTCATAAAAAGAGAATATAAAGAAGGAGATTTAGATAAATATTTCCTTGTATTTGCTACTACAAATTCAGAGGAAATAAATAAAAAAGTAATTAAAGAAGCTAAAAAAAGAAAAATTCTATGTAATATTGTGGATGACCCTTCCAATTGCGACTTTTATGTCCCTTCTGTTTATACTCAAGGAGACTTAAAAATAGCTATTTCAACAAATGGTAAAAGTCCTGCTTTAGCAAGAAAAATTAGAGAAGAGTTGGCAAATATTTATGGAAAAGAGGTAGCTTTATTTTTAAATCTCCTTGGTTCATTGAGAAAGAAAATTAAAGCGAAATTTCCTGACGAGGAAAAGAGAAGAGAAATTTTTTCAAAAATAGTTAATTCTCAATCTTTATTTTCTTTAAAAAATAAAACCTTAGATGAAATAAAAAAAGAGATTAAAAAATGGATTTAATTGTTACTGGTGTAAATCACAAAACAGCTCCTATTGAATTTAGGGAAAAAATCTCTTTTTCTCGTTCTGAAATTTTAAATGCATTAAAAGAAATAAAAAAGGAAAATAGTTTAAAAGAAAGTCTTATTCTTTCAACGTGTAATAGGACTGAAATTTATGGTTGTGTGAATACTAATGAAGTAAATGGTGAAGAATATATTAAAAATTTTATAAGGAAATTTAAAAAAATAGATACTTCAACTAATAATCAATATTTTTATACCCTTAATTCAGAAGAGGCAGTAAGACATCTCTTTAAAGTAGCCTCTGGATTAGATTCAATGATTGTAGGTGAAAGCCAAATTCTTGGTCAAGTAAAAGAAGCTTATGCTTTATCCTGTGAAGCTAAGGCTAATGGAATAATTTTGAATAAGCTTCTCCATTGGACATTTAGAGTTGGAAAAAGAGCGAGAACTGAGACTGAAATAGGAATAGGAGCTGTTTCAGTAAGTAGTGCAGCAACAGAATTAGCCCAAAAAATATTTAAAGATTTATCAAAGCGAAGTGCTTTATTAATTGGAGCAGGAGAAACAGGAGAATTAACTGCTCAACATCTAAAAGAAAAAGAAATTGGAGAATTGTATATTACAAATCGTACTTTCAAAAAAGCAGAAGTTTTAGCTAGAAAATTAAAGGCTAAGGCAATTCCTTTTGAAAATATGGAGGAGATATTTAAAAGAGTTGATGTAATTATAAGTTCCACCAGTTCTAAAGAATATTTAATTACTGCTGATTATATGAAAAAAATTATGAATTTTAGAAATTATCAACCTCTTTTTATTATAGATATTTCTGTTCCAAGGGATTTTGATCCTAAAATAAACAAAATTTATAATGTTTTTCTTCATTGTATTGATGATCTTCAAAAGATAGTTGATAAAAATTTAGAGAAGAGAAAAGGCGAGATACCAAAAGTTCTTGCTATTATTGAAGAAGAAGTTAAAAAATTTTTTCAGTGGTATAGATCATTAAAAGTAACTCCAATTATTAAAGGTCTCCAAAGAAAAATTGAGGAAATAAGGATTTCTGAATTAAAAAAAA
>MTOP01000038.1 GCA_002010725.1 Candidatus Aminicenantes bacterium JdFR-80
TCGATAGTTCCTGAAAAAGTAAAGGCTCTACCCCTAACGGTTGTTTTCTCCGAAAGACTGGAAAATTTCAAAGCCCAATTCATCGGCAATATCTTTTTAGTCCGGAAGAAACTTAGTGAGCCGGAGTACTATTTCGTTGGGGAAGAGCTGAAGGGCCGGTTGATTGCCTCCCTGACTACTTCCTTTGAAAAGGTCAGAGTGGTTAGGGAAGGCCAAATCCTGCCTGCCGGGAGTCTGTTGATCCACTTTGACCTTGACCCTCACCTCTCCGGCTGGCGCTACCCTCGGGTCAGCACAGATTTTAACTTCAGGCTAAGGGAAGAAGAAATTACCAGCTGGCATCCTCAGCTGGAATTTGTTCTGACGGTGCCCTTGAAGATTTATCAGGTGGGCTTAGAAAGCAAGTTGGATAAAATTGCCTCAACGGAGATTACCGGCAAATGGCCCTTTCGGATTCACTCACCTTGGGAGAAAGTGGGCGATTATTTCGATTGGACAACCAGCCGGTTAAATACTGACCGTAAACGATGGGAAATCGCCCTGGATAAAGCCCAGGAAGAAGTCTGCCGGAAAGCCATGGCCTTTTTATTAAAAAAAATGGCGGGAATTAAAAAAAATCCATCAACTTTGAGGTCTTAATTGTCTCTAAAATCAAATCTTATAAAAAACATTCTCTTTCTCACCCCTACTTTCCTTCTAAGTGTTTCTCTTCTCTGGGGACATCAGAAAAATAATGTCCTTTCTTTAAGCAAAGTCTTGGAGAAGGCAGCTTCCTATTGTGAGAAAGTAAAAAAAATGGCCTTTGATTTTGTTTGTGAAGAGAGAATAAACGAGAAAATATATCATTACGAAGTGGTTAGAGGCTACAGAAGAAAAGGGGCAGATTTAATGATCCCAGTCGTTGGTTTTAAATTAAATCAAGTTGAAGAGAATTCTTATATCTACGATTACCAGATGGTTAAAAAAGGAGTAAAGACGCTGGAGAAAAGGATATTAATCAGAAAAAACGGAAAGGAAATAAACCAAGAAGAGACCCATTTCTCTATTAAAGGGTTTTCGGCCAAATATTTAGTTTACGGTCCGGTAGGTTTTTTAAGTAAATATTGGCAAAATCACTTTAATTATCAACTCATTGGCCAAGATGAAACCGCTCGAGGAGTAACCCTAATACTTTCTGCTATCCCGAAATATCCTCGGAAAATAAATAATTATAAAGGAACAATCTGGATAAAGGTTAATGATTTCAGCATCACTAAAATAAAATGGGACCCATTAGATGAAAAAGACAAAAAACTCTCTTCCCCACTAGGTAACTTAGAAAAAGAGATAAACTGGTTTACCGAATATGGGGTGGAAAAAAATGGTGTAAAATTCCCTAGTAAACAGATAATTGAAGAATATTTTGTTCCGTTAATTATAGAAGAATATCCTATGAAAATAACCCGGAAGGGTGGGAAACAGCTTAAATATAAAGCTTCTTATCATTATACAAATTATAAATTTTTTACGGTAGAAGTGGATGTTGAGATTAAAGACCCCTCTAAAAAGACGATACTAGGCAGTTTGCAACAACTTAATTAATATTAAAACAGACAAAGGAGATGATGTTTTTATTTATTGATTATATTTTTAAGACATAAATATAGGAATGGTTCATAGCTAATGCAAGGCAAGTAAGAGACAAGAGAATTAAAGAATGAAGAAATTCATAATTATTATTATTATATTTTTTTGCCTGGCTTACCTTTCTAATTTCCCTGGAGCTGCCCTCGCTCAGGAGAAACATGAGGTGACAGTAGCTCTGAAGCTGATTCCCGTGATTGTGGTCGACGACGAGGGCAATCCGGTACGGGGTTTGACCAAGGAGGACTTTATTATTTATGAGGACGGCCGCCAGGTGGACATTTCCGCCTTTGAAGCCCACTTTTTGGGCAAAGAAAGAGCGATTGAAAAAGCTTTGGTCCAACCAATTCGGGCGGCCGTTTCTTCAGAAAGAGCCCGGCAGTTCTTCCTGCTCTTTGATTATTCGCAGAGCGATCTCTGGGGCATAAAGAAAGCCAAGCAACTGGGCCTGGAGTTTATTGACACTCTCCGACCAGAGGATAAAATCTCAATAATCGCTTATTCCAGGGATAAAGGTCTTGTTTTCTACCTTTTCTCCTCCGTTGACCATCAAAAGGCTAAGGCAATTATCCAGGAATTAACTGAGATCCCGACTACAAAACAACTCAAGAAAGTTAGGGATGACTCCTGGCTCGGCTCACAAACAGAAGAGATTGAGCGCCAGTGGCTCCAACTAAAGGCTATCAACTTTGTCAATGGTCTGGAGGAGTTAGTGAAAATACTGACTTATGTGCCGGGCAATAAAGATATTATCCTTATCTCCGGCGGAACCCCCCGCTATTATTTATATGAAAGTCGTTCCCCCCCAGATAAATTTAATCTTCAAGAAATAAAACCAGGTCTTTTTGACCGTTTCACCGACTTAGCCCGCTCCTTAGCCTCGGCTGGATGTCGGGTCTATGCCATTAATGCCAAGGGACATAAAGTTTATCTGAGCTCTTCCTCCTGGGAACGGGGCGATGATTCGCTCCGGATATTAACTGACCACTCAGGTGGTAGATATTTCCCTAATATTGCCGCTACCAGCAAAGTGGTTGATGACCTGGAAACGCTAACCGGAAGCTACTATGTCCTGGGCTATTATGTAGAAGAGAAATGGGATGGGCGATACCACCAGATCGAAGTGAAACTCCAGGGGGAGAAGAAAGAAAAATTTCGTCTCTATTATCAGAAGGGCTATTTCAATCCCCGTCCTTATGCCGAGTTGTCCGACTTTGAGAAAAAGCTTGATCTTTTTATGCTGGCCACTGAAGGCCAATCAGCCTACTTTCCTCTGGTTGAATTCCCTTCGCGCGCTTTTCTGACTGAGTTGAAGGGAGGCAAAGGGAAAGTTTATCTGGAGCTTAATTTAGCCGGACTCAAGAAACAAGATTTTCTGCGTGGTCAGGTAGAATGGCTTATCTTTATTCTGGATGAGAAAGGATATATTCTGCAAATGAAGCAAAGGAAACTACTCTGGAGCCAGCTGCCGGCAACTCAATTGGTGATTAAATTAAGTCTTTCCCAAGGACAATATAAGTTGCGCACCGTGTTTAGAGACATTAAAGAGGGACAGGCGGCCCTCTCCACCACCTGGATAGCAATTCCCCAAAAAGACCAAGTCATCAAGAAAAGCAGATCGATCTCACCGCCTTGGTAAAGAAAGTTACTCTCAAGGAAGAAAATTTGCTGCGAGTTCTCAAAAATAAACCTTAAAAAATAAACTGGAATATACTTAAAATAAAAGGGAGAGGAAAAGTGAAAAAAATTATTCTTATGAGTCTAGTTATTCTTGCTGGACTGAATTTATTTTTAACTAACTCTCAAATAATTGCCGAAAACACACCCTGTTCTCCTGGAATTTACTGCAATACACTGGTACGCGAAGTCTGTATTGATAACTGTGGAGGACAACGGAAATGTAAGAATTACACACTATTAGAGTCTTATTGTGAAACTTGCAGTTGCAACTCAAGGTGATTAGTTGAATGCACCACCACTTGGGATTGGTTCTACTATCATTGCCATGAATTTAAGCAGATCTGTTGCCCTTAAATTTTAAATTAAAGAAGAAGGAGGGAAATTGTACTAATAACAATTTTCTTTTCCCCTGGTTTTCAAAAGTATCAAGAAGAGGCGCTAGCTATCAACATCTCTGTACCGGTGCGGGTGTTTGAGGGCCGGAAATTCGTCGGAAATTTAACCAAAGAGGACTTCCTGGTTTATGAGGATGGAGTACCCCAGCCGATTACCGCCGTTTACTTAATTAAGAAAACCCAAATTATCCATCAAGAAGTGGAAAAACGCCGCCAGGAAGAAATCCGCCGCCCCTTACCCAACTTAGCCCGGCGGATTGTACTTGTTTTTGAGATAAATGAGTTTCTTCCCAAGTGTGAAGAAGTGGTGGACTTTTTAATAAAAGAAGTCCTTCAGTCTCAGGATAAGCTGACGGTTATTACCCCGATTAGAGCCTATAATTTAAAAGGAGAAGCTCTGCAGCGTCTTTCCCGGGAAGCAATAGCCAGACAATTGAAAGAAAAAATCAGGCAGGATATCTGGCGGGTGAATGTTGAACTACGTAATTTAATCTCTGACTACAAAGCCGTGATGAATTCTCAATGGCGGGCGGGAATAAGTGGCCGGGACATTCTCTATAAAATCAAAAACCTCAAGTTTCTAAACGAAAAGCAATTAATCAAATTTGGGGAGATTTTGAAAAATTTTGACGGCCAAAAATACCTGTTCCTCTTTTACCAAGAAGAAGAGTTGCTGATGAAGAAAATCTTTGATGACACCGGCCAGAGTGAATTACAGAAAATGCAATTTATTAAAGACATCCGTTTTGATGTTCAAAAGATCAAACGACTTTTTGCTGATTACAGCGTGCATTTCAACTTCTTATTCATCACTAAAGTGAAGTGGTCCAACCAGCTCATGGAAGTCACCGAGTTCGCCCCCCAACAATACGAAAATTTTAAAATAACCGGTGAATTTTTCAGCGTTTTTTATAACCTGGCTAAGGCCACGGGTGGAGTCACCTTAAGTTCCCAGAATCCGGAGGCGGTCTTCAAAAAGGCCGTGGAAGTGACCGAAAGCTATTACCTCCTCTATTACCGGCCGCTGAATTACCGACCCGATGGAAAATTCAGACTAATCAAAGTGAGGGTCCGCGACAGACATTATAAAGTCATTCATCGTCTGGGGTATATTGCTGATTAAATTTGGCCGGAGAGGAGTGGCCATAAAGGTTTTTACCAATCCACCTTAGTCAGCGCGAGTGTTAGGAGGCAAGAGAGGTTAGTGAG
>MTOP01000063.1 GCA_002010725.1 Candidatus Aminicenantes bacterium JdFR-80
GACCTTCCTTGACAGGGAAAGAAACCTAAGGCTATACTTCCTATGAGAGAGGTAAGCTATGACTCAATTAGAAAAGGCGCAGCGCGGAGAGATCACCCCCCAAATGCAATCTGTGGCTGACGAAGAAAAGATATCTCTTGAGGAATTAGTCCAACTTATAGCCACAGGTCGGGTGGTAATCCCCTATAACCTGATCCAAAGAGACATCCACGTGGTTGGTATCGGAGAGAAGCTCCGGACAAAGGTCAATGTCAATATTGGAACTTCAGAAGACTTCCCTCATACTGAAGACGAATTAAAAAAAGTAGAAATCTGCTTAAAATATGGCACCGATACCATCATGGATCTCAGTACCGGCGGAGATATAAAGAAAACCCGACGGGCATTACTCCAGAAGGCTCCTTTTCCTCTGGGCACAGTTCCAATCTACGAAGCCGCCATTAAAGCTATTGAGCAGCGGGGTTCTATTATCCAAATGACAGCTGAAGATATCTTCCAGGTTATTGACGCTCAGGCACAAGAAGGGGTTGATTTCATGACCGTCCACGTCGGGCTTACCTCAAAAGCCATTGAACACCTCAAAAACCAGGGACGCGTCGCTGATGTCGTCTCTCGAGGAGGCGCTTTCCACTTAGCCTGGATTCTTCACCATCAAAAAGAAAATCCTCTTTATCAACACTTTGATCGGCTCCTCGATATTGCACGACGGTACGATATCACCCTCAGTCTGGGCGACGGTCTCCGACCGGGGGCCATTGCTGACGCCACCGACCGTCCTCAAATTGAAGAACTATTGACCCTGGGAGAACTCGTTCAGAGAGCCCGGGAAGCCGGGGTTCAGGTTATGGTTGAGGGCCCGGGGCATGTCCCTTTGGACCAGATTGAAATGAACATAAAACTGCAAAAACAGCTTTGTCAGGGCGCTCCTTTTTATGTTTTAGGTCCTCTAGTTACTGATATTGCTCCGGGATATGACCACATTGTTTCGGCCATCGGCGGAGCTGTAGCCGCGGCGGCGGGAGCCGATTTCCTCTGCTATGTAACTCCCAGTGAACATCTGGGCCTTCCCAGTGCTGAGGATGTTCGAGAAGGACTCATTGCCTCCAAAATCGCCGCCCATGCGGCCGATCTGGTGAAAGGTATTCCTGGTGCCTGGGAAAAAGACCTAAAACTATCTCAAGCCCGGAAAAAACTGGATTGGAAAACTCAAAGAGACCTGGTTATCGACCCCTTAAAATTCGACGAAATTCGTCGCCGGCGCCAAACCTCTACTNAAGCCTGTTCCATGTGTGGTGAATTTTGTGCCATGCGGATTGTCAGTGAATTTCTCGATGGAGGGAGCCAAGTGGATGTCTCCCGATGCTAATCAATCAACTAAACTTCGGTTTGGCACGGCGGGAATACCTTCTTTTCTTAAAAATGTTGCTACCTCCCAGGCGATTGAAACCGTGGCCCGTCTGGGATTAGACTGTTTTGAAATTGAATTGGTGAAGAGTAATTGGCTAAATGGTGAAACCGCGCAGGAGATCAACCAGACAGCCAAAAGATGGGGGATAAAACTCAGCCTCCACGCTTCCTATTTCATTAACCTCAATTCTCCCGAAGAAGGAAAACGTCTGGCCAGTATTGAACGTCTCCTCTCAGCTGTCCGATGGGCGGAAAAATGCGGCGCCGAATCAGTGGTCTTCCATTGCGGGTATTACGGCCAGAGATCTCCTCAGGAGTCCTTCCATCAAGTTAAAACGACTCTTAAAGAAATAGCCTCTATTTTAAAAATTGAAAATTCGCCGGTTATTCTTCGACCCGAAACTATGGGACGCCGTTCTCAATTCGGCACTCTAGAGGAAATTCTTTTTCTCTGTCGGGAGATAGAAGGGCTGCAACCATGTCTTGATTTCTCTCATATTCATGCCCGGGAAGGCAAAGTAAATAGTTACGCCGAGTTCCAGCGGCTGCTTTTAAAAGTAGAAAAAAAATTGGGAAAAGCAGCCCTAAAACAACTCCACCTTCATTTGGCGGGAGTCCTCTATAATCAACAGGGAGAAATAAGACATATCAATCTCGAAGAATCTGATTTTCGGTTCGATGAATGGATTCAAGCTCTAAAAGACATGAATGTCGAGGGAACAGTCATCTGCGAAAGTCCCGACCAGTCCCGTGATGCCTTACTTTTGAAGAAACTTTATCTTGGTCAACTTAGATCTGAAGAAAAAAATTTCTTTGAATCCCAATTCAAGCCAGAATAAACAAAAAGGAAAAACAGATAACCCAAGCAATTGATATCTTAAGAAGGAGATAGAAATGGCTTCTTTTCGGTTCTATCTCGTCGATGTTTTTGCCCCCAAAAAATATGCCGGCAATCAATTGGCCGTCGTCCTGGCGGAAAAAGGGCTTTCTACCGAAAAAATGCAACTGATTGCTTTGGAAATGAACTATTCGGAAACAACTTTTATTCTTTCATCTCTTCCGGAACAAAATGGTTTCCCCGTAAGAATCTTTACCCCCACCACTGAAATCCCGTTTGCCGGTCATCCAACTTTAGGGACAGCCTTTATCATTAAGAAAATTTTTCACTACGAAAAGGCCCCAATCATGCTCAATCTCCAGGTTGGACCAATTCCTGTTGCTCCCGAAATAAATGAAAACGGGGAAGAAATATACTGGATGACTCAGTTACCCCCACAATTTGGACGAAATTACTCTCCGGAAAAGATAGCCCCTGCTCTCAATCTTTCTCCAACAGACATTGACCCAAACTATCCAATTCAGGAAGTATCAACTGGTCTCCCCTTCCTGGTAGTGCCTCTTTGTTCTCTGAGCGCTTTACGCCAAGCTAAGCTGGAAAAAAATCTCTTCTATCAAGTGGTAAATAAAGGCCTGGCCAGGGCACCACTCATTTTTTGCCCTGAATCCTATACCGGCCACCATCACCTGAGTGTCCGGGTTTTTGCCGATTACTATGGAGTTCCTGAGGACCCAGCCACCGGATCAGCCAATGGATGCCTGGCTGGATACCTAGCTCACTATCAATACTTTGGTTCGTCGGATTTAAATATCAGAGTTGAACAGGGCTTTGAAGTTAAACGTCCCTCACTCCTATATCTTCGAGCTTCACCGGATGAAAAAGGCACCATTAAAGTGGAAGTTGGCGGTCAAGTCATCTTGGTCGCCCGGGGAGAACTTATTTAACTCAATATCCCCCTCTCAACACTCTAATAATACTCTTATAAAACTATTATTATACTCTTGACATCCTGACTTCAAGGCAATACACTTACTAGAATGAGTCAGTCGCTAGTCGTTCTGCTCGGCATTGTCTGCCTTTTTATCCTCCTCGTCAAAACAAAAATCCATCCCTCTCTTCTTTTCGCTTCCCTTCTCTTCATGTTCTTTCTCCTGAATTATATAAACGTCGAAAACATGCTAGAGAATTTTGTTAACCCATCGCTCGTCTCTCTTATCCTGTTGTTGGTCTTAGCTTATGGGATAAACAAAACTTTTCTCAATGATTACTTATCCGGTCTCATCATTAAAAATAAATCCCTCTCGAAAACTATTTTTCGGTTAGGCTTCCTCGCCGGGGGATTATCTGCTTTCATCAATAATACGGCGGTGGTAGCCTCCTTTCTAAGTCCCATAAAATCCAATCGTCGCTTCCCTCCCTCTAAACTCCTAATTCCTCTGAGCTACAGCGCCATCTTAGGGGGCACTGTTACCCTTATCGGAACTTCCACCAATCTTATTGTCAATAGTTTCGTCATTAAAGAAGGTCTTCCCCCTCTCCGAGTTTTTGATTTTGTTTACGTAGGCCTACCTCTCTTTCTGGTCGGAATCTCCTACTTAAGCCTGGGCGCCCATCGCCTTTTGCCGGCCATTAAAGAAAAAAAACCCAAGCCTTCTCGTTTTTTCCTGGAGGCTAAGGTTCTCCCCGGTTCTCGGCATACTGGAAAAACAGTTCAAGAAAATAATTTTCGTAATCTGGAAAGTTTATTTCTGGCGGAAATTATCCGCCGCGGAAAATTAATCTCTCCGGTAACCCCTGATGAAATAATCCAAGAAGGAGATATTCTGGTCTTTGTCGGAGAAGTAAATAAAATTAAAGACATCGAAAAATTTGATCGGATCCAAGTTTTCGAAGAAGAAAACTGGAAGATTCTGGAGAAAAACCTGGTAGAAGTAATTCTCTCCCATAATTCCACTCTCATTGGAAAAAGTATTAAAGAGGTCAACTTTCGAGCTCGTTTTGATGCAGTAGCTGTGGCGGTGAAAAGAGGCGAACAAAAATTATCAGGTAAAATCGGCTCAATCAAGCTTCAACCCGGGGATAGCCTAGTTTTAGCCGTGGGCGCTGATTTTGGGAAAAAAGAAGACTTAAGCAGTCATTTCTATTTTGTCAATCCCCTCCCCGTGGCCAAAAAACTAAGTTTCCAAGAAAGTCTGCTGGCGATCGGTTTTTTTCTGGTGGCCATTATTCTCAGTGCCGCCGGAGTTGTTTCTCTGGTGAAATCACTTATGATCGTTCTCTTCCTTTACTTTATACTTGGCTTTCTCTCTTTAGAGGAAATAAAAGATAATCTTCATCTCGAATTGGTACTTCTGATTGGCTCCGCTATTGGAGTAGCCGAAGTCATGATTAATTCTGGGGCAGCTCAAACAATAGCCAGTCTTATCCTCTCCATATTTAACTCGTTTGGACCCTGGGGAAATCTAGTAGGTGTTTTTCTCCTGACCCAGATAATGACCCTTTTTATAACCAATAATGCCACCGCGGCTCTCTCCTTCCCCATTGCTTATGCCACAGCTCTTTCCCTTGGTGTTAATCCATTACCTTTTATTATGGCAATTGCTTATGGCTCCAGCAGTAACTTTCTTACACCTTATTCTTACCAGACCAATTTAATAATATATGGCCCAGGAAACTATCGTTTCCATCATTTTTTAAAAATCGGTCTACCTCTCGCGCTGCTTTACGGCTTAATCGTCTGTGGACTTGTCCCTTTATTCTTCCATTTCTAACTCTGACGAACATCCTCATCATAGCTCCAGCTGAATTCCACAGAAAAAATTTTATCTTAACCCCCCTCCTTAGATATAATATTGAAATATGGGACAGAAAAATTTAGTAGCGGTGGGGATTGACTCAGGCACCCAAGGAACAAAAGTGGTTATCGTGAATTTTAAAGGAGAAGTCTTAGCTCGTGGCTACGCCCCCCATCCCTCACCAACAGGTCATCTCCCGGGTGAAAAAGAGCAGAATCCTCGGGACTGGGTTAAAGCTTTAAGCAAGGCCCTGCAGCAAGCTCTTCGCCAAAGCCATATTTCACCCCGAGAAATTGTTTGTCTAGGTGTTTCTGCTCAACAACATGGTTTTGTTCCCCTGGACAGAGATGGTCAACCCCTTCGGCCAGCCAAATTATGGAATGACACTTCCACCGTTGTCGAAACCGAAGAGATCCGCCTGGCTCTGGGTGGAAAAAAAAGATTTATTAAAAAAGTGGGAATTCATCTGGCGGTCGGCTACACTGCCTCCAAAATTCTCTGGATGAAAAAACACGAACCTCATAATTTCCGCCAGCTAAAGACCATCCTTCTCCCTCATAACTATTTAAATTTTGTTCTTACTGGCGCTATTCATATGGAATACGGTGATGCTTCCGGAACGGGCTTAATGGACATCCGTCAACGAGCCTGGCATAAAGAAGTCCTGCAGGCAATAGATTCGCACCTAGAACAAAAGCTGCCCCCTCTGACTCACCCCCTCTATCCGATTGGTTATGTAGCCGGCCCCATAAAAAATGATTTCAATCTGGACAAAGTTCTTGTCTCCGCCGGAGGCGGCGATAACATGATGGCGGCTATCGGCACCGGCAATACCAAGGCAAATTTAGCTACTCTCAGCCTAGGGACTTCAGGGACAATTTTTGCCTATGCCCCTCGTCCAATTATTGATTCTCGAGGAGAAATTGCCGCTTTCTGTGACAGCACCGGTGGCTGGCTGCCTTTGCTCTGCACGATGAATGTAACCAACACCACTGAAAAGATAAAACAACTCCTCAACCTGTCCAATCAGGACCTGGAAAAATTAGCTGCCTTAGCTCCTCCTGGATCTGAAGGATTAATGTTTTTGCCCTTTCTTGATGGAGAACGGGTACCGGAGATTCCTCTGGCTACTGGCGCTTTCATCGGTTTAACCCAGCGGACCTTCTCTCTTCCCTATCTTGTGCGAGCTGTTCTCGAAGGGACCATTTTCAACCTTGGTTATGGCTGGGCCAGAATGAAACAACTCAAAATCAATCCCAGTGAAATCCGGGTGACAGGAGGAGGAGCAAAAAATAAGACTTGGTTAAAAATCGCAGCTTCAATTCTCAATTGTCCTCTTTTCACCCTTGCCGAAAATGAAGCAGCTGCCTATGGAGCAGCTCTGCAAAGCATTTGGACTTATCTTTATGAACAAGGAGAAAAGGTCCCTATTCAAGAACTTACTGAAAATCTGGTTAAAAAATCCTCCTCTCCTGTGGAACCTGAGCCTGGGTTAACTTCTCTCTATTCAGAACTTCAGAAAAAATTCAACCTGACTTGGCAATCTATTCCCTGGGAGTCACTCCAGGCCATCGAGTAACTCCATTTGATTTAATCTTGCAGCTTGCTCCTTCAATCAAAATATCTTATTCTTTTATTGAAAAATGAATATCATTCGATCCAAAAAATATCTTCAGGCCAAGGAGGATGAATGACTGAATACAAATTATGGATAAATGGACACCAAGTAGACGGTTTTGAAACCCGGGACATTCTCTCTCCCTACGATGGAACGCCAGTGGCCAGGGTCCATTTTGCCGATCGGTCTCTGATGCAACAAGCTATCGACTCGGCCATTAGTGCTTTTAAACAGACTAAAACGCTCTCCAGTTATGAAAGATATAAAATTCTCGAAAAAATTTCCCGAACAATCGAAGATAGAAAAGAAGAATTAGCTAAATCAATTGCTTTGGTCAGCGGTAAACCAATCCGTTCAGCCAGGCTTGAGGTCGAAAGAGCAGTCAATACCTTTCTCATCGCGGCTGAAGAAGCCAAGAGAATTTACGGAGAACTAATTCCTCTAGATTTGATGTCCACCACTAAAGGTCGCTGGGGCCTTGTCCGGCGCTTCCCTCTGGGAGTCATTGCCGGGATAACTCCTTTCAATTTTCCTCTGAATTTAGTGGCTCACAAGATGGCTCCCGCCATAGCTTCCGGTAACACTTTCATTCTCCGGCCAGCCTCTCAGGTTTCACCAACAGCTATGATTCTGGGAGAGATTGTTCACTCAACTGAACTTCCCCCAGGAGGGGTCAATATTCTACCCTCCAGTTATAACGCAGCCGAAGCTCTTCTTGAAGATGAACAGATTAAAATGGTTACTTTCACCGGCAGCCCATCGGTCGGCTGGCCATTGAAAAAGAAAGCTCATAAAAAAAGAGTGACTCTTGAACTAGGGGGGAATGCGGCTGTAGTAGTCGAGCCTGATGCTGATCTCGATTATGCTGTCCCCCGGTGTGTCTTAGGTGCCTTCGCTTATGCCGGCCAGATCTGCATCTCCATCCAAAGAATATTTCTTCATGAGAAAATTTATGACCGCTTCCTGAACGAATTTATTGACCAGACCAAAAAATTAAAATTGGGTGATCCTCTTGATGAAGAAACCGATGTCGGACCAATGATTACTCTTGATGCCGCCGAACAAACTGAACAGTGGATCCAAGAAGCAGTAGAAGAAGGGGCCAGAATCCTGGTCGGGGGAAGAAGAGAAGGTAATCTTGTAGCCCCCACAGTCCTGGAAAATGTTAAACCTGAACTCCGAATTTCCTGGCTAGAAGCCTTCGCTCCGGTAGTTGTTATTTATAAATACACCGACTTTGAACAAGCCCTGGAAGATGTTAATTATTCCATCTACGGTTTACAAGCCGGAGTTTTTACTCATAATCTCACCAAGGCATTCCAGGCTTTCGAAAAACTTGAGGTTGGTGGAGTAATCATTAATGATATTCCTACTTTCCGGGTCGACCATATGCCTTATGGTGGCATCAAAGAATCCGGCTTCGGTCGGGAAGGATTGCGCTACGCGATTGAAGAAATGACTGAACTTAAATTAATGGCCCTCAATTTAAAAACATAACTTAAGTGGCTTATCCCACTCTTAACTCAGTCTGGCCGTCAGGTCCTCTCTGGACATGAGGAAAACAACAAGTTTCAGCCGGAAGGACGAGCCGGTGAAGATATCTTTACCCTGGTAACTTTACTGGAAGATTCGGGTGTCTCTAAGCAGTTTAAGAAAAGAGCCCTCCTCAAGAGCTACCAATTATTTGTTGTTTCGGGCAAGAGAAAGCCTGTCGTCAATTCGGCCTGGAGTATGATCTCGGGTTCACACTATTTCCGCAGTAATTCTTGGTCCACTGACAACTCTGATAAAAGGAGCTGGGGCCCTCTTTCAGGTGGANGAAAGAGGCCTCCAGCTCCTGATCTAGCTTTCGTTGGGTTGTCTCTTCCATCAGAAATCGCCTCCAAATCCTGGGCCAAATTCTGAGATAATTATCCGAGGAAGGAAAGTTCTTCTTCATGGGTAATACCAAACAAGCGTCGAGACTCTTCTAAACTTGACACAATAATCACCACGACTTAAACTAAAGCTTCATGTCACATCATCAAACCTCATTTCATAACGCCTTATTTTCTGGAGGTAATTCATGAAGCGTATTCGTCTTTCTACTGTCAGAGATAAGATCAAAGACATAGTCCAACAGGCCAACTTCGAACTTCAGGAGGATGTTTTAAAAATTATCCAAGATTGGCGAGAAAAAGAAGAATCTCCCGCCGGAAAAGCAGTTCTGGAACAAATTCTGGAAAATGCTCACATTGCTCGGAATGAAAAATTGGGGCTCTGCCAGGACACCGGGCTGGCTGTTTTCTTTGTGGAATTAGGAGAACAGATTCAACTGGAATANGATGATAATCTGAAGAGTCTCCATGAAGCTATCACTGAGGGGGTGCGGCTGGGTTATGAAGAAGGATACTTAAGAAAATCAGTCGTTGAAGACCCCATTCGCCGGAAAAACACAGGCGACAATACGCCGGCATTCATCCATTGGGAACTAGTTCCGGGAGAAATGTTTAAAGTCACTTTCGTCGCCAAAGGTGGGGGGGCGGAAAATATGAGTGCTATTCGGATGTTTGCTCCCGCCGCCGGTTTAGAAGGCATTGAAGACTTTGTCGTCGAAACAGTTGATAAAGCCGGTTCTAATCCCTGTCCTCCCATAATTGTTGGCGTTGGTGTTGGAGGAAATTTTGAATATTCAGCTCTGCTGGCTAAAAAAGCCTTACTCAGGCGACCCCTGGGCTCTCATAACCCCGACCCCTTTTATGCCGACATGGAAAAAAGACTCCTGGAAAGAATAAACCAGCTAGGTATTGGCCCTCAGGGGATGGGCGGGCGTTGTACAGCTTTGGCTGTTCATGTCGAAGCCTTTCCCTGCCATATTGCTTCCATGCCCGCAGCGGTGAACATTCAGTGTCATTCTCACCGGGTTTTAAGCTTTGAGCTGTAAAGTCCTCCTCTTCTTTTAACTGAATGACAAGGGACAATATCAAATATTAATAAATCTCTTTTAAAGCAAATTCAGAGAACAGAGGAGCAAAAATGGTGGAAATAAGATTTCACGGCCGAGGTGGCCAGGGAACAGTTGTTGCCTCTAAAATTCTGGCTGATGCCATTAATAAAGAGGGTAACTACGTTCAGGCTTACCCTGAATTTGGAGTAGAACGCCGGGGAGCCCCTGTGTATGCCTTTATCCGAATCGACGAGGCCCCCATTTATGACAAAAGTCGCATTTATACACCTGACCATATAGTTGTCCTCGACCCTACTTTAATCGAGGCTATCGATGTGACGGAAGGCTTAAAAGAAGGGGGTTGGATTATTGTTAATTCTGATAAAAAACCAGAAGAATTGGCCTTTCCCCAAAAATACCGCGTGGCGACCATCAATGCTACTCAAATTGCCATTAAACACCGATTAGGAACCCTGGCTACCCCCATTGTCAACACCGCTATTGTCGGAGCAGTGGTTAAAGTCCTTGACTTAGCCAGTCTCGCCTCAGTTATTCAGGCTGTCAAAGAGGGCGTTCCTCTCAAACCAGAGGACAATGCCGCTGCTGCCAAAGAAGCTTATGAATCAGTCGTCTTCCACACTGAATAGGGGATAACAACCATGAAAAAACAAGAGCCTACCAAAAAAATTAATTTTCATTCCGAAAAAGAAATGCCTTTGGCTCCTTACTCCCTAGGATCGATGCTCCACAATCGGACCGGGGCGTGGCGTAACATTCGTCCGGAAATCAACCTGGAAGATTGTCTCCAATGTGGCATCTGCTGGAAATTNTGCCCCGATGCAGCGATTTACATCGATAATGAATATCCAGTGGTGGATTACACCTATTGTAAAGGATGTGGACTTTGCGCTGAAGAATGTCCGGCCAAATGCATCACTATGGTGGAGGAAGAAAAATGAGAAAAGTATTGATGGGTAATCATGCACTCTCCTACGGAGCCAAGCTTTCTCGCGTTCAGGTGATCGCCGCATACCCAATTACCCCTCAAACGCAGGTAGTCGAACTGCTCTCTGAAATGTGTGCCGAGAAAGTCCTCGACGCTCAGTTTATTAAAGTCGAATCTGAACATTCAGCCATGGCAGCCTGTCTAGGAGCCTCTCTCGCTGGCGCTAGAACTTTCACGGCTACTTCAGCCCAAGGTCTCGCTTTGATGCATGAACTCCTTCACTGGGCTTCCGGAGGCCGCCTACCCGTTGTCCTGGGTAATATTAACCGGGCCATGGCTCCTGGATGGAGTATCTGGACCGATCAAAACGACAGCCTTTCTCAAAGAGATACGGGCTGGATGCAATTTTATTGCGGCTCCAACCAGGAAGTGCTGGACAGTGTCATTCAGGCTTTCAAAGTGGCCGAAAAACTTCATATCCCGGCGATGATAATTCTCGACGCTTTTTCTCTTTCCCATACCTATGAAATCGTCGACGTTCCAGACCAGGAAAAAGTAGATGAATTCCTGCCTCCCTTTCAACCGAAATTTCGTCTTACCCCCGATGAGCCCCATGCCTTTGGCGGTTTAACCTCACCGGAACACTATTTCGAATTCCGCTATAAACTCCAGAAAGACATGGAAAAAGCTCCGGCGCTTATTGAAGAAACAGGCCGGGAATTCCAGGAGTTGTTTGGGCGAAGATTAAGCTTGGTCGACCCTTATAAATGCGATGATGCAGAAATTATTCTGGTCACTTCAGGAACAACTGGCTATACAGCCCGGGTAGCGGTTGATCACTTCCGACAAAAAGGGATAAAAGTGGGCAATCTCCGGGTTAGAGTTTTCCGCCCCTTCCCCTTTGAGGTCGTCAATGAAATTCTTTCTCAGGCCAGAAAAGTGGCGGTCATTGATCGCAACATTTCTTATGGTCACCACGGGATATTTTATCAGGAAGTAAAATCCGCTCTTTACGGGAATTCATCGGTGCCTGTTTTTGGATACATAACCGGTCTGGGGGGTCGAGATATAACCCTGGAGACTTTCCGGCAGATCATCGAACAAACCCAACGCAGCGACTCTCCCCAGGAAAGGATCAGCTGGATAGGAGTAAAAAAATGAGTCATCCAAAAGAAAAGAAAAAGAAAAAAATACGTCTCACTCTTCCTCCTGAGGAATACATGCATTCGGGCCACCTAGCCTGTCAGGGTTGCGGCGCAACTTTGGCCATGAGATATGTCCTCAAAGCACTGGGCCAAAGAACAGCTCTTTGCATCCCGGCCTGCTGTTGGTCAGTTATTGATGGCCCGTTCCCTTACTCTTCACTGGATGTGCCCATTTTTCATTGCGCTTTTGAAACAGCGGCGGTTTCAGCGGCAGGACTAAAAGCCGGGCTGGAAATGGTCGGTGACCATGAAACTACAGTCGTGGCCTGGGCAGGCGATGGCGGAACTTTTGATATTGGCATCCAAGCCCTTTCTGGTGTAGCCGAAAGGAACGATGATATAATCTATGTCTGCTATGATAATGAAGCCTACATGAACACCGGCATTCAACGCAGTTCAGCCACGCCGTATGGAGCCTGGACAACCACTACTCCGGTAAAACATTATAAAAATCGCCCCAAAAAGGATATCGACGCCATTATAGCGGCTCATCGTATTCCCTACATAGCTACAGCCAATATCTCTTATCCTGAGGACCTTTATCGCAAAGTTATGAAAGCCAAAGATATCAAAGGCACTCGCTTTATCCATATTTACGCCCCCTGTCCTTCAGGCTGGAAAACAAGACCAGAAGATACCATCAAACTAGGTAAATTAGCCGTCCAGACATGTGTTTTCCCTCTCTTCGAGGTCGAGGATGGCAGTACTTGGAAAATAAACATTAAACCACGGGAGAAAAAACCGGTTGATGAGTATCTGAAGATTCAGGGAAGATTTCGACATCTCACCGCCAAAGCCATCACTTTTATTCAGGAAGAAGTGGACCGGCGATGGTCTCGTCTCCTGAAATATGAAGAAGCTTCTCCTCTCTGAATATATGTCAGAAATTTAATCTCTATCAGAAAAAAGTATCTTTGCTTTCACCCAGGCAAGAGTTATAGTTTTTCCATCTAAATCGATTCTCTTTATTAACCGTGTGTTGACTTTAGCTGCTTTAAAATCTTTAAGTGAAAATAATATAATTACTGGAGCATGGCCGACATGGAGGAGAAATATCCGGTAATCAGAAGGACACCGATCAAGATAAGAAGAACTCCACCTGCAATAGTAATAATCCGGAAATATCTGCGAATCGATTGAAAGTATTCAAAAAACTTATTTATCAAAATCCCCGCCAGAAGAAAAGGTAAACCTAAACCAATGGAATAAATCGCCAAGAGGACAATTCCTTTAACCAAACTCTGGGTAGTGGCCGCCATAGCCAGGATAGCTCCAAGGATGGGCCCCACACAGGGTGTCCAGCCGGCTCCAAAGGCCATGCCCACCACTACTGTTCCCAGCATTCCCAGCGGTTTTTCCTGGAGGTGGAACTTTCTCTCTCTCTCCAAGAAAGCAATTTTAAAAACTCCAGCAAAGTGAAGCCCCAGGATAATGACAATTACACCGCCTATCCTTTCCATCCATCTAATATTCTCCGCCATGAAACGCCCCAGAAAGGTGGCCGAGGCTCCCAAAGAGATAAAGACGAGGGAGAAGCCGAGAATAAAGAGAAGAGAATTCCCAATAACTATTTTTCTGACCTTCTTAATATTCTCTTCATGGGACATCTCCTCCAGGGAAACACCGGTAATGAAAGCTAGGTAGGAAGGGATTAGAGGAAGAATACAGGGAGATAAAAAAGACAGCAGGCCGGCTGAAAAAGCCACAAAGACCGATACATTTTCTGTTCCAGGCATTTTGAAGTTGAACTGACTTAATTATTTATTTAAATCTAAGAAATATTTTTCCAGAGTTTCTCTATCCATATAGCCAACGTGCTTATTCCTGATTTTTCTCTGTTTGTCGATTATAATTGTTGTCGGGATGAACCGGCCGGGCTGATAAGCCTTGATAATTTCATCCGTATACATGGCTATCGGATAAGTAATCTTATTATTATTCACAAACTCCTTTACCTTATCCGCTCCGCCTCTATCAACTGAAACTCCAATTATTATCATCCCTTTATCCTTGTATTTCTCATAAACTTCGATAAATCCAGGGATCTCCTGCCGGCAAGGAGGACACCAGGTAGCCCAGAAATTCAAGAAAATAACTTTGCCTTCAAAATCAGCCAGAGAAATGGTTTGTCCGTTTAAATCAGTCAAAGTAAAATCCGGAGCAGGCGGATATTCTTTTTCTCCGCTCAGGGCTGGAGTTGGTGAAAGCCACACTAACATTAGCCAGCTAACAAGGGAAGCAATAATTAGTTTTTTCATACTATTCTCCTCGATATAAATATAGAAATTAGATAATAATTATAGGTTTCTTCTCTTCCTTTGGCAATAAATCTCTAATCTTTCTTTTTATAAACGCGCTTTCCTCCCACAAAGGTCATCAAGACTTTTGTCTGGAGGATCTTATCTTCCGGGCAGGTAAGAATATTCTGAGAAAGCACCACTAGGTCGGCCAGCTTCCCTGGGGTAATACTGCCCAGAATTTTTTCTTGGAAGGAAGCATAAGCACCGTTAAGAGTATAGGAGCGCAGGGCTTCTTCCCGGGTCATTCTCTCCTCCGGATAAAACAGAGAACCGTCTTTCAATCGACGAGTCACAGAAGCATAAAAGGAGCGGATTGGGTCCACGTCTTCCACGGGAGCATCTGTTCCATTGCAGATAACTGCTCCCGAATCAATCAATTTTCGCCAGACGTAAGCTCCTTCCTCTGCCCTCTTAGGTCCTAGTCTTTTTAACACCCAGGGACCATCAGATATACAATGGATCCCCTGCATAGAAGCAATAACCCCTAACCGGGCAAAACGGTGAATATCCGTCGGGTCAAGGTGTTGGGCATGCTCAATCCGCCATCTCAAATCCTTCTTTTCTGGATGAGTTTTAAATACTTCTTCGTAAAGATTCAAGACCTCTCGATTGGCTCGGTCACCAATAGCATGAATACAGAGTTGCCAATCATTCTCAATGGCCAGTAAAGCTGTCTGGCGAAGAACCTCGATCGGAGTTGTATTTAAACCAGTGCTGGCAGGCAAATCCACATATGGCTCCAGCAACCAGGCTCCATGGGCTCCCAGAGCTCCATCAATAAATCTCTTGATGGCTCTCACAGTTAAATGATGATCCTGATATCCTTCCAGTCGATATTCATTTAATCGCTGTGCTAACCGATCATTACTTTCGGTGACCATGACATACAACCTGAGATTAAGTTGTTGCTCATCGACCATCCGCTTATATAAATCAATTGTTTCCAAGGAAACCCCGGCATCATGAACACAAGTTACACCCTTAGCCAGACATTCCTCAGCGGCCAACAGGACAATTTTGCGGAGTTCTTGTTCTCTTTCTTCAGGAGTCTTTTTGGCCTGATGCTGGGCATATACTCTTCTGATCAACGATTGGGCTGTTTCTCGAAAAACCCCAATCGGCTTTCCCTGTTTATCCCGGACAATTTCTCCCCCATCAGGATCGGGAGTCTCCGCTGTTATGCCTGCCAGCTCCATGGCGCGAGCGTTAGCTATAGAAGAATGGCCACTCGCATGAGTCAGAAGAACAGGATTCTCGGGAGAAACAGCACTTAATTGATGATGAAAGGGCAAACCATTTATATTCGGCTGGGGAATTCTATCCCATTTTTCCTGATGCCATCCTCGACCCAGAATCCATTCTCCTGGTTGAGCCTGGGCAACAGCCTGTTTTACTTTCTCCACGATTTCTTCCCAGCTTTGGCAATCCCTTAGATCAATCGTCAATTTAGACCGACCGATGCCCATAAAGTGGGCATGAGAGTCAATAAATCCAGGAATTAAGGTTTTGCCCTGAAGATCGATCACTTCAGTTCTGTCGGAGATATAATGATTAATTTCTTTTGTTTTCCCGACAGCAATGATAATCCCATCTCTTATGGCCACAGCTTCGGCTTCTGGAACGGCCTGATCAACTGTGATTACCTGACCATTAATGATGACGAGATCCGCTTCCTCTGGTCCTTTCTGACAGCTTGTGATTGAAAAAAGAGAAACCAATAAAAAAACAAGGCAAAAAATGATTATCTTTTTCATCCTCGTTACCCCTCCATTTAAAATTAGCCTTTGTGGTAATCATATGTATTATTACCAGCTGATTTCAAGGGAAAAAGGGGGAAAAAGAAGACTACCACCTTAAAATTTTTGTTAAACTTCACTTACCAGCGGTAAACAACGGCCGCCCAGGTAAAACCAGCTCCGAAGGCGTCAAACACAAGAATATCTCCCTTTTTCAACTTGCCAGCTTCTTTTAATTCATGAATAGCTACCGGAATTGAAGCCACCGAAATGTTGCCGTAACGATGGATATTGGTATATACTTTCTCGGGAGAAAGTTTCAACCGCTGACCAGTAGCGTCAATAATCCTGATATTCGCTTGATGGGGAACAAGATAATCAACATCTTTCTTTTTTAAACCAGCTATCTTTAAAGCTTCAAGAGCTGCTTCGCCCATTCTCTTAACCGCGTGCTTAAAAACCTCATTGCCCTTCATCTGAAGATAATGTAATTTCTGGTCAACGGATTCATGAGAAGCAGGGATCCGAGTGCCACCTCCAGGCAGAATTAACAATTCTCCTAAAGAACCATCCGCTCGCCAGTAAGAAGAAAGCATTCCCGAGTCATCCTGACTCTCTTCCAGGACCACTGCTCCAGCTCCATCCCCAAACAAAACACAGGTTGAACGATCTTCCCAGTTAGTGATCTTGGTTAACAATTCTGCTCCTATCAGCAACACTCGGCGAGCGGTCCCATTGAGGATGAGCCCTTCAGCGACAATCATTCCATAGAGAAAACCGGTGCAACCGGCGGAGAGATCAAAGGCAGGAGTATGATCTGCGCCTAAATTATGCTGCACCCGGCANGCAGTGGAAGGAAAGATAGTATCAGGCGTGGAAGTGGCCACCAGAATTAAATCTATTTCTTCCGCCGAAATTCCTGCATCCTGAAGGGCTCGTTTGGCTGCTTCCGAGGCTAAATCAGAAGTGGCTTGATCAGCAGAGGCAATATGGCGTTCTTTTATTCCAGTTCGGGTGACAATCCATTCATCCGAGGTCTCAACCATCTTTTCGAGGTCCTGATTAGTCAGGATCTTATCCGGAACATAGAACCCCGTACCAACTATTTTTATTCTTCTTATCTTCATCTCTCTCGCCCTCTTTTTTAAATTGTTTTCTATAGCACAGATATTTTAATTTTGCAAATCTATTTCATCATGGAGAGATATTCCAGAAAATTTATAATCTATGCCTCATCTCTCTCCCCTTTTTCTTCCAATACTAATTTCCAAACCAAAATTATGGGGGCTCCTCTTATTCCTTCATTGAAAGAAAAATAACTCTGATATACAATTTTCAAAAAATAAATGGTGGATAGAAAAATGAAGAAAAAAATTTTCTCTTTCTGGTTATTTCTGCCATTTCTCCTTGCCCTGCAAGTCTCCCTGGTACCAGCTCAAACAAACATGGGGCAATACGAAGATGAAGCTCCCTTACAGTCCTGGAATCACTTTGGTCTGCCCACCGCCTCATCTCTTGCTCTAGGAATGATCAAAATTGCCTACCCCTTAAATAATTCAATCGCCCTGACCAATCCTTCGCTTCTAGCTAAATTATCCGGTTTCACCCTGACTCTTAACGGTTCATTCAACCAAGCGTCTCTTTATCGATTTGGACTGGTCAACACGGGAATTCTTCTTTCCGCCGAAAATTTATCTTTAAGTCTAAGNGCCCTGGATTATGCCGGATTTTCCCTCAACGTAAAAGGCTGGACAATTGGGGGTAGTGTTGGCTTACTCGAATACTATGACCGCCCTCAAGTCAATTTTCAGAAGGATTATCAAGGAAGAGCCTATTATACCTTGAACTATAACCAAAGTGGTTTAATAAGAAACTTTAACCTAGCTATAGCTCGAAAAATAAATTCCCGCTTATTAATTGGATTAGGTCTTAACTTAATCCAGGGAAACTGGGAAAGAACAGTTAATGAAGAATGGTCCATCTCCCAGATCACTATTCGAGATAACCGGCGGGAAGCCTATCGAGGGTTTTATATTAACGGCGGATTGACTTTTCTAATCACCGACCATCTCTGGGCAAGCTTTGCTTTCCGTTCTCCTTTTAAGAAAAAGGCCAGAGGAGAAAGTGAACTCAGTTACACTGCCTCTTTATCCCAAACAAACATTAAAATCACTGCCCAGACAGACAATTATTATCACCAACCTCTTATTCTGGGAGGAGGGGTAAGTTGGAGGATCTCTCCGCCTCTTGGCTTCCTGGCGGAGGTAATTTATTATCGTTGGTCTGATTATAAAGTCAATTTCTTCGACGAGGTTCTCCCCCGCAACTTTCAGGATACCTTTCAGATTGGGGCTGGAGGGGAATATCTCCTGACTTATCAGCTTCTGGGAGTACCAGCCAGAATACCTTTTCGACTTGGTTTTTATTATGACTCTCAACCCCCAAAAACTCCAAAAACCGCTTATCTCGGTTACACTTTTGGGATGGGGTTGCACTGGAACCATTTTCACCTCGACATTGGTTTTGCCCTCGCTCAAGAAAGAGGGGGAGAACAGGGTTTGAGTTCAGATAAAATAACTGTGACCCTCTCCTATAATCATTGAGAAGGACGAAAAAAATGGACAAGAATAAAATAAGCAGTGTCTTTAAAATACCCACCTGTTTCCTATTAGGAATTTTGCTTTCACTCATCTTTATCAAACCTCTTACCGCTGAAACCTTCTCTCTTCCCGGGGATTATCTGGTCATCAGTATTCCCAAAAAAACCGAGTACCTAACCCGGCTCCGACAATATCCCCTGGATTACTTAATGGAATGGAATGACCAAATATATCTTGTGGTTAGCCCCGCTGAACTTCAATTACTCCAGGAATTAAATATTCCTTATGCGCCGGAGAATCTTGAATCCAGAGAAAGCACCCCCGATTCCTTCACCATCCAAACCAGCCTGAATGGCGCTTACCACTCCTATGCCGAACTTGAAACTGAGTTGTTTACTCTCGAAAAAGCCAATCTTGAAATTTGTCGACTGGAGAATCTTGGCCAGAGTGTGGAAGGACGAAATATCTACGCCTTAAAAATCTCAGATAATCCTTATCTCGAAGAAAATGAACCAGGGATAGTTTTTCTTGGCTGTCACCATGCCCGGGAATGGATTTCAGTTGAAGTCCCCCTTCTTCTGGCAAAATACCTGGTGGAAAATTATAACCTTGATTCATCGATTCAGAACCTGGTTAATCAAAGTGAGATCTGGATTATCCCTTTGGTCAATCCAGACGGTTTGGAATTTTCTATTTATTTCTATCGATATTGGAGAAAAAACCGCCGCAACCTGGGCCATGGACTCTTCGGGGTTGATCTTAATCGTAATTACAGTTATCAATGGGGCCTTGATAACATTGGCTCCAGTCCCGACCCTTCCTCCAATGTTTACCGCGGGACTTCTCCTTTTTCCGAACCTGAAACCAGAGCCATCCAAACGTTTATGGAACTCCATCCCAACATAAAAGCTCTTATCTCTTACCATAGCTATGGGCAGGTCATTCTTTATCCGTGGGGATATACTGATGAACCAAGCCCGCAAGATGACCTTTTATCGTTTCTCGCCTCTTCAATGTCTCAGAAGATGGAAGCAGTAGANGGTTCTAAATATACTTTCGGGCAGTCGGGAGCCTCTCTTTATCTTACCAATGGCGATACTACTGATTGGGCCCTAGGGGTGTACGGAATACCTGCCTTTACCATAGAACTTCCCCCGATCGATCGCTTTCGTGGGGGGTTTTTCAACTCCGAAAATGATATCCAAAAGATATTTAATGAAAATTTACCCGCAGCTGTCTTTATGATTAACTGGGTTATTCAGGACAAAACAGCTTCGTTTTTCCTCTCAACTGGTGCATCTTCAACTGAACAGGTTAGGTAAAAGGAAAATTGCTGAAAATCATCCCCCAGGTGATTAAACAATTTAAAAAATTCAATAAAAAACCACCTTCTAGAGTTGCTTCAATTGATGTTTCATCTCTTTTAAATTACGGTTTATCCTTTCCAGCTGGTGGGCATAGAGCATCAATGAAGTCTCAGTCCCAACTTCATCCTCAAACAGTTCCCCTAAAGAGACAAAAAGAGGCTGCTTTTCCTGTTGCAGCTTTTCATATGTTTTTAATAACTTTTCTTTATCACCTTCTAACCTGGAAATTTGTAGTAATATTTTTTCTTTTTTATTATTAATTTCCCTTGAGGTATTTGTCTTTTTCTTTTCGAGCGATTCAATCCTTTCTCCAATCGTCTCCATCTTTTTCCCCAGAGCCTCCTTTTGTTCCAGCTTTAAACGAACTAACCCTCTCGCAGCCTGTTTTTTCTCAATCAGTTGGGAAAGGATCTTTTCTAGCTGGTTCTTTTTGGCGGGTAATTCCTCTTCCGGGTCAGCCTCATCTTGTAACTTGATTTCCTGCCGAAGACTATTTATTTGTCTCATTAGCTCCTCTTCACGGTGGTGAAGAGAAGTTATCTCCTTCACCACTTCTTCCTCTTGCTGCCGGAGAGCTGTTAATTGTTCTCTCTGAGGCACAAGTTCCTGCTCCAGTTCTGTTTGAATCAATTGAAAATGATGCTCTATCTCTGCCAATCTTTGTTTCAGAGTAAAAATCTTCTTCTCGATTTGTTGGGTCTGGTCCTTGATTTTTTCCTTCTTTTTTTCAATGACCTCTAACTTCCCTCTTATTCCCTTTCCTCTGTTAGGCCAAAATTTCCCCCGCCATATTTCTTCTCCCAATTCTTTCAAAACCTGAGTTTTTTTCTTTTCTTCCAATCTGATTCTTACCTGGAGTCGCAACTTGGCGAATTGTTTCCGGGCTCCAAAGAAAAACTCATTTAATTTTCTTCTTAAATTTCGATCACGGAGAAAAATAAAAATCAACAACAGAAGAATAACGCAGACTAAAAACCAGAATATCCAGTAAGGTAAACCGGCGCTTGGATTTGAATCTAAAAGAACCATCAATTCATCTAATTCTCGTAAGTGCATCATAAATTTCAGATATTGTTTTCAATTTTTACCTTCTTGTCAACCGACTTCCCACCTGGCCACCCTCAATAATCACTTTCTCTTAAGAAGGCTATTATTCTGATTATGAAGATGAAGCACCTCTTTCTCCATTTCAGGGGCCATGGCCTTTTTTCCCTGGTTAGTTTAAAATAATGNGTTATGCTCCCTAAAATACTGGTTCATATCTGTTGTGCTCCGGACGGCTTCTACGTCTTGAAGCTCTTGCAGGACAATTATCATGTCAGTGGTTTTTTTTACAACCCAAACATTCATCCACCGGAAGAATACCGACTTCGTTTGGCAGAAACCGTTAAAGTAAGTAACTTACTTCAAATTCCACTGATAATTGGAGATTATGATGACGAGATGTGGTTCAAAGCCACCGCNAAATTCAAACATGAACCAGAGAAAGGCCGCCGCTGTAATATTTGTTACGCTTTGCGGCTGGAGAAAACTGCCCGACTGGCTTTCGAAAAAGGCTTTGACCTCTTTACCACAACTTTAACCTTAAGTCCCTGGAAAAAAGCAGCAGTTATCAATAAGATTGGCCGAATGTTGGGAAAAAAATGGGGCATAAACTTTCTGGAGGCGGATTTTAAGAAAAAAAATGGCTTCAAAAAAAGCGTCGAACTCTCTCATCACTACCGATTGTACCGACAAAACTACTGTGGTTGTCTTTACAGTAAGAGATAACCACCCGACTAATCTTAGTTCTTTTTTAAAGAAGGCAAATTTATTAAAAAAACAGGCTATCGAAGCAACCTTTTTCGGGATAGTTCAGGGAGTAGGCTTCCGTCCTTTTCTTTACCGTCTNGCTCATCAATATCAATACAAAGGCTGGGTCAAAAATATAGGTTTTGGGGTAAAACTCCATCTCGAAACCCTGAATCCCTCCTCACATCATCATTTTTTTAAAAACTTGCTTGAAAATCTTCCTCCCTTAGCCCAAATAGAAAGAATAGAGTTCTCGGCAGCTCACCTGGAAAATTGTTCCGAATTTTCAATCCATCCTTCTCAAGGCGGCGAAAGTTTCGTTTTCATTTCACCCGATATTTCTGTATGTCCTAATTGTTTGCAGGAAATGTACGACTCTCAGGATCGGCGTTATCAATATCCCTTCATCAATTGTACCGACTGCGGTCCCCGCTATACAATTGTCAAACAACTTCCTTATGATCGTCCTCAAACAACCATGAGTGAATTCATTATGTGTCCAGCCTGCCGGGAAGAATACGAAAATCCTCTTGACCGCCGGTACCACGCTCAACCTATCGCCTGCCCTGAATGCGGCCCTCACATTGAACTGCTCGAAGCCGGTACCCGGTCGCCAATCCAGGGAGGAATAAAAAAAGCAGCTCAACTAATTCAAAAGGGCTACATTGTGGCCGTAAAAGGATTAGGCGGCTTTCATTTAATAGCCAACCCTTTCAATCAGTCAGCTGTTCAACGGTTAAGAAAGATAAAACAACGAAAAAGAAAACCATTTGCTTTAATGGCCCGTTCTCTAGAAATTATCGATCAATATGCCTATCTTACACCCATCGAACGGAATTGGCTCCTTTCTCCCCGCCGACCCATTGTTCTCCTGAGGAAAAAACAAGACATCCCCGGAATCGCCCCCTATCTGAAAGAAATTGGCTTTATGCTTCCTTATACCCCCCTCCATTATTTAATACTCGATGAACTTAAACTGGTTATTGCCACCAGTTCCAACCGAAAAGACGCTCCTATCATGAAAGATGAGCAAGAGATTGATTCTCTCTGTGATTTTATTTTAACCCACAACCGCCCAATCCATATGCGAGCCGACGACTCAGTCCTCAAAATAGTCAATGAGCAGCCTCTTTTCTTCAGGCGGGCGAGAGGATTTGTTCCCTATCCCCAACCTGTACCTCAACTACTCGATATTCCTACCCAAATTATTGCCTTAGGTGGCGAATTAAAAGANACAATTTCAGTCTTCAAACAGGGTTACGTCATCACTAGTCAATTCCTCGGGGATCTTGACGATTACCAGAACTTTGGCTATTTCGAGGAAACCCTCCACCATTTGCAAAAACTCTTTACTATCAATCCTCACCTTTTAGTCACCGACCTCCATCCCCACTTTCACACGACTCGTTATGCCGAAAAACAACAAATTCCCCATCTCAAAGTCCAGCATCATTTTGCCCATCTTCTGGCTCCTCTACTTGAACATGGATATGGCAGTAATGAAATCGCTCTTGGAGTGGCCTGGGATGGATTCGGTCTGGGCGATGACGGCCGGGCNTGGGGAGGCGAATTTTTCCTGTTTAACTATTCTTCCTATACCCGACTGGCACACTTTCAGGAAGTTCCTCTACCAGGAGGCGATCTGGCGGCCCGTCAACCCTGGCGAATGGCATTGGCCCACTTGATTACCTATTTCGGACCCAATTTTCCTTCAACCCCAGCCTTACAATTAATCTCCAGCAAAGAAAAAGCTCTCCTCCTGCAAATGATCACCCATCATCTTAATGCTCCACCAACTTCCAGTTGTGGTCGTCTTTTCGACGCTATCGCTTTCTTGAGTGAAATTGCTCCTCCGGAAATCGAATTTGAAGCCGAGGCCCCCATGAGACTCGAAGCCCTCGCTGAAGAAAAAATTACCAACTCCGCTTATCCTTACTNGATAGACAAGAAAAAAATTCCCTGGATTATTCAATTTAAACCTTTATTCGAAGGCCTCTTGAAGGACATAAAAAAGGGAAAAGAAGGCCACTATATCTCAACCAAATTCCATCATACTCTGGTTCAGCTCATCGGGGAAATAGCTGAAGAAGCCCGCCGCCAATTTCAGGTGCAAACGGTTGTCCTCAGCGGAGGTGTTTTCTTGAACTCTTTTTTATTAGAGCGGGTGGAAAATCTTCTCCAAGAAAAAGGCTTCCAGATCCTTCGTCCGCAACTCTATTCCCCCAATGACGAATCTCTCTCTCTGGGCCAGATTGCTTTTGGCTTAAATTATTTACGCCAAAAAAGTAGTGGTGAAAAGCAGATGGAAAAATAGCCAGCTAAAGAGGTCTTATATTGGAAGCCAGAAAGTCGACTCCTTTTCTGAACCTGAAGCCATAAACGGTTAATTGTCCTGAGCGAGAGTCTCTTTTCACCCAGGGGAAAGAGACAGCCCAGATCATCTGATTAAGTTGAACGCCTGAAAACATATAACAGAGGGAGCTATTCCACCAATCCANAATGTATTTTTCTTTCCTAAAAAGCCCTCCCTGCCGGACCAGTCAAGAATAATCTTTTTATCGGCTACTGATAAAGGTCGAAAAAGAACTGTCTGAGAGAGTATCCAGCTATTAAATATATAAATATAAAAAAAGCTTTCAGAAAGGCTTTCCTTTAACCTGCACCCCGCCCATTAAAGTCAAACTGAAGTTAAAAAGCAAAGCTCCCAGTCCTCCCATCAGACTAAAAGTCAGGAAGCCAAAAACAGCTCCACCCAACCCGAATAAAATCCCTCCATACAGATTGCCCTGAGTTCCCTGAAGAAAGGAGGGAAAGCGAGAGATGAACGCTAGAGGAAGATTCATCACTCCAATAAGGATGCCGCCGACCATTCCCAACAAGGAGCCAATAATCCCCCAGAAAAAAGCAAACGAGAAGGGGTTAATCCATTTAATTAAATACCAGGGAGCCTCATTCCGAGTTCCCGTTTCTTGAGGCCTGAACCAGGTTTCTTCGGGATAATCCTCTCCCGATGGTTTATCCTGCGGATTTAAAGAAGGAGTAATTTCTTCTTTTTCTGGGCCAATCTCACTACCACAAAATGAACAAACTTCATTAGTAATATCATTTTCAAATCCACAATAAATACAAATGGCCTTCCCTTGAGACAGAGACGGCGGCTGGGCTTCCACCCATTTTTCTCCATTGTAATAGTACCATTTACCGGAACGAGCTCCTAATGTCCAGCATCGTCCTTGACTATCTTTTATCCTTAACTGCTTTAATCTTTGTTTGTATTCCTCGGGACTAATAAGACGCAATCGATATTGTCGCCTGAGGAGTTGAAACTCACGCTCCACCTCGGCAAAATTAAATTCTTTTTTCATCCAAGCCTATCCTCTTACTATCCCTTCCCCCGTCAACTTAACCTCTCTCCTAATTTAACTTCATTCTCATTCTCTTTCAACCCATTTTCACTGAAAAAATAATAATTTTTTACNGGAAAAAAGACTTGACCTCAGCACAATCTTAGATACTTCTTCCCTTTATTCATCACCTGCACAACCAAAGGCTATGATGAATTAATTATTAAATTCTGAAATGGCCGGATATCATAAATGGTAATGAACCACCTGAGGAAATGAATTAAGCTATTTAAAATGAATAATTTTCCTGTATCTTATTGATTATAATTAATTTAATAAGATGACAATTTTTTGTGCAATCTGTCATATTTTTAAGAAATGGAAATATTTCCGGCCACTAAGTCCTCTATTTTTCCACAAGTTTTCCACAAAATTTGTGAAAATTCATTCCATTAATTAATCTGCTTGATTTTAGCTGAATTAAAAATATTCCCTTCAGGGAACAGGACTGGAAGAAAAGGTCAACCTCCGACACTGGAGAGAAAGTCAAAAATTGTATACCCTTTGATCGGGTCAGGGATAAAAGAAAGAATAAAAACTATCAAAGTCAACCAACCTACTAATTTCCGGGAATAAGAAAGAGGCTCTTTTTCATCTAAAAGACGAGGATGTCTTAATCCTAGAAAAAATATGATAACTGCCCAAAGTAACCAGCCCATCCAAAAAAATAATCCCATCACCAGAAAAAAAACAATAACCACCGGGGCCAAACGGCGAGCCCGGGGACCAATAAGAGCATAAATGACATGGCCTCCATCCAGTTGACCAACTGGAAAAAGGTTAAAAGCCGTCACCAGGATCCCCACCCAGCCGGCAAAGGCGATTGGATGAAGAATTATGTCATTTCCAGGNGGAATATCAGGCATTACAAGGCGAGTGATAATTTTCAATATCAGGGGTTCACCGAAGACAATACTTCCTTCACTCGGAATAGTGGGAACAACCCGGGATAAAGATAAGCCATAAGCTAGGGCGGGCAAGGAGAGAAAGAAACTGGTTAAGGGTCCCGCTACACCAATATCAAAAAGCTGNTGTTTCCGGGTGATTGGCGATTTGATTTTTATGAAAGCCCCAAGCGTGCCAATAAGAGTTGGGGCTGGAATAAAATAAGGCAAAGTAACCTGAAGTCTATAATGACGGCAGGTAAGAAAATGTCCCAGTTCATGCGCGGATAAAATTCCCAGCAAGACCAGGACATATATTCCTGCCAAGATTAATACTTCTGCTTCAAAAAAAATACCAGCTCCCAGCTCTCCCTCTGGAGGAAGGTTATTCACCACATCAGCGTAAATAAAGCTTGCACTCCAGGTTAATCCCACTAAATAAGTAGAAATAAAAGTAGCTACAAAAAGGATTAGATTGAGCCAGATTTTTGTTTTCTGGGGCTGATAATCAGGAAAAGGTGGATATAATCTCGCCTTCTCCTGATTGTAATCACCCATCTTTAAAATAGAGATGAGGAGTGATCTCCACTCCTCTGTCCCTCACTAAAATTATATGAATGAATTGAAAAAATACTATTCGCCGCGAATAGCTTTGTATTTTTCTTCGAGTTCTTCTCTTGTCTCTTTATGGTCTGGATCAGGCACACAGGCATCAACCGGACATACCGCGGCACATTGGGACTCATCATAAACAGGAATGCATTCGGTGCATTTCTCCGGATCAATAATGTAAATTTCATCGCCAGCGGTAATTGCCTGATTGGGACATTCAGGTTCACAAGCACCACAATTAATGCATTCTTCAGTAATCATGTAAGCCATCTTTGTCCTCCTCGATTAAATTGAGTTTTTATTATATATTTTTCTTGCCGATTGACAAGCTTCCTCTTCTTCCACCTTTCCTCTTTACCTTAATTAACCTACTTTCTTACTCTTCTCCCAATTGGATTAATCTTTGACTAGCTTCATAACCAAAATAAGTTTGGCTAAATTCATCCTTAAGTTTGGTGTAGTGTTTAATAGCTCCCTTGATATCCCCTTTATCTTCGAGAATCTGTGCCTTATGAAAGAGAATAATATCTTCAGGGAAATCATCCGGGCTCTCTTTTTCTAAAAGCTCATAAATTTCTAAAGCCTCATCATATTTTTTCTGAGCTCGAAAAATCTGAGCTTTCAAATCCAGGGCTTTTACCCAGAGAGTATCCTTTGGACTTCGGGGAAAATCTTCCAGATAAGAAAGAGACTTATCCATTTTACCCTGTTCGTAGTAAAAAGCAGCCAAATCAAGATAGGCTAATCGAGAAAAACGTCCCTTCCCAACCAGCTTTTCCAGCTCGCCGACTTTCTGTTCTTCCTTATTTTCCAGGGCTTGTCTCAATTCAATTATTTGACTCAAGATGCGACTTTCGCGCTTCAGGTGTTGAGCTTTAACCAACCTGACCCCAAACACAACTAGAACCACGACACCTGCAATAACAAGGGCGAAGTAAAGTTCTCGTTGATGCTTCAGTCCCCAGGTATATAACCGGGAAAGAGCTGTCTTAAGCTCATCCTCTTTTAATTGATGTCGTTCCTTTCTTTTCATCCTCTAACTCCTTGAACTTAAATCTATACCACAATTTTATCCCAAATAGCAATGGACCTGAACTTTATCCCCCGAGAAATTAGCTTTTCATCAAGGAGAACTAATTTACTGTTTCGAAAACAATCTAGATATGGCCTTAATCTTTGGGCCGGAATGATGACTGGTTCCCTGAAGTATGCGTCAACTAATACAGCCAGGCTAAGAGCTGAGTGCCTCTTTCCTCACAACGGAAAGAGGTTCACCAGCTTTTTTAGGATCAATTATCAGGGTATTTCCTCTCCTTCTGGTTATTATTCTGACCTGGCCTAGACTTCCATTCCTTACAGGAGGAGTCCAGCGTCAGACGAGTTGAACCGAAAATTCCCTGGTNATCGTCTCTTTTTCTGGCCAGAACCTGTTGTATCCTTTTGACTTCCAGGTAGCCAGATGGCCATAACCTTCCAACATCTAAATGTTTTTAAAAGCTGATATATCCAGAAATCCATGACCGGAAAGATTAAAGAGAATCACCTTGGNTTGTCTTTCTTCTCGGGCCCGAAGAGCCTCATCAATAGCCGCCGCTACAGCATGAGAAGACTCAGGAGCAGGCAGAATTCCTTCAGTATTTAAAAACAGCCGCCCCGCCGCAAATGCCTTCTCCTGAGAGTAAGCAACGGGCTTGACCAAGCCCTGGTTTACAAGATGACTCACCAGAGGCGCCATTCCATGGTAACGCAAACCTCCGGCATGGATGGGCGGTGGAACAAAATCCATTCCTAGGGTATACATATAGAGGAGAGGCGTCATCCCGGCTGTATCGCCATGGTCGTAACGGAGCTCTCCTCGGGTCAACGTCGGGCAGGCCTCGGGTTCAACAGCCACAAACTGAATATCTTTCCCTTCTCTCAGCCGTTTCCGGAGATAAGGAAAGGCTAATCCGGCAAAATTTGAACCGCCACCGACACAACCAATCACCACATCCGGTTCAAATCCCAGCTCTCCCATCTGATTAATGGCTTCCAAGCCGATAATACTTTGATGCATTAACACCGCATCCAGAACTGATCCCAGAGAATATTTGGCCCCTTCTTCCTTGACAGCCAATTCCACTGCTTCCGANATAGCTATGCCGAGACTGCCTGGATGATCAGGATTTTCTTTATAGAAACGTTTCCCAGCTTCAGTTGTCGGGCTCGGGCTCTCCTCNACCTCTGCTCCGAAAAGTTTCATCATTATTTTTCGCCCAGGTTTCTGTCGGTAACTGATTCGCACCATAAACACCTTGACCTTTATTCCGAAAATAGAACCGGCATGAGCCAGAGCCGACCCCCATTGCCCAGCGCCTGTTTCTGTAGTTAAAACCTCTACCCCTTCACGAGCAGCCAGATAAGCCTGGACAATAGCTGTATTACTCTTATGGCTTCCCGTGGGACCCACTCCTTCGTATTTATAGAGAATATGAGCTGGCGTATCCAGTTCTTTCTTCAGCCGGGAGGCATAAATCAAAGGAGTTGGTCGGTAAACCTCGTACGCCGCCAAGACTTCTTCAGGAATAGGATGAAAAGGTTCAAGNGAGCCCTCCTGGTCAATAAATCCACGNGGAAAGATCACTTCTAATTCATGGGGACTCAAAACTTCTTTTGTCTGAGGATTTAACGGAGGTTTAGGCAAAGCAGGTAAATCTGCCTTAAGATTATAAAATTTTCGGGGAAGAAAATCTGGTTTTCTGGTAGCAAATCGTTTCATTTTATCCTCCTTATAAAATTGATGGTTAAAGAGAAAGGCAAGACAAAAAATAGGGAGGGGGTAAACTTAGACTACTGGGCGGAAAAATCCGCCCACCAGAAAGACCAGAAAGAGGGGGAGACTGAAAAGAAGGTTATCCTTCTACTGTCTAGATAACTTTGCTTCTTCTCAATCATCATCTNAATTTTTAGAGGATGGATTATAATCATAAAATTTACTATGTCAAGAAAATTTTTGCTGAAAAGAGCCATCTAACTATGCCTGATAAAACTTCTCTCTCTCCAGCGCAAGGAAGGTTTCTTTTAATATTAAAAGTGAGATAAAACAAAAAATGCGCCTGGCAGGACTCGAACCTGCGACACAGGGATTAGGAATCCCTTGCTCTATCCGTCCTGAGCTACAGGCGCAACCTCAGCCTTTATCTAGTTTAGCGAAATAAAATTCTGTTGGCAATTAACCGCATAAATCCAATTCCCCTCCTTGTTGTCCACAAATAAAAGCTTTTTAAGAGGAAAGTTTTTGGCTCCAATTAATCAATCTGGCCTTCAACCTNGTATTTCTAAGGATTGGTTTATTATTCTTTATGGCAATATGAAGAGCTTTGAAAGTTCCGACGATTACACATAATCGCTTCGCCCGAGTCAAAGCAGTATAAAATAGATTTCTCTGCAGCATAATATAATGCTGGGTCATCAAAGGGATAACCACCGCTTGATATTCGCTTCCCTGAGCTTTGTGCACTGAAAGGGCATAGGCCAGAGTTATTTCATTCAACTCATCTTTTTCATAAACCAGAACCCGGCCATCAAAATCAACAAAAACCCGGAAAAAATTCTTGTCAATATGGACAATGCTCCCAATATCACCGTTATAGATATCTTTTTCGTAGTTATTTCTNAGTTGCATAACTTTATCCCGTACTTTGAGTTGCCGACTGCCTAACTTCAACCCTTCCGAGGATGGGTTAAGCCTTTTCTGAAGTTCCCGATTTAAGTGATCAACCCCAACCAATCCTCGATACATCGGGCTAATTACCTGTATTTCTGGAGAAAGGGGTGGCAGGCCCAACTTCTGAGGTATTCGGGTGGAACAAAGCTCCATGATTAACTGAAAAGCTTTCTCTTCATCTTCTTGATTAATAAAATAAAAATCCGAATCCTTATCTCCCCGAGGTGGATAAATAAGCGATTGACCAGCATTGACCCGATGAGCATTCTGAACAATCAATCCACCTTTTTCCTGACGAAAGATCTCATCCAGAACCACTACCTCCACCTGGCGAGAGTCAATCACATCCCGGAGAATATTTCCCGGCCCTACTGAAGGCAACTGATCTTTATCTCCAACCAATACCAGATGCATCCAATAAGGAATAGCTTTAAGCAGAGAATGCATTAAGGGCAAGTCCACCATAGAAAACTCATCAACCACCAAGAAATCGCCACTTAAAGGCCGGCGTTCATTCCGGCGAAAACCTCCAGTTTTGGGATTATATTCCAAAAGCCGATGGATGGTTCTGGCCTCCCGACCAGTGGCTTCGGCTAATCTTTTAGCTGCTCGGCCTGTGGGAGCAGCCAGAAGCAGGGTTCGTTCCCATTTATTAAGAATTTCTGCTAGGAGATAAACAATGGTTGTTTTTCCTGTCCCTGGACCTCCGGTGAGCACCAGAACTTTATGATTCAATGCTTTTTCAATGGCTAATTTTTGCTTGGCCGTCAACGAAATCCGGGCTTCCTGCTCAACTTCTCTTAGTGTTCGTTCCGGGGATTGAAGGGGTTTTATTACCGGATATCGGGATAAACGGACCAAAAGGTGAGCCACTTCTTCCTCAGCTTGATAGTAATAAGGTAGGTAAACANCTTTTAAATCATCCAGTTCTTCTATAATTAATGTCTGGTCCCGTTGTAATTCAGCCATAATTTTAACCACACTCTCTTCTTCAACTCCCAGATCTCGTTGGCAAGCTAAAATAAGGTCATCATAGCGAACAAAGACATGTCCCTCTTCTGTAGCCGTCTTTAACAGATAGAAAACGTAGGCTTTAATCCTTTCTGGCGAATCGGACTCAAGGCCCAATTTCATAGCTATTTCATCAGCTGTTTTAAAGCCAATTCCCCAAATATCGTAACAAACTTGATAGGGATTCTGTCTGAGAATTTGAAAGGCTTTATCTCCATAATGCCGGTAAATCTTGGTGGCCAGGGCAGTTGAAACATTATGTTCCTGAAGAAAAACAATCAATTCCCGAATATCCTCATGTTCTGCCCAAGCTCTTTTTATTTCTTTTAACTTTTTCTCCCCTATTCCTTCTACCCTGGTAAGTTTGTCCGGGTGATGAGAAATAATCTCCAGGGTTTTCTCCCCAAAAACATTGACTATTCTCCGGGCTATAACCGGACCGATACCTTTAATCAAACCAGAAGCCAGAAATTTTTCAATTCCTTTAACCGAAGAAGGTAAAATCGGGGTAAAAGTCTCTGCTCTTAATTGCCGGCCGTAACGAGGATTTAATTCCCAGCTTCCTTCTATCCGGAGGACTTCTCCCGCTGAAAGAGGAGGGAAATTACCTACCACTGTAATTTCCTCTCCCCCCTCTGTCAGCAGAGAAAAAACTGAATATCCCGTCTCGGGACTATAAAAAATTATTTCCTCTATGGTGCCTTTAATTAATTCCATAATGACCTACAAAACAATCACTTTTTTTTAAAGACTAAAGTCGCCGGGTCGCCCACTCTCAAACTCAATTCATGAGCTGCTGAACCTTCTTTAATCGCCACTTCAATTAAGCCTAGGCTACCGATCAAGAAAAATACTTCGCCGGCAGGAGCAACGGCATAACTAGGATAAAAACGACTTATTTCCTTGTTCTTTATTCTCAGAGAGACCAAAGGAGGAGAAGACTTAGCCAACAATTCTTTTAACCATGCCCCCTGAAGATCAGTTATTCCATTGCCAAATTTATCGATATACATGATTTGTCCCGAATATTCTGTTTCTGTCTTCATCGGCGGCTGATAGAAGAGCTGCCTAAAGCTTTCAATTCTGGGTCCCATTTCTTCCGGACTAATTCCCAGACTTAACCATGCAGCTACGGGAGCCATTTTATCTCTAGCCTCAAAGGTCGTAGGTAATGAAGTTAAAAAATACTTCTGGTTTTTAATCTCATACAGATCAAAATCGGCTTCATTGGCCAGAACGTAAGTCAATAAACCATTGTCAGGCGAGATAAAAAAATAATCTTGGGTGTGGGCCAGGATAATTTTCCTGGAAGAACCAACTCCCGGATCAACAACACTCAAAAAAATTGTATCTCGGGGAAAAAACCGATAGGAAGCCACTAGTTGCCAGGCCCCTTCATGAATCTGAAATGATTTAATTCCATGAGAAATATCTATCACTTTTGCTTGAGGATTTATGGAAGCGATTACTCCTTTAAGAACTCCTACAAAATAATCATCCCAACCAAAATCAGTTAAAAGAGCAATAATTGATGAATTATTCATTTTGTTTATTTCTTTCATTATCTAAATAATAGGTTAAAGGATTTACCAGGGTCAACCTTTCTCCTCCGTTAATTAANATGCCTTTCCAGTCCAAAGAAAATTTTCTATCTCTTTTTCTTGACTAACAATTAAGATTTTTCTCTTTCCAACAAAGGTCCTGACTGCTGTCAAAGCCTTGTACTCCAAGTTGACCAGGTCATTATTTCGTGTTAATTTCTTCATAAATGAAAATATTAAGGGTGATAATAAATTCAGTCCTTATATCTCTTATCTTTTGTTATTTTCTAGCTTTTCTTATTCAAGAACTAAACTTTTTTCTTCCTCTTAATTTTTTCTGTTTAACTCAAATTACTCTTTTTCTAACTTTGAGTTATGGGGCCCTTGTATTCTTTATAACCCTGATAATATTTTTTCTGATTCAATTCTTTCGGGGTCAAAGAATCCAACCTGCCTGGATATCACCTTCTTTTCTCATGCTAGGCCTGTCCCTTTCTCTCCTTCTCTTCACCATTATCTTCAAAAGTAACATGCATTTCTTTCGGGCATTTTATAATGAGGAAAATCTCTCCAGAATTAATCATCAACAATTAATTTTAATTATTCTTAGCTTAATTGGCTTCTGGTGTTTTTATCTCTTTCAACGGTCCAAAAGAAATATTGTTTTTGTTCTTCTTTACCTTTTTCTATTTATTATAAGCAATGTGCTTCTCTTCCATCAGAAACCACTAGTAAAACCTTTGAAAACAAAAGGGGCGGGTTATTTTGAAATAAAACCATCTGAAAGAATTGTCACTCTAATTGGCTTGGAAGGCCTTTCATTTGATTTTCTCATCCCCCTGGCGGATGAAGAAAAACTCCCTAATTTCTCTTGGCTTTTTGAAGAAGGAAGTTGGGGACAACTCAGCTCCTTTACTCCAAACGACACTTTTATTCTTAATAAAAGCTTGATCACGGGTAAACTACCAGCCAATCATTTTTATCTCTCCCGGTTTAAATATTATTTGCCTAACCTTAATTGGCCCCTTCAGGTTGTTCCTCGGTTTATCTTTTTCCGTCAATTAACTCGGATTGGTTTGCTTTCTCCTTCTCCTCAACCCATAACCTCTTCCGGCAACGACTTGTGGGAAATTATCCGTTTAAATCGGGGAAAAACACTTCAAAGAGACTGGCCGTATGACTATAAAATTTTTCTCCCCGAAGAAGCTCTCAAATCATTCCACCGGTTTTTCCCTGAGTTACAAACAGAAAATAATTTTCTTATTTCCATCCTCAAAGAAGCTTTTCTCACCGATTTTGCCTTTGAACAAAAATTCTTTAAAGAAAAACTTGCCCAATCACCCCAACTTAGCTCTTTATTACTTTATGGATTAAATAATGTTGAAGCTTATTACTATAAATTTCATTTTCCTGAATACTTTGGTGAAATATCCCAGGAAGATATTAATAAATACCAATCAGTAATTGAAAAATACTATCAATTCTACGACCAGATTATTGGAAAATACCTGGCTTCCTTAAAAGACAATGAACTGCTGATTGTCTACTCTCCCCATGGAATAGAACCTCTCTCACTTTGGAAGCGAGTAATAGAATGGCTTTTGGGTAATGCCGATATTTCGGCAGACCATGACTTAGCTCCTGATGGAGTGGTCTTTTTCATCGGAAAAGAAGTCGCCCGAGGACAAAATATAAATCGGATTTCAATTACTGATCTAACCCCAACTATCCTTTATTTCCTGGGATTACCAGTAGCCAGGGATATGGATGGTATTGTCCGGAGTTCGATTTTCACTCGAGATTTTACTGATGAAAATCCTATTTTTTACATCTCTACCTACGAAACGATCAGGTAGTTCCTTATTTAATCACTTGCTATGAATAGGAAAAATTAAGACGCCAAAAATTTATTTTTACTAACTAGTAAAAAATAAACTACCGGATAATCTTCAGAAGCCGAGACCACCTGGCTTTGGGAATAAAATTCACCAACTTTTTTAATCTATCTCTTAAACTTGTCTTTAAATAAGCATCCTTTTCTGCTTTATAAGAAAAATAAATTATCCAGGGGCGACCTTTGATATAATCTAAGGGAAGAAAACCCCAATACCGACTGTCAAGGCTATTATCTCGATTATCTCCCATGACAAAGCAATGTCCTGGCGGAACAACAACCGGACCGAAATTATCACGAATAACATCTTCATAACTATAATATTCTGATTTTTGGAAAACCTGATTATCGATATGAACCTTATATTCTTCAGGAATAGGCTCATCATTGATATAAACTTGTTTATCTTTAATCTCTACTTTTTCTCCTTCGAGGGCAATTACTCGCTTGACATAATCAACAGATAGGTCACGAGGAAACTTAAAAACCACAATATCATATCTTCTTATATTCCGCCGAGGAAGAATCCATTTTTCCAAAGGAAAGACCGGTTGAATGTAGGCCATTTTGTTAACCAATAAAAAATCGCCAACCAATAAAGTCGGTTCCATTGATCCNGTGGGTATTTGAAAAGCCTGGACGACAAAAGTCATGACAAAAAAGACGAAAATGGCCGTCTCAGCCAACAATTCGAAATATTCCCGAAAAACACTCATCTCTCGCTTGGTTTTCTTCTCGCCGCTCATTTTTGCCTCACAATTATTTTGAAGAATCAAATATAATACAAAAATAATCAGAGAGCAAGGAAAGGGGCTAACCACAGCCAACCCGGGTAACCCCAAGTAGGCTTAACACCACACTGAAAATAGCAAGATCGCAGCGTCATATTTAGGCCACAACAGCGACGAGCCCCCAGACTGGCAGCCAGAAGGCCAGGACGAATTCTACTGAAAAAAACAAGTTCATGGGCCTGCGCATGACGACCCACCCTCTGAGGCCCGAAGCCAAGAAAGGTTAACAGGTCTTAAACTGGGAGCTCTTTTCCTAAACCAAAAAGAGCCCTCCGGCTCTTCCAGGCAAGTTGCCCATTTTACGAGATCTAGCAGGGGAATTCATTCTGGCCGGTCCTTAAGCCTGTCATCACTCAGAGAAAAGACTGAAATGCCATAATAAATGCCTGAAAAATGTTAAATATTCTCCATCTCAAAAAATAAAATTAATTCCACCAATAAGTTAAACAGTGCTCTATCAACTTGAACTTGGCTATCCTAAGGGATAAAGGTATACTAATTAAGAAAAAAATGAAATTTGCTCTCTTTGGCTTTCCAAAAACTGGGAAAACTACTCTTTTTAATCTTCTCACCGGCGCTGAATATGAGGTAGGTTTTCATCAAAAAAAGAAAGAAGAACTCCACTTAAGAACCTGTTCAATTCCAGACGAACGATTAGATAAGCTGGCTGAGCTTTTTCCAGACAAAGAAAAAAAACCGGCCACGGTCGATTTCATTGATTTAGCCGGCTTCCAGCCCGGAGAAATAAAAACGTCTTCCTACCTGGCTCAACTTCGCCTTGTCGATGGCCTAGCCCATGTTGTCCGGGGGTTCAAAGCAGAAGAAATTCCTCACATTTTTCCAGAAATAAATCCTCGCCATGATATCTCCAGGATGGAAGAAGAACTAATTCTAGCCGACCTTCTCAGTATTGAAAAACGCCTCACTAAATTAGCCAAAGAATTACGCGGCAAAAGTTCTCCTCTGGGGATAAGAGAAAAAGAAGTCCTGGAAAAAGCCCAAAAACATCTGCTGGAAGGAACGCCTCTTCGAGAGATTGATTTTCCCGAAGAAGAAGAAAAATGGCTCCGCGCCTTTAGCTTTCTCTCCTTAAAACCTATTGTCCAAGCTATTAACCTGGACGAAACCAAGCTGGATAAAATAGACCACCCGGAAAAATTTCTGCCTCGTCGCGGACCTAAACAAGGGGGGCTAGCCTTTTGTGGGAAAATTGAATACGAAATCACTCAATTAGCCCCGGCAGAACGAGGCCAATTTCTCCGGGAGTATGGACTCCAAGAATTTAGTATTCAAAAATTCCTGCGGCTTAGCTTCCAGGTCCTTAACCTTATCGTGTTCTATACTGTAGGCAAAAAAGAAGTCAAGGCCTGGACTATCCCTCAAAACACTCCTGCTCCCCGAGCGGCGGGAGTAATCCATACTGATATGGAAAAAGGTTTCATTCGCGCTGAAGTCATCCCTATGGATATTCTTCTCCAGGTTGGCTCGTTTTCCAAAGCCAGGGAAAAAGGACTAATTCATCTTCATGGCAAGGATTATCTAATTCAGGATGGAGACGTTGTCTATTTTCGATTCGCCAATTAATCATCCAATCAAAAATTATTTTAGACAAGGCAAAAATAAAGGCCAGACCAGAAGAATGATTAATGTAAAAGGAGATCAGGTAGTCATTTTAAAGAAAAGAGTTGGAGTACATCTTCCTGATATCACAGAAAGAGAAACCCCTTTTCAGGGATTTTTGTTACTAATTAACTATAATTTTAGAAATCTAGTCTTTATTCCAATGATAAAGAGGAAGCTACTATTAAACTCTTTTCAAAACAATAATTTTCGTCAGGTAACCATCCATGAAATCGTTTAAAATCTTAGCTCAGGATAAAGAATCGAAGGCCCGANTGGGTGTCATTTACACTCCTCATGGAGAAATTTATACCCCGGCCTTTACTCCTGTAGGCAGCCAGGGAACAGTCAAAGCTCTAACCCACGCTCTGGTCACCCAATTGGGAGCTCAACTAATCCTAGTCAATGCCTATCATCTTTATCTTCGCCCGGGCATGGAGGTAATCAAACAGTTCGGTGGAGTACATAAATTCATTTCCTGGCCAAAACCAATCCTTTCAGACTCAGGTGGATTCCAAATTTACAGCTTATCTCCCCTGGCACGAGTTTATGACGAAGGAGTAGCTTTTGCCTCTCATCTTGACGGGACAAAAATTTTCCTGACACCAGAAGATGTAGTCGACATTCAGCTGACACTAGGCTCAGATATTATTATGCCCTTGGATCACTTCACTCCATATCCTTCCTCCTATGAACAAACCAAATCCTCCACCATCCGGACATCAGTCTGGGCAGAAAAATCACGGGACTACTTTCTCGCCAATAGAAAATCCAACCAACTTCTTTTTGGCATCTGCCAGGGGGGAACTTATTGGGACCTTCGACAAAAAAGCATTGAAGACCTTCTCAATTTCAACTTTGATGGGTATGCTCTGGGAGGTCTTGGCCTGGGAGAGCCCAAATCGCTTTTCTTCCANATTGTTGAACAATCAACAGCTCTCCTCCCTCAAGATAAACCACGCTATTTAATGGGCATCGGTTATTTAGAGGACATTTTTGAAGCAGTGGAGCGCGGAGTTGATCTCTTCGACTGTGTGCTCCCCACCCGCAATGCCCGAAACGGCACTTTATTTACTTCGACCGGCAAACTCAGCATAAAAAATGCTAAATATATGACGGATAAACGACCAATTGATGAAAATTGTTCCTGTTATACCTGTCGCCATTTTTCCCGGGCTTATTTACGGCATCTCTTTGAGCGGAATGAAATCACCGCGGCCATCCTCAACACCCTTCACAACCTCCATTTTTATCTTGACATCTTTCGTAAAATCCGGCAATCTATTCATTCGAATTCCTTCAAAAAACTGAAGGAAGATTTCCTTAAGAAAAATATTAAGGATAACCAAGATGATGTTAATTAATTTTTTTTATGTGAGCCAGCAAAGNTCTTCCCAGACTTCCGGAGGTAGCCTTTTTTCGGCGCTAATTCCTTTCATTCTGGTCTTTGTTATCTTCTATGTGTTGATCATTCTTCCTTCCCGAAAAAGACAAAAGAAACATCAACAGATGGTGGAAAATTTGCGACCCGGTGACAAAGTCCTCACCACCGGGGGAATATATGGAACAGTCATGGGAGTTCAAAAGGACAAAATCGAACTAAAGATTGCTGCCAACGTCAAGGTTGATGTAGCTAAAAGCGCAGTGGCTGCGGTTCTCTCTACTCGCGAAGACAAGAAAAGTTAATGAATTAAATAACAAATTAANAGCAAGAGAAAATGAGAAAAAACCTGCGCTGGAAAATAATTCTGGTCCTGGTGGTCATTGGTCTTTGTCTTTACCTTTCCTATCCCCCCAGCGAAAAAATTCATCTTGGCCTGGATCTTAAAGGAGGAATGCATCTAGTTCTCCAGGTAGTGACTGATGATGCCATTAATATCGAAACTGACCAGACAATTCTTCGCCTCCAGGAAAAACTAAAAAAAGAAAAAATCAATTTTGAAAATTTAACCAAAGGACGCTTGGGGGAAATTATTGTCACTGGATTTGAGCAGGACAAAGAAGGACAACTTCGGCAAATATTCGATGAGTATTTCCGCGATTGGGAATATTCTTTCTCCGGAAACAAAGTTACCTTAAAAATCCGTCCGGGAGTNGCCACCTATCTCCGGGAACAGTCGGTCCGTCAGGCTCTGGAAACTTTAAGGAACCGAATTGATGAACTCGGTCTTACCGAACCGACTATTCAACGACAAGGAATTGCCGGCGATAGAATTATTGTCGAACTTCCTGGCGTCGACAATCCTGAACGAGTCAAGGAAATTATTAAAACAACTGCCTTACTTGAATGGCGACTGGTTATCGCCGGCCCTGCTCCAGACAAANAAACTCTGCTTAAAGATTACGGAGGCAAACTTCCTTCCGACTTAGAAATTCTACCCGGTGATCCCCGCCGAACTCAGGGTGGCTATTATCTTGTCCAACGGGTCGCTCCTGTTGTCGGNAAAGACTTACGAAATGCCCGGCGCAGCGTTGATGAATGGAACAACCCCGCCGTGGCTTTTACTCTCAGTCCTGATGCCGGGAAAAGATTTTATAAGTTCACCAGTGACCATATTGGTGAACCACTCGCCGTCGTTCTTGACGGAAAAGTTCAACAAGTCGCCACAATAGAAGACCGAATCAGAGACAGCGGGATTATTCGAGGACGCTTCACCGCGGAAGAAGCTGAAGATATCGCTCTTGTTCTCCGAGCTGGTCCACTGCCAGCTACAATAAAATATCTGGAAGAACGCACCATCGGCCCCTCTCTCGGCGCCGACTCAATCCGAAAAGGACTGAGAGCAACGATGATCGCTCTCCTTGTCGTCATGTTTTTTATGGTCTTTTACTACAAGATATCAGGAATCAATGCCGTCGTGGCTCTCATTCTCAATATTATCATCTTAATGGGAGCTCTTTCTTATTTTAAAGCAACCTTAACTCTGCCGGGAATAGCCGGAATTATCCTGACTATTGGCATGGCTGTTGATGCCAACGTATTGATTTTTGAAAGAATTAGAGAAGAACTGGCCGCAGGTAAAAATATCCTGAATTCGGTCTCCGGAGGATTTTCTCGAGCATTTCGAACCATTCTGGATGCCAATATCACCACGATTATTGCCGCCATTTTTCTTTTTCAGTTCGGCACAGGCCCGGTCAAAGGTTTCGCCGTGACTCTTATTATCGGGATAACAGCTTCTATGTTCACGGCTGTCTTCGTTTCCCGATTAATTTTTGAAGTCTATCTCTCCAAGAAAAAGAAAATCAAGAGGTTGAGCATTTAAAATGCAGATATTCAAAAATCCTAATTACGACTTTATGAAACTGAGATATTTTGCCTTCGGTCTCTCCTTCATAGTCATCCTCATTGGCCTCCTTAACATGACGGTAGGCAAAGGGTTGAATTACGGCATAGACTTTGCTGGAGGAACACTTATCCGGATTATTTTTAAAGAACCTATTTCCATTGATAAAGTTCGGTCTTTACTTGATGCCCAAGGTCTGGGGAAAAGTAGAATTCAGGAAGTTGGCCACACCCATAGAGAATATATCATCCGGACAATGCAACTTTCCGAGGAAGGAATTCAAGATGAATTAGAAGCTCATGAAATAATCGGTAATAAAGTTATTGAAGCTCTCCGGCCAAAAGAAGACCAAGACAACCTTNACCGAGGACTTCTGGATTTAAACCGCCTGGCGGCTCAAGACTTAATTGGTCTTCTCCCTTCTGAATTGGAAAACAAAGAAGAAATCGCCAAGAAAATCTTAGACTATCGCAAGGAAAAAGGAATCATCCAATCTCTTGATGAACTGGCAGCAAATCTTAATCTTTCCGCCGATGTCTTAAAAATCCTCAAGGAAAAAACGTTCTTGGGGGACATAGCGATTCTCAGTCGAGAAACAGTCGGGCCCCAGGTTGGCCACGATCTCCGGCGTAAAGCCACTCAGGCGACTATTTGGGCTCTCTTTGGCATGCTTCTTTATATCGGCTTCAGGTTCAAATTTGCCTATGGAATCTCAGCGATATTAACTCTGGCCCATGATGTCTTGATTACGGTGGGTATATTCTCCTTAACTACCCGAGAACTCAACCTACCAGTTATTGCCGCNATTTTAACAATTGTGGGTTATTCTCTAAATGACACTATTGTTATCTTTGACAGAATTCGCGACAATCTGAGAATTCTTCGCAAAGAACCTCTTTTAACCATCATCAATAAAAGTATTAATCAGACTTTAAGTCGCACAATTATCACTTCCGGAACGACCCTCTTGACGGTAGTGGCTCTTTACCTCTTTGGTGGTGAAGTTATTAACGATTTTGCCTTTACTATGATGATCGGGGTCGTAGTAGGAACCTATTCATCCATTTACCAATCCTGTGCTTACCTCTATTTCTGGAACAAGATTTTCAAGCCGAAAAAAGGGCTGAGAAAATGATTTTTTTTCTCTTGTCAAACAGGAAAAAATTTTTTATACTTTGGATGATGTGTTTAGAACGTAATTTTATCGAAATAAAACGAGGTAAGGAAAATGGCCGAAAAAACTAAGCCAAAAGAAGAAATTCCAGATATCTTCAAAGACTCTTTCTTTAAAGCCGAGAAAGGAAGGGCGCGTCGAGCTATTGCTTTTCCCATTGCTTTCCTTCTTCATGCGACTCTGGTAGCAGCAATGATTGTTATCCCTTTATTAAATACGACCAATTTACCTGAAGTTGAAGTCTACAGCGCTTTCCTGGCCCCTCCTCCTCCCCCACCACCTCCTCCACCACCGCCAGCTAAAAAACGCTCTCGCTCCCGCTCCAGAACAAAAATCAAACCTGTTCAGGCAAAAGCTACTGTTCAACCAGGACAATTAGTTGCTCCAGTTGAAATTCCAGAAGAAATCGCTGAAGAAGAATTAACAGATATCGGAATTGAAGGCGGAGTTGAAGGTGGAGTCGAAGGTGGAGTCGTTGGTGGAGTCCTNGGTGGAGTTGTCGGTGGAGTCCTTGGTGGAGTCGTGGGTGAAGTAGAAGCCCCCGTAAGAGCTGTCGGAGAGATAAAGCCCCCCAAATTAATCAGAAAAGTCGAACCCGTCTATCCAGAAATTGCTCGTCAGGCTCGGGTGGAAGGAGTCGTTATTCTTGAATGTACAACTGATATTTATGGACGAGTCCAGAATATAAAAGTATTAAGGTCGATCCCCTTACTCGACCAGGCTGCCATTGATGCTGTCCGTCAGTGGGTTTACGAGCCAATGATCATCAACGGTCGACCCCGTGGGGTCATTTTTACAGTTACGGTTACATTTAAACTGAAATAAAAGCTGAAATGGCTTTCGTCATTAAAAAAAGGAGGTAAGTAAAATGCAATTTGGTCTGATTGAAATGTGGCAGGCCATGGGACTAGTGGCCAAGGCAGTTGCGATCACCCTCATTTTCCTGTCTATTATTGCTCTCTATCGGTTTATCGAACGGCAGTTAGTTTTTGCCCGGGCCAGCAAAAAATCTAAAGCTATAGCTCCCAAGTTGGCTGATCTTCTAAAACAAGGAAAAATTCAAGAGGCTTTAACTCTTTCGTCAAAGAAGGAATACAGATGGAGCCACTTAGCCCGTGTCACCGCCGCTGGGATTAAAGAATTCCTGGAAGGTAAAGAAGCTAATCTCTCCTTCGAAGATCAGGTTGAAACCGCACGTCGAGGCTGTGAAAGAGCTTCCAATATCTTTACTCAGGAATTAAAACGGGGCTTAAATACCCTGGCAACCATTGCCACCTCCTCTCCCTTTATTGGACTATTCGGAACAATCGCCGGAATCATTAACGCTTTCCGGGGAATGGCTCTAACAGGGTCAGGAGGAATTGGAGCGGTAGCTCAGGGTATTGCTGAAGCTCTAGTAACCACTGCCTTTGGCATCGGCGTCGCCGTTATTGCTCTGTGGTGTTTTAATTTCTTGAACACCAAGATTGAAATTTATGACGCCGAAATGGCTAACACTAGTTCTGAAATCATTGACTTTTTTGTCCGTAAATCCGAGCAGGCCTAAGCTTTTTAAATAAGTTATAGGGGAAAAAAATGGGAGTTTCAGTTCAAACCGGTCATGAAGGCGAAGTTAGTGCTGAGCCTAACGTGGTCCCTCTTTGCGATGTTCTTCTTGTTCTTTTAATCATTTTTATGGTGGTCACTCCACTGGTTCAAAAAGGAGTGGATGTCCGGTTGCCGACTGCTCTGAATACCATTAACCAGCCTGAGAATCCGGATGTTGTCCTTTCCATCAAAAAAGATGGCACGATGTACGTTAATCAGGATCAAGCTACCATGGATAATCTCCAGACTCTGCTGGAAGATGCGTTTATGACAGCCAGTGACAAAAAGCTTTATCTCCGCGCTGACCAAGAACTGGAATACGGGAAAATCGTGGATATCATCGAAATTCTCAAAGAAGCTGGAGTTGAAATAGTCGGTATAATTACGGAGAAAAAGACCACCAAAACTGACTAATTAAAATCAGCCCTTTTGGTTGGGACTGATTGAGCCAAAGAGATTAAGAGGGGCGAGAAAGGAAATAATCAAATCCTTTCTCGCCTCTTTTTTTATGTCCAAAAACTTCGTTCCAGACCTCAGGTGATTCCATACATAAATAATATTTTACCTGGCNATAGGTAGGTGAACTCTGGAAATGTTTTATTAGCTGGCGATACATCTCTATCCTCATAGGCCTAAATAACCTGTATTTTCCATCTTTTCCGCGGATGAATTCCTGAGTTAAGCAGAGAGACTTCGGGAATCTATTTTGAATAATTTCTTTGAGGAGAGGAGGAAAACGAATTGCCCCCAGACTAATCCAGGCAATTTTGGCTGCTGGAATCTGAGTCATCAAGTCTTCTACTACCCGACCATAGCCTTCTTGCCAGCCAGGATACCAGACCAATGGATCAAAATGAAAAGCGACTCGATATCCTTTCTTGATGACTTCCCGGGCAGCCTGAATTCTCTCTCTGGCCGAGGGAGCTCCATGTTCTTCCTGGCGAGCCACTTCTTCAGAATTCAAAGACCAGGCAATGACCACCGTGGATATTGGTTTACTGGCTAACAACAGTTCAATAGAGGTGGTTTTCGTTTTCAATTCCAGAATGGCCCGCGGGTACGGGGCAAAAATTTCCAGCAAGTCTCGGGATCGCTCAGTCACAAAATCCAAGGCCAATGAATCAGCTAGCTCTCCGGTCCCAATGCGGAAAAATCCCCGACGTCGGCGGATAAGCTGANCCAGCTCATCTTTGATCTTATCTTGATTGACAAACACGGTCAACCAGGGATTGTCCAGATAACCCTGAAGGATACAATAGGAACAATCAAGGGGACAGTTTAAATCCGCATTGATAATCAGATAACCGCATCCTAGGTACTCCGGAGTACAGGGGCAGGGCTTTATGAATTTACCTTTTTTTAACACATCTAAAACTAAAATCCTTTTGCCTGCCCCGATAGCATCCTCTTCTAGAGAAAGTCTCTCCTGTACTTCCTCAAGGCTACTAATGAAGTGAGGGGCAATTTTAAGATGGCGAAGAACTCTTTTCGTGAGTGGAAACGGTAAAGCCTCCCGGAGGACAAAAACCTCTTGAATATCAATCATTATTTTTGTTTTTCAAAAAGAATAGTTTCTTTACTGCCCTGGTTTTGGCCAGAGCAAATAATTTGATCACTTTGTCCCTAAACTCACTCTCTTTAGAAAAAGAAAAAGAAACCTGAAATTCATCCTTTTCAAAGTAGGGAAAAGGAGTAATTTTAATTTCTTGGGGCCATCCAATCTCAGTTAGAATTGATTTAAATTGGGACATTGTCTGGCAATAATGGGGAAAGCGTTTTTCCTGAAGATAGATTCTAAACTTCTCGGCAACCTGGGAAATATGGCCAGCCATTTCCTCCGGCGGGCAAGATTTTTTAAAATCAGCCACTATCTGCTCTGGCTGAAGATGATCTCTAAGAGCCATCTCCTTTAATGACTCCAGGACCTCCTTGATTTTACTCTGACTTAAACGCCTGAGCCAGGGCAGGAGCAACAGTCTTTCTTCCGTGGTGTAACCAAAAAGAAAACGCACAATAAATTCCGGCAGTCGCTTATCATAAATCAATTGAAGCGTCTCAAAGTCTAACTCAGCAATTTGAATATAAACTTTGACCCAATCTATTCTCGGAGGGATATCCAACCAAGAACAACCCTCCTTGACTACTTTTTCCTTGCTTATTCCCATTTGGACCATCTTCTTAATGATAAACGCTTTATCGACTAAACTGAGCTGCCGGTGGGCTTTGTTCTCCAGGATTAACCGCTGCCAGATTTTTTCTCTATCGGNTTCTTCAGCCACCAGGACTGGTATCGTTTTCCAGCCTAATTCTCGAGCTNTCAGGACTCTCTTCCATCCGGAGACTAGGAGAAATTGCCCTTTTTGGCCAATTCCCCAAGGAGGATAAATTAAACCAGTCAGAAGAAGAGATTCTTTTAAATCTTGCCCATCAAAAACGTAAGAGAAACGAAAACTTTCATCCTGAAAACAGGGGTCGTTCAGAGAAATAGTCATCCTTTGCATCATCCGGTTATTTTAATCCAATCAGCTGCCCAGGTCTACTTTGCTTTTCGGTACATTTTTGCTATTTTGGATTAGCAATGAAAAAAAACTCGGTCGTCTCCCCTCCACGATTAAAAANAACCACCCCCTATGCACTTTATTTCCCTTATGATTCTAGAAAAAAAATTATCAGCCAGAAACTCAATGAGCTGGCTTTGAAAAAAATCGACCTGGATTTTACTTTTATCTATGCTCTTCCCCACTGGATGGTTATGTATCAGGGAATAGGAGCGCCTGTGGCCGGAATGGGGCTTGAATGCCTTATTCATTCCGGAGTAAAGACAATTATTCTCCTAGGGGTATGCGGTAGTCTCAACCCTGATGACCAAATTGGAAAGGCAATTGTCGTGACCCAGGCTTTCAGTCAAGAAGGTACTTCCCCACACTATTTCCCCGAAAGAAGGGAGTTTCAATCCTCCAACAAATTAAACACCCGGCTAAAAAATTTTCTCCGTCAAAATGATCTTGCTTTCAAATCAGGTCGAATCGTGTCCACTGATGCCCCCTATCGGGAGACTCCTTCCTGGATTAAAGACCAACAACTTAAAGGAATCTCTTACGTAGATATGGAAACTTCGGCTGTTCTGGCTATAGCCCAATACTACCAGATAGAAGCTACTGCTCTCCATCTGGTGAGTGATATTGTAACACCTGAAAAATGGCAGCCAGGATTTCATTCTTCCCAATTAGAAGAAAAAATAGAGAAATATTTTTTCCCTCTACTGACGAAAAAAATATGAAAATTTTATTTTTATTATTAGCTATAGACTCAGGAGGAAACCATAATGAAGCCAAAAGTATTGCTCACTCATAAACTCTTTCCTGAAGCTATTGATTTAATCAAGCAGGTAGCGGAAATCGAATTTTGTTCTCCCGGCCGCTCTCCGGAAAAATCAGAAATCATCCAGAAGATTCGGGACAAACAAGGCTTGCTTTGCCTGTTGACTGACACCATTGATAAGGAAATCATCGAGGCTGCTCCCTATCTGAAAGTCATTGCCAACTGTGCTGTTGGGTATAATAATATTGATGTTGAATATGCCCNCTCTCGTGGTATCTACGTTACCAATACTCCCGGAGTTTTAACTGAAACCACCGCTGACACTACCTGGGCTCTTCTTCTGGCAGTGGCCCGCCGTATTCCTGAAGCTGACAGATTCACCCGGGAAGGACGTTTCACCGGTTGGCGCCTGGATCTTTTTCTCGGCCAGGAAGTTACAGGCAAGCAATTGGGGATCATCGGGATGGGTCGAATTGGCCGGGCAGTAGCGGCGCGGGCCAAGGGTTTCCAGATGAAAATCGTTTATACTGATCCTCATCCCCTCCCGGCAGAAGAAGAAAAAAGGCTCCAGGCTAAACGAGTTTCCCTTGATGAGCTCTTAAAAACCTCTGATTATGTCACCATTCATACGGCACTTACTCCTCAGACCTATCATCTGATTTCAGCCCGGGAGTTAAGCCTGATGAAAAAAGAAGCCATTTTAATTAATGTTTCCCGGGGACCGGTTGTCGACGAAAAGGCTTTGGTGGCNGCCCTGGAGAAAAAAGAAATCTGGGGTGCTGGCCTTGATGTTTATGAACAGGAACCCTTAATCGAAGAAAAATTGCTCCACCTGGANAATGTGGTTCTTTTGCCGCATATCGGCTCCGCTTCCCGGGAGACCAGATTAAAAATGGCCTTAACAGCCGCCAGAAATTTAATCCAGGGAATTCAGGGAAAAAGGCCAGAAAATTCAGTCTAATCCAGAAAAATCCAGAATTTCATTCATGCTTCCGGAGCGATACCCCTCTAGATCGAGAGTAACATATTGATAACCCAATTCCTTAAGTCGTTGAATGATCTCTTCTCGCTGCTCTGGGTTCAGCAAGCGGGGGATGTCTTCCGGTAGAATCTCAATCCGGGCCAAAGCTCCATGATGACGAAGCCGAACTTGTTTAAAACCCCGGCTCTGGAGAAAATCTTCAGCCTGGCCTATACGGAGCAAATCCTTTTCGTCAATTTCTGAGTAATAAGGAAATCGGGAGGCCAGGCAGGCAAAGGAGGGCTTGTCCCAGGTGGGCAAGTTAAAATATTTAGATAACAAGCGAATATCCTCTTTAGTCAACTTGGCTTCCTGGAGAGGAGAACGAACACCCAGTTCATCTCGGGCTTTAGTCCCCGGCCGAAAATCCTGTAAATCATCATAATTAGACCCATCCACCACCCATTGGTAACCCTCTTCCTGGGCAATCGCCTTTAAGCGAGAAAACAACTCCTTTTTACAATAATAACACCGCTGGGGTGGATTCTTCCTGAAATTAGGGTCCCTGAGCTCGTGGGTCTCTATCAGTTTGAATCTAACTCCCAGAGACCTGGCTAATTGGACAGCTCCTTCTATCTCTTTCTGGGGATATGTTTCTGAAGCGGCAATGACCGCCAGAACCTTATCTCCCAGAACTTCATGGGCTGTTTTTAACAAAAAAGTTGAATCAACTCCTCCTGAATAGCCAACGACCACTCCCCCCATTTCCTGGAGTATACTTCTTAATATCTCATATTTCCGCTGGAGGGTCTGACTTAGCTTCATTTTTCTTCTCCCTCTTGGTGGTTATTTCTAATGACTGTATTTATCTCTTTTATTAACTCCTCAACGATCGCCTCCTCTCTCACCTTCCGTAGCACTCTCCCTTTTTTAAAAATAACTCCCACTTCCCGGCCACAGGCTACTCCTAAATCAGCCTCTTTGGCCTCTCCTGGACCATTGACCATACAGCCCATGACCGCCACCGTTAAGGCTGCCTTAATCCCCACCAAACGGTCTTCTATTTGTCTAACTATGGTCGAGAGATCTACCTCACATCGACTACAAATGGGACAAGAAATTAATTCCGGGCCAAAAGAGCGAAGTCCCGTTGACGATAAGATAAGATAACCCACTCTGACCTCATCTTCCGGGGAAGAAGTGAGGGACACTCTGAGGGTATCGACTAATCCTTCTTTTAAAAGCAAGGTTAGTCCGACAGTTGATTTTATTGTTCCTCGCAGGAGAGGGCCAGCTTCAGTTATTCCGGCGTGAAACGGGTAGTCAANCTTTCGGGCTAATAACCGATAGGCGGCCACGGTTCGGCCAACATCTGAGGCCTTTAGAGAGACCTTAATCAACTCAAATCCTGAATCCTCAAGCAATCTGATATGTCTTAACGCACTCTCCACCATGGCCTCAGCCGATGGCTCACCATATTTTTTTAACAGATCTTTCTCCAGTGAACCGGCATTTACTCCAATCCGAATGGGCACCTGCCGTTCCCGGGCCGCCTGAACAATTTCTTTAACTTTATCTCTGGACCCGATTGTTCCCGGATTAATTCTTAAACCATCAATTCCAGACTCGAGAGCCAGTAATGCCAATCTCGGTTGGAAGTGNATATCAGCAATCAGGGGAAGAGCAATCTCTCTTTTTATCTCCCGGAGAGCCAGAGCAGCTTTCTCATCAGGCACAGCCACCCGGACTACTTCACAGCCGGTTTGCTGAAGGCGATGAATCTGGGCCACTGTGGCCTTGACATCGCGGGTGTCAGTCTTAGTCATTGATTGAACCACAATGGGAGCTCCTCCTCCNATCTGAACATGACCGATGAAGATAGCCCGAGTCTGCCTTCGCGGCCACTCAAAAGAAAATTGTTTTCTCAAAAGTTGACAATTATTTTTCATTATCTTTGACCGGGTAAATTTTGCTCACCAGGGAATAAGGCTCTCCCAGCCATGGGGCAATCTTTTGACTACATCATTAAGGATGGCAAAAACGATAATAAAGATAAAGATGGCGAAACCAATTTGCATAATTATCTGTTTCACTCGAGGACTCAAATCCCGACGAATGATTCCCTCTATCATTAACACAAGAATCTGACCGCCATCAAGCACCGGAATCGGAAATAAATTAATCACTCCCAGCTGCAAACTGATGAGNGCAATCCAGCTTAACATGGCCAGAAAACCCATGCGAAAAGCAGCATAAGAGAAATTAGCTATTTCTATAGGACCGCCCAATTGCCGGGCTGAAGCTTCTCCAGTTACTAACTCTTTGACAAAATTAACCACTAATAATGCCAGACGAGCGTTTTCTTTAACACTCTGGACCAAAGCCGCTCCAAAACTGTACTTTTTGGTGATGGACTTGGGAGTCTGCATGATGCCAATGCGGCCAATTTCGCCTTCTCGNCGGGGAACAACCTCTAATTCTATTTGTCTGCCCTCTCTCTCTACCAGAAATTTGAGCGGCTTTTCTGGATTCTTTTGAATTATCTCGACAAATTGATAAAAATAGACCGGTTTTCCCTCTATAGCCAAGATAANATCACCTGGTTTAAGGCCGGCTTTTTCTGCGGGTGAACCAGGTTGAACCATGGCTATCTGGGTGAGAATCTTCCCGAAAAATCCGGCGTAACCCATCTGATAACGGGTNCGGCTTTCAGTGGTGAGAGGAATTTCCAGAGTCTGCCCGGCCCGCTCAATTTTCAGACGCAATGTTCTGTCAGGCTTACTACCAACCACCAGATTAACATCACTCCAGGTATCTACCACCTGATCATTAATAGCTATGATCTTATCGTCTGGTAATAATCCCGCTTTAGCTGCCGGAGAGCTAGGTTCAATCCAGCCGATAACCGGCGGTTGTTCTTGATATTCTGGAACACTGACGCCCACCATATTAATCACCGCCACCAGGACCACTGCCAGGATAATATTCATGACGGAGCCCATTATCAGGACCAGAAATCGCTGCCACCGTTTCTTGGCCATAAAATCCCTTGGATCCAGCTGCGAAGGCTTTTCAAAAGCATCTTCACCACTGAATCTTACATATCCTCCCATCGGAATCAGGCTTATCCGATAATCGGTTTCTCCCTTTTTTATTCCCAGGAGACGACGACCATAACCCCAGGAAAACACTTCGATGCGCATCCCCATTAACTTGCCCATAAAAAAATGGCCAAATTCATGGACAAAAACAAGAATGCCAAAAACAATGGCGAAGGCAAATATAGTTCCCAGTATCGAAGTCATCTTCTTTTACCTTTCATCATCCATTGATTGATAATCTTCCGGGTGAGCTGTCGAGTTTGATGATCCACTTCAAAAATATCACCCAAATTATTAATACGTCGGGACTGATGATAATCCATCACCTTAAAAATAATCGGAGCTAGATCAATAAAGTTAATCTCCTGACGGAGGAAAGCAGCCACCACCTCCTCATTGGCTCCATTCAAAGCCACTGAAAAACTAAGCTCCTCCTGGAGGGCCTGACGAGCCAGATTGATTAGAGGAAATCTTTCTGTATCTACCTCATAAAATTCCAACATTTTGATCTTCCTTAAATCAAGAGAAGGCAAGCTTGATTTCTCTCGGTTGGGGGCAGTTAAAGCATACTGGATAGGAATCCTCATGTCGGTGGGGCTCAATTGAGCCAAGAGGGAACCATCCTTCAGCTCCACCAGCGAATGAACCAAGCTCTGGGGATGAATCAGAACATCCAATTGCTCCGGGGAAAGATTGAATAACCAGCGGGCTTCGATCAACTCCAATCCTTTATTCATCATGGTGGCTGAATCCACCGTGATCTTTTTACCCATTTTCCAGCGAGGATGGCGCAATGTCTCTTCCAGAGTAACCGAAGCCAATTGGTCAGGTGAATACTGAAAGAAAGGCCCCCCTGAGGCCGTTAAAATCACTTTTTTTATATCCTCTGGTCTCTCCTTCCGCAAGCATTGGTAAATGCCGCTGTGTTCGCTATCAACCGGGACAATCTCGGCTCCCGCTCTCCGAGCCTGAGTCTGAAGAAAAGGCCCCGCCACCACCATTGATTCTTTATTGGCCAAGGCTATTTTTTTGCCGGCTTGTATAGCAGCCAGAGTAGGTTTTAATCCCTGGATTCCAGTGATAGCCGAAACAACAATATCATTTTCCGGTAAAGAAGCAACTTTCTCCGCTCCTTCCTGGCCAACCAGGACCTGGATGTGGGGGTCAGGACTTCTTGCCAGGAAAATCTCAGCCGCCTTATTAGAGCTTAAAGAAACACACTTCGGTCGAAATTCGCGGGCTTGCTCGATTAATAGATCGACATTCTGACCGGCCACTAGACCAATTACCTGAAACTTATCTCGATGCTGACGAACTACCTCCAGTGTACTCTGCCCAATGGAGCCTGTACTTCCTAGAACGGAAAGCCGTTTAATCTTCTGAAACTGATCTCTCATATCCTCAACCAGCGCACCAGAAAATAAAAGAAAGGCAAAGCAAAGATAAGACTATCCACTCTATCCAGAAATCCTCCATGTCCAGGTAACAGGTTGGAGGAATCCTTAACTCCGACCGCCCTCTTAAATAACGATTCCACCGGATCACTTATTTGAGCCAAGAGATTAATAAAAAAGGCAAAAACCAGGGCTTTAGTCCATCCGAGGGAGGGCCAGAGAAGCTGTTGAACCAACACTCCCCCTAAACATGCCGTAATCACTCCCCCTAAACTTCCCTCCCATGTCTTTTTTGGACTGGCAATCGGGGCCAGAGGCCGCCGGCCCCACATTTTACCGATAAAATAAGCNCCTGTATCCCCAATAAATATCACCGCAAACAAAAAATAAATTATATAAGGTCCATATGTTTGACGAATCGGAAAGGCAAAATTGAGGGTAAAACTGATATACAAAACTCCAAAAAAGGTCAACGCAATCGATTGGGGGAAAAGGACTACTTTTTCCACGGAATTAGAAATCAATAAGTAATAAAAGCCCACCATAACCAAAATAATAAAAAGAGCTATATCCAGATGAAATTGAGGAAAATAAAAGGTACNTCCGAGAACAAGAGCCGCCGCCAGGCCGATAAATCTCTGAGGTAAAACCGCTCGTCGGTGACAGAGTCCATAAAATTCCATTAAAGCCGCTATAACAATAATCTGGAGAATAATAAAAAATAACCAGGCTGGAGCAAACTGAATTGTCACAAAAATTATCGCCAGCAGGACAAGAGCTGTAGGTAGTCTTTTCTTTAAATCCATGGTTAATTCGTTCCTAAAGGAAAATACCCGGTGAAGTAACCCTCCCTCGCCCTCAATCTCCCTGTCTCAACCAGGAAATAATTAAGCCTGAATACCTGATTAGTTNGAACCAATTCCACCAAATCTTCTTTCTCTCCGTTGATATTCAATAATGGCTTCCAGGAAGTGGACCTTCCTAAAATCAGGCCAGAGGACAGNTGTAATCCACAGTTCAGTATAAGCCATCTGCCAAAGAAGAAAATTGGAAATCCGCATCTCTCCACTAGTTCTAATCAAGAGGTCTGGATCGGGAATTCCTGCCGTATACAGGAACCGGGTAAAAATCTCCTCGTCTATTTCCTCTGGCCGAAGGTGGGCTTGTCTGGCTATATCTCGGCAGGCATGAACAATTTCCGCCCGCCCGCTGTAATTGAGAGCCAAGAGTATAGTCATCCGATCTCCCTTTTCCGTTAATNGTTCCAACCTTTCCAGCTCCCGGCGAGCTCGAACCGGAATACCTTCTTTCTCCCCGATGACCTTAAGCCGTAAACCATTCTCCAGCATTACCTTATCCTGCTTCTTCGAATATTCCTCGAGAAGTCGCCATAAAGTATTCACTTCTTTTCGGGGCCTTTTCCAATTCTCCTTCGAAAAAGCAAATAAAGTTAAATAAGAAATGCCCAGCCNGGCAGCTGTCTCCACTGCCTCCTGGACTGATTTTGCTCCGGCTCGATGCCCCTCAACTCGAGGTAGATTCCTCTGCCTGGCCCAACGGCCGTTACCATCCATGATGATGGCCACATGCCGGGGAAGCCGGTCAAAATCTATTTGGGCGAGCAGTTCTTCTTCTCTGCTCCCGGGTTTAACAAAGCCATCCCATTCTGGTCGCATAATGATATCATTATAGGGAGACCCGGAAGAGTTGTCAAAATAAGCCTGCCGGGAAAAATCCCAGGATAAAACAAGAAACACCTGATTTAGTCAGAAAATTATCTCCTGGATTTATCTGCTTNACGTAAAACCACAATTGCTCTTCTCAGAATTAACAAGGTAGACCTCTGAGGATTTATATGTTAATTTATTAAGTCTAAACGTTTTTGTCTTAAACAAAGAATATTCTAATAAATTATGAGGATAAACCATGTGCTTAGGAATACCGGCCAAAGTAATTGAGATCTATAAAGCTCATCAGGGAAAGGTAGACTACCTGGGAACAAAAATCCAGGTCGACTTTTCGCTGGTGGATAATATCCAGCTCAACGATTGGGTTATCGTTCATGCCGGCTTTGCCATTGCCAAACTTAATGAACAAGAGGCGGCCGAAACCTTTGAACTTCTCCGGGAGTACGCTCAATTTATAACTAATGTCCCGGATAAAAAAGAAGAAAAATGAATGAACTACGCAACCGGGAAGTAATCCACTCCCTGCTGAAAATAATCGCTCAAAAAACAGCTTCTCTACCTTCCCTGCCTGTCCGCCTCATGGAAGTTTGCGGCACTCACACGATGAGTATTCACCGCCACGGTCTGCGGCCACTACTCCTTGAAGCCGGCATCGAAATGCTCTCCGGACCGGGTTGTCCGGTCTGTATTACTCCAGATGCCTACCATGAGGTGGCCATCCAGCTCATCTCCACCACGCCCAGGGTGATTCTGGCCACCTTTGGTGATATGACTCGAGTTCCCACCCGGTTAGGTTCACTCCAAACAGTCGTGCCCGCTTCTGGTTCCCAGGTGAAAATTGTGTATTCACCGGCCGAAGCAATCGCTCTGGCTAAAGCCAATCCAGATAAAGAAATAATTTTCTTTGGAGTTGGCTTCGAAACTACTATTCCCGGAATCACTCTGGCTGTCCGCCAGGCCTGGCAAGAAAAGATATCAAACTTCTCTCTCCTCTCAGCTTTGTGGATTATCCCTCCGCCTTTAAGAGCAATTGTGGCCAGTCGGGACGTCAATCTCCATGGCTTCCTTTATCCGGGCCATGTCAGTGCCATCATCGGAGTGGAGCCTTACCGGTTCATGGCTGAAGAATATGGTCTCCCGGGAGCCATAACCGGCTTTGAACCGGCTGATATTCTCCTCTCCATTTCATCAATTCTGGATCTGATAAAAGAAGGCCAAGCTGATGTTTTGAATGAATACCGCCGGGTGGTTCCCCCGAAAGGAAACCCACGAGCCTTAAAAATTATGGCAGAAATGCTGGAGAAAAAAGACGCCTTCTGGCGTGGCCTGGGCTATATTCCCCAAAGTGGTTTAAAACTAAAAAAGAAATATCAAGAACTTGATGCTGAAGTAAAGTTTTCCCTAAAAATTTCACCTGAAGAAACNCATCCCACCGGCTGTCGCTGTGGAGATGTTCTCAAGGGAAAAATTATCCCGCCTGAATGTCCTCTCTTTGGGAAGTCCTGTATGCCGGCTTCACCCCGAGGCCCCTGTATGGTTTCCTTTGAAGGGGCCTGCCTGGCTTTTTACAAATATGATTATCGGCCTCAAAAAGAAATATCTAGGAAGAAAAAGAAAAATTGATCCCCCGCAGGGGAAAGATTAATTTCCGAAAGGAGCTGNCGATGACCAAAATCAGCCTCGAACTGGGAAGTGGAGGAAAACTGATGAGGGATTTCATCAATCGGGAAATCCTGCAGACATTCCGCAATTCTTATCTGGAAGAACTGGCTGATGCCGCCCTCCTGCCCTCCAACATAGCTTTGACCACTGACAGTTATGTGGTCGACCCTCTCTTTTTTCCCGGCGGCGACATCGGAACTCTCTGTATAAATGGGACTGTTAATGACCTAATCGTCTCCGGCGCCAAACCTCAATTCCTGGCCCTCTCTCTTATTCTGGAAGAAGGATTGGACTGGACCATCTTAAAAAAAATCCTGAAGTCGATCAAAAAAGCCGCTACCGAAGCTCGGGTCTTAATCACAACAGGGGACACAAAGGTCGTCCGTCAGGGCCAGGGAGACAAAATATATATTACTACCTCTGGGGTAGGCGAAATAGTGGCTCGTCCCTCTTTAGACAAGATCAGGCCCGGCGATAAAATAATTGTTACCGGTACTCTTGGGGAACACAGTCTGGCGGTTATGCTGGCCCGCCAAGAATTTGGGCTGGAAGCTGAGATCAAATCGGATTGTGCTCCGCTAAATTTTCTGCTGCCTTGCTGGCAGAAAGGCGCTCTCTGGATGCGAGATATAACCCGGGGCGGACTAGCCTCCGTTCTCAACGAATTGGCTGAACGCCTTTCCTATCCGATAGTAATTAACGAAGCAAGTATCCCCCTTTCTCCCCCAGTCCAGGGAGCTTGCGAATTTTTGGGCATTGATCCTCTTTATTTGGCCTGTGAAGGCCGAGCGGTTATCGTAGCCGAGGCGAAAGCCGCAGAGAATATCTTCCAGATGCTCAGAAATCATCCTCAGGGAAGAACAGCCGCCATCATCGGCGAAATAACAACTTCCCCCGGACGACCGGGTGAACTTCTTCTCCAAACAAGCTCCGGCGGGTGGCGTCTCCTGGAACCGTTGACCTCTGAGCTTCTGCCTCGTATCTGCTAGAGAGTAATGAAGACCAAAAGACTGGCTTCTTTTACTTCAATCCTCCTGGCTATCTTACTCGTTTTTATTTTTCTCCACCGAATCAGAGTAAAAAACTTCCTTTCTTTCTCTTCAACCTCGCCTTCGCTAATTCAAATCGAACCAAAATCCCTGGAAGGCCTGGCCGGAGAAAGAACTAAGGTCTCTATCACTCTCATTAATCGAACTAAATCCACCTGGCTAACCCGGGGAAGAAATCCCCTCTACCTTTCTTATCATCTCCTTGACCAGCAGCAACAACTTCTCCAATTCAACAACGAACGCTTCCCGCTTCCCCCAGAAATTAAACCCGGGAGCAAAATAAAGCTCACTCTCCNGATCCGCAATCCTCTGGAACCGGGAATTTATTTCCTGGAGTTTGACCTGGTCAAAGAAGGCGCTTTCTGGTTTAAAGAAAAAGGTTTTTCGCCGGTGAAGGTGAAGATGACCATCTCACCTCTTCAGCTGGCCGGTGAGGACCAGCCATGGACTCTGCAGGCGGCTCCCTTGACTAAAATCGAATGCTCCTCACCAGATTACTCTCTTCTCTTAAAAATGATCCGGCTTACTCTAGAAAAGAATAAAATAGTTATTAAACAGGAAAAAGGGGAAATTTATGGCTTTCAAGCGGGTTTGAATTATCCCCAAATCTGGATTAGAGATAGTGTCACGCTGATTCCAGTGGTCAAATATTACTTCCCCCGACCCTATCTATTCAGCTGGCTCGAAGCCTTTCTCCAATATCAACAAAATAATGGTTCTCTTCCCGATTGGATCGACCCCCAGGGCCGTCAGGGAAAAAACACCACTGAAACCGACCAGGAAACAAGTGCCGTCCAAGCGGCTTGGCTCCTGGCGCAACTTACCGAGCCGGAGTGGCTGCTTAAAAAAATACAGGGACAACCGCTTATTGGACGCCTAGAGAGAGCCCTCCATTTCGTTCTCCATAACCGGTGGTCACCAAAATTTAATCTTATCCGGGGAGCCCACACTGCTGACTGGGGCGATGTTGACCTGGTTGACACTAATCAACAAGCCATTCTCACCGACCACCGCACCCACTGGACAGTCGACATTTACGACCAGGCTATGTTTTATCTGGCCTGTCAAAATCTCTCATCCATGTTCGCCCGGCTTAATTTCAGAGAAAAATCTCTCTTCTGGGCTAAAAAAGCAGCCGCGATAAAGCAGGCAACCCAACAATGGCTCTGGGATAAGAAGCGGGGCTATTTCCTTATTCATCGTCACTGTGATTCCCTGAAACATCCTTTTGAAGAAAAGGACATTCTGGCTGTAGGAGGCAATACCATGGCCATCCTCGCCGGCCTGGCCACAACCCATCAGGCTCGATCAATCATTCAAGCTATCACCGAACGAAAGATGAAATATAACCTCCCCACATTAAGCGCTACCCTCCTGCCTCCTTATCCGGCCAGGACCTTTAAACATCCCCTAGTTGATGAGCCCTACGAATACCAGAACGGTGGGCAATGGGATTGGTGGGGAGGACGGTTAATTCTTGCCCTCTTCGAGCAGGGCTATAGCCACCAGGCCAAACAAGCCTTAAGTGAAATAATAGCCCTTCTCAAGAGAAATCGAGGTCTTTTTGAGTGGACCAACCGGGAGGGGACAGCTCAGGGGAGTGATTATTTCGCTGGCAGTGCCGGAGCTCTAGGTCAGGCTTTAATTGAAGGCTATCTCGGTATTCAGTTCACCAAAGACCGAATTAACTTAAGTCCCCGATTGGACAAGGATGAGGTGAAAGTCCATCTTTACCTGCCTGCAACTGGCCAATTCCTGGCTTATCATTACCGATATCAGGACCCAGGTAAGATTATCTTTAAATATAACTCAAATGTCCGCCATCCAGGTATGATAAGTCTTCTGCTTCCCGAAGACATGCTTCAGCAGTCGGTAAAAGTAAAGCTTGATGGACAGAATGTTCCCTTTCATATAATCAACAGCCATAACGATACCTACATCCGGATTCAAAGCGATTTTCTTAACCATAATCTGGAGATAATAAAAGTTGACAAATAATCAATTAATGACTAATTTGTCAATAATTGGAGACCCAGAAAGATTACTTTCGTCCCATGGAATAATATTCAATCCCCTGTTTTCTGACTTCATCTGGGTCGAATATGTTCCGACCATCAATTAAAATAGGATTGCTCATTATATCTTTTATCCGGGTTAAATCCATAGCCTGAAATTCCGGCCATTCAGTGATAATCAGGCCAGCATTGGCTCCTTCTAATGCCTGATAAGGCGATTGACAATAAACCAACTCCGGTTCTTTTTCCGGAAAAACCTCTTTCATATTATTCATTGCTTGGGGATCATACAGGCGAAGAAAGGCCCCTTCTTTTTGTAACTCCCGAATAACGGCGATACTTGGTGCGTTACGGATATCATCGGTATGGGGCTTAAAAGATAAACCTAAGAGAGCAATTTTCTTCTCTCGAAGAATCCAGAGAGCCTGTTTGATCTTGTTGATAAAAATCTCGATGCGACGGGTATTAATCTTATCGACTTCTTTCAACAGGCCAAAATCCACGCCCATCTCTTCACCGATGTGAATCAGAGCCCGGACATCTTTGGGGAAGCATGAGCCGCCGTAGCCCAAGCCGGCTCTCAAGAACTGGGGACCAATCCGGGGATCAAGCCCCATTCCCCGGGCTACAAGCTCTACATCTGCCTCCGTCTTCTCACATAGTTCGGAAATAAGATTAATAAATGATATTTTCATGGCCAGAAATGAATTGGAGGCATGTTTAATCAATTCAGCCGTATCGATATTAGTGACGAGAATTTTATCGGCAAACCGAGCATAAATCTGACGAAGAATTCTCTCGGCTTTGGCTGATTCTACCCCAATGATTATCCTGTCGGGGTGAAGAAAATCTTCAACCGCTGAACCTTCGCGGAGAAATTCAGGATTAGAGGCTACATCAAAAGGTTCGGCATTCCTTCGGTAGAGGTTGATAACCCGTTTAATCCAGGCTGAAGTTCTCACCGGAACTGTACTTTTCTCCACAATGAGTTTATACGTATTAAGATTCTCAGCAATTCGCCGGGAAACACCCTCAACATAGGTCATGTCCGCCCGACCATCAGGCCGTTGAGGGGTACTGACACAGACAAAAAGAACATCTGAATCTTTAATTGTCTTATCCAGGTCATGATAGAAAGTGAGCCGTCCCTCTTTAAGATTCTTTTTTAATAACTCTTCCAACCCTGGCTCATAGATATGAGGCCGGCCGGCCAGAGCCAGGTCGATTTTCTCCCGGACGACGTCAGTTCCAATAACATGGTGATCTAATTCGGCCAGACAAACAGCCGTGACCAACCCGACATATCCGGTGCCGATAACCCCAATTCTCATTTCCTTACCCCCTTTAGGCGAAGACCTTCTCGGTTGGTTTTTAGTCATTTTCCACTCAGGCTTTGACCACATGGTCAAATACTCCCTTGACCGCATTTCTGGTGTCAATAATCAAGGGCGAATGAGCCACGATCCAGGCAAAATCATAAACAGAATGATCGGTGGCAATGATTACAGCATCCATCTTCTTTAATACTTCCTCACTCAATTCTTCTGACCACAAATCCAAATCAGGATAATCCCGGTGGCCGAAGCAGTGAGGCACATAGGGGTCATTGTAACTAACTTCGGCTCCTTTCTGCCGAAGTATCTGGATAATTTTCAAGGCCGGTGACTCGCGCTGGTCATCAACATCTTTTTTGTAGGCTACCCCGAGAATAAGAATCCTCGCTCCTTTTATTGATTTTCCTCGCTCATTAAGAGCCTCCACTGTCTTAGCGACGACATAATAGGGCATCTGGGTATTAATCTCCCCGGCCAATTCAATAAATTTGGTGGAATAATCCACCTCCTTGGCCTTCCAGGTTAAATAAAAGGGATCAACTGGAATACAATGTCCTCCATACCCTGGTCCCGGATAAAAAGGCATATAGCCAAAGGGCTTGGTAGAAGCAGCCTCAATTACTTCCCAAACATCAATTCCCAGCCGCTCAAAGATCATTTTTAATTCATTAACCAAAGCGATGTTGACCGAACGAAAAATATTCTCCAGCAATTTCGTCGCCTCAGCCACTCGACAGGAACTAACCGGAATGGTTTGCACCACAATCTGGTCATACAGAGTCTTGGCCACTTGAAGACAGGCCTCGGTAACTCCTCCCACTACTTTGGGAATCTTTTCGGTGGTGAATCTGACATCACCGGGATTTTCTCTTTCTGGAGAGTAAGCCAGAAAGAAATCCTGCCCCACCATCAGACCTGTCTCCTCAAGAATTGGTTTCATCTCTTCTTCTGTTGTGCCAGGGTAAGTTGTGCTTTCTAGAATAATTAGCTGTCCGGAACGAAGATAAGTGGCAATGGTTCGAGTGGTGTTGAGGACATAGGAAAGATCGGGATTGCGGTGAGCATCCAGGGGAGTAGGTACACAAATTATAATTACATCCACCTCCTTGAGGAGTTGAAAATCAGTCGTTGGCCGGAAACTTCCCTTCATCAAGAATGGCTTTAATTCCTCACCCGGAAAATATTGAATATAACTTTCACCTCTCTTTAACTGCTCAACCTTCTTGTGGTCGACATCAAAGCCCACCACCCGGAAGCCTTTCAGAAGGAAAGCTTTGACCAGCGGTAAACCCACGTAGCCCAGACCAATCACCCCGATAATAGCCTGACGGGAAATTATCTTTTGAATCAGTTCATTTGTCGGCTCAGTCATCCCTGGCTTCTCCTTTGCTGATACCATTCTATCGTTCTCCGCAAACCGGTTTCAAATTTAACCACAGGCTGGTAACCAAGATATTTCCGGGCTAAATTAATATCCGCATAGGAATGTTNTATATCCCCAGGACGAGGGGGGTCAAAGATCGGCTGAATTTTCTTGCCTAAAATTTCATTTATCTTGGTTACTAGTTCAAGAATCGTTATTCTTTGGCCGCAGGCAATATTGAAAATCCTGCTTCCCTCTCCTCCGGCCTCGGCTGCCCTAATATTAGCCTCCACCACATTAGCCACAAAAGTAAAATCACGGGATTGATGGCCATCTCCAAAAATCACTGGCTGTTTACCCTCCAGCATCCGATTAATAAAATTAGGGATGACCGCGGCATACTGAGAATGAGGGTCTTGTCGGGGACCAAAGATATTAAAATACCGCAAGCAGATGGTGGATAATCCATAAAGTTGATAAAAAACCTGGCAATAAAGCTCTCCTACTCTTTTACTCACCGCGTAAGGCGAAAGAGGCTGGCCGAGCACATCCTCTTTCTTAGGCAAGTTGGGGTTGTCACCGTAAACCGAGGAAGAAGAAGCAAAAATAAATTTTTTCACCCCTGACTCATGAGCAGCGGTTAATAAATTAAGAGTGCCAGTCACATTAATTTCATTGCTCAGGCGTGGTTCTTCGACCGACCGAGGCACCGAGGGCAAAGCTGCCTGATGAAAGACCCAGTCGATTCCCTTAATTATTTCTCGACAGAGAGAAAAATCGCGGATATCTCCCTCAATAAAATCAATTTTATCCTGAATATCTTCGAGATTTTCCCTTTTGCCGGTCAAGAAATTATCCACCACCCGCACAAAATGTCCCCGTTTAAGAAGCCCCTCCACCAGATGGGAACCGATAAAACCGGCTCCTCCTGTGACCAGACATCTCATTAGTGTTTCATCCTTTCCCGTTCACCTTTCGTGGCTAAATATTTTTTCAAAAATATTTCTTCTTCGGGAAGAACACCCTAACCCCATCATCGCCGCCCCTTCTCTATTCAATGTAATTCCTCAATATCCATTGGGTGATAACTTTGAGTATTAATATCATTTTTTTGAGGGTACTGACAAGTCTCTATTAATGTCTTCTCGGTTTCTAATAACGAGGCTAGTTAATCACCTTGCCTCTCAGATCCGGAGGAAAGGGCAGGCCTAGTTTATGCAATACAGTCGGCGTAATGTCGAGTATACTGGCCNGGCTCATGCGGCCTTCTTGGTNAAACGGGTCATAAAGGATAAAGATGCCCTCAAAATCATGAACAGCATCATCCGGCCCGGTATCGTTCTCTTCTAGGTACATCGTCCCATGTCCCAAGGTCCCTGCCGATCGCCAATACAGATCATCAAAATAGACCATTAAATCCGGATAGTCACCATTAAGCTCAGGAAAGTACTCTTGAGGCTTAATTACTTTTGTCTGCCAGGGCTCACCTTTCGGTCCGGTTATCTTTAAGAGCTTTTCCAGGAGAATTTCACGTTCCTTCTCGTAGTCTTCAGGAGGAATAATTCCCTGCTGCTCCCGGCCAGCAATATTAAGGAAGATACGAGCGTAATATCCTCCCCATCCCCAGGCTTTGGTTTTACTCCAATCGACTTCCAGTTTATCAAAACTTGTGGGGGAAGAGGGCCGTTGTTTAAGTACCAAGTAACCTTCTTCAATCAACCATTCATTGATACAAAAAGCCCCCTTCATTCTTTTAGCCCCGTGATCAGAGACCACCAGAATAACGGTCTCTTTATCCACTTGAGAGATCAGCTCCCCTAACAAGGAATCCAATTCCCGGTAATAATCGAGGATAACTCCCTCATAAGGATTTCCCGGAGTGTAAAGATGATGTTTTGAATCCATATACTTCCAGAAAGCATGATGAACTCGATCAAGACCTATCTCGACAAACATGAATAAATCCCAGGGTTTGGTGGTAATTAAATAATTCAATACTTCAAATCGCTTCCGGGTCATTTGGTAAATATTTTCTAGAAGCTTGTCCTTTTCATCCGTCCGAAACTCAACATCAAAAATATACGGCCCGAACTTAGACGTAATTTCCTCTCCTAGCTCTTGGGGATAAGTAAATTCTTTATCGTCACCGGGGGTAATAAAACAGGAAATCAGGTTGCCGGCCACGGGTTTGGGAGGATAAGAAGGAGGAATACTCACCAGAACGCTCTGACCCCCAGCTTCGCCAATATAATCCCAGAGAGTTTTCTCCTTGATGGAATAAGATGTAGCAATCCAGATTTTATGGTAGGAATAGTCCTGGCGATGGCGAAATCCGTACAGTCCTAACCGTCCGGCATCCCGCCCCGTCGCCATTACCATCCAGGCCGGAATGGTAATCGGGGGATCCGCACTGCGGAGAGGACCATAAATGCCTTCTCTCATTAATTGGGATAAAACAGGAAAATTTTCGCTCTGGTCAAACAAAATTTGAGGAGTAGCACAATCAAGGCCAATAATTAAAACTTTTCTCTTCAATTTTTTTCTCCTTCACTAATCGAATGGAACTTTCCTCGTCTTCAGGAAAGGTGGGGATTAAAGTCGAACCAGTTCTTTTATCCTGGATCAGTCAATATAACCCAGGGCCTTTAACCTTTCCTTAACTTTTTCTTCCTCTTCCTGGGTAAAAGCCTGCTGTTCGGCTCCCCCCTTTTCTAGATGATCTTTCAGAATTTTGGTCACATAACTGGCCACTGAAGTATATTCAGTCCCTTTAATTTTCTTTTCCAACTTCTGATAAATGTTGGTAGGTATCATAATTTGAGTAAATTCTTTGGTCATTATTTACTCCCTCTAGTTTAATTTCCTGACTTTCTAAGAACCTAAGAACTTTGATTTATACACCTAATCTCTATTTTTTTCAAGTTTCGCTCCCTTCAGACCGGTTTTATCTTCTTAGATAATGCCTTTTAAAATAAGCTAGAGGTTAAACCAATTCCGATTTTTCCCTACTTCGCCTGGAAAAAACAGTTGTTTCCCCCTTTTCTTGACAAACAGCAAAAATTATAGTTAATTTTATTAAAACAATTTTTTGAAACAAGAAAATCAAGAAAATAAAGATAAGCATAATAATGAATGCTCAGCTCAACTTATAATCGAGGATGGAAAAAATCGAACATTCCTATTTCCAGAAGAGCCGTTTCTCTGGGGTTCTTGATCGCAACCTAAAACGACTGGAGAAAAGGCTGGGTGTTTCTTTGACGGTAAGAGGAAACAGCCTGTTAATTGAGGGCCCGGAAGAAAAAGAAGAATTTGCCAAATTCTTTTTTTCCAAAATTAAAGAATTAGAGGAAAAAGGGTTTAAACTTAAGGAAGATGACTTTCAGATTGCTCTGGATCTACTGGAGGAAAGCCGGACTAACCGATTAGAAGATTATTTACCTTCAGAAACCCTTAACCTCTCCCGGAAATCGGTCGTCCCGAAAACATTTAATCAGCGGGAATACATCAAAGCTATCCGGGAATATGACCTCGTCTTTGGAATTGGACCGGCCGGGACAGGCAAAACCTATCTGGCTATGGCCATGGCTCTAAGCTTTCTTCAGGATAATCTGGTTAGCCGGATTATTCTTACCCGACCGGCGGTTGAAGCCGGGGAAAAACTGGGCTTTTTACCTGGTGATATAGCTCAAAAAATCAATCCTTATCTCCGCCCTCTTTACGATGCCCTTTTTGATTTAGCCCAGAGTGAGCAGGCTAATAGATTAATTGAGCGTGGGATTATCGAAATAGCCCCTCTAGCTTATATGCGAGGTCGGACTCTGAACAGTGCTTTCATTATTTTGGATGAAGCCCAAAACACTACCCAGGAACAAATGAAAATGATACTCACCCGAACCGGTTTTGACTCAAAAATGGTCATCACGGCCGATATTACCCAAATCGACCTCCCCCAACCGCAAAAATCAGGTGTTCTTCACGCCATCAAAATCCTTTCATCAATTAAAGAAATCGCCTTCGTCTATTTTAATGATAAAGATGTTGTCCGCCACCCCCTGGTCCAGAAAATAATTAAAGCCTATGACCGAGAAGAAAAAAGGCGCCGCAAGTAATGAATCCCTTTAATTTCAAAAAAATCCACTTCTTCAAAAAAAAGAACGGCCCAACTCTAACTCCCAGAAATTCAATATCTTCCTCTCCCAACAATGAGAAAAATTTTTTTCAATTGAAAAAACTTATCACCTCTCCCTTCTTCTTCCTTCTTTTTTATACTCTGATCATCTCCTATTTTATCTCTTATGTGCCTTCCAAATCCCTACCTGAACTAGAGGTAGGCCAGATAGCTCCTCAGGATATCATGGCTCCTTTTGATATAACCATTGAAGACAAAGAAACCACTGAGCAAAGGCGCCGGGAAGCTGAAGAAGCCGTTTTACCCGTTTACACCCTCAACAAAAATATCATTCTCAATACTGAAGAAAAAATCAGAGAGTTCTTTTCGTTTGGCCGAGAATACTTGCAACAGAAACCAGCCCAACGCTCCAGAGCTGAATTTAAACAAATTATTCAGGAAAGATTTGGCCTTGAGCTCAGCCTCCAGGACATTTCTCTTTTATGGCAACTCGGCTTTTCACCTCATCTGGAAGACCTTTTAGTGAAACTACTGGGGAAAGTCTCCGCCTCCGGCATCATTGCGACGAAAAATCTTTTCATTCGCAAAGAGCCAGAACGCGGCTTTAATCTCGTCGTAGGAGAGAGAGAAAACTTCACCACTGTAGACGAAATCCTGGATATCCAGGAAGCCAAGGAAAAACTCTCGCAGGAAATTAAGTCGTTAGAACTAGCCTCTAAAGAAAAAGCCATTCTCCAGAAACTGAGCCACCTTTTTGTCACTCCTAACCTTACTTTTGACAAAATGACCACTGAAGAACGACGCCAGCAAGCCAGAGACAATATCAGCCCTGTTTTTTACACTATAAAAAAGGGACAGGTCATCATTCGCAAAGGTGATGAAGTCACTACTGAAACAGTTAAACAAATCAATATCATCAACCAAAACCTGCAAAAACAATCGGGCTGGTTGATTAATTTCTTGGGTACTATTCTCTTATTCACCCTTCTTCTGGTTATTCTCTGGTATTATCTCAAATCAATTTCCCGGAAAGAAGACACCATCCGACTGTTTAATTTAATGGGGTCCACTTTGGTCCTTTCCGTTGTTATTTATAAAATTTCTGTATTTTTGGCTGAAGTCTTCAGTACTAATGCCTCTCTTCCCTTTTTCCAGCACACAGAAAGCTATTATTACGCCATACCTATTCAATTCGGAGTGCTTCTCTTTGCCTTTCTCACCAGGATCCATACCTCGCTGGTGTATACCGTATTTAATAGTCTGCTGATCGGCTATTTTTTCAAATTTAATTTCGATCTCGTCCTTCTGGCTCTGCTGGCGGGTTTTGCGGCCATATATGGAATTAAATATTATGGACGACAATCACGGACCAATGTTTTTAAATCTGGCTTCGCCCTGATTATTCCCATCAATATTTTGGTGATCATAATCCTTCATTTAGCCAAAGAATCTCTGAGTTCGTTCTCCACCATCTCCTTTCAATTATTAATGGGGGTCATCGGCGGTACCCTCAGTGCTGTCCTGGCTTATCTTCTCCTGCCCATTTTTGAATCTATTTTCCAAATTGTCACTCCCGCTCGTCTTTTGGAGTTAAGCAACTCAGATCTGCCTATTTTCCGGAAAATGGCTATTGAAGCTCCGGGAACCTATCACCATTCGCTGATTGTGGCTACTCTCGCTGAAAAAGCAGCCGAATCTCTTCGGCTGGACCCCATGCTGGTTAAAACCGGGGCCCTCTACCATGACATCGGCAAGCTTAAAATGCCCGAATACTTTATTGAAAACAAGAATCGGGGGCTTGATCTTCATAAAGACCTCAAGCCCAGCATGAGCACTTTGGTGATTATCAATCATGTCAAGGAAGGCCTGGAACAGGCTAAAAAACTTAAGCTCCCTAAAAAAATAAAAGAAATCATCGAACAACACCATGGTGCTTCTCTGGTTAAATATTTCTTCGAAAAGGCGAAAGAAGAATATGATCCTGAGATGCATAAAATAGGAGAAGAAAATTATCGCTATCCCGGGCCTCCGCCGAAAAGCAAGGAAGCAGCTCTCATCATGCTGGCTGACTCAGTTGAAGCAGCTTCCCGAAGTCTCAAGAATCCTACCAGGTCTAATCTAAAAAATGTCATTGAGGATATCATTAATTACTACCTGCAGGATGGTCAACTGGATGAAAGTGGGTTCTCGATCAAAGAATTAAAAATTATCGCCGACTCATTTCTGGAAACCCTTGATACCATCTACCATCACCGGGTAGAATATCCAGGGTTTAATTTTGAACGCAAACCAGCCCCAGGAAAAAAATCAAAAGGGGGGCAACCAACAAAAGCCCGAAAAACATGATTGAAATTATTAACAAACAAAAGAAATTCTGGCTCTCTCGAAAAAAATTCAAGGAGCTCCTGCAGCGTCTTTTTCAGGAATACAAATTAGACAACCCGGTAGTGACTCTNGTCTTTGTCACCGATCGAGAAATAAAAAAATTAAATCAGCGTTTTCTTAATAAAGACGCTCCCACTGACGTCCTGAGTTTTTCCTTTAATGAAGAGACTCCTGATGGTCAGTACTATCTCGGCGATATAATTATTTCCGTGTCTACCGCGTTCCGGCAATGTCTAAACTCCAGCCGGGGCCTGGAAGAAGAATTGATGATTTTAACCATCCACGGCTTTCTTCATCTTCTTGGTTTTGACCACGGTCAGGGCCTCGAAGAGGAGGAAGAAAAAGCCAGAAAAAAATTCATAGAAAACACCCATGGAAATTGAATGGTTTAAATGGCTTGGCTTTGGGCTCAGTTTTTTAGCCGCTTTTATTTTTTCTCTATTTTATATTTCTCTCTCCTCCTTTTCCCGTATTGCCTTCTCTCGATTTCTCGAAGATAGAGAAAAGGAAGTCCGTCATCGTTTTCTGCAAATTTATGACAATCTCAAAGTATCTTTTGAATTTTTACGAATTCTCTTCCTCATTGCCTTTTTTATCTATCTCTTTTTCCTTTTTCCCGCGCTTCGTTTCTGGCCCTTATGGTTATTCTTTCTTTCCCTCGGAATCTTCTTTGTTTTTTTCGAGCTTATCCCTCGCTTGCTCAATGCCTGGAATCGCAAANCGATTTTCAGCTTCTTTCTAGCGGCCTATCGTATTCCTTATTTTTTAACTAAGCCCATCCTTTTTATCTCCAAAATCAAAGAAAGTGATAAGGAATCGTTGGAAGATAAAGAACCTTCAGAAGAAGAAATTCAGGCCTTCATTGTGGAAGCCCAGGAAGAAGGGATAATTCAGACTGAAGAAGGACCTCTCTTAAAAAGTGTTGTTGAATTTGGAGATACCATTGTCAGGGAAATAATGACTCCGCGGGTTGATATGGTCTGCATTCCTAAAAAGGCCACCATTCGGCAATTACGTGACCTCGTTATCCAGAAGAAACATTCCCGCATCCCGGTTTACGAAGGCCGGATTGATAACATAACCGGGATAATAAATGCTAAAGACCTGCTGAAATATCTCGACGACAATCATCTGGATAACCCTATCGAACCTCTCATTCGTCCCCCCTATTTTATCCCTGAGGCCATGAAAGTAGCTGAGCTGCTCAAGGAATTCCAGAAGAGAAAACAGAAACTAGCGATTGTCGTCGATGAACATGGTGGCGTTTCCGGCCTGGTGACTATGGAGGACCTTATGGAAGAAATCGTCGGCGAAATACAGGACGAATANGATGAAGAACTTGTTCCTATTCTTCAGCAAGGAATAAATGAATTTATCGTCAGGGGAGACGTCGAAGTGGACCAGCTGGAAGATCTCTTCGACCTCGAGCTGGCTGAAGACGATTATGTCACTGTTGGAGGGCTAATAACTCATCATCTCGGCCGTCTTCCGGAAAAAGGCGAAAAGATAACCATCAAAAATTTAACGATTGAAATTCTTGATGCCGACCAAAAAAGGATAAAAAAACTCCGGATTAAAAAGGAGCCAGAAAAAATTGACTCTAAATGAAAGGTCTATTTAGTCATGAAATGCGGCTATGTGGCTCTCATCGGTCGACCTAATGTGGGCAAATCCACTCTGATCAACAATTTATTGGGACGCAAAGTCTCCATCATTTCCGATAAACCTCAAACCACCCGGATTAATATCCTGGGAATAAGAACCACCGCCAAAGGCCAGATAATATTTGTTGATACCCCGGGTATCCATCGTCCCCTGCATAAACTTAATAAGCGAATGATGGACTTTGTTGAATATACTCTGGAAACAGCCGATCTGATCTGCCTGCTAATTGATGCCACNCAGGCTTTCGGGCATGGAGATGCCTTCGTGGTAGAAACACTGAAGAAAATCACTACCCCTATTTTCCTGCTGATCAATAAAATTGACCTCATTAAGAAAGAATCGATCTTACCTCTTATTGACAAATACCAGGGGTTACTTAACTTTAAAGAGATTATCCCCATTTCTGCTCTTCGAGGAACTAATCTTCCTCTTTTGGAAGAAAAAATCTATGAATATCTCCCTGAATCTGAGAAACTCTATGATGATGATTCTATCTCCGTGCAGTCGCAAAAATTTCTTGTGGCTGAAATAATCCGGGAAAAAATTCTCCATCATGTCCGGGACGAACTGCCCTATGTGACGGCTGTTTACGTGGAGCACATTGACGACGACCCCGGAGGAATCACCCTGAAAACAGGGGATACCCCTCCATCTTCTTCACCAGAGAAAAAAATCAAGCATATTCGAGCCACCATCTTTGTGGAAAAGGAAAATCATCGCAAAATAATTATCGGTCGCCGAGGACAAATGATAAAAACCATCGGCATGCAAGCCCGGAAGGAATTGGAATTCATTCTGGGGACAAAAATCTATCTGGAACTTCGGGTTAAAGTAAAAGAAAAATGGCGGGACTCGCCCAATTTGCTTGATCTTATTGAACAACAATAACCGGCTTCATTATTCGAAAATTACCCCGAAAAAGGCCTGAACTTGAGGTTTCATTTTAGAGGAAATGATGACAGATAATTTAAAGATAATAGTCATTCATAATAGATAAGTCATGAGCATGGTGCCTTTTTTCTTCCTTCAAAAAAGAAGTGCCCCACTCTCTTTATCCAAGGTCCTAAGTCAAGAAAATTCCTGNATTGGTCACCATTCTAGTAGAGCAAGGTTATTTTTGCTCCCTCCAGGCAGCCAGAAAGTTATCACAAATTACCTGGCAGAAAAGAACCGCGTCCCTCCGGTAAATATTGACATCTACGGGATTAAATGCGAAAATTTTCCTCTCTTCTGGTGGTGAGCGTAGCTCAACTGGTTAGAGCACTGGACTGTGGATCCAGAGGTTGGGGGTTCGAGACCCCTCGCTCACCCCACCTTCTTGCTTCTTTTATCTCTATCTTCTCCTGAAAAATAAATATTTCGTAGATATTTAACCGGCGCTCTTTCTTATCAAGAGTTTCCTTCAGCCAGCCGAGAAGAGAAGGTTCATCGCCCTTTTCCTGCCTTCCTGGGGACGCCTTCTTCTTTTCATGCGAGGGAAAGCATAAGGCAAGGGGGATTATTGACCCACCCAATCAATCAAATCTGCCAAAAACTTCTAGGGAAAAGCAAAATTTTAAGTTGCCAAAGAGAAAATAATTTATTAGTGTATTAAAAGATGAAAATAAGCCCGATCGCTTTTTCTTTCCTCATAAGTGAAGTAAATAAAGAAAAGAAAACAAACTACTTTTTTTTCTCCAGGATAGGNTTTTAAAACGAAAGGAGCTGCTGATGAGTTTATCTAAAGAACAAGAAGCTTTATATCGAAAAATTCTAGAAGAAGCTAAAGAACAGCTGGAAAAAATCGATGAAAAAATCGAACAGGAGATACAAAAAACCAGGGAAACCTTAGCCCGCCTGCAGGAATCCAAAAAGGGATTCCAGCAAGTTTACGAAGGAGCAGCTAAAATTTTGGGGATTCCTGTAGAAATTGAAGTAGCCAGTGAAGAAGAATCCCCCAAAGAAAAGAATCCTGGCCCCAAAAGAAACAATCAGGCAAGCTCCAAAAACAACCAAAGATCTTCTTAGGAAAAAAGCTCCCTTCAGTCATTTTCCCAGGCTCGATCTTTCCCAAATTTATATCCAAACAGGGCGAGATTAAGAGCTTCTTGCTCAGAATCATAAATTAAAATTGATTTTCTCCCCGCTTCTCTGATATAAATCAACCCTTCATTCATGCCCCATTAAGGGAGAAATCAAGAAAAGGATGGAGCCAGTTAATTCTTTTCTTCACCAGCTCTTCTTTACCGGTGAATTTCTGGCCTTACTCTCCGCCGTTCTTTGGGCAATTGCCATTATCTTATTTCGTCTCAGCGGTAAAATCGTCCAACCTCTGGGATTAAATTTTTCCAAAAATGCCATCTCCCTTATCTTGGTTGGACTAACTATGGTCTTTTTGGGAGAAAAATTTTACTTGCCTCTGCCTTTATCAGATTATTTGCTTCTACTAATAAGTGGACTTATTGGCCTGGGGCTCTCCGATACTTTGCTTTTTGCCGGCCTAAATCGCCTTGGTGCCAGTCGATTGGCTATTATCAACTGCTCCTATTCTCCTTTCATGATTATTTTATCTGTCATTTTTCTAGGAGAGAGATTAACTCCGCTCCAGATAATTGGAGTACTCCTGATAATTTCTTCAGTCTGGCTTCTATCATCGCGGGAAGAGATTAAAGAATCAGAATCATCAAAAATAATTCCCGGGATTATTTTTGGACTCAGTGCCATGATGACACAAGCAGTAAGTATCGTCATGATAAAACCCGCTCTTAATCATCTCCCCCTTCTTTGGTCCACCGAGCTCAGAACTCTGGGTGGACTGATTTTCTTGGGGCTGGTGCTTCTCTTTCATCCCTTACGCCGGGAAATCACTCAGCCTCTTCTCCAGCTTAAAAACTGGCGATATATATTTCTGGCTTCTTTTCTTGGTTCTTATCTGGCGATTATTGCCTGGTTAGGNGGGATGAAATATACTCTGATCTCAATTGCTGCTGCGTTGAGCCAAACTAATATTATTTTTATCTTTATTCTTGGGGTTATTTTTCTAAAAGAGAAACTAACCCTTCCTAAAATTCTGGCTTTTCTGGGAGGACTAGCCGGTTCGGCTTTGGTTACCTTTTTTTAACTGGCTCCTCCCCCTTTTTATTGAGAAGCCAATTTTAGGCCAACCCAGAAAGAATACTTCTTGGGACGGCGCAACGGGGCGTCAAAATCTCTAACGCTTCTTTCCCGACGGAGATCAGAAGTGGCGCTACCTGCACTGGCTCGAGCCTCAGCGGCAGCCCGTTTTTTCATCATCTCTGCTCGCATTTCTTTGGTCATGCCTCCCCACTCAAAGCCGATTCTTAATTCTTTGGTTAAATCGGGGGGAGCTCCTTCATATAACTCTTTGATATTCAAGGGTAATCTGAATTCGTAGATTAATTTTCCCTGGACTCGGTTTGTCCGGAAAGTAGGCAGAATAAAGTCCTCTCCGACCGGAGTAACTTCGAGCGGATTGCCCTTTTTATCGATAAATTGCCCTTCATAATACATATATTGGGGACGGGAAAGAATCTCGGCTTTTCTTTCTTCAGAAAGAGTTCCTTCCTTCTTTTCCAGAATGGCCACCATTTCCTCTCCGCTTNCCCGCCGCAACCGGTAATGAACGCCGATTTTTTTCTTCTTCTTGCCTTCAGTATTAATCCATATAGTTAATCCTGTCTGGGAGATTGTGCTCCAATAATCCCGGTCATTAAGAATAATGATCCCGTAAAGATTGACCCCATCATTTAGAAAGCCATAATCCACTTTGAATTTATCCCAATTGTTTAATAATTCAGGCGACCAATCTTCGCTATTTGCGTCAAGGGCAATAGGCTGAGGGGCCCACTTGCTCTGAACAATAACATCTTTGGCCACTAAAGGTAACAAGAAGGTCAGAGTTATAACGAGAAAAAAGGTATATCGGCCAACTTTCATCTTTACCTCCTATCTGCTGATAATTATAGCAAATACTGTATTTGAATCAAATAAAGAATCTTACCAAGAAAAGACAAGCCTTATTCNTTAAAACACCAAACTACTCACGGAAGCATCCTTATTTCCGGGACAATCTTCTGAAAATTGAAAACAAGAACTCGCCTGGTCGATAGTTTGCAGGCCATCGCGGAAATAAGACTGCCTCCCTTGATAAAGAACAGATAGAAAATTTAAGCTCACTCTTTTATAAATATAAGCTTTTTATCAAATTACTCTCTTTTATCCTGGCTTTTATTCTGGCGATGATTATGGTATAAAAAATCCATGCGAAAAACATTACNGTGGCTTATCGCTTTGATTATTACCCTGGGGGCAGCTGTCTACCAGCGAGTGACTGGCCCTACCTATCCCATCCGGGGCTCTGTTGAAATTAATGACTGCCAAATCAACTTCAAGCTCCTTCGGTCTCATGATACTACAGGAGACTACCAGTTAAGCCTTAAACCATGTCCCTCAAATATTTCAGGTTATCTCCTTTATAAAAGATATAAAACAGACGACCCGTGGACAAAACTGCCCCTAGTGCAGAAAAATGGCCANTTAACCGCTTCCTTGCCGGCTCAACCCGCAGCGGGCAAGCTTGTCTACCGAGTCATTCTCCTCAATCAAGGTCAAGAAATCTCCCTCACTGGTGATGAAGATGTGGTGATCCGTTTTAAAGATCCTGTCCCTTCCTATATTCTGATTCCCCACGTAATTATCATGTTTCTGGCCATGCTTTTCTCCACCCGAGCCGGCATAGAAGCCCTTCGACCTCAGAGTAATCCCCGTCGACTCGCTCTCTGGACACTGGGGCTATTAATCGTGGGTGGATTGGTCTTTGGCCCCCTGGTTCAATACTACGCCTTTGGAGCATTCTGGACGGGATTTCCCTTCGGCTATGACTTAACCGATAATAAAACCTTAATCGCTCTCCTGGCCTGGATAGCCGCTGTTATTGCCGGACGCGGCGGACGGCCAGCCAGGAAATGGGTCCTGGGTGCCTCGTTCATCCTGCTTTTAGTCTANCTAATCCCCCACAGCTTACTTGGTTCGGAACTGAAATACGAATAATCCTTTCACCGTAACAACTACAAATGGGGAAATTTAAATAATAAAGCTGGAATTTGAGAGGAAAAGATTCTTCANCCCCGGTTTTTTCAATAAAAAGGCGCTGGCTGTCGAGGCGCCAAGGTTTGGAAAAGGAAGCGGGGCTAAGGAGGATTCCTCTCCAGCCAGCGGTTCATAGGTAATATAACAAACATTACCTTCAATTGTCAAAATGTCCTTGAAACAAAAATATAAAGACTGGTTGCTGGTAGTCCTTGTCANTCTTTCCATTCTGACAGTTGTCCCTTTTGCTCGAATAATTCAAAAACTCGTCTCCTCCACTCTCGGCCGGGCTACTTTTGGCTTCCTTGTCCTTGGAGCACTCAGTGGAGTTATTGTTTTTTTGGTCAGATATCTCTGGATTCGTCTGGAGATACGGAAGCTTCGTCTCTATTTTTTCCTCTTCATCATCGCCGCCATCTATTTTGTGNCCACCTTAAATCTCTGGAACGCTCCGGAAGAAGCTATTCATTTCCTGGAATATGGCCTCTTGAGCGGGGCTTTCTATCGAGCCTTTCGTCACCATTTATCAGACTGGGGTATTCATGGAGCCAGCCTTTTCAGTGGAGGCTTGGTCAGTTTCGCCGATGAACTTTTTCAATGGGTCCTTCCCAATCGCATCTGGGACCTGCGGGATGTTGGTCTAAATCTTTTCTCTTGCTTTCTGGTGCAACTTGGCCTCTGGTTGATTATCCGCCAGCTATCGCCGCAGGATTGGACCAGATTATCCGCCAAATCATTACGGCTTATTTCCCTCCTTTTGGGAGCCAATCTTCTCATTTTTGGAGTCACTTTTTCCCTNACCCCCCACCGCTTACACCAATTAACCCAGGTTTTCCCCTGGCTTTCTTTCCTGGAAAAAGAAGAATCTCTCGGAGGAGTTCTCTATCGACATAAAGATGAGGCAATAGGTGTCTTTTACTCCCGGTTAACCATTGACCAACTCCAGCGTCTGGATGCCCTCAAAGCTCAGGAGTATGGTCAGATTTTATGGGAATGGAAAAACAAGAGTTACCAGGATTTCCTGAAAACTTTCNCCGCCTCCTGGTATCCCTTCCTTTACGAAATGAGAGTTCGTCTCTTCCGTCGAGATCGACATCTTGAACTGGGACTAAAAGCTACCTCTCAGCAAGAAAAAAGAGACCGTCTATTTATTGCCTTTAAAGAAAACCAAATCCTTCAGAAATACTTTCGTCAAACTCTGCGGTTTTCTCCATTCTCCTGGAGCCAGGAAAAAGAGCAGCAAATTATGGCCGCCATTAATCCTTCCCTTCCCTATAAAAGCCCGGTCGGGCAGAAATTCTTGGGAACAACCTCAGAAAAAACGATCTGGAGCCTAATTGTCACTCTGCTTGTTCTATTGATATTTATAAATCTTTTCTACAAGCCCAAAGCAGAAGCTCTGAATTCCTCGGAAAAACATTCTCCCAACCGCGAAGGAAAAAACAAAAAAAATGTTGGTTAATTATTTTGACTAAACCTCAGCCCAGTCGGGGAAATATTGCTTAGAGTTAAAAGTTTGACACACCGAGCTGAAGTCTTTATAATCGACGACTAAAGAAAAATGCCGGAATCTAACAAACCTGAAGGACTTCTTTCCTCTACTGCTACTCATCTTTCCATTATCGCCCGAGAAACGGTCTTTGATGGTAAAATTCAAACCAATAATGAGCTGATTATCCATGGACAGTTCAAGGGAACCCTCCACTTGCCCGGGAATACTCTGATTATTGAAAAAACAGCTAAAGTGGAGGCGACAGCCGAGGCTCGAGCTGTTATTCTCCGAGGGTATTTCAAAGGAGACATCCTGGCCGGTGAAAAAGTGGTTATCGAATCCGGCGCTCGAATGGAAGGACGCGTGGAATCTCCCCGCCTGGCTATAGAAGAAAAAGCCCAATTTAAAGGACGGATCAAAATGAGNAAANAGGCAACTCTCTCCTAATTCTCGCTTCTAATTCTTATTTATTGTAACGATAATACTCCCGGGGAGTCTGGGTAATGATATAATCAACTGCCTTCTGGATACAGACACGAATAGCTTTTTCAATCGGCGTCTTGGCAAAACCTCCCAGGGCCACCGGCAATGCTCCACCTAATCTGGTGGCTCCACCGACCCCAAAACTGGTTGACTTCCCGACCACCGTAGTGGCAGCTACTATCTGAGAAGTCTTGGCATCAATTATCCTTAAATCAATAGCTACGTGAGCTTGCTTCACTCCTCCCCCAACTCGAACCCCTAATATTTTTGTTCCACCGCCTATTCCCTTGGAACTTCCTTCAAACTCAGTCACTGCCGCGGTAATAATTAAATCAGCTCCATAAATCTCGCCAATTGGTGCTTCTGTCCCTTTTTTAACTCGACCGGAAGCACCTAAATCTTGTTCCCGAAGAACCTCGTCCAGCTGCTCTCTTTCCAGAACAATAAACCGATTGGTGTTAAATAAAGCCGTGGTCAACATATCCCGCATACCTTCACCGATTTGAGGCCAGCCAACTCCAAACATCCCCAACCAACCCCCACTCCATCCCCCTTTGGCTGTTTTATCAACAAATTTACCCACAGCTATCCGGGCTTTAGGCCCGTTATACGGCTCAGCTTGAGCCTGGGCTATCGTCGGGCCTCCGGTGGAGGTCACCTCAGCCGTGGGAGCACAAGAATAAGTCATCAATAACACCCAGGAGAAAACAAGGGCCAAAATTAACGATTTTTTCATGATAAACTCCTTTTTTTGACTATAATAAATAGAGTATATTCCGTCAAATAATATTTCTGTCTGTTCGGTTTTCATGTGGCCATGAGGGACTTTAAACTAAATAAGGAGAATTTCTTTTTGTGGTATAATCAGAAATGAAGTAGCCCTAATGAAAGCTTTCCAGCTAAGATCAGATTTTCAGCCGACCGGTGACCAACCGCAAGCTATAAAGGCCTTAACGGAAGGGCTGGCCAAAAAGATAAAACATCAAGTTCTCATGGGCGTCACCGGTTCAGGTAAAACTTTCACCATGGCTAATATCATTGCCCGAGCCAACAGACCAACATTAGTCATCTCCCACAATAAAACTCTGGCGGCACAACTCTATCAAGAATTCAGAAATTTCTTCCCGGAGAATGCCGTCGAATATTTTGTCAGTTACTACGATTATTACCAACCGGAAGCCTATATTCCGGCTACAAATACNTATATTGCCAAGGAGGCAACTATTAATGAAGAAATCGACCGACTTCGCCTGCGGGCCACCAACTCTCTGTTCCAGCGCCGGGATGTCATCATTGTTGCTTCTGTCTCCTGTATTTATGGAATCGGCTCTCCTGAAACCTATGCCTCCATGTGCTTGACTCTTTCTCAGGGACAAACCATCTCCCGACGGGAACTGCTAGCGAGACTGATCGAGCTCCAATACGAAAGAAAAGACGGGGAATTTTCCCGTGGGACATTTAGAGTCCGGGGAGATATCATTGATGTCTTTCCTTCCTACGAAGAAACCGCTTATCGCTTCGAACTCGATGAAAACCAGCTCCTTGGCATCTTTCTTCTCGACCCCCTTCTGGGGAAGATTATTGATGAAATTGACCAATGCCTGATTTATCCCCGCACATTCTTCTCCACTCCCCGGAACATTCTCAATATGGCCATTCAACAAATTGAACGAGAACTAAATGAAAGACTACAATTCTTCCGACAGCAGGGGAAAATCATTGAAGCCAATCGTCTGGAAGAAAGAACCCGTTTTGATTTAGAAATGCTCAGAGAATTCGGCTGGTGTCCAGGTATTGAAAATTACTCTCTCTATTTAAGCCAGCGCCAGCCGGGTCAACCGCCCTACACTCTACTTGATTATTTCCCAGCCGATTTTTTAACGATTATCGATGAATCTCACGTGACCATTCCTCAAATTGCCGGAATGTATCATGGAGATAGATCCCGGAAATTAACGCTAGTGGAACATGGTTTCCGTCTTCCATCCGCTTTAGACAATCGACCTCTCAATTTCCAGGAATTTGAAGAAAGAGTGAACCAGGTAATCTATGTTTCAGCTACGCCAGGGCCCTATGAATTAAAAAAGGCCCAAGGACGGGTTATCGAACAAATTATTCGCCCCACTGGGCTGACTGATCCCGAAGTTGAAGTCAGGCCAATTAAAGGGCAGGTGGAAGATTTATTGAAAGAAATTCAGGCAAGAGCCCAAAGAAAAGAAAGGACTCTGGTGACCACCTTAACCAAAAAAATGGCTGAAGACCTGACTCGTTACTACCACGAATTGGGACTACGTGTGCGTTATCTCCATTCGGAAATAGATACCCTGGACCGCGTGAAGATTCTCCGAGATCTGCGGCGGGGNGTTTTTGATGCCCTGATCGGTGTTAACCTGCTGCGAGAAGGACTTGACCTCCCCGAAGTTTCCCTGGTGGCTATTTTGGATGCAGATAAGGAAGGATTCCTTCGCTCCACTCGTTCCTTGATTCAAACCTTTGGCCGAGCAGCCCGGAATATAAACGGAAAAGTGATTCTCTATGCAGAAACNATAACCGAGTCCATGAAAAAAGCCATCGCAGAAACAAACCGTCGGCGTCAGATTCAAATGGAATACAACCGCCACCATGGAATTTCTCCTNGCTCGATTATTAAGAAAATTGATGAAGTTTTAACTTCCATTTATGAACGAGATTATCTGGACTACACCCGACTCGAAGAGGATAAAATCCCCTATCTTTCCCGCGAAGAAAGAAAAAAAAGAATTGAATTTTTAGAAAAAGAAATGAAGAAAGCTGCGCAAAACCTTAAATTTGAACGAGCGGCTGCTCTGCGAGACGAATTGAAAAAAATTAAAAGACTGGAAATAGAAATTGGCCCCTGAAAAAAATTTAACTTTAAAAGAAAAAGCTACCCAGCTCCCCGCCAGACCGGGTATCTATTTCTTCTTGAATAAAGCTCACCAAATTATTTATATCGGTAAGGCCCGCAATTTGAAAGATCGGGTCAAATCCTATTTTCTGCCCACTGACGACCCTAAAGTTCACCATATTCTTCAGGAAGCCGCCGACCTGGACTATTTGGTAACCGACAACGAAAAAGAAACCGCCTTTCTCGAAAATAACTTCATTCGTCGGTTTCAGCCAAAATTCAACCTTCGCTTAAAGGATGACAAAAGTTTTCCTTTAATCAAGATAAACCTGGCTGAAGAATTCCCTTCTATTACTCTCACCCGAAGGGTTGAAAATGATGGGGCCCGCTATTTCGGTCCCTTCCATCCCGCTCACCAAGCTCGCCGAACAATCGAGTTAATCGCTAAATATTTTCACCTACGGACCTGTTCCGGCCCCTTGCCTCCAGGAAGAAAACGCCCTTGTCTTGAGTATGACCTGGGAATGTGCTCCGCCCCCTGCACCCAACTCATTTCCAGAGAAAATTATCAGGAAAATGTCCAAAACGCCCTTCTTTTCCTAGAGGGCAACTCCCAGCTTCTCCTGCCCATCCTGGAAAAAAAAATGAAAAAAGCCGCAGAAGCTCTGGAATTTGAACTGGCGGCTCGCTGGCGGGATTTAATATACACGGTAAAATCACTCCAACAAAAGCCAAAAACCTCCCTTCCTTCCTTCGATAATGCGGATATAATTGGCTGGGCCAAAGCTGGTTCCACAGCTGCTCTCTTTGCCTTCTTTCTTCGGCGGGGGAAAGTAATCGAATCAACCTCTGTCCTCGGGGAGAGTCATCCCTCTGAAGACAAAGAACAAACCCTGATCCGTCTTCTGCAAACTCTCTATGCTTCCCGGGAAGAAATCCCTGAAAGAATCTACCTGCCTTTCCCTTTAAAAGGCAAAAGTTCCTTCGACAGCTATTTTTTGCAGGAAAAAAAGGTCAAGGTAAAGCTCATTTACCCCCGGCAGGAAAAATTCAAGGGAATTCTCCGCCTGGCAAATCTCAATGCTGCCTCAGAACTCAAAAAAAAGGTTGCTTCCCCAGACCTTCTTTCTTTATTAATGAAGACCCTCCACCTTTCCTCGCTTCCCCGGCGGATAGAAGCTATTGATATCTCCAACACTGGTGGTCTAGAAAGTGTCGGTTCCCTGGTTGTTTTTGAAGAAGGACGACCATTGAAATCCGCTTACCGTCGCTACAGAATTCGTTCTGTCATCGGACCCAATGATATTGCCTCCCTCCAGGAGGTTATCCGGCGGCGTTACACTCGACTACTCGGAGAGAAAAAACAGTTGCCTGATTTGATTCTGGTTGATGGCGGACTGGGCCAGCTTCAAGCTACTCAATCTGTTCTCCGTCAACTGGGCCTCGACTTTATTCCGGTTATTGCTCTAGCCAAAAAGAAAGAAACCCTCTATACCACCAACTTTAAACACGGACTTAACCTTGATCCTACTTCGCCTGTTTTAAAATTACTCCAATGGATAAGAGATGAAGCCCACCGTTTTGCTTTAGCTCTTCACCGGAAAAGACGCCAGAAACAAAGCTTCTCTTCATTCCTGGATGGTATTCCTGGAATAGGGCCACGACGTAAACTTCTTCTTCTTCATCATTTCCCTGATTTAACTTCTCTTCGCCAGGTTGATTTCCAAGCAGTGGCCGAACTTATTGGGCAACAGGCGGCCAGAAATCTTTTTAAGCACCTCCAGCAAGAAGAGTCAAGTCAATAAAATAGCTGATCTTTACCAAAAACTGCCTGACCATTGCTTTTTACAACGGCCAGAGTGGTGACCCGCTCTCTGGTGCCCGGAGCAACATCAGTTACTTAGGTCTAGAGCGGATACCTCTTTCTTCTAGGCGAAAGAGGCATCCGCTCTTTCAGCCGAGTTGTCTGGCGGACAATACTTAATCTGGCCTCGCTCTGACCAGACCTAGGCATCTTCATTATTCATCGAGGTGTCAGGAAGAGCATACTGAATCGCCCAGGACATAGGTATGGTGCCGTCTCCACACTTCAGTTTAGAATAACGACAGGCATTCGGTTGCCTGATTGAGTAAAATGAATATTGCCAAATTAGCCGCTAAAGCTTATATTGGTGATGATTCAATTTTCTTGAAAGAGGCAAACAATGGTCGTAGGTATCGGTTTTGACTTTATTGAAGTGGACCGGATTAAGCAGGTAGCCGACAAATATCCAAAATTTTTGAACCGTGTCTTTACTCCTCGGGAAAAGGAATACTGTTTAGCCCAAAAGAACCCCTACCTTCATCTGGCCGCCAGGTTTGCTGCTAAAGAGGCTTTCTTTAAAGCTATCGGTCGGAGGATTCCCTGGTCTAAAATTGGTGTTTACAATCTACCCAGCGGTCAACCCGAACTGGAATTATTTATTCCCAAACCGATCGATTTTGATAGAATGAAGGTCTCTTTATCCCATCTGAATTCACTGGCGGGCGCCGTGGTTATTCTGGAAAAAGACTAAATCCCACCCAGCAGATCAAACACTATTCTCGCCAGCAGACTTAGAGTGATGGCCACTGATAAGTTTAAAGCCACGGAAATAAGAGCTATTTTCCGACCGACTTCTTTCCAGATCATAGCTACAGTCGATAAACAGGGAATAAACAAGCTGACAAACAGAGTAAAAATAACTATCTGAGCCGGAGTAATGACGCTCAGTAATTGTTGATAATCTATGCCCAGCGCCTGAATCATCATAATCAAAGATAGTTCCTTGCGAAGAAAGCCAAAAATAAGGGTCACTCCCAATTCCTGAGGCAGCCCTAATCCTTCAACCACCAGAGGGGAGAGGAGCATATTAATCACTCGATCCGCTCCTATACTCTGCAAGACCGCTAGAATAACACTCCCAGCAATTAAAATAGGCCAGGCAAAGTTGATAAACGAGCGGAGTTGAAAAAATGTTTTCCGGGCAATATTTTTCAAAGATGGCACCTTTAAATCAGGAATCTCAAGGATAAGACCCGGTGAAGGTTCTTTAAAAAACATCGACAGGAACCGACCGAGCACAGCTATCAGGAGGAGATGAAAGACATAAAAACCCAGGGCCCATAAGGGACCCAGATAAAATGCCACCAGAGCCAGAATAATGGTGGTTCGGGCGGAGCATGGAATAAAAGGAATAAGAAGAGTGGTAATTATTTTATCCCGACGGGATTCCAGAATTCTGGTCGAGACGATCGCCGGCACATTACAACCAAACCCTAGAATAAAAGGCGAGATTGATTTACCGTGAAGACCTAGGCGATGCATAAAAATATCCATCAAAAATCCTACCCGCGCCAGATAACCAACATCTTCCAGTAAAGCCATCATAAAAAGAAGGGGAATAAAATAAGGAAGAACAATTCCCATGCCCCCACCAATTCCCTGGAGAAGTCCATCAATAAGATTAGCTAAAAGTCCATATCCTAATTTCTGGAAAAGTAAACCTCTCAACTGTTCAAAGGGGCCAAGGATTAACTCCTCTAGGGGGCTGCCTATGGAAAAAACAATAAAAAAGAAGCCCAGGAAAACGATGAGCAGAACCAGATAACCCAGATAGGGATGCATAATCAGATCGTCTATTTTATGGAGAAAAGGTCTCTTGGTGGGCCGAGACACCTGAGTACAGCTTTCAAATATTTTCAAAGCTAAATGATGCCGTTCAGCGGCCACCACTTCATAAGCGGGAGCATTATGGGTCTCTTCTAGACACCGTTTCACTTCATCCAGGGCTTTTTTCAAGGGTAAGTTTATCTCAGCCAGGACTTTATAAAAATACTGACTGCCCATCTCAATCATTTTAATAGCGGTGAAACGTCGGTTAGCCACGACTGGAAAATCAGCCGGAATCGATTTTTCCAGTTGGTAGACTGCGTCTTCAACGTCCTTAGACCAGGTTAAAGGCCGGGGTCTCACTTGATTGAGGAGGGTGAAGACCGCTTTTTCTAATAGTTCCTTTAAACCCCGTCCGTGAGGAGCGACTGTGGGCACTACCGGAACACCTAATTCCTTTTCCAACCGGGCAACATCAATTTTTATCCCCTTTTTCTCCGCCAAGTCCATCATATTTAGAGCCACCACCATAGGAAGACCCATCTCAATTAACTCCAGGGTCAATTCCAGATTCCGGCCAAGACTGGAGGCATCAACCACATTGATGATTAGATCAGGCTTCTCATAGAACAGGTGGGACAAAGCCACTTTCTCTGCTTCATCCCCCGGTGCGAGAGAATAAAGTCCGGGTAAATCGATGATATTGAGGATGTGGCCTAAAATATTGACCCGACTATGAGTATGTTTAACCGTTGTCCCTGGAAAATTGGAAGTTTCTGCTTTAAGGCCAGCGATCGCGTTAAACAGAGTACTTTTGCCACAGTTTGGTTGTCCGATAAAAATAATATCGGGAAACTTATTCCTCGTCACTGACGATCTCGACCATTATTTTCTGAGCTATGCCTCGTCCAATAGCCACTACTGTATCGGAAGAGACATTTCTCACCAGGATTGGTCCCTGAAGTAATCCGCGGGCATCGAGGATTATTTCATCTCCTTTATGGAATCCAAGATCAAACAATCTTTTTCTTAATCCGTGCCCTCCCAAAACTTCAACAATCCTCAATTTTTTTTCGGGAGGAGCAGAAATTAAAGGGAAGGATCTATGATGACTCATGGCTGAATTTTCCTAATTAAAAAATAAATTACTCTCGATGATACAGAAGAAGACTAAAAAAATCAACTTAATCTAATATCAAGTCAAGCCTCCTTAATTCCGTGATGGCTAAAGAGAAAAGCGACGATAGACTGCTTTCAGGAGATTTTTTATATTAAACCTTGTAATCTTAAATTTCGTATATATAATGTTGAATTACATAAAGCCATTGAGGAGGTAACTATGGCTAAGAAATTGTTTCGGTCCCAAAAAGATAAAATGCTGGGTGGAGTATGTGCCGGGTTGGCTGCATATCTGGATATTGATACATCGCTGGTGAGGCTTATATTTATTGCTTTATCCCTTTTGACCGCTCTCCTTCCAATGATACTTTTCTATATTATTGCCTGGATCATCGTCCCGGCCGAGCCTCTGGAACAGCCTACCCCGAAAACGGATTAATTTTTTAGATAACTGCTTCATTCTTACGGGACTTCCTCTTTCTTAATTCTATATCCTTTAAAATAAATCAAATTTTCCTAATATATTCATCTTTTTATCAATTTTTATTCCAGCCAAGGCTCTCCATTTGACTTATCTCCAAATATCCGATATTTTTATCTCGTTCCGGAAGAAAAATGAGCTCCGACCAAAAGATGAAAACCAATCTTCCCTTCCGTCATATTGCAATCGAAGGCATGATGAAATCTGGAAAAACAAAATTAGCCCGAAAACTGGCTGAAAAATTGGGCGCCCGGGTAGTTTATGACCGAGTCGACAATCCCTATTTAGCCGACTTTTATAATGAAAAAGAAGGGGCAGCTTTCCTAGCGCAGCTTGTTTTCCTAGTCAATCGTTACCACCAGCAATCAGCCCTGGTGCAAAGAACTTTATTTGAAGAAACAATTATCTGCGACTATTTATTTGAAAAAGATAAAATTTACGCTTACCAAACTCTGACCGATGATGAGCTCCTGGTGTATGAAAAAATCTTTAATATCTTCTCTGAGAGAATAGCCAAACCTGATCTGGTAGTTTATCTCCAGATTTCTCTACCCACGCTTCTGGAGCGAATTAAACGCTGGGGTTCAGAACTCGAGAAAAATATCTCCGAAGGTTATCTTAAAGATGTCCTGGAAGCATTCGATTACTTCTTCTTCAATTATCAAGCAGTCCCTTTATTTGTCGTGAAAGCTGACCATCTGGAATTCGAGGATGAAGAAACAATCCAGGATCTTATCCAAAAAATTAGTCAAATAAAAAAGAGTCCTTTATATTATGTTCCTTTATCTGAAGCTAAAGATGATTAATCACAGGCAAATAATAAATTCTTTCTGGAATAAAAATACACAAGACTTTACCTCAATCCTGGGTCAGAGCCAGGATGGGGAGAAAGGACAAACTCATGACCAAGACTACTCAGACGAAAATAACTATTCCTTATCTCTGGCGAAAAAAAGAGAAAAAAGAAAAAATTGTTGTTCTCACCGCCTACGATTATCCCACGGCCCAAATTATTGACCAGGCCGGAGTCGACATTATCCTTGTGGGTGACTCCTTGGGAATGGTTGTTCTGGGGTATCCAGATACTCTGCCCGTGACTATGGAAGAGATGCTCCATCATACCAAGGCAGTAACCCGGGCTGTCAAGCAGGCTCTAGTAGTGGCTGACATGCCCTACCTCTCCTATCATTTCTCGCCCGAAGTAGGTGTAGCTAACGCCGCTCGTTTTATCAAAGAGGCCCGAGCTGACGCTGTCAAGATTGAAGGAGCCACCCCAGCCCGTTTGAAATTAATTTCCTTCCTCCAGGAGGCTGAAATTCCTGTTATGGGGCATGTGGGTTTAACTCCTCAATCAATCCGTCAACTGGGAGAATATCGCGTTCAGGGAAAAAATATTTCTCAAGCCAAGCGTATTCTTCAAGAAGCATTAGAACTGGAGAGAGCCGGAGTCTTTGCGCTTGTTTTAGAATCAATCCCCCGAGAATTAGCCCAAATTATTACCCAAAAACTCTCTATTCCCACTATTGGGATTGGAGCTGGTCCTGACTGTGACGGCCAAGTTCTTGTCCTTCATGATATGCTGGGATTAACGGCCAACATCTCCCCCAAATTTGTCAAAAAGTACCTGGACGGCCAACATCTTTTCCGCCAGGCAATTGAACAGTACGTCCGGGAAGTTAAAGACTCACAATATCCCGACGAAAATCATTCTTACCATTTAAATACCCACTCTTCGGATCAGCTCATTAGAGAACTCACTACTCTTATTGAAGAAGAGGAGGAAAATTGATGAAGATCTGTGGGAAAATCTCTGAAATCAAAAAACATCTCAAGACAGAGAAGGCCAAAGGCCTCACCATTGGCTTTGTGCCCACCATGGGGTATCTCCATGAAGGGCATCTCAGCCTAGTTCGAGAATCTCTCAAAATGACTGACAAGACAGTGGTCAGCATTTTCGTTAACCCGACTCAATTTGGTCCACGGGAAGACTATCAGCAATATCCCCGGAATATCCAGCGGGATACAGCCATTTTGGAAGAGTTAGGAGTTGATTATCTCTTCGTTCCGGCAGTTGAAGAAATGTACCCCTCCGGATACAAAACCTATGTGGAAGTGACAGATCTTCAAAATAAATTATGCGGTCGCTCCCGACCCGGTCATTTCCGGGGTGTGTGTACAATTGTTCTTAAATTATTCAATATTATCCAGCCTGACTGGTCATTCTTCGGCCAAAAAGATGCCCAGCAGGCGATTATCATTCAAAAAATGGTAGAAGACCTTAATCTGGAAACAAAAATTAAAGTTCTTCCCATCGTCCGAGATAAGGATGGACTGGCCCTTAGTTCACGCAACACTTATTTGAGCCCCACAGAAAGAAAGGCAGCTCTCATCCTTTATAAAAGCCTCCAATTGGCACGGCAATTATTCATCGCCGGAGAAAAAAAGGCCACTCTTATTAAACAAGCAATGATTGACTTAATTCATCAAGAACCTCTGGCGAAAATCGATTACGTCGCCATCGTCAAGATGGAAAATTTTGAAGAATTAGAAATTATCACTGACAAGGCTCTGGTCGCTGTGGCTGTCTTCATCGGCCAGGTCAGACTCATTGATAATATTATTCTTTCTGAAAAGGAGAAGACTCATGAGAAGAATAATGCTAAAAAGTAAAATTCATAACGCCCGGGTAACAGGGGTTAATCTTGAGTATGAAGGAAGTCTCACTCTTGACGAAACCTTGATGGAAGCAGCTGAACTAATTCCTTATGAACAAGTGCATGTTTATAATAAAACCAATGGAGCCAGGTTCATCACCTATTTAATCAAAGGAGGACCAGGCGTCGTTGAAGTCAATGGAGCCGCTGCTCACCTGGCTAAAGTGGGAGACAGCCTAATTATTGCTGCTTATGCTGAAATGGAAGAGAAGGAGATAGATTTCTGGACTCCCAGGATAATCATTGTTGATGAAAACAATAGAATAAAAGATTAGATGCCAATTAATCAAGACACCATATCTCCTAGCCATCTGGGGGATAAAAATAATGACTGAGCCCAGTAAGGATTAAGTTTTGGGGGAGACATATAACTTGGTATTTTTTGGGTTATTCAAGCCAAACGACTATTCTAGCCAATAATTAGGGGCTTCTTTAGTAATAATAACATCGTGAACATGGCTCTCCTTATAAGCAGCCGGGGTAATTCGAATAAACTGAGCCTTTTCTTGTAGCTCAGGAATGGTCCGGCAGCCCGCATAGCCCATGCCCGCCTTGATGCCCCCAATTAACATCTGAATTATATGGACAGCACTGCCTTTATATGGCACCCGTCCTTCAATTCCTTCAGGAACTAATTTACTTCCCGGCCGGGTTTCATCTTGCCCGTAACGGTCCTTACTCTGGCCCTCTTTCATAGCTTCTAGAGAGCCCATTCCCCGATAAGTCTTATAAGAGCGTCCCTGGTAAATAACTACATCTCCTGGTGATTCATCAGTCCCGGCCAGCAGATTACCAATCATCACCGAGCTGGCTCCGGCGGCCAGGGCCTTGGTGATATCACCGGAGTACTTAATTCCACCGTCAGCAATGAGGGGAATATTATGTTTGGTTGTAACCGAATAAACATTGGAGATAGCTGTTATCTGGGGAATACCGGCTCCGGTAACCACCCTGGTCGTACAAATAGATCCCGGTCCGACGCCTACCTTAACTGCATCCACTCCCCGCTCTATCAAGTCTAGAGCAGCTTCAGCAGTTCCAATATTGCCGGCAATCAACTCCTGTTCAGGAAATTTCTCCCGGATTTTCTCCACCACGTCCAGAACCCGATGGGAATGACCATGGGCTGTATCCACCACCAGAACATCTACCTTGGCCTCCACCAGAGCACCAGCCCTCTCCAGGGCATCTTGCCCCACACCAATAGCGGCACCCACCCGGAGGCGACCAAATTGATCTTTGGAAGCGTGGGGATACTGAATCCTCTTGAGAATATCTTTATAAGTAATTAATCCTTTGAGATGAAAATTCTCATCCACCATTAAGATTTTTTCTATCTTATACCGGTGGAATAATTTCTCGGCTTCTTCCAGGGAGGTGCCTACCGGAACAGTAATCAAATCAGTGGTCATCACCTCTTTAATCGGAAGATTGAGTCGTTTCTCAAAGCGAATATCCCGGTTGGTCAAAATTCCGACCAATTTATTATTCTCGTCAGTAATCGGTAAACCTGAGATGCGATACTTCTTCATCACCTCCACAGCTTCATAAATCTTATTATGGGGCCTCATGGTAATGGGGTTAACAATCATGCCGCTCTCATGGCGTTTAACTTTATCCACTTCCTCCACCTGGGCTTCTATTGACATATTACGGTGAATGATGCCCAGGCCCCCTTGCTGAGCCAGGGTAATGGCCATGCGGGACTCGGTCACTGTATCCATAGCTGCGCTAATGATGGGAATCTTCAACTCAATATGACGACTTAGTCGGGTAGAGACATCAGCTTCATGAGGCAGAACATCTGATTTAGCAGGGAGAATGAGAACATCATCAAAAGTTAAGCCATTAGTTATTTTTTTGTGGAACATAAGCCCCCCTATCTTCTTTTTTTCTTTTTTCTCTTTTTGGGAATCATCGACCGGGCTTGTTTCATCCGGACTGGATTGGCTCCAGCCTGAGGTCGCTGATAATAAAGAGGCTGTTCTTTGGGTTGAACCGGCTCTCTTTCGACCACGGGTTGGAGGAAGAAGAGATAACGGATGGTTTCCTCTTCAATCCTATCCATCATCGACTGAAACATGTCATAACTTTCTTTTTTATATTCGATTAAGGGATCTCTTTGACCATAGCCTCTTAAACCTATTCCCTCCTTTAAATAATCCATCGCCAGGAGATGGTCCTTCCATTGAGCATCTATTACTTGAAGCATGATTAAACGTTCGAACTCGCGCATTGCATCAGAACCTATCATCTCTTCCTTTTCACTATATTTCTGGTGGAGGATAGTCAGGATTTTCTCTCTTAATTCAGGATAAGAGACTATCTCCCAATCAAATCCCAACTCTTGAATATCCAGCCCGAATTGAGCTCCTATGGCTTTCCGCAGCCCCTCAACATCCCACTCCTGAGGATCCTTTTCCTGAGGGGCATGCGACTCTAAAAGCCAATCAACCAAAGTTTCAATCAGCTCATGGACATATTCTTTTAAATCTTTCCCTTCAAGGATTTCTCTTCTTAAGCGATAAATAGTCTCCCGCTGCTTATTCATAACGTCGTCATATTCAAGGAGATGTTTCCGAATGGAGAAATTCTGGGATTCAACCTGTCTTTGAGCCCGTTCAATAGCTTTGGTTACCATTTTATGTTCAATCGGCACGCCTTCTTCCATGCCAATGCGGGACATCAAACCGGCGATCCGGTCGCTGCCGAAAATCCGCATTAAATCATCTTCCAGCGAGAGATAAAACCGGGATGACCCGGGGTCTCCCTGACGACCGGCTCGGCCGCGGAGCTGATTATCAATGCGGCGGGCTTCATGGCGTTCGGTCCCAATGATATGCAGACCGCCTAACTCAACTACTTTCTTGTGTTCTTCTTCAGTTATCTTTTTGGCCTCGGCCAGAGCCGCTTCCCACTCTTCCGGTGAGACTCTATCCGGATCTTTCCCCTGTTTACGCAATTTTTCTTTGGCCAGAAATTCAGGGTTCCCGCCAAGAAGAATATCAACCCCTCGACCGGCCATATTGGTAGCGATGGTCACCGCCCCTATTCGCCCGGCCTGGGCAATAATTTTGGCTTCCATCTCATGATATTTGGCATTGAGGACGACATGTTTAATTCCTTTTTTCCTCAACATCGAACTTAATCGTTCCGAATTTTCAATGGAAATAGTCCCAACCAGCACCGGCCGACCCTTTTTATTATGTTCAATAATTTCTTTGACTACCGCCTCCCACTTTTCCCGGGCAGTTCGGTAAACCACATCTGGATATTCTAACCGGACTAGAGGTTTGTTAGTCGGAATCTCGACTACATCAAGATTATAGATTGCCTGAAACTCAGTCGCTTCAGTGGCCGCCGTCCCGGTCATGCCTGCCAGCTTCTTGTACATACGGAAATAATTCTGAAAAGTAATCGAAGCCAGGGTCTGGTATTCTTCTTCAATACGAACCCTCTCTTTGGCTTCCAGGGCCTGATGAAGACCATCAGAGTAGCGCCTGCCCGGCATCAAGCGACCGGTAAACTCATCCACGATAATGACTTTACCGTCTTTGACCATATAGTCCACATCTCGCTTGAAAAGATAATGAGCTTTCAGGGCCTGATTGATGGCATGAATCAAATCCATATGGGCCAGGTCATAGAGATTATCCACTTTCAGAAATTTTTCGGCTTCGGCTACGCCCTCTTCTAGCAAGGCAACAGTTCTTGTCTTTTCATCCACCTGAAAATGTTTGCCTTTCTTCAGACGTCTGACTAAATTATCAACTTTATAATAAATGGCCGTTGATTCTTCAGTTGGTCCGGAAATAATCAAAGGCGTTCGGGCTTCATCGATCAGAATACTATCGACTTCGTCGACAATAGCATAATGATGTTCCCGCTGGACGACATCAGCCAGACGGAATTTCATATTATCGCGGAGATAATCAAAGCCAAATTCGTTATTGGTTCCATAGGTGATGTCTTTCCGGTAGGCTTCCTTCCGCTCCTGGTCGCCCATCTCGTGTTGAATAACCCCGACTTCCAGACCTAAAAATTTATAAACAGGTCCCATCCACTCGGCATCTCGTTTGGCTAAATAATCATTAACCGTGACAATATGGACCCCTTTGCCTTCCAAAGCGTTTAAATAAGCAGGTAAAGTGGCCACCAAAGTCTTACCTTCACCCGTCTTCATTTCAGCGATCTTGCCCTGGTGAAGAACAATACCCCCCATTAACTGGACATCGAAATGGCGCATATTCAAAGTCCGGCGGGCCACTTCTCGGACAACGGCAAAAGCCTCGACCAGAATGTCATCTAGACTGGCTCCCTGATGGAGTTTCTCTTTAAATTCGGCCGTTTTAGCCCGAAGCTGAGCGTCGCTTAACTGGCGAATGCTGGGTTCTAACTCATTGATCGCCGCGACATAAGGCTGGAGTTTCTTCAGCTCCCGTTCGTTCTTGGTGCCGAAGATCCTACGAATAACCCATTTATACATTTGATATATTTTTGCGCAATCCCAGTAAGATGTCAACTTGGCGAGTGGCTAAACGCTTAAAGCGGAACAATTTGACTTTAAGCTGCCCGTATGCTATCCGATATAAGTCATATTAAGCTCGAAGGAGGTTTTTATGTACGGATGGACGGGAAAAATCCTGCGCATTAATCTTAGTTCTAAAACATACCGTCAGGAAACATATGCAGAAGAGTTCGCCCACAAATGGGTAGGCGGTCGAGGTTTCGCCGTTAAAATTCTCTGGGATGAACTTAAACCGGGAATTGATCCTTTAGGCCCGGAAAATAAATTAATTGTGGCGGTGGGGCCCATTGCTGGCATTCCTGCGCCCAATACCGGCAAAACTGTGGTCGCCGCCAAATCTCCCTTAACCGGAGGTTACGGCGATGGAAATCTTGGCTCCCGCGTCACCATCCAGCTGCGCAAAGCCGGTTATGACGTTCTTATTATTGAAGGAAAAGCGGAAAACCCAACATATGTTACTATTGAAGACGACAAGGTGGCCTTTCATTCGGCTGCTGAAATATGGGGAAAAGGTTCCTACGATACCATGGACTGGCTGTACGCCAAATACGGTCGCAGCATCGGCATTCTCACCATCGGTCAGGGAGGTGAAAATCTCGTCCGTTATGCCATCATTCGGAGTATGGAAGGTCGGGCTGGCGGTCGACCGGGCATGGGTGCGGTGATGGGTTCCAAAAACCTGAAAGCCATTGTGGTCAAAGGCACCAAGAACATCCCGGTCGCCGATGAAGAAGCCATCAAAAAGATCGGCACTGATGATCTCCGCCAGGTAGGTAAAATTGATAAAGAGACTGGTTGGTCTATCCAGAGCACAACCGGGGTACTGGCCTGGTGTAACGAAGTGGCGGCTCTCCCGGTGCGCAACATGCGCAAAACCTTTCACCCCGATGCCTGGCGAATTGATGGCGAACGGTTGAACGAGGCCCGAGTGGCCACCTACGGGTGCCCCAATTGCACCATGCGCTGCGGGATCACCATTTTAGATAAAGAAGGCCATGAGGCCGAAATGGATTATGAAAATATCGGCATGCTCGGCAGCGACCTGGAAATTTTTGAACTCGCCCAGGTGGGCTCTCTCAATTTCCTCTGTGATGACTTTGGCCTGGATACTATCTCGGCCGGGGGGACTCTTGCTTTCTATGCTGACGCTATCGACCAGGGCGCCGTGGAGGGTGACTTCAAGTTTGGCGATGCAGAAAGAGCTAAAGAGCTCCTCCGGTTGGCCGCTCATCGGGAAGGAGTCGGTGAATTGCTAGCTGAAGGAAGCCTGCGCATGGCCCGCCGCTTCGGCCATAATTCTGAAGACTACGCCATGCAGGTCAAGGGGTTGGAAATCTCAGCTTATAATTGTAAGTTCATCCCGGGGATGGCTCTGGCTTTTGGGACCAGCGCCATCGGCGCCCACCACAAAGAATCCTGGGTCATTACTTATGAAATCAACGAAACACCACGAGATTCCTATGGCCGGGAAAAAGCCCAAAAAGTTATTGAATTACAACGAATCAGGGGAGGCCTCTTCGAGTTTATTGTCGCCTGCCGTTTTCCCTGGGTGGAATTAGGATGGGATCTTGAACATTACCCGGTTTATTTCAACAAAATCACCGGATTGGATTGGCAACTGGAAGATTTCTGGCAAGTTAGTGACCGCATTTACGCCCTGATTCGAGCTCATTTTGTCCGCGAATTCCCTGATTGGGACCGGACCCGAGATTATCCTCCCCGGGTGTGGTTCGACCCGGCCAACGCCGATAAGGAAGGGCCAATTGCCGGTAAAATATTGGATATAAATAAATACGATGAACTCCTGGCTCATTATTACGACCTCAGAGGCTGGGATGACCGGGGCATTCCCACCCGCAGAACAGCCGAAAAACTGGGTTTAAGCGAAGAATTTGCGGCCCTGGAAAAAATAATAAAACTGAAAGACTGATTTACCGGATTAATTTAAAGAAAAGAAAAAGTTGGTCAAGAAAACAATAAGCCGGTGAAGGCCCGGAAAAAGGAGTTTAAACTGACTCCAGAAAATAAAATTTCACCGGGAAATAACCAATGAAGGTTACTGTCAAACTATTTAGCTACCTCATCAATCAGGCTGGTTTCAGTCAAAAGGAAATAGAGCTTCCTGCACCGGTGACTATTCAAGAACTTCTAGAAATAATCCAGATAAAACCTTCCCTGGCTAAAATTATCCTCCGCAACGGCCAACCAGCTCGACCGGATGATCTGGTTGAAGACGGTGACCGGTTGGTCATATCGCCTATCTTTTCAGGAGGATAAGGTTAAAATGAACCTTCAACCTGTGTTTATCGCCGGAAAATGGCGAACTTCCCATTACCTGGATACCTTCCAAGCCACCAATCCCCGCACCGGAGAAAAACTCCCCGATCTTTTTCCTGTCTCCTCCTGGGAAGAATTAAAAGAAGCTCTCGATCATGCTTATCAAGCAGTCCCCCTCTTGGCTTCTCTACCGCCCGAAGCTATAGCTGACTTTCTGGAAACCATGGCCTCTAAAATTGAAGCCAAAAAAGAAATAATAACTTCGGCCGCAGCCTTGGAGACCGGATTACCCCAGCAACCTCGTCTTTTAGAAGTAGAATTACCCCGAACAATCGATCAGCTCCGGCAGACCGCAACTGCTGTGCGGGAACGCTCCTGGTGTCAGGCCACCATCGACACCCAAAGAAATATCCGGGCGAAGTATGGTCCGTTGGGAGGGGTGGTGATAGTCATCGGGCCCAATAATTTTCCCCTGGCTTTTAATGCCGTCAGCGGAGGTGATTTCGCCGCTGCCCTGGCTGCCGGGAATCCTGTGCTGGCCAAAGCTCATCCCCTCCATCCCAAGACATCTCAACTTCTGGCTCAAGCCATGGCCGTGGCGTTGGAAGAGAGCCAGCTTCCCCCTCCAGCTATCCAGTTCATCTATCACTTCCGGCCTGAAGATGGATTCAAGGCCATTTCTCATCCGGCCACGGCCGCGGTGGCCTTCACCGGTAGTAGAACTACAGGTCTGGCCATCAAAGAAGTCGCTGAAAAATCAGGTAAACTGGCTTACCTGGAGATGTCCTCCATCAATCCTGTCTTTCTCCTTCCCNGGGCTCTCCAGGAAAGAGGAGCCAGGATTGCTGAAGAGTTCTCCTCCTCCTGTCTCCTAGGCAATGGCCAATTCTGTACCAATCCCGGTTTTATCGTCCTGACTGAGGGACCTGGAAAAGAAGAATTTCTCCAGCGAGCCGTAGATTTATTTCAGAACCAAGACCCGGGTTGTCTTCTCGGTCAACAAATCCAGTTCAATCTCGAGAAAACCATCCAGAAAATCATCAAGGAAGGAGCTATTCTTCTCTGTGGCGGTCAACNTCTTCCCGGACCCGGATATCGCTTTGAGCCCACTCTTCTTCAACTCGAAAGCCAATTGTATCTCCAGAAGCCAGCCGTCTTTCAAACCGAAATGTTCGGTCCTGTGTCTCTTCTGGTTATTTGTCAGAACCAGGAAGAAATGCTCCAGATAGCCACTTCTCTGGAAGGCAATTTAACAGCTTCTCTTTACACCCATAGCCAGGGAGAAGACGATGCCTTTTATCGACAACTCGAACCTCTCCTGCGGTTGAAGGCGGGGCGACTTCTTAACGATAAAATGCCTACCGGAGTGGCTGTCTCCCCGGCCATNATGCACGGCGGTCCTTATCCCGCCACCGGCCATCCGGGTTTCACTTCGGTGGGTATTCCCGGAGCCATTCTCAGGTTTGCCGCCCGTCATGGCTATGATAATGTACCCCAGGACCGACTACCACCTGAATTACAGGATGAAAATCCCACCGGCCGAATGTGGCGTTTCATCGACAGCCGGTGGACGCAGGCCTCTATCACCCGGGATTAATCAAAAAATATAATCTGGCTTCCGCCCTCCTCTTTCGCGGTTCAATCCGTCACAATAAGAAAAAGAGCTTCCCATTATTTTTAATAATCTAGGTGGGGAAATTATTTCCTCTATCTTGGAGCTCAATTACTCTCGTTTAAGCCAGGCCCAGATCCGTGTCTATGGACTGCATTGCTTCCAGACAAATAGAGATGAATTCATCCAAGTCAAGCCCCAGATTTTTAGATTGTTCAATATCTTCCCTCTTGGCCCCTCGGGCAAAGCTTTTCTCTTTATATCTTCTTTTAACAAATCCCAAATCCACTTCTCTTAATTTTTTACTAGGGTGCATCAGCGTGGCGGCGATAATTAATCCTGTTAAGGGATCAACGGAAAAAATTGCCCACTCCATTTTTGTCTGACAAGCAACACACCCGGCATGGGCCTCAATTGCCCGGAGAATTTCCTCTGAAAGACCATAATCTCTAAGAATTTTCACCGTTTCCTGGGTATGTCTCCGAGGGTCCTTGGCGGTTATTTCATAATCCAGATCATGAAGCAGTCCGGCCAGTCCCCAGACCTCCTCATTTTCACCCAGACGCCGAGCTAAGGCTTTCATACAGGCTTCGACCGCTAGGGAATGTTTGACCAGATTTTTATTTTTCAGGTATTTCTTAACCAGCATCAGAGCTTCATCACGAGTCATCAGAACCTCCTTATGTTAAATTTAATGTTCAAAATCACTTCTTAAGATAAGATTCTTCTTTTCTTTTGTCCTCCAGTGAAATATTATTTTTTATCACCGAGCTCTTCCTTCTGCAACCATTGCAGGAATTTCCAGTGGGAAAAACCTGCGTGGCTTTAATCTCTCTTCACTTGCTTGATTGACTCTTGTTCAGCCGGTGGTGTTTTCTTTTTCTTTTCCTGGATTATATATTTCAGCTCAGCCTGAGCTTCTTCCATAATATCTTTCACCTTGACCCGGATAAGATACGTGCCCGGCTCCTCTGGATACCAGACCCAGCTATTCTCGGCTGAAAAAGGCCGCTCCACTTTCATCTGTTGCTTGTCCTGGGCTGTCTCCCGGCCGAGATAAAACTCAAACTTAGGTTGATAAAAGCCCGTTGCTTCGGCAATAAACTTAATCTCTTCACCCGGGAAACGGGGTGAGGTTGGTTCAGCTTTAAGAACAACTTTAACTTCCTTGGCCAGTTCGAGAAGAAAATATTCACCACTTTGGTCATTATAAGCCAGAAGATAAATATATGGCGCTAACCAGACAGGATTCGATTTCAGGTTATAACCTACATCATAAGTAGCTTTTAACTTACCCCCTTTTAATTCAAACGAAACCAGCGAAGAAGACCTTGAAGTAACTAATATTTGCTCTTCAGCCCGAGCTGGTCTAAAATCTGATCGTGCGGGCAAAGGTTGCCACCATTGAATTTCTCCAGATTTCTTTCTCAGGCAGAAAAGCACTCCGCTCCAGAGAGGAACAACTAATTTATTCTCCCAAGAAAGAGGAGAAGTTAATGATTCTCCGCCGAGATTAATCTGCCAAATAATTTTATTTTTTCGTAGATCAAAGGCATAAAAATTATTACTTCTAGTCGAAAAATAACACCGTTCTTGCTCTATTAACACAGCAGAAGTGAGTCGTTCTCCTAGGGGCAAATAAAATCGAAGCCGACCTGAGAGATCGAGCTTAAACAAGGTCCCCTTCTCACCGCCAAAGACAATCCAGTTTTGTCCTAAAGCAGGACCAGCTATAATTTTTTCAGGTGAGTCATATTTCCAGAGAATCTGTCCTTTTTCTCTATCAAAACCAAAAAGTTTGTTATCCTCAACTACCACACAAATTAATTTTTTTGAAACTGCAAGAGGGGAGGTTAATTTCTTTCTCAGGCCTGTTTGCCAAACCTGATTACCCGCGAGGGTAAAACATCTTATTTGCCCTTCTCCATCCCCCCAATAAAGATAATTCTCAAAAAGTCGCACCAGACTAAAAGTGGAAGGGGGAAAAGAAAAACGCCAGATTATCTTTCTAGTGATGGTGTTGTAAGCTAGGAGTTCTCCCTCCGAAGTAGTCCAGAAAAGATGATTTCCCGCCTGAGCTAGATATTTCAAAGGTGAGCCTGAAAAATTTAATTTAATTTTTATCTGAAGAGGAAAAAATGGACCCCGGGGATAAATAAGGGGTTTTTTCTTCAAAAAACAGGCCGCACCTGCAGATATAAAAATCAATAAAAACAAAACCGTAGATATTCTCAAAACGTGGCGTTTCATGCAGAGGCCTATCTTATCACTTTTCTTATTCATCTCTCAATCTTTACACCATTTTTCAATACTGGTATTATTCCTTTGACCACCATGATTAACTATATTCTACTCTATAAAATCAGAAAAAGGGTTAAGAAGATTCTTAAAGAAAAAATAGCTGACGAAGAAATTGCCACCACGCCCCGTTCGTGTCTCGGTTGCCTGGCCGATGAAATAAGCTGGGAAATATATTACCTGCTTAAAGAGAATAAAGACTGATTAATGGCCAAAAAAAAAGCCTCTTCGGCTTATACTCCCCTGGCTGAGAGAATGCGTCCTCAAGACTTGGAACATTTCTACGGCCAGGAACACCTTATTGGACCCGGGAAAATTTTAACCCAGCTTATCCAGAGCGGGCATTTGGTTTCGATAATTTTCTGGGGCCCCCCGGGTTCGGGCAAGACTACTCTGGGGACCATTCTGGCCAAGCACTTTCAACTTCCCTGTGTTTTTTTCAGTGCTGTTTTATCAGGCATTAAAGAAATTAAAGAGGTCATGGCTCAAGCTGAAAATCATCGTCGTCTTTACGGTCAACCCATGATCATTTTTATTGATGAAATTCATCGGTTCAACAAAGCCCAACAGGGAGCATTCCTGCCTTATGTCGAAAAGGGAGATATTATCCTTTTCGGCTCAACCACAGAAAACCCCTCTTTTGAAGTCATTGCTCCCCTTCTCTCCCGGACAAAAATTCTCCAACTCAAACCATTGACTGATAAGGTCCTCCGTCGGATCATCCAAGAAGCTCTCGAAAATAAGGAAAGAGGGTTGGGACACCTGAAGATTAAGATCGATGACAAGGCCCTCCAGACGATTATTGATTACGCCAATGGTGATGCCCGCCGGGCTCTCAATACTCTGGAGATCNCTGCTCAGATAGCCCGAGACAAGGTCATAAAACCCGATGATATCAAGGAAGCTCTGCAACAAAGAGTTCTCCTTTATGACAAACGGGGCGAAGAGCACTTTAATCTTATCTCCGCCCTCCATAAAAGTATTCGTAATTCAGATGTCGATGCTTCCCTTTACTGGTTAGCCCGAATGCTCTATGCCGGAGAAGATAGACTTTATATTGCCCGTCGCTTGGTTCGAATGGCTCTTGAAGATATCGGCCTGGCTGATCCCCAGGCTTTAAGCATTGCTCTTGAAGCCAAGGAAGCCTACGACTTTCTGGGAACACCGGAAGGCGAATTGGCCCTGGCGATGACTGTTATTTATCTGGCCTCAGCGCCGAAAAGCAATCGGGTTTACGCTGCTTACCAGAAAGTCATGGCTGAGGTGGAAGAAGCTCCCTTCGAGCCGGTACCTCTTCATCTCCGTAACCCCGTGACTCCCCTGATGAAATTCATTGGTTATGGCCGGGATTACAAATACGCTCATGATTTTCAAGAAGCCACTACCGCTATGGAAACTCTCCCCGAGCGATTAAAAGGAAAACAATATTACCAGCCTGGACCTTATGGACTGGAAAAAGAAATAAAAAAACGGATAGATTGGTGGACAACTATAAAAGATAAACTCCGCCGTCATCAGACAGAGAAAAAATAAAACCAGGTCAGGCTTCTTTCCAGTATTCTTATTTCAAACTTAATTTAGAAAATGGTCCTGCTATCAGAGAATATCTATCCCCATATTCCAAGAAAAACGAGAAATACACTTCAGACAAACTCTGGTTTGATGAGACTTCGTGATTCAGGGAGAAAGACATTCTTAATTTATTTGCTTCCTCTGAGTTCATCTTGACGCCCGGCGTTTTTCCATGTTAAGGTTAAATAAATCAATGAGTTCAAGAAAAAAAGTGGTTTTCTTCACCCCAAAAATAAAAGACAGGAAAAACCATCCTCCCTCTTCCGGCCTGCCTCCCCAAGAAACCAGGGAAAAGTTATTCTATCGATTGGAAGAAGTTTGTCTGGTCACTCAGCTCCCGCCAGAAACAATAGAAACATGGGAAGAAGAACTACACTTTCTTCATTCCGGTCGGACCCGAACCGGCCGGAAGATCTTTCGCTCCAAAGATGTGGAAATTATTCTTCGCCTGAAAGAACTTCTGGAAAAAGAAGGCATGACTTTTGCTGGAGCTAAAAGACAGGTAGAGGAAGAATTTGGGCTGATGACCACGCGGCGGCTGAACCCGGAAAAATTACAAAAAGCGATTTTTGAGATTCGAGAACAACTCCTTGAAATCCAGCGTCTCCTCCGATCCAGAAAGAAATAAGCCCTCAGAAACTATTTTATTTTCCTATTTATTCTCACAGCCGGAGAGTGGAGTAATCTTTTACCCAGAAGTAAATTTCCAGGGCCTGTCTGACACCAGAGGAGACAGAGCGAGACACCAAGTGGGGATAGGTGTCTGACACTAGAGGGACTGACACCTGAGGGATGGAGAGGTTTCACGGTAGGGAAAAAAGCCAAATTTATTTCTAAAAAATGAGCTTCCAGGTCCGCTAAATTGTGGTGAACCACCTTCTTGTGATTCTGCTGGTTTTTGGTATAATATTCCTCCGTCGGGACGTGGCGCAGCCTGGTAGCGCACACGCTTGGGGTGCGTGGGGTCGGCGGTTCAAATCCGCCCGTCCCGACCAGATTTATTTTTTTTCTTGAGGAAATTACCCTGAAAGAAAGCGAAAAAAGACGCATTTTATAGCAAAAAACTCCAATTATTGGTGCGAAATTTCGTCTAAGGACGAAAATTCCTGACCTGGATTTAAATAGTGACCACCTGCAGTTCTGACAATTCTTAAAATATGGCGAAAAAAGCTGGCCTGGCTCTTTTCACCCCGTTTAAATAATGCTAAAATGCCTTTTCTTGCTGGCTTAATTTCACCTAACACCAAGAACAATGATTGATAATTCAAATAAACCACTAATTCTATTGACCAATGATGATGGCTTTTTCGCGCGCGGGGTCCAAACTTTAGCTCATCATCTCCAGGACCTGGGTGAAGTCTATATCATTGCTCCTTACCAGGAAACAAGTGCTACCTCTTTGGCCCTCACCCTTCACCATCCCCTCCGGGTTCACCAGATTGAATCCCACATCCTGGCCATTGAGGGAACTCCGGCTGACTGCGTCTATATGGCCTGCCAGTTACTTCTTCCCCGCCCTCCTGATATCTTGCTGTCTGGACTAAATCATGGGCCTAATGTTGGCCAGCAGGACATTGCCTATTCCGGGACAGTCGCCGGGGCCCTCCAGGGAACCTTTTTACAAATTCCTTCAGCCGCTCTTTCTCTCTATCCAGACGCTGAAGGAAAACTNNATTTTGAATTCGGGGCTCGTGTCGGTCGATTTGTGGCGGAATTCCTTCTCCAGCATCCCCTTCCCCAAGGCATTACTCTTAATGTTAATATTCCTCCACCCCCGCCTAAAGGGATAAAACTGGCCAAATTAGGTGAAAAAAGATACAATCCTGAGATCATTACCAAAACCGATCCCCGGGGCCGAACTTATTACTGGATAGGCACAGGAAATCCTCGAGCCATCGGCGATGAAACCAGTGATGTCCAGATTATCCAGCAGGGGTATATTACTCTTACCCCTCTCCACCGAGATTTAACTGCCTTCACTGTGCTCCAGAACACAAAGTTTCAAAAAGCGTTAGAAACTCTGGCCCAAGAAAAATTAGATTTCTAGAAAAAAGAAACCAGCGAAGAAACAATTATTCCCGCAATAGTTACTCCTCCGATAATAGCCGGGAAAGCATAACGAGGTTTTATATCAAATATAATGGCCGCCACTGACCCTGTCCAGGCACCAGTAACCGGCAGAGGAATAGCCACAAATAAGGTCAATCCAATGGCGCCGTATTGCATCACCCGCCGGCTTCGCCGGTAAGTCCGGCGGTAAAGCCAATCAAAAAATTTTTTAAAAAGAGAAAACCGGGAAAGAAATTTTCTAATTGGCTCTAGAAAATAAATCAGAGGTAAAATGGGTACAAGATTGCCTGCCCAGGCTAGAAGATAGGCCATTACCAGAGGCATCTTAAAGTGCAAAACAGCCAAGGGAATGGCTCCTCTGAGTTCAAAAACAGGGAGCATACTGACACAAAAGGTTATCATTTCCTGACTGAAATGAAGACTTTTAAGAAAAGAAACAAATGAGTCAAGCATCCCATTTACTATAACCAAATAATTTTTGTTGTCAATTTAGTTCATCCATANCTGATCCCTAGTAGACCAGAATAACAACATCCCCTCTCTTCCTTAATTAATCACTGGTATTCCTNCCCTCTGCCCCAAAAAACAGATACAGGACAAATCTAGCCTTCCAAGACCGGTCAAAAAATCTGATTTGCCCCAACCTTCCTTCTGGCCTATAATTCCTAATCATTCGTCATTTTCCGAGAGGGCCAATGATTGAACCAGAGAAAAAAATCAAAAGAATTGACCAGGCTTTACAGGCTTTAAAATCTCAGGAGAAAAACTGCCGTCTCTGTCCCCGGAATTGTGGTGTCAACAGGCTTCAGGCTGAAGAGGGCCATTGTGGAGAAAGTCTCACTCTCCGCATTGCTTATATCGGTCACCATTTCGGAGAAGAACCGGTAATCAGTGGCCTGCAGGATTATTTTCTAGACAAAAGAAAAAAGACCGGTGGGTCAGGAACCATCTTTTTTTCTGGCTGTAATCTGAAATGCCTTTACTGTCANAATTATCAGATAAGTTGGTTAAAGCAAGGAGAACCCATAGATGAAACAACGCTAGCCAAGAAAATGCTTCAGCTCCAGGCTGAAGGNGTTTTCAACATTAACCTGGTGACGCCCACCCATTTTCTCCTGCCTCTTCTCAAAGCTCTTCGTCTGGCCTATCGGGAAGGCCTAAAGCTACCTCTTGTTTACAACAGCAGTGGATATGAAAAACCGGAGACAATCTCTCTTCTTGATCAAATAATTGATATTTATCTCCCCGATCTAAAATATATTGACCCCCAACTCGGCCAGAAATTATCCAATGCCCCCGATTATTTTAAATTCGCCTCCTCTGCCCTCCAGGAAATGAAGAAACAACAACCCCAACTTCTCATTGATAAAGACAACATTGCCCGCCAGGGAGTAATCTGTCGTCATCTTGTTCTTCCTGGCCAGCTCGATAATACCAGGAAAATTATTGATTGGCTGGCCACTCATCTTTCTTCTGGAATTGGTTTAAGTCTTATGAGTCAGTATCAGCCCTGTTTTAAAGCTCCACCCGAGATTAATCGCTCTCTTGCTTCAGTGGAGTATCAACAGGCAATTGACTGGGCCAAAGAGGGTCCCTGGGAAATTCTNTTTCTTCAATCCCTGAGTTTCGCCTCTGAAGAACACCTTATTCCTGATTTTAATCGCCCTGACCCTTTTGGTTGGCAGAAGTAGAATAAAGCCTTTTCTTTATCCCCCAGTCGGGTTTAATTTGAATATATTTATATACTAACGAAGCAAAAAGATTACTTTTTCAGGGCTTCATAAAATTCCTGCAACTTGGTCTTGATGATCTCAACATTACTCGGCCCCATTCGCAGGAGATGTTTCTGAGCATCAGACAATTTTTCCAGCTCTTTTTTCTGGAAAAAATACGATGTTACCCGGGGAACTACTTCTATTTCTTCTTCGATCACAGGTACCTGGAGCAATTCCTCAATGGCTCGCAGGAGAATTGGATGAAAATCCTGACCAGGATAACCCAACTCGGTATATGCCTCCTGAATTGGTTTTTGAAACAGCCAATACAAGCGAACACATCCTTCGGTATCAAGAGAAGCAAAGACATCGGCTATCACATCATATCGTTTATAACTGCTCGGATCGATATAATAGTGCCCTTTCTTTTTAATTACTTTGAATTTCTCCGGGAGTTTGAAGAAATCAATATGGGGACGAGGACTCTGGCCCTGGGCTATATTGTTCACTGTAGCTACAAATTTCTGGATAATATCTCCGGTCACTAACCACCGAGCAAACTGGGGATGGAGGGAAAGACTCCGGGCCATTTCTCGTAAGCGCTGGTCACTCTCCTTCAAAGAAACATCTAAGGCTTGAGGATGAGGCTCTTCTTTCCCCAATCTTTCAGCTTCAGCAGTTGGCTTTATTTCTTCCACTTTTAATGGTTCTTCTTCCACTTTGCGGGCCGGACTAATCACCAGAAAATAGATGAGCAAAGCAGCCACCAGGAGAACAATAATCACCGTACCCGTAATAAAAACCTTCTTTGATTCTTCCATTTTCCCTCCTTGCTCAATCGAAGTGTCTTCTATTATACTCCCCTTTACTCCNGGGCGCAAAATCAATCTTGGGAAAATATTTTGAGCGTCTATTGATCCACTAAAAAATTAACACACTTCTCTCCCTCAGAAGAAATAGAAGNGGGAGGATTCCTCATCCAGGAAACCTAGAGAGAACCTCCCTCTAAATATACTTCTCCTTCAAAAAAGGTTACAGATGGGATTTAGGAAATCAGATTATCTCTAAAAGCTCTATATCAAAAACAAGAACTTTGCCAGCTAAAGGATGATTAGCGTCAAGGATAATCGCTTCTTTTTGGATTTCTTTGACGGTCACGGGTAACTTCTGCCCACTTTGGCTGATCAACTGAAGCTCCATCCCGATCTCGGGAGTAATGTCTTCAGGAACCCGGTCCATGGGCATGGTCAAAACCAGGTTCTCATCATACTCGCCATAGGCATCCTGAGGTTCAACCCGGATGGTTTTCCGTTCACCTGGAGCCATGCCGAGCAAGGCATCTTCGAATCCCCGAATCAACATACCATCTCCAACTTTGAATTCCAACGGGTCTCGACCTTCAGAACTATCAAAAACAACTCCATCTTCAAATCGACCGGTATAATGGACCTTTACGGTGTCACCGTTTTTCACTGTTTGGGCCACTTTTTTTTCTCCTTAATTAATCATTCCCTACTGGGACTTCGCTCGGTTAACCCGAAGATTTCGGCCTTCTACTTCTTTTCCGTCAAGACTTCTAATGGCTTCATTAGCTTCCTCTGAATCGGACATTTCAACAAATCCAAATCCTCTTGACCTGCCGGTCATCCGATCCTTGATGATCTTGGCTGAAACAACTTCGCCATACTGTTCAAACAGTTTTCTCAAGGAATCTTCAGACATCCGGTAATTCAGGTTACCTACATAAATGTGAATGGACATAATACACCTCAAAAAAAATTTTGGCTTGCGCCTTACTCCTAAATGAATCCCCTTTTGGCGATGGACGCTTAAAGAGTATCCATTAAGAGAGGAGTATTATGGCATAAAAACTCCTGAATAGCAATAGATTAAAAATCTACTTCGAAATTAGTCTGTCCATCCCTTCTTTTACTGGCTAAAATGGTTACTCACTTTCTGCTACTTGGGGAAAATTTGGATGTTTGGATTCAAAGCCGATATCTCTTTCCTCCCTCCGAAAAAGACAACTCAACTTTTCCAAGTTNCCTACCATAAGAACATCTTACCTTTGTCACCCTTCTGGGCGGAGCAGGATATTTTTATCTTGCATATTGGTGGCCAGGGCCCCGCGGGGCATTACTCTCAACTAATGGATAAACTTATATTCACCAGGCTATGCCGTAATCTTCGCCGTAATTGCTGGAACCTCCCCAAAAGCTTTTATGTTTCCAGTCAAAGAAAATTGCATTTAATGGTCCTGAAGTATGGGAGCGAAAGTCCAAGCGATAGCCCATCTTTTGAAGAACCTGTCTGACCCAGGGGGGAACTCGCTCGTGCAGGGTTAATCTTCCCGGCCGTGACTCATGCTGACCAAAGGAACTTTTCATTTGATAACTGGTGAAATTGGCGGCCTCACAGGCTTCCTGAACATTCATCCCGAACTCAATCATATTCAATAAAAACTGAAGGGTGTTTTGATCCTGAGTGTCACCGCCCTGAACTGCCACCGAAATATAGGGCCGCCCTTCCTTAAGCACAATCGTCGGGGAGAGGGTCGCCCGGGGCCGTTTACCCGGGGCCACCACATTAAAAGGATTCTCCGCTTCTTCTAAAACAAAACTCTGCATCCGTTGACTCAACCCAATTCCGGTTCGACCGGCAATGCAGGCTGGAATCCAGCCTCCACTGGGAGTCATGGAGACCACCCATCCTTCCTCATCGGCTGCCTGAACTGAAGTTGTTCCGGCCAGAAAACTTGTCTCAAATTCATTGTCACCTNTCCTCTTTTCTTTCTTAGGAGGCCAGTTTTCCAGATAATGGACAAAGGGATTTTTCTGACCCATGAAAGGATAAGGATCACCTGGTTTTATCTCCGGATCATTCCGCGAGGGGTTAAATAATTTTAATCTTTCTCGCGCGTATTCTTTGGAGAGGAGCCCGGCCAGTGGCTCTTCTGGAGGGAAATAAGGATCACCATAATAAAAATCCCGGTCAGCAAAAGCCAAGTTCATTATTTGATATAAAGTGTGAATGTACCGGGCCGAGTTGTACCCCATTGTTTTTAAATCAAAATGCTCCAGCATGTTAAGCATCTGGAGTAAAACCGGCCCCTGCACCCAGCAGGTTAACTTGTAGACCTCAAGATCTTTATATCTGGTCATTACCGGCTCTTCAATATAAACTTTCCACCGGGCCAAATCTTCCAGGGTAATCAAGCCTCCCTGTTCCTGGACTCCCCGAACAAACTCGCGGGCAATATCACCCTTGTAGAAACGATCATAAGCCACATAAATAGCCTCCCGCCGGTTTTTCCCTTCAGCTAGAGCCTTTTGTTCCGCTTCTATCAACTTGGTTAAAGTCTGATAAAGGTCTGGTTGTCTAAATATTTCCCCAGGAAAAGGGGCTTCATGCTCCTCTCCCAGGTGAGGGAGAAGAATTTGTCGAGAATAAGGCCATTTTTTTATCCGTTCTTTGTTTCTCTCAATACTATTTACCAGCTGGGCCTCAATCGGATATCCCCGAGCCATTTCTATGGCCGGAGCCAGAACTTCTTTTAAACTCATTGTCCCGAATTCAGCCAGCATGACCATTAATCCGCCCGGTGTTCCTGGAGTCACAGCCGCCAGAGGGCCATAAGCCGGCGGATACTTCAGTCCTTTTTTCTTAAAAAATTCTGCGGTGGCTTCGGTGGGGGCAACTCCCAGGGCATTTATTCCATAAACCTTTTTGGCATGAGGATTGTAAATGAGAGCTTGAGTTTCTCCACCCCAGCTTAAAACATCATACATGGTGCAGGTAGCCGCCAGCATGGCACAGGCAGCATCGACCGCATTACCACCTTTCATGAAAATCATGGCTCCCGCCGTAGCGGCCAGAGGTTTGCCGGTGATAGCCACCCAGTGCTGGCCATGGAGCACCGGTTTTTCCGTCCGGGCTGAACTTAAAGTAAAGGTAGCCAGGATAAAACAAACAGCTAACACACTAATAGACAAAAACTTCATAAACAACCGCATCCTGGACCCTCCTATATTAAGATAAAAAATTGCTTTTCAGTAAAAAACACTCTACCCAGTCTAAATGGAGAATTCTTTTTGTCAAGAAAGAAGTGAAGGAAGGGGGGAGGGGGAGAGTCCTTTTCCCTTTAATTTAAAATTAATTTTTAAAAGGTGATGAGATAAGCAGTCCCTTGTTGGCGCTCAATTTCTACTACGCCACCCAATTGCTGGATGAGGTCATGGATAAGCCGGAGGCCAAGAGTTCTCGTCCTTGATATATCTATATCAGAAGGTAATCCNACTCCATTATCTTTAATTTGGAGATAAACCTGGCCTTCTTTCTCCTGCATCATAATGACGATTTCTCCCCGGTCTCTATCCAGAAAAGCATGTTTAAAGGCATTGGTAACAATTTCATTGACAATCAATCCACAAGGGATTGCCTTCTTGATACCNAAATAGATATCCTCGACATCAATTCTAATCTGAATATCCTTTTGAGCTACGGTCTCCATCTGCTGGAGATGAGANATCAGATTCTTAATATATTGGGCAAAGTTGATTTCTCCCTGGTAGAAAGACTGATAAAGCATTTCATGAATAAGAGCCATTGATCGGATGCGCGATTGCCCTTCTTGGAGAGACCGTCGGGCCTCTTCTGAAGTGGTGTGAAAAGCCTGTAGGTTAAGGAGTGAACAAACCAACTGAAAATTATTTTTCACCCGATGATGAATTTCTTGGAGCAGAACTTCCTTNTCCTTCAATGAGTGTTTCAACTTCTGTTCAATCTGCTGTCTGATCTTAATTTCCACCCGTAATCTTTTATTGATTTCCTTAAGCTCTCTGGTTCGTTCCTCCACCAATTGTTCCAACTGTTGTCGATACTTCTGTAACTCTTCTTCAGCTTTTTTGCGCCGGGTTATATCCCTTACTATTCCCAAAGCAAAATGTCGCTCGCCAACATGAAGTAAGGAAACAGTCAGCTCAATCGGAAAAACTTCGNCTGTTTTTCTGACTGCTTCCAGTTCTAGTGTCTTGCCGATAACCTTCCCTTTTCCCTCAGAACTAAACTGGGGATAACCCTGCTGGTATTGCTGGTGATATTGAGGTGGGGCCAGAATGAAATGGGCATCTTTTCCTAGAATTTCCCCCCTTTTATATCCAAATATTCTGGTGGCCATGGGATTCCAATAGACAATCCTCCCGTGGTCATCAAGAATTATGATGGCATCCTTGGCGATATTAGCAATGGATTTGAAGGGGACTCTTTCAGGAGNAAATGAATGTCTTGGCATAATCACTAACTGTCTTAATCGCTTTTTTTTGAACAATTTAAACATGATTTTTACAAAAAAGCAACCTTTTTAAAAAATGAAATATTAAACTAGTTTAGACTTCTCTCTCTTATTTTTAGGTCAAAACGAAGGCCATGTTATCCCTCAGGGTTATTACGAACAAGGCTGCCCAATTTCCTTGATTTTAAATTTTTTATTCTTTATCCTTTCCCCTTATCTTCTATTTCTAAACACAAAGGTTTAAGAGATTAAAAGACAGGAGGTTGGGAATGATTAATAAACATAGGCGGATTTTTTTATTATCTATTTTGGCTTTTTTCCCTTTAACTCTCATCACCCTCAGTCTTCTTTTTGCCAGTCCAGAAAAAACCCGACGTCCGATGACCGTCGACGATGCTCTCAATATGACTAGAGTCGGCAATACTCTCATCTCGCCTGATGGACAATGGGTCTTCTTCTCCAAATCAGAACTTAACTGGGCCAAAAATCGCCGGGATACCAAATATTATCTCATTCCAGCCGATGGAGGAGAAGAATTTCAATACATTGGTCGGGAAGGGGGGGATTCTTTTCAATATTCTCCTGACGGCCAATATCTTTCCTTCAAGAGGAGTGTGGACAAGAAAAATCAGCTTTTTCTAATGAGAACCTCCGGTGGGGAAGCCATCCAGGCCACCAAGCATAAAACCAGTATTGGATTTTATCGCTGGTCACCCCAGTCTGACAAAATATTCTTCATTGCTGACCGTCCTCGTTCACCTGAGGAAGAAAAAAAATACAAGGCCGGTGAGGATGTCATTTTTGTCGACGAAGGGCCCAACGGTCAACAAGAAGGCCGTTGGAAACAAATCTGGGTATTTGACCTTAAATCCCGGAAAGAAACCCTGCTCCTGGATAAAGAATTAATCATCAATGAACTTGATGTCTCACCTGACGGTCAGCAGATTCTCTTCACCGCCCGGGAAACCAATCGCCGCAACGATGGATATAAAAATGAAATCTACCTTTTCAATGTTTCCACTAAAAAAATAACCAGATTGACCCATAACCGGGCTCCCGAGTCATCTCCTCTCTGGGCCCCCAATGGCCAGGTCTTTGCCTATCTAGCGGCTGACGACAAGGAGTGGTTGAATCGCAATTCAAAAATCTGGTTAATGGAGCCTAAAACTCGTCGATATGAACTCCTCTCTGCCAATTTTGAAGGCAGCATCCGCGACCTTTTCTGGTCGCCCGATAGCCAGTATATCTATTTCAACGGCCAACAGGGTATCAACACTAACCTTTTCCGGCTTCATATTAAAAGTAAAAAAATAGAGAAATTGACCGATGTCCAAGGAACATTAAGAGTGACTGGTTTCTCCNGAGACAGATCTCGTTATGTCTATATTTTCAGCGACTATGATACTCCGCCGGATGTCTATACTTCAACGGTTTCTCCCTTTAAACCCATTCGCCTAACCCGGGCTAACCCGTGGGTGGAAGAAGAAATTGAACTGGCCACAATGAAAATCATTCGCTGGAAAAGTGTCAAAGATTTCGAAATTGAAGGACTGCTTCATCTTCCCGCCAATTATAAAAAAGGAACTCGTTTGCCTTTAATCCTCCATATTCATGGCGGGCCGGCCGGCTGTTTCACCAATAGCTTCCGCGCTGCCTATCACATCTGGGCTGGCCTGGGCTATGCTTCTCTTTCGCCCAACGTGCGGGGCAGTAGTGGTTACACCGATCATCTCCGCGAAGGGAATACCGTCCAGCAGGGAGACGGTATCGGTAAAGGCGATTACTGGGATTTAATGTACGGGGTGGATAAAGTTATTGCCGAGGGGTATGTTGATCCCAATCAGTTGGGACTGCGCGGCTGGAGTTATGGCGGCATCTTGGGTGGCTGGACAATAACCCAGACCAATCGGTTTAAAGCAGCTTCCATTGGAGCCGGCGTTTACGACTGGTCTTCCGAATATGGCATGGGCTTTAACCACGATGTCCGCCTCTGGCACATCGGTGGAACACCCTGGGATAATCCTCAGGCTTACCGTGCCCAATCTGCCTATACCTATGTCAAAAATGTCACCACGCCCACTCTTCTCATCCATGGAATGAGAGATACAACGGATACCGAAGGACAGAGCATGCTTTTCTTTACCGCCCTGAAAGACATCGGGAAAGCACCCTGTCGCTATTTGCGGGTCCCCCGTGAACCCCATGGTTTTCGCGAACCCCGGCATCAGCGAATCCGTGATATTGAAGAAATAAAATGGATGCAGAAATACGTCCGGGGAATTGAGTGGACACCCTGGGAAAGAAAGGAAGAAAAGAAAAAAGAAGAAGACCAAACAGACTAAAAAATAAATCATGAACCTGGAGGGAATAATGAAGCCAACCAGAATAATTTTTACTTTTTTCCTGGTCTTTTCTCTGGGGGTTCTCATTTCTTCCGCCGGAGACAAGGCCGCTACTTCCAAGATTCCGGAAAATTTTCCCCATCTAAAAGAAGATGTCCTCTCTGTTACCCATCACACCATCAAAATTGACAACCGGGTTATTCCTTACACGGCCACAGCTGGTTATCTGACCCTTAAAACCGAAGAAGGGAAAAACAAGGCCAATGTTTTCTTTGTCGCCTATACCAGGGAGGGTGTGAAAGACCTAAGCCGGCGGCCACTGACTTTTGCCTTTAATGGGGGTCCAGGTTCATCTACTGTCTGGCTTCATCTGGGTGCTCTCGGGCCAAAAAAGGTTCTCCTCGATGACCAGGGATTTCCCCCGCCGCCTCCTTTTAAATTAACCGATAATCCTTACACCCTTCTGGATGTTTCTGATATTGTCTGTATCGATGCGATTTCAACCGGTTTCAGCCGTCCCTTGCCCGGAGAAGACCCGCGGCAATTTCATGGTGTCAAAGAAGACATCGAGGCCGTTGGAGAGTTCATTCGTCTTTATATCACCCGCAACCAGCGGTGGTTATCGCCCAAGTTCATTCTCGGAGAAAGCTACGGCACAACCCGGGCTACCGGTCTGGCCGGCTATCTCCAGGGACGACGTTTCGGGATGTATCTCAATGGAATTATCCTGGTCTCCTCAGTACTTGATTTCCGGACACTCGACTTTTCCGCCGGCAATGACCTGGGTTACATTTTATTCCTTCCCTCCTACACAGCTTCAGCCTGGTATCATCGCCGTCTCCCCGCGAATCTCCAGGAAAAATCCCTTCGGGAGGTCCTGGACGAGGCGGAAAAATTCGCCCTGAATGAGTATTCACTGGCCTTACTTAGAGGGAACACCCTCACCCCCGGCGAAAAAAAAGCAATTGCGACCAAGCTTAGCCACTTCACCGGCCTTTCTCTGGAATATCTTTATCAGGCAAACCTCAGAGTCAACGCTTATCGTTTCTTTAAGGAACTCCTCCGGGACAAGCACCTTATCATTGGACGCCTTGATAGTCGCTTCACGGGTAGGGACGCTGACGCTGCTGGTGAGCGACCACAGTTTGACCCCAGTAGCACCGCCATTACCGGCCCCTTCAGCGCCCTCATTAATCACTATCTCCGGGTAGATCTCAAATTTCCCACTGACTTAACCTATGCCATCTACGGCAATGTCCGCCCCTGGCGCTGGATCTATGAAGAACAGGGCCGGACGCCCAATATATACATGGCTGAAACGATGCGTCAGGCTCTCACCCAGAACCAATTTCTTAAGGTTTTTGTCGCCAATGGCTATTACGACCTGGCCACTCCTTATTTTGGAACTGAATATACCTTTAATCATATTGGTCTTAACGGTGAGTTCAAAGACCGGATTAAAATGGGCTATTACGAAGCCGGTCATATGATGTACATTCACCGTCCTTCTCATGCCCAATTAAAAAAGGACCTGGCCGAATTCATCCGCTGGGCCAGTGAAACATCGCCCACCAAATAAAGAGCAGCTCAGAACAAGAGCCTCTTCAGGACAACATGCCTGCTCCAGCCCGGGCGGCTAATTTATCAAAGAGTCTCTTTTTTTTCTTGACCTTCTTTTTTTAAAAGCAATAAAATGTCTTCTTAATCCCAATGGAAACTCAAATTCTGATTATTACCCTGGTTACTGTTCTGGGCTATACTATCGCCAAACTAAAAAAAGCTTCGGTTGAAATAAGCATGTTAACCGCCACTCTGGCAGGAGGAGTGGCGGGAGCCATCTTTAAAACACCTTCTTTTATTGAAATTCCCCGTCATTTAATTGAAGGGGCATTCACCTATTTCGATGTTATTCTGGTCTTTTCCACAGCCACAATCTTTATGGCCATCCTTAGCGAATCCGGGGGAGTGGCTTATCTTGTCCGCGGAACTCTGAAAGCTTTCCGACGAGTCAGGCTGCTGGCTCTTTTTGTCTTAATGGTAATAATCCTTATTCCAGGAGCGTTAACCGGGGCTGGCAGCGTCTCCCTGCTCGTCGTCGGAGCCCCCGTGGCCCTGGCTCTTCAAGAGTTAGGGATTTCAAAAAGAAGAACAGCTGCCATTCTTTTTATTATTGCTGGCTTGAGTGCCGCTGCCCCGCCGGTCAATATTTGGGCGATGATTGTCTGCGCCGGCACAGCTATTCCTTATGTCGGTTTCGAACTTCCTCTGGGAATCCCAGTGCTTCTGCTGGGTGCCTTCACCATGCTAACTCTGGGCTGGAAAAAAGAACCTTCAATAGCTCAAAAAGAGGAACATGAACTTTTCTCTTCTATACCGGACAAGATGATCTGGTGGCGAGTGGTTCTCCCCTTTTTTGTCTTCTTCGGGTTAATCGTCGCTTCCCGCCTCTGGCCTTTCAGCCTGCCGATATTTGGCTTGCCTCTCGAATTCACCATAGCCGCTCTGGTGGCCTGGGTGCTCAGTCCTATCCGGATAAATATTCTCCAGCTTTCTCGCCGGACAATGGACCGACTCCTGCCTCTTTTGGCCACCATGGTCGTGGTGGGTATGCTCCAGCAAATAATGACCGCCACCGGCATTAGAGGACTTCTGGCTTACGCAGTCATCAGTATTCCTCTTGTTCTCCTGTTTATTTCGCTGGCCGCCGTCATCCCGCTCTCCGAAGGAGTTTTAACCTACGGCGGCGCTGCTGTTTTCGGAATACCTCTTATTTGGTATCTGGACTCCATTGGTCTTCACGCCACCGTGGCTATGGCTGGACTGAGCCTTCTCTGGCCCCTTGGCGACGGTTTGCCGCCAACCGCCCTTATCGGCCGATTAAGCGTCATGGTCACTGAGTATAAAGAAAATTACTGGCGATTTCTCAAAAGCACCTGGCTTCCCTGGGTGGTTATCACTATTGTGGGCATTTTAATGGTCGTCTACAGCAATAAACTGGAATTTCTGGTGAAATGGAGCATGTAAGGGAGAGACGAGGATGAGAGTAGTCATGATTATTTATTATCTTATTTGTGCCTATTTAGCCGGAATTCTCTGCTGGAGTTTTATCAAAGAAAAAAAATCGATTAATAACTTAATTCTCTACTTACTGGTTATCATACCTCTGATTCTTCGTCTCTTGAGGATAAAATAATGAATTATATAGTTAAGATAAAACTCATCCTTCTCGGCCTAGCGTGCCTGATAGCCATTCCGGCCTCTTTTCTTCTCTACCAGCACCGCCATTTTAAAATACCGGTTGTTCAGGGACCGGGAGTGACTCAAGTAGTCCAGCTCAGTCATTATTTACCCGGGCTTAAAGGAACCAGAGCGGATACGCCGGTATTTATTCTTCAGGGGAAGGAACCCGGTGGCAAAATACTCATTATGGCCAACACGCATTCCAATGAACCAGCCGGGCTCTTAACCGCAATTATTTTTATTGAAAACGCCGTCGTTCAGCAGGGAACTCTCTATATTATTCCGGTGTTTAACAATAGCGGCAGTCGGACTACCAAACCAGGTGATGGCTATCCTCTCTACTTCGACATAAAAACCCCCTGGGGAAAACGCCGTTTCCGCATGGGTAACCGGAACGCATCACCCCTTGATCAGTGGCCTGATCCGGATGTTTACATTCACTACCCGGATCGCCAACTGCTTTCCTTTATCGATGCCCGGAACACCAACCGAACCTGGCCTGGCCGACCGAACGGTTTACTCATGGAGAAAGTTACTTTCGCGGCCATGGAATTGCTCCGCCGGGAAAAAGTAGACCTGGCAGTTGATTTACATGGGGCAGAAACGATGTTTCCGGTCACCAACTGTATTGTGGCGCCTGAAAAATCCATTAAACTGGCCACTTTAACCTCACTGACCGTGAAAGCGCTTGAAGGTTTCGACAACCATGTCGAACCCTCACCCAGCAGATTCCGGGGACTCTCCCACCGGGAAATTGGCGATTATTCAGAGACTCTCCCCTTTCTCCTGGAAGCCCCTATTCCCTTTCTTGACCAGCCGACCGGACCGAAGACAGTTGACCTTCTCCTCCAAGGAAAAGATCCTTTTCTCCTCCGTTTAGCCAAGAAAAAGAAATTATTTGTGCCCTATGATGAATCCGGCTGGCCCATGGCTAAACGGGTCGGGCAACACTGTTCAGTCATTCTGGAATTAATCAGGCAATATTCCCGGAAAAACCCAGACCGGGCGATAAAGCTGACCAACGTCCCTCGTTATAAAGAAGTGGTGGCTAAAGGAGTGGGCTACTTCTTTCTCAATCCTGAAAAAGCCGACAAGAAAAAAATCGTGGACATTTAATTAGATAAATTAATCAAAAAAAGAAGAAACCTGGGGTTAAAAAAAGATGACCCTGACTATAAGGAGGAAAAAATGAAAAATAACCTATGTTTAATCGGCCTGGCCTTTATACTTTTTATGTTTCTGGCAACTCAAAGTCTTTCTCAGACGGAAACAGCCAAAATTCCTAAGGCTCAATTACCCGTCCTCATCACTTCCGCCGGCCAAAGCCCGGATGTGACCACCGTTAATATAATTGCTGAAGAAGCCGGTGTCCCTTACGATTACTGTGATGTCCCCACAGTAGAACTGGTTAAAGCCGGCGTTGGTTTAGCTGACAAAGAATCCGGACCCGGTTTTCATGTGGAAATTCATACGGATCTGGATAAATATCCTAAAGGAACGGCCTACAAGACAATGATCTTTGCCATCGGAGCCAGCCTAAAAGGGATGGGGGCCTCTGGATTGACTGTGGAAAGCGAGTTGAAACGCCTCCAATCGCTCATCGATTACTGCCAGAAAAATAATGTTTTCATCATCGCCATTCATGTCGGTGGAGCTTCCAAACGGGGGGCTCCGGGAAGCGATAATGAAAAAATGATTGATGCGGTGGCTCCCTTGGCCAACCTGATTATCGTCACCAAAGATAGTAACAAAGACGGCCGTTTCGACCAGATTGCTCAGGTTAAAAACATTCCCCTGATCCAGGTGGATAACGCGCTGGAAATAGTGGAAATTTTTAAACAAATATTTCTCTAATAATTACTCAGACTTCTCTTCATCATCACTGAATAAACCGGCGGCCAACTCTTCACACACTAATTCCGGCCGCTTGAGCTTTTCGACAGCTTCAAACAAGTCCTTCAAAGCCAGGATCTCTTCCATCACAATCAAAGAGACCAGAGTCCGATTCTCCTCTGAAGTGCTGAGCTCAATCAGACCTTCTTTCTGTTGGAGCGTAATAAAAATATCTTCCTTTTTGATGTGATAAATCATGCCTTCGATATTCAGGCGATGAACAAAAAACTCTTCGTTTTCAAAGGCTTCAATTATGCGATTCCGAATGAAACTGGCGATATGAGGGGAAGGGAACTCTAGTCTAATTCGACAACCTTTCTCCTCTTTTTTCAGGAGACTTTCTTTTCGCAGGCCCGAACCACCATCAAAACTCTTAACCAGAATCGGGGGAGCAATAATACTGGCAATTAACAAAGTAACAATAGCAACTCCGAAAAGATCAGCTCCAATAGCCCCGGCAGAAAGACCAACTCCGGCGATAATTAAAGTCACCTCTCCCCGGGGTAACATCCCGGCACCCACCCGAAAAGCACCTCTAAGATTAAATCCCATCAGATAAGCAGGCACTCCACAGCCAATCACCTTACCCATAATGGCAAAAGCGGCATAAATCACTCCAAAAATGAGGATGCCTTTCATGGCTGCGAAATTAACCATCATGCCCATTACACAGAAAAAAACCGGCACTAGGAAATTATAAACGCCATGGATTCTATTGCGTAGTTCACTGGCGATATCCGTCTGGGAAAGAGACAGACCCATGATGTAAGCTCCAATAATCATGGCCAGTCCGGCCATCTCAGCCAGCCCGGCCAGAAAAAGAGCCAGGCCTAAGGCTACACCAGCAATAGCATCATTGGAACGCAGCCATTTCAACCCTCTGGTCAGTCGGTTGGCCGAGAGGATACCGAGAACAGTGCAGATAATCCAGAAACCAAAAGCTTTCAGCGCAATGGTGCCGATATGGGCCCACTCCATCTCGCTGCCGCTAGCGTTGACTCGGGAAATACCGACCACGACAGCCAGAATAACAATCCCTAGGACGTCATCCAGAACAGCCCCGGCCAGGATGGTTACTCCCTCAGGTGATGACATTTTCCGCCGTTCATTAAGCACCCGGGCGGTAATCCCCACAGAGGTAGCTGTGGACAAGGCTCCGAGAAAAAGAGCTGGCGGGGAAATGAAAGAATCAACACCGGGAAGAAGAAGAACGGCAATCAAAGCTCCCAGAAAGAAAGAGAGAATAACTCCCCCCACTCCCACCGCGGTCCCGACAAGGGAAAACCGCAGGAAAGTCGGTAAATCTGTTTCTAAGCCCGACATAAAAAGAAGGACAATAGAAGCAATCACCGCTAGACCATATAACTCAGGGGTTACTGGAAGAAACCCTTCTCCCCGGGGGAAAAGCGGACTATTTAATAAAGGTAACGAGATGGCCCCCAGCGCATAGGGTCCAATGGTCATTCCGGCCACCAATTCCCCCAGGACCCGTGGTTGGTGAAAAAACCGACTAAAGACTATGCCAAAAAATCGGGCGGCGATAACAATTATCGCCAGTTGAAGGACCAGGAGGGTCATCTTTTGACCCATTTCTTGGGTTCCCTCTTTAGCGAAAAGGGCTGTACCCCCCATAGCCAGGAAAAAAAACAGGAAAACCAGAAAATTCTTGCGCCTATTCTGAGAAATCAATCTCATGAGCAAAATAGTTCCAAAACTTCTTCTTTACTGGAGGCTTGCAGAATCTTCTCCCTCTTCTCTTTACTCTTCAAGAGGCGGGTAACCTCCGCCAGAAATTGAATATGTGGTCCGGAGCGGTTGAGGGGAGAAAGCGTCATGATAAAAATCTGAGCTGGTTGCCCATCAATAGAATCAAAATCGACTCCTTCCCGTTTCAGGGCAATGGCCGCAATTAACTCCTTAACCGCTTCACACTTACCGTGGGGTAGAGCCACTCCCTTTTCCAGGCCGGTACTCATTTTTTTTTCTCTCTCGAGAATAGCCTGGAGAGCCGCTTCCCGGTCTTCAATTTTGCCTCTCTTATAAAGATGGTCAACCATTTCTTTGATAACTTCTTCTTTAGAGGTGGCTTCCAGAGAAATAATAATATCTTCAGGAGAGAGAACCTTTTTCAGATTCATGGCTACTTCCTTCAACCGGTTATCATTTGAACTACTGTTTTGAGTGGTATCATTCTTTTGTCTCCCTTGTAGTGGGGCGGGGACGAGAACCGTCCCACTCTGGAGGGCTAGAATAAATCAATCAAAATAATTATAACTTCAATTAAGACATTATTTTATCATAATCGACCAAAAATTATAATAAATTATTTGTAGAATAAAGAATTAAGGTTCATTGCCTTTTTGGCGGTCTAACCGATTTATAATTTGAAAATAGCGTGACCAACTTCACTTCCGCCTTGGCCGTGATAATTGGTTGAATATAAAATAGATACCCTTGAAAAAAGCCTGATTTTACGTCTAAGGGGAAATCTAAAGGAGTGTTCTTGGCCTAACTTTAATAATTTTAATGAGATAGCACAGCCAAGGTGGAAATTCACGGAAATTTGAGGCAACCCATCTCTTCCTTGTGATAAAAAAATGAATGATATATCATGATTAAAATTGATTAAAATTATTAAAAATACTTTTGAGGGCAACAGAAAGGAGATGCGAATGCTAACAAAATTAAATCAAACTACAGCTTTGTTTATCGTCCTCTTCTTCAGTTATTTTTCTCTTGGATGTTCTCCTTCATCACCAGAAAAAAAGGCCACAATTAAAGCCCAAGGAGGATCAGTCATGTCCCTAACTAAAGATATTTTCGGACACCTGCCCGATGGCCAAACGATTGAAATTTATACCCTGACCAATTCTCAGGGAATGAAGGCGAAAATAATGACCTATGGAGCAACACTTGTTTCTCTGGAAGTGCCTGATAGAAACGGTGAAAGAAAAGATATAACTCTTGGCCATGACCACCTCAAGGGCTACTTAAAGGACTCTCCTTACTTCGGCGCCACGGTGGGTCGCTACGCCAATCGCATTGCTCAGGCCAGATTTACGCTCAACGGCCAGACTTACCAACTTGCGGCTAACGACGGTCCCCATCATCTCCATGGAGGACTCAAAGGATTTGACAAAGTTGTCTGGCAGGCCACGCCCTTGGAAGAGGAGGACTGGGTTGGAGTTCGTTTTTTTTATCTAAGTCCCGATGGGGAGGAAGGCTATCCCGGCAATCTGGCTGTAACCGTCACTTATCAATTAACCGAAGATAATCAGTTAAAAATCTTTTATGAAGCAGAGACGGACAAGCCTACGCCAGTTAATCTAACTCACCACAGCTATTTCAATCTTAAAGGTCAAGGGGAAGGTGATATCCTTGATCACATATTAATGATCAATGCCGACTACTTCACTCCGGTGGACAGCCAACTTATTCCCACGGGAAAAATAAAATCGGTTAAAGACACTCCCTGGGACTTTACCACCCCTCATCCGATCGGTCAGCATATCCGCAAGGTGCCAGGAGGCTATGATCACAATTATGTTCTTAATAAAGAAGACAGCGAATTATCCCTGGCAGCCCATGTCTTCGAACCTCAGAGCGGCCGGATGATGGAGATTTTCACCACTGAACCAGGGATTCAGTTCTACTCTGGCAATTTCCTCGACGGCAGCATCACCGGTAAAGCCGGCCGGATTTACCACCAATATTACGGTTTCTGTCTGGAACCACAGCATTTTCCTGATTCTCCCAATAAACCTAATTTTCCTTCAACCATCCTTCATCCGGGAGAGAAATATAAAAGCCAGACAATTTTTAAATTTTCAATTCAGAAATAACTTATTTTTGCTCATTAGCCACAAATTTTTATCAGCCTCTTGCCATCAATCTTTCTTATACTATAATATGCTATCAACNAGAAAAGTTAAAAAGGCAAATTAATTGATATTTTTTCTCACTCACTCTTTTAACCAGGAGATAAATAATGTCCAATACATCACGTCAGAATGCTTTTGAGCTAATTGTCGGAATTCCCTCCTATAATGAAGCTGATACCATTGGTTATGTCGCCCACCAGGTTGATCGCGGTCTGCAAAAATACTTTGCCTCCCTTCGGACTATTATTGTTAATGTGGATAACAACAGTCAGGATAATACCAAAGAAGCCTTTCTCTCCACCAAGACTAAAACTCCCAAAGAATATATCACCACTCCGAAAAACGTCCGCGGTAAAGGAACTAATCTTTTTAACCTGTTTAAGTTCGCCCGTTTGCAGGGTGATGCNTTAAAAGGAGTGGTTGTGGTCGATGCTGACCTGAAATCAATCACTCCTGAATGGATTCGTTATTTAGGTGAGCCCATTCTTAAAGGTTTTGATTACACCTTACCCTATTATTCCCGCCATCAATTTGACGGCACTATCACCAACCATATCTGTTACCCTTTGATTTACGGCTTGCTCAATCAGAATATCCGCCAGCCCATTGGCGGAGAATTCGCTCTCTCTACCCGCCTTATCTATTATCTTCTGGAACAAGAATGGGAAGAAACCACCCGTCAATACGGTATAGATATTTTTATGACTCTCCAGGCCATCTTTGGACATTTCAAATTGTGTGAAGCGGGACTAGGAGCCAAGGTTCATAAAGCCAGCGCCCCCAAGCTGGGGCCGATGTTTACCCAGGTTGTCAGGACTCTTTTTGACCAACTCCTGATTCGGGAGCCGGAATGGTTGCCCATGCCGGCCAAGTGTCCCCAGGTTTTAAAAAGATTCGGCCTGAAAAAACTATGCCCGCCGCAGGAATTGAAAATAGATATCCGTGACCTTAAAGAAAAATTACGCTCTGAATACTATCCCCGGCGGGAACTGCTTAAAAAATATCTCCACGATTACACCGTTAGTATGATCGAAGGCATGTTTGAAGAGGATAATTACTATGTTGATATTCTCCTCTGGACCCAGATCGTCTACCAACTACTCTACTACTACCACAACGCCACCCCTGAAGAACGTAAAGAAATCATCGAAGCCCTTAAACCCCTCTATTTTGCCCGCTCAGTGACTTTCAATTATCAAACCTGGCGGTATAACGTTAACTATGCCGAAGAGGCAATTCTCGAACAGGCTAAAGCTTTTGCCTCCCAGAAGCCTTATCTAATGGGCCTGCATTTAAATGGAGTAATGGAAAAAATACTTCATTAATCACTTAATTAAAAATAGATCAATCTTTCCAGGACGATTTGCTTGGTTCTTAATTTTAATTCTGGTGGAAAAAACCCAATTCTTTCAATGGGTCTTTCCTCACCTGAAGAGTGCTCCGAAAAACCCGATCCTTGAACTTCATCTCCCGGCGATCATACCCGTTTCCCGGGAGTGAATCGCCAGGTCGTGGATGGCCACTGTGGGTAATCCCTCTCCCAAAGGAGACCAATGTTGGCCTCCATCCAGGGAAGCAAATGTTCCAAATTCTGTCCCGACAAAAAGGGGAAAACAGCCAAATAGTCAAACTCCCTCTAAAATCAGAGGATAAACACCGACCCGTAGTAATCCTCAAGAATTTCTGCATACCTTTCCCGGAAAATATCCACCGCCGCTGGTAGATACTCGAGGATATCCTCAGCGGTAATCCCATCGAGTCCTCTCTCCTCAGCAGCCAGGTCACCCGCCAGCCCATGAAGGAAAACACCTGTTCTGACTGCTTCTCCTACCTCCAACCCCTGACCGTAAGCCGCGGCAATGGTGCCGGTCAAGACATCGCCTGAACCTGCACTGGCCATGCCTGAATTGCCACTTAAGTTAATAAAAACTCGCCCATCTGGATAGCCAATCAGAGAATGGGCTCCTTTCAAAACAATAAAAGCTTGCCATTCCTGAGCCGCCTGCCGGAGAACATCGATCCGATGTTTTTTGATATAAGTGATCGGCATCTCGACCAGTCGAGACATTTCCCCCAGATGGGGGGTCAAAATGGTAGGGTTTTCCCGCAAAGGAAGAGTCTGAATCTCAATGGCCAAAGCTGTGAGTCCATCCCCATCAATAAGAACAGGTTTGGATACCCGGCGAACCAGAGCCCGGACCAGCTCCTGAGTTTCCGAGTGGAGAGAAAGGCCAGGACCGATCACTACCAAATCAACCTGTTCCGCCAACTCCAGCAGCTTCTCCAGATTGGCCAGAGCAATCGAGCCGGCACTGGTTTCTTTCAAAGGGATAAAAACAATTTCACTCCCTTTGGTAGCCACCACCTGACAAACAGAAGGAATACTGGCCAACCGGGCATAACCTCCCCCGGCCTTAAGTAAAGACCTGGCGGCAAAATAAGGAGCTCCAAAGTAACTCGAGGCGCCAGCGATAAAAAGAACATCGCCAAAAGCTCCCTTATGGCCGTCCTCTGGCCGCTCGGGAAGGTAGGGCGGCAGATTAATCTCGGTCTTGATGCTTTCCTGCCCGGTCAATTGCGGTGGAAAGGAAATATGGGTGACAAATAGAAAGCCGCCATGACTATATCCGGGATAGAGAAGATTTCCAAGTTTGGGCAAACCAAAAGTAATCGTATAATCAGCCCAGATGGCCTCCCCCATCTCCAGTCCATTATTCCCGTTAATCCCGGAAGGAATGTCGAGACTGACCACTACTTTATCAGCCGCATTCACCCGCTGGATCACCTCCTGATACAATCCTTCCACCGGCCGATCCAAGCCCGTGCCGAAGAGCGCATCCACCACCACCTCGCATCTGTTGAGGGCATCCTGCAATTCCTCGAGCGACTCCAGCTTTTTGATGGGGAAACCCAGCTTGGTGGCTATCTCATAATTCTTTTTAGCGGCTCCACTATATTTTTTTTCATCCCCCAGAACAAAAACTTCTACCACTCCTCCACCCGAATAAAGCTTGCGCGCTACGACAAAACCATCTCCACCATTATTCCCGCCGCCACACAAGACCAGAAATCTTATGCCCGGGACGCCTATTTCATCTTCAATGACCTGAAAAGAGGCCAGTCCGGCATTTTCCATTAGGAGTTCATCACTAATACCAAACTCCTTTATTGCCCGCCGGTCCAGCTCTCTCATTTCTTCGACAGTTGTTACTTTCATCTTGCTTATCTCCCTGTTGATCTTGATTCCAAATTATCCCAACTCAACGTCCAGGTCAAGAAAAGAAGTGAAGCTCTTGTCAGTTTAATTTTAAATTTCGGTTTGTCGCCAAAATAAAGGCCGAGTCATCCATTCCCCAGGTTCCCGAATTAGATTCAAGCCAAATTCCTCTCCTGGCTGATTAATCTTTTCTGAGTGGTCGGCGAATAACATCCAGCAAAGTCCCATCCCGCCACTCAATGGCATGAACTATTTCCTCGGTGGTTGCCTGTCGAGGCGGAATTCTCCCCAGCTGTTTGGCTTTTTCCAGCGAGCGGAGGTGAAGCTCATCAATAGAAAGGATCTTTATACCAAAATCCTGAGCTTTATCCAGAATATTCTGTTTATAAGGACTTTTACTGCGGGGATTGACCGCCACAAAATCCTCTGTAACCACCACATCAATCACTTCACCCGGAGTTGTCCGGGTATAGACTTTTTCCACCACCCGGGGAAAACCCCATTCCCCTTTCCCTGTAGCCAGAGGAAGAAAAATAATGGTCAAAGCCGCCCCGGCCGCTACATCCTGACCACCGCCAATTCCACCGATAATCCGGCCGTTGGCGCAAACCGTGTTGACATTAAACTCCAGGTCAACCTCCAGAGCCGATAACACTGCCAGATCAAGCAGATTAACGGCACACTCCTTATTGGCCACCGAGGCATAATAACCGGTGGTTATCTCCAGATGGCGGGGATGTTCAAGGAGGGAATTTATGACCTTGGAACTGGGTTCAAACAACTGACCATGCAACAAATAACGAACCAAGCCTTCTTCCAGCATATCGACATGAAGGGAAGTTATTCCGCCGATAGAAAAATTAGCGACCACTTTCATCTCCCGAAGAATCTGCCGGATATTTTCGAGAACAATCAACCCTGCTCCACTCCCAACCTGAAAAGCAAAATTCTCTTTAACCACTCCGGCCGCCTTGATGACCCGGGTGACATTCTCGGCCACAGCTACATTAAAGGGATTAGCTTTGGCTTTATTCATATCCAGGGTGCCGCTGCCGATTCCGGCTGCCAGTCCGGGTTCTTTCACCGGAACGACAAAATCCACATTCTCCATGGAAAGAGAAATGGGCATGATCAAGTGCTCACTTACTTCACCGGCCAGCAGACAGACATAATCGGCAAACTCTGCATCAGCTGCAAATAAACCCAGCGGACCACATAATTGCTCGGGTTTGCCCTTCAATCCGGTGGCGTTACCATAAACATCTGCCAGCGGCACCGGACCGAAGGCCACCTTCACCTTAACTTCGCCCGTTTGTAATTTTCGGACCCGATTTCCATGGGAAAAGCCAATACTGACCCAGGGAAGCAGCTCCCCGGCAGTGACATAAGCGCCGAACTTCCGGTAAACATTACCGTAAAGCCCTCCTAAAGTTCCATCGCGAAAAGCTTCAATCAACCAGGGGTCAGTGTGGTCGAAAAAAGCATTGCCGTAGAGGATGATATCTTTTTTCCCCTTCTCTCTGAGTTTTTCCACCACAAGTTGCAGCCCTTTATCTCCTGCCCGGTAATAATGGGGATAGGAAATCACATCTCCCTCTTCGAGCAAGTCTATTACTTTATCGAGAGTGACTACTTTATGGCGGCGATGGGGAATTGGCGAGGCTCCCCGGCGTCCAATTATATAACTGGCATAGGATTCATCGTTAAAAGCCGACTTAAAGAGCTGATACTCCTTATCATTTATTTTAATCTTCATGGTCGAACTCCTTGCCTGACTACATCGGTTATTTTTTTTCCTCCTGGTGATGCTTAACATATTTATCAAAGAAGGCTAGCCATCTGGCCCAGAGATCAAAATAGGTCTCCAAACAACGAGGTCCATGAGATTCAAAAGGATAAATATAAAGCACCGCTTTCTTCCCCAACCCGGTGAGAGCCTGAATCATCCGTTCCGATTGAATGAGAAACGTCCCGGTATTATTATCTTCAGCACCATGATACATGAGAAGGGGTGTTTCCAGATGGTCGGCTTCAAAAAAAGGTGACATTTCAATATAAATATCCTGCGCCTCCCAGATAAAACGACGTTCATTCTGGAAAGTCATTGGGGTTAAGGTGCGATTGTAAGCCCCGTCGCCGGCAATACCTGCTTTAAAAAACGGGGTATGGGCCAGAATATTAGCCGTGGCGAAAGCCCCATAACTNTGGCCTCCATGGCCTATTCGATCGACATCTACATAACCCAGGGCATCAACCTTGCGGATGGCCGCATACATCGAATCCACCAGATGAGCTATATAATTATTGTTGTACTGATTCCCTTTGCCAATAATTGGAATATCAGGAATAACCACGGCATAACCCTGGGTCAGCCAGATCTGGGAGGCATTCCGGGAACTGAAGTGGCGGAAGGCATTAAGATTATAGGAGCGGATAACCGAGCTCTGATATTCTTTAAAAGATTGAAACTCCCGGGGATATGTCCAGAAAACCGCCGGCACCTTTTCCCCTTCCTGGTAGTCCAGCGGCAGAAGAATCCAGCCATGAATTTCCAATCCATCCCGCCGGATAAAAGTGAAATGTTCCCGCCGGGCGGCCGTTATTTCCGGGTAAGGATCCTTATTGGCAGTCAATTGTTCTATAATTTCCCCCTTCTGCCAGAGAAAACAATCAGGAAAGTCCGTGGAACTCTCCCGCTGAATAATCATTTTCCGGAGGTCATCATCCAGGGGAACCAGCGGTTGCTCATAAAACTCAGCTGAGCCTTCAAAGAGGCGGACTTTTTTTCTGGTTTTAATTTCAATGCGGTCAATAAAAGGCTGCGGTTTTAAATTTTCCCGATAACCCCTTCCCTGGAGGAAAACCTTCTTTTTATCAGAACTGAGAAGCACATAAGGCAGGCCGTTAGCAGTTCTTCTGGTAANAACATCACCCGGCTGCTGAAGAAGATCACTTGGATCTATATCTTTGACCAGGATATAAGCCCGGGGAGGCCGGCGCCGCAAGTCATAGGCGACGATCTCCTGGCGGTTCTGGCCAACTTCATTCCGGCCGCTCAGAGTCGCCAGGGCGAAAGAGCCATCTCTGGTTAAATTGACACTGATAAACTTTTTCTCTATGGCTACCAAAGTAATTGCCTGGTCCATTTTAAAAGGAGGCGGCAGGAACATTAATCTATCTTTCCGTTTGCCCTTGACCTCCTCTTCACCTTCCTTCTTTTTGGCTTTCTCTCTCCAAAGAAAAATCAATCCCTTCCCATCAGTTCGCCATTTCACATCCCGGGGGAGATCCTCACTCGGCCCTCCGTCTCGGGACATGGCCTCCTGGAGAGGAGTTTTCCGAATGGTAGAAATTACCTTCCCTGTTTCGTCCAGCACTTCCAGGATACGGGGAAAACTGCGGAAACTGACAATATAAGAAAACGGTTCGGTCAACCTTTCTGCCANGATAAATTTCCCGTCCGGACTGACCGAAATACTCATAAACATTCCGGGTTGACCAATATAACGGGGTGCCTGTCCCGGATAGAGAATGGCCAGCTGCGAAGTGGTGTAATACTTGAATAGCTCTTTATCATGAGGAGTCCGGAGAAGAAAGGGATAGGTTCGGGTTGGGGTTGGCTTGGAGCGTGTCCGGCGAATGAAGGGAGTTTTGGGAATGGCTGGAGGAGAAGGCTCCGGGCCCCGAGCAGGCGGCACAAGTAAGGTGACCAGACTCCCGTCGGGCCGCCACTGCAACATTTTGGAGGGAGGCCGACTGGCCCGGCTATAATAATTGCGGACGCCACTTAAAGTGGCCATCACCAGGGCCTCCGACACTGGCTTCGCTTCCCCAGTGGCTACATCGGCCAGCCACACTTGCGTGCCCTGCTTAAGATGAGCCAGAAAAGCAATCTTTTTCCCATCGGGTGACCAGACAAAATCGGAAACGAGAATATCAGGAGGAAGCTTTACTTCCCATGTTTTTTTCTGACGAAGTGAATAAATCTTTAAACCCTTTATTCCAAAGGTGGAGAGACGCCACTCTCGATTGACATCCGGACAAAACTCCAGCATGGCCAGACGCAAAGTCCGCTGGGCCATGCGGGCCAGGGAAGAAAACTCTTGACGGACGGGAATAAGAAAATGATCTTTATCCGGACTTAAATTGGATAAAACATCATAATGTCTCTCCCGGGTTAACAACTCCTGCACCTCTGCCGGAGGTTTTATATATGACTCCTGATAGAGAACATCCTCATCGCTTTTCTTCGCCTCGGTGGCCAGACTGAATTCTCCGAGAAAAAGAAAAACTACCAAGAGCAAAACAAAGAATTTAAAGGGAGGATGAATTTTAAGCCTGGTCATCATAAGCCTCCTTAAGATAATTTAATCCTGAAACTCATTCTGCCTATCAGGGTGATTGAAGCAAGATTGAAATATCATGCTTGTAGAAATTCAATAAGTTAATATCCAGGAGAAATCTTTGAAGTCTCGGCAAATTTGAGAGTTGGGTTTAAGGAAAACGACNATCTCGAATTTTCCCGTTTTTAGCCCCTTCATTGAGAGGCTCTATTTACCATATCTACCTGACTAAGTCAAAAATAGAAGACTTTATCTTCAAATGAGCAAAAAAAGAAGAGAAACGTTACCTTATCCGGCAGAGTATAAGCTCACCTGATTAGGGAAATGCTTACCCTGGAAATAGCGTGATTTTGTACCTTCAGCCCGAGTTAGAATGTCAAACCCCTCTCTGGAGCTCGAAGCAATAAAGGGTTAATGGACCCTGAGCTGCTGGGCTTCTTCCAGCGGGAGGAAAGAGGTCCAGCAGCTCTTTTTACCCGAGTGGCCGACCTCTTCCAATCCTCCCTTGATCACCATTCTAGACTGGATTATATATTTTCATCTTTCAGAGAGGTGAAGGAAAGGATCTGACAAATCACTTTAAAAAAGATTGATGAGAAAATTCTCTTTTGCTATGTTAACCCAAGAGTTTTTAACTCCGGAAAAATGGCCAATCAAAAATTTATTCGTTCCTTCCTAACCTTTCTCTCCTGGAAGGGGTTTTTCCTCTCCGGATTGGAAGCTTCTGGTCTGGCTACCCTTATCTTTCATCAGAACAATGTTTTCAACAAAATTATCTCCTGGCCTTTTTTCCTTCAGCTGGTGGTTTACCTTTGTCTCGTAATTTTCTCTCTTAGTCTGCTCTACCTGCCTGTTCTCCCTCTCTTCCGGAAATTGATTGAGGTCAATCCTTATAAACTCCTCCTCTGTCTCTCTCCTCTTCTCCTCGCTCATGGGCTGTGGCTAGGACACATTTATTTTCTCCATGAATTTCGTCCGGCCTTGAGCCTGAGTATCTTGCTGGGCATAATTTTCACCGTGGTCATTATTAATCCCCTGGCCTGTTCTCCTCGTTGGCTAATTAAAACAGCTAGATTCTGGTCCAATCAGGAAACAAGAACACTAGCCACGATTCTTTTTTGTTTACTCCTTGTTGTTTACAATCTTATTTCAGCTGGATTTTTTTTCCCGGCGCAACCCCTTACCGGCGACGAACCACATTATCTCTTAATTGTCACCAGCCTCGTCGGGGATAAAGACACCGATCTGGCAAATAATTTCGCCAACCAGGATTATTTAAGCTACTACCCCGGAAAACTCACTCCGCATACCTATCCNGGTCGGAAGAAAGGTTCAGCCTACTCCCGGCATGGACCNGGGCTGTCTCTTTTGCTCCTGCCCACCTTCGCTCTCGCCCAAAAATTAACATCGTCCATCCAGGATAATAATTTAAAAAGAAAAATAATCATTTGGTTTAGCCGCTGGCCGATGACTTTTTTCTGTGCTCTTCTGGTCAGCCTCTTTTTCCTTCTGGTGGTCAAAATCTTTGATCATAAAATCTTATCTTTCTTCCTGGCGNTTTTCTTTGGATTAAGCCCTCCCTTAATCTTCTATTCCCACTTAATTTATCCTGAAATTCCAGCGGCTCTTATTCTTCTCATTAGTCTCTGGAGCATAATCTCCAAAAACCAAAAAACTATTCCCCCGCGGAAAATCTTCATCAGCAGTTTGGGCTTGGCTTTTCTCCCCTGGCTGGGGGTGAAATACATTCCCCTGACCATCATCGGCTCTGTAATTCTGGGCGTCTGGCTATTAAACTCTTTAAGGAAACAAGCAACTAAAATCTACCCAGCCCTGGCCAGCTTCTTCTTGCCTCTGGCCACCCTGTCTTCCCTTTTGGCTATTTACACCTGGAAACTCTACGGAAATGTCTCCCCTGTTTCTTTCTACCGGGGAGTATCTCCAGGTGAACACATTTCTCAATTCTTTCATTTATCTTTCCTCGAGTCTTTCCGCTGCGGCCTGGGCTATTTCTTTGACCAGCGGACCGGGCTTTTACCTTATAACTTCACCTTCTTCCTGATTCTCGCCGGAGTCTTAATTTTAATTAGAGCAAATTTAAAAATATTTCTGCTGCTCATCTCAGTTCTGGTCACCTTTTGGGGGTTCACTTCTCTCGGCTATTATTGGGGAGGCTACTGTCCGCCAGGAAGAACTTTGTTACCCTTAATCTGGATTATGTGGTTTTTCATAACACCTGTTTTCCTGCAACACCGACCGGATAGACTATCCCAAAAATCAATTCTTTTTCTTCTCATTATCCTGACAATTGTCCAGACCGGAGGAATTCTTACCCGACCAGATTTACTCTATCACCAAAATCTATCCTTTTCTTTCAATCCCGAGGGTATGGTCAGTAAAACCCTCCAGGCATTAAGCAATCACCTGGTGAATTTCACCAAATTGGTCCCTCACCTCTCTCACCCATCATTCTTTAACCCCTGGGTTTTACTCTTCTGGTTGATTATTTTAGGGGGAATTACCTTTGTTTTTCATCCCTACACCAACCCATTATCATCAAAACTTCACCGAAAAACACACCCTCGTTCTTCTTCTCAACAAATGCTTGTGGTTTTATCAGCCTGGATCATTATCGGGCTCGTCTTTCTTTATTCTTTTTTTGATATCCACTTGGAGAAAATCCGCTCTGAGGACGCTAAGCCCTGGGCAGTATATGCCCAGGATAATAACTCCTTTGGTCCAGAAGCCGGCGGAATCTGGGTTCGAGGGAGAAGTAAAGCCGATTTTCTTCTTCAAACACCAGAGAAAATTTCCCAGCTAACCTTCGAACTTTCCTCTCCAGTAGGAATGACTGTGGAAATCAAACAAGGATACTTCTCCCAAAAAATTAAACTTCTTCCTCATCACGCCGAAAGAATTATTTTAAGAGGCTCTTCGCTTGTTTATTTCCCCTGGAAAAACNGCATTCTTTATCCTCTGACGATTACAACCGAAAGAGGTTTTTTCCCTTTTCGTCTGAACACAAGTACCGACCGCCGCTTTCTGGGGGTTTTTCTCCGGCTATTTCCCCCAAAATATAAACAGTTATCCACATTTTGATAGAGCACAGGTCAACACTTTGGTNAAAAAGGCGATAGTCACCNTATTGCCGGCTTAACTCTAAAAGCTTCTTTAACCTTCATCACTGGATAGATAAGATAAACATCAGCCAGGGAACGCCCTAAAATCATGGCCATCGCCGCCGCAATGATTCCGATGAAATTAAAGCCATGAATAGTGACCAATAAAACACAGATAATCACCCCCACCTCAATGCCTGTGGCCATGGTAATCGGTTTGGTGGCGTGATGACGAACCAGATACGCCCGAAAAAAGGACAGGAGGACNGTCAGAGCGGGGAGAAGAACCAGTATCCTGGTCGGCCACAAAGAGAAGCTGGCCAATTCCGGCCCTAAACCTGAAACTTTCTCAAACCAGAGAAGAGATAAGGGAGTGAAAGCAACCAGCATCAAACTTCCTGAAGCAAACATTCCCAACCGCAGTGCGAATTTTTTCAAAGCGGTTAAATTTTCATCCTTCTCCCCCAAAAGAGCAATGCCGACTTCCTGGAAAGAAAGCCCCATACTCCGGAAAATAAAAACCAATGAATTAACCACCGGTAACACAGCCAATGATTCGAGAGCCATCCGGCTATGGCCCAGGAAGAAAGTCACCAGCGGTTGAACTCCCAGAGCTAAAATCGAAGTTAAAGCCAGTGGATAATAAAAATTAAAAATACGCCTATACTCTAACTCCTTCCCGGAGGGATCATTATTTTCATGAGAACGAAGCTTTTGGACTGATGAATGAGCCATAAAACGACTGGCTATAGCCTCGGCCGTTACCCCGGCAGAAAGAGCTAATCCCCCAATCGTAGCTCCTTCCAGAGGAAAATAGTAAGCCCCGACCAAAGCCAGGCCCATCATCGAAAGAACACGGGTAACGGTCCCATAAGCCACCCGACGGGTCAATCCCCGACTGATAAGTATTCCTTGATAAAACCGGCGGTACCCGATAGCCGCCGGCCAGGGAAGTAAAGCCAGGACAGCCTGATGAGTCCGACGGCTGACGGCCAGGGGAAGACCGATAACTCCCCGGGTGATATAATCGAAAATCGGGGGGATTAAAAGAGCCAGGAGGACTAAAGTCAAACCTAAATTCAGACCGTAGGTGAAATTTCTTAACCGCACAAAACTCTGGTTGTCTTTAACTAAAGCAGTGGAGGCACTCATAATCATAATAATCGGGGCCTCAACCAGCACCGCAAAAGAATAAGCCACTCCGTAGGCAGCTAAGTTCAACTCCGGAGAGGCCAGGCGGGCAATGACGGCCGCTAAAAAAGGACCTTCGGTAGCCATCATCAACCAGGTGGCGGCCATGGGAAACCAGAGCCGGAAAATCTCCTGCTGGGTGAGGGGTCTGTCTTTCATGGCGATTAATTGAAAGTGGAAAAATAAGCTTTAGATTATACAAATTATCACTAAAATTGTCATGGGTAATCACCCGAAAAGCATTATTGATAGAAAGATAAGGTGAAAAAAAATTGACGATTNCCCCTGTTCCCAAATGGTAATTTCGAACAACCTCGCCTGGCCGCCAAGCCACCTCTCGGTGATAAAAACAATGACTAAGTCAAAGAGGCAACTTGGTTNTGGTGGTGTTGGTTCTAAGCTTGGCTGGAAAAGCTGGTGGGCCTCTTTTCTCTATCGAAAAAAGGCCCACCAGCTTCAAATCAGGCAATGATAAATGGCTCTCATTTTCGGGGCATCTGTCGCTTTGCTGACCTTAAAAATACGTTGACTACACTCCGATGAATTAACTTTTCTCGTCATTTTTTTCACTGAGGAATAAAGTCAACCACCTGGGACGACCCGGTAATTTCTTTAATGTTTTCACCATTCCCCAGACCGCCCCGGCGATGATCTCCTGAACAAAAGGTTTCAGAGGTAAGGGACGCCCCTCAACACTCAGAATAACCTGGGATTGGCTGATATCCTTATTTTGCTCGATAAAATCAGCCAGTTCAGCTATCTGGTGAAAACGAAAGAATGGTTTCTCTATCTCCAGAGGCTTATCGCTCACCACAGCCAGTAATTCTCCCTGAGAAATCATTATCTCTTGAGCTTGTTGCTCCTTAACGATAGCAATTTTTCTGATGCCGACTTCGTCTTTTCCTCCTTCAATCAGGACAAAATCATAATCTGGAAAATACAGGGCAGCTACCTGTCTCAGGCTGGAGGTAGGAATTCGTTGAAGAACAGCCACTTTTTCAGGACTAACCAAACCCACGCCATCAGCTCCAGCCGCCCATATGCGGGCAGAATCAGTCCCCTTCTTATCCAGCTCAAAGCCATGAGGACAATGCTTGAGGACGGCCACCCGATAGCCTCTTCTCTTCAGCTCCTTTACCAGCTGTTCGATAACCGTTGTCTTCCCTGAATTAGACAGACCAATAAAACCAATTAATTTCAACCCTTCCTCCCAGAATTTATTATAAGACTATAAAAACCTCTTGCTTTAAAGACCGATATATTTAGCCAACAACTGACGGGCGATTTTTTCTTCAGATGTTCCCTTAACAATTGCCCGCCCATCCTTAAAAACATAAAACTCATAAGGTGGCACCTGAAGTCTCACCACGTAATCATTGAAAGTTACTCTTCCCTGCCCCTGAAGACGCTCGGCCAGACTGCCCAGATCCAGAGATGCTTTTTGATTGGGAGAGACTTGAACCGCCTTCTGCCCACAGAGAGTGGTCAGCCTCAATATGCCTTTTTTCAAATACTCATAGTCGCCACCGCCACAGGCAGGACAATCAGGATTTTTCTCTACAGAAAACGTTTCCCACTCCCCAGACCAGACATCAAAAGTAACCAGCCCGGGAAGGATATCCTCTTCTCTTTCCAGGAGAATTTTTAATCCTTCCGAAACCTGGAAAGAAGCAATCACTCCTACTGCCGGCCCCCAGACACCGACCGATTCACAGGTAGGCACATCACCTGGAGCTGGTGGTTGGGGCAGGAAGCAGCGGAAACAGGGGGTCTTTCCCGGAATAATACTCATGACCATGCCTGTGGTGGCTACTACCCCGGCATAGACCCAAGGAAGACGATGTTTCAGACAGGCATCATTTACCAGGTATCTGGTTTCAAAATTATCAGTCCCATCTAAAACAAGATCTCCTTCACGGATAATCTCTTCCACATTATCCACAGAGACATCTTCCACCAAAGAAACGATTTCAACCTCTGAATTGGCCTCTCGGAGATGTTCGGCAGCGGCCACGGCCTTGGGGCGTCCTTTAACCACATCCTCTTCAACAAACAAAATTTGCCGATGGAGATTGTCCAGCTCTACACAATCACGGTCAACCAATACTACCCGGCCAACTCCACTGCGGACAATATAAATAGCCAGAGTGCAACCCAGGCCTCCACAACCGATAACCACCACTGATGATTTCTTTAATCTTGCCTGGCCTTCATGACCGACCTGAGGAAGAAGAATGTGTTTCTGATAACGATGGTCGTCCCTTTTATTTACCATTTTCTCCTGGTCTGCCTTGACCAATCTTCAGCTATTTTCTCCCATCAAAAAAATAAAATCAATATGAAAAGAGGGGTTATTATCCTTAATCACTCCCCTTTTGGCCTTACTCGAGGGGAAGGTAAGTAACCGGGTAATCAAGGAATTTCAGAAACCTTTCAAAATCAGAGCGACTTAAGGTCAAGGTGGCCGTATTTGTATTGGGATGAAAACTTAAAAATTCAGCCTTTCTTAAACTCTCATCTAGAATCACTTTAACTGCATGAGACTGGTCATGAATGAGACCGAAGGGAGAAACAGCCCCGGGAGAGAGCGCAAGAAATCGTTGAAGCCTCTCCGGAGAGGCGAAACTCAACCTGTCTTCTCCCAGGCGCCAGGTTAATTTTTTAAGATCAACCCGGCGCTTACTCAAAGCAATCACCAGATAATGTCGTTTCCCTTTCTTGTTCCGTAAAAAAAGATTTTTACAATGAGCCCCTGGAATACCAGCCCAATATCTCTCAGCTTCCTCCACCGTAAAAACCGGGGGATGGTGGTGAAGAGTATAGGAAATATTCAAATTATCCAAAAATTGGGTGACTTCTTGAATCGCTTGTTCTTCTTTTTGATTAACCATCAAAGCAACTGTTTTCTTCGCCTCTCTAAAGAAACTTCACCACCCGATTTCATGTCTCAGGTTAGAATTTTTATCAAGGCGGCTTCGGTTTCAAAATCGAACTTTTTGGGCTGGGTCGCTTCCTCTAAGGGAAGAATGCTTAATTGGCCGCATTCCATCCGCACACAAACATCTGTGCCGCCTTCCACCAGAATCCGGACAGCGTAACTACCCAGACGAGCCGCTAGAATACGGTCAAAGGCGGTCGGCCGGCCACCTCTTTGAATATGTCCCAGCACAGCTACTCTCGTCTCCAATCCAGTGGCTGAAGAAATTTTCTCTGCTATGTCATGAGCTTTGGCCCGGCCTTCGGCCACGATAATAATCCAGCTCACCTTGCCCCGCTTGTTTCCTTCTTTAATATTCTCCAGTAGACTGGAAAAATCGTCTTTTACCTCGGGGATGAGTAATTCTTCACAGCCACCTGCCAAAGCTACCTGAGAAGCAATATAACCACTCTTACGCCCCATAACTTCCACCACAAATATTCTCTCCAGACTAAAAGCTGTATCCCGAATTTTATCAATAGCCTCCATAGCCACATTGACCGCTGTATCAGCCCCGATACTCATTTCTACTCCGTTAATATCATTATCAATAGTGGCCGGAATGCCGACTACTTTCAAGTCGTACTGAGAGGCTAAAACATGGGCTCCGGCTAAAGAACCATTTCCGCCAATGATGATGAGAGCATCGATTTTATGGCGTTTGATTTGAGCTACAGCCTTTTCCTGTCCTTCTGGTGTCATAAAATCCCGACATCTTGAAGTTTTCAGAATGGTCCCACCATTATTTAAAATCCCCGAGACATCAATGCGGGAGAGAGGTCGAAAGTCCCCTTTGATCAATCCTTCGTAATGCCGGATGACCCCCCAGACTTCGATCCCCATTGAGTCAGCCGTCCGGACAACAGCCCTCAGAGCCGCATTAACCCCAGAACAATCTCTGGTTAAGACAGCAATCCGTTGGATTCGCTTCCTCACTTTATTCTCCTTATTCTCGGGAATTAATTCAGGTTAATAATTACCTTTTCCAGATAATCCGGCCACTATCACCGACCATCCATTCTCCTTTTACCATCACATAAAGGATAGCCCGGACAACCTCTCTTTCCCGGAGCTGGCCAAACTTATACTTAATCTCCACCAAAAGCCAATCCTCCAGGCCGGGAAACATCATATTCAACTCAGCTTCTTTAGGGCCAGCAAAGCGAGAACCACGAAATTTCTTCAAAACACTCTCATTCTGGTCATAACTGCGTAAATAAACCGGCAAAATTCCCTGTCGGAAAGCATCCTCCTGAATAAACTGCTCCACCACATTGGCTGGAGAATAATTCTCATCAATAACTATCCACTCGAAATCGTCCGGTGATACGCTCTCCCCCTTTGATAAAGACCTCAACCCAAAATAGCCCCCAACTATGACGATATCGATTATCAGAATAATCAATATTATCTTTCCTAGTTTAGCCAATTTCTGCTCCTCCCACTTGAGTGAAAAGGAAAAGAACAACTCTCTCCTTTTCCCCGTTCATCCTATAAACCACTCCCTTAAAAGTCAAGTTTAACTCACTAAAAGAGTGACCATCCCTGGCCTCCCTTAATTTCTCTCTTCCGACAAAAAAAGATTAAATTAAAATTCTGGCGGCCTTAAATTCGCGATAATACAACCATCAATCCCTCGACGCAGGGGAACTGCCTCCGCCTCTTCTCCTGGGCGAAGCTTTCTCTTGATTTACCCACCAGATATGCCATAATATAATTCAATTATTACCAACAACCACTCACTGGAGGAGATTCACGTGAAACAATGCTCCAGAAATTTCTTCAGGTCAGGAAGCGGCTTCCTGCGGCTGAATTCCCTCCTAATGCTCCTTGTTTTCTTCACTATTTCTTCACTTAATCTTTCTTTGGCTCAATCATCTCTACCCGAGGTAAAGACCATTGTTAAAAAACTAGACGAGCTTTTCCGGGCGGACTCAAGCTACGCCCAGCTGGAAATGACTATTGTCACTCCCCATTGGACCAGAACCTTGAAAATGAACGCTTGGACCAAAGGTCTGGATAAAACCTTCATCCGGATTCTGGCCCCGGCTAAGGAAAAAGGAGTGGCCACCTTACGGATCGGCACCGAGATGTGGAACTACCTTCCCCGGGTCAATAAAGTAATCAAGATTCCCCCTTCCATGATGATGAGCTCCTGGATGGGGTCTGACTTTACCAATGATGACCTGGTTAAAGAATACACTTTTTTTGATGACTACAGTTATGAATACACTGAGGTAGCCAATCCTCAACCAGAACTTCTTTATATAAAATTCACTCCTAAAGAAGGCCGACCTATCGTCTGGGGCTATGTCATTACAGCCATCCGCCNTCGTGATTATCTTCCTGTCTGGCAAAAATATTACGATGAAAAAGGCNAACTGAAGCGGGTGATGGAATTTAAAGAAATTAAAGAGTTTGACGGACGAAAGATTCCTTCAGTTCTGGAGTTAATTCCCCAGAACAAAGAAGGCCATAAAACAATTATTCGATATCTTGACCTGGACTTCAATCCATCTCTCTCCGATGAAATCTTCAGCTTGCGGAACCTCCGTTCCCAGAGATAATCTGTGAGGTGAGAACTGGTGTTGTTTAAGCTGGCTTTCCGGAATACACTCCGTCAGAAACGTCGAACAATCTTCACCATGCTGACCATGTTTGGCGGCTTCACTCTTGCCTCAATCTCCATCGGCTGGTCGGACGGCTCCTATTCCCGAATAATCAATATGTTTACCCGCAATCGCCTGGGCCATATCCAAATTCATGCCCAGGAGTATCTAGACAAACCATCTCTTTATAAAGCCATTGACGATTACGAAGCCATCGGCCAAAAAGTCCAATCGGTTCCTGGAGTTCTCACCTGGACTCCCCGTTTCCTGGCCGCGGGCCTGGCTTCTCTGGAAAATAAAACCAGTGCTGTTCAGATTATCGGCATCGACCCGGTTCGGGAGAATGAAGCCACTTACTTCAATAAAAAAATCATCAAGGGACGACCTTTTTCTCCTCAACCTGCCCATGAAGCTATCCTGGGAAAGGGCTTGGCTGAGGTTCTTCATGCTCAAGTAGGAGATGAAATAATTATTGTCTCCCAAGGGGCTGACGGCTCAATCGCCAATGACCTCTTCCGGGTAGTAGGTATTGCAGCCAGTGGAAACCAGATGGCTGACCGGACAGCCTTTTACCTTCATCTCAGTGAGGCCCAGCAACTCTTTGTTCTCGAGGGGAAAATCCATGAAATAGCTATAATTGTCAATAAACTTTCCCACGTCGAAAAGATCACCAGAAAAATTAAAACAATTCTCGATAATAATGCTCTTGATGTTCAGCCTTGGCAGGAATTCGCCAAATCTTTCTACCAGGCTATGAAAGCCGATGTCGAAGGAATGTGGGTCATGCTCCTGGTAATTCTGCTAATCGTCGCGGTCGGAGTACTCAATACAGTCCTGATGGCTATCCTCGAAAGAACAAGAGAATACGGAGTATTAAAAGCCCTAGGCACCCGTCCCCAACACATTTTTTGGCAGATAGTCCTGGAAATAAATATCATCGCTCTCGCCAGTATAGTCCTCGGAGCTGGTCTGAGCTTGATAATTAACCATATCCTCTCAATTCATGGAATCCATCTCCCCACTTCATTTACTTACGGCGGGATCGAATTTAAATCCCTTTACTCCGCTATTACCCCCCGCAGTCTCTATATCCCGGCGATAACCGTTATTCTGTCGGCAACAGTTGTCAGTTTCTTTCCGGCTCTGCGGGCCGCCAGGATTTCTCCCGCCAAAGCCATGAGGATACACTAAGATGTTCTGGACATTTATGAAACTGGCCTGGCGGAATATTCTCCGCAATAAACGCCGCTCCATCATCGCCGGAACCGCCATTGGATTGGGACTGGCTTCCCTGATCTTCGTGGACGGGATGATGATCGGGATGGTTAATAACATGATTCAGGCCGCTACCGGGACTTTCCTGGGAGACGGCCAGATTCACCGGGCCGGTTTCCGCCGGACCCAGGAGGTGGAATTAACCATCAATGAGGCCCCCGGAATCATTCAGGAATTAGAGAAAGAACCGGAAGTGGTTAATTTTGCGCCTCGTGTTCTGTCTTTCGGCATGATTACTTCAGCGGCTAATCTCAGCGCAGTCACCGTGGTGGGAATTGATCCGGCGCGGGAGCAATTCCTCTCCAAAGTGGATGAAGCTATTGTCGCCGGAGCTTATTTTCAGAAAGAAAATCCTCAGGATATCATTATCGGCCAAAAGCTGGCGGAAACCCTAGAAGTGGGCTTATACGATCGGGTGGTCATCACTGTAGCTCAGGCTAAAACTGGTGACCTTTCCCAGGAAATGTTCCGTGTCTCCGGAATTTTTAATTTCAATATCAAAGAAATGGATAAAGGACTTGTCTTTATTCCCCTCTCAAAGGCCCAGCAAATGCTGGCTCTCCCTGGACAAATCCATGAAATCGCTTTAAAACTCACTGACCTCCGCATCGGTCAGAACAAAGACCATCCCCTCTGGAAAAAATACTCTCGGCAGGGAAACGAAGCTCTGGGTTGGGCCGGACTTTTACCTGAGCTCAGCTATGCTCTTCATTTTACTGATTTCAGCATCTTTTTTATGGCTCTACTGCTTGTTGGTGTTATCGCTTTTAGTATCATCAATACCCTTTTCATGTCTTTCTATGAACGCATCTTTGAATTCGGGGTTCTCCGGGCTGTCGGCACCAGGAGAAGCGGTGTTCTACGGCTAATTCTCCTTGAAGCTGCCTCTCTGGGCATTATCAGCATCGTTATCGGAAGTATCCTGGGATTGATTTTAGTTCTAATCTTCTCTCATATCGGGATTGATTACTCCGGCATCGAGTTTGCCGGGGTAACCTTTCAGGAAGCTATCTATCCCGTACTTCATGTGGGCCAATTCATTCGTTATCCCCTTTGGATTCTTATTTTTACCATTGTCATTGGGATCTACCCGGCCATCCATGCGGCCAAGATAACTCCGGCTGACGCCATGAGAAAAAGTCTTTAACCAAAAGGAGTCAAAAGATGGTCGAGACGAAAAATTCAGAACCCTTAATTAGAGTTGAAGGATTAAGAAAAACTTACACCGACGATGGTGTCCCTGTTGAGGCTCTCCGGGGGATTGACTTGATTATTTATCCCGGCGAATTCACGGCCATTGTGGGACCTTCAGGTTCAGGAAAAACTACTTTTCTTAATATTATCTCCGGTCTAGACCGACCAACAGAAGGTAAAATCTGGATAAAGGGTCGGCTTTTGGAGGAAATGAGTGACAAGGAATTATCGGATTTCCGTCGGGACAATCTGGGATTTATTTTCCAGGCATACAATCTCATCCCGGTGCTTACCGTGGAAGAAAATGTTGAGTATATTATGCTTCTGCAGAGAATCCCTAGAGAAGAAAGAAAAAGACGCGTCCGCCAGATTCTGAAAGAAGTCGGCCTGGAAGGATTTGAAAAACGTCGTCCTCCTCAGCTCTCCGGAGGCCAGCAGCAGCGGGTAGCCGTAGCCCGGGCCATGGTTTCCAACCCATCTCTTATCCTGGCTGATGAACCCACCGCCAACCTAGATTCAGAAACAGGTGGCGGGCTCCTCGACATGATGAGGGAATTGAATAAAAAGACCGGTATGACCTTCATCTTCTCCACTCACGATGAAAACGTGATGCGTCGCGCCCGCCGCTTAATCATTCTTAAGGACGGCCGGGTGGCTGAAGATAAACAAATAGGATGAATAAATATCTTTATCGGGGACTTCTTCTGAGCCTGATTATCCTTATTTCCCCTGGCCTAATACATTCAGCTGGATTTAATCTTTCTGGTTACTATAAAACTTTCTTTGTGATCTTTGACCCTCCGCGGTATGAACCAGATGGTATCTCATTCTTACCCGACAGAATGATGGGGCTGGTTAACAACCGGCTACGGGTGAATTGGCAAATTAATTTAAAGAAGAATGTCTCCTTGACTCTCGCCTATTCCTTTTCCCCCCGTATTCAGGACCCCCTACTTTTCAATGGACAACTCTTCATCCCGGGCATTGAACTCTATAATTACCGGGCTATTGACTTTAAACGACAACTTTATCCTCCAGAAAATACAGCAGAGTCCAGCGTGGGTTTTTTCCATAACCTCGACCGGGCCTTTTTCAGTCTCCGCTTAGGGAAAGCTGATATTTTTATCGGCCGGCAGGCTATCGCTTGGGGAAGCAGCCGCATCCTTAGCCCAACCGATGTCATTGCTCCTTTTACTTTTGAAGAACTTGATAGAGAATACCGCATCGGGGTCGACGCCATCAGGGTAAGAGTTCCTCTGGGATTCATGGGTGAGCTGGATGGCGGCTGGGTTTTTGGGGAAAATTTCCATCTCAACCGGAGTGCGGCCTTTCTGCGAACTAAATTCTACCTGGCTAAAACTGATATAGCAGCGCTGCTGGTCAATTTTCAGAACAATCTCCTCCTCGGTCTGGATTTAACTCGTGCCCTAGGAGGAGCCGGCTTCTGGGTGGAAGGAGCTTATGTCCTGGTCAAAGCGCTGACTCCGAATTTCAGGGGAGACAAGAAAAATTACCTCCGGCTAACCATCGGCAGTGATTATAGCTTTCGGAATGGACTCTATGCCTTTGTCGAATATCATTACAACGGAGCCGGGGCCAGGTATCCCCGGGACTACCTTCAGGTGTTAACTCGTCCGGGAGTAAGTGAAGGGGCGGTCTATCTCCTGGGTAAACACTATCTCACACCTGGTTTTTCTTATCCAGTGACACCTCTTTTAACTTTTACCACTCAAGCCTTGATTAACCTATCTGATCCGTCGTTTTTTATTGCTCCGGTGGTGGAATACAACATTGCCGAGAATGTTTATCTTTCTGGTGGAGCATTTATCAGTCTCGGAGAGAGCCCCAGGATTGTTGTTCCTCCTTTTCCCGAATTCAGGTCAGAGTTTGGTGGATACCCGAGTATTTTTTATTCCAGCTTCCGGGTATATTTCTAACCAATCCCTTTTATTAAAACACAAAGAAAATCAGGAAAGCTGGATAAAATCTGGAGATAGTTTGACTCTTTCCCTTATTCTGATTTCTGCGCCTAAAGATTTACCTTGTCTAAAAATACTTGTCTATCTCCAGCTGTCCATCTCTTGGCAAAAGCACGAAAGAATTTTATATTAATAAAGACAGATCGGGCATCTATTAAGAACTAAGAAGGCCAAAAGAGAATGTTTATTTTTATCGGTGGTGTTCATCCAAAAACAAAAACCCTAGATTCGACTCCCCGTATTTGTCCTCTTTGTGGACAACTGGGATTGAAATTGAAACGAATTGATCACTATTTCAACCTTTTTTTTATCCCTCTCTTTCCTCTGAAAAAAGGCTCTCCTTTTTACCAATGTGATTATTGCAGCACTCTGGTGGATGAGAACCAACAGCCGATAACAACTACCTACTCTGAAGATAAAACCTGCTGTCCTTACTGCGGTCGCCCGGCTTCACCGGATTTCTCTTACTGTCCTTACTGCGGCCGTCCTCTTTAACCTGAAGCCCATCTCTCTTTTCTAACAAATTCACTGGATTCACTTATCCCCCATAACAGATGAAAATTTAAAGCCTATCAGAATGACAACTAAAGAAAGGCACTTAAATACTCTGAACTTGGATAAATGAGCTGGGCTGTCTCTTTTTGTTAACCAAAAAGAGACCAAAACTCTAGACCTATCACTGTATTTTGCTGGCTGTCTTAGAGAAGCAGTCATCATCCTGGCCAATGTCTAGAGGCGATAAGCATGTTATTTGATCTAATCCTGGGAGACCACTTTGGCCACTAAAACAGAGCTTCCATTTCACCTTAAGGCCTAATTAAGCTAGAATACCAGCCTGAGCATGCCTGAANTACCTGAAGTCGAAACCATTGTCCGCGGCCTGAGACCACTTCTCCAGGGAAAACAAATCTCCGGCTATCAACTCTTCTCTCCGAAAGCCTGGCGGGGGGAAGATTTCTCCTGTCTCCAGGCTCTTCTTAATCGAGCGATTCACCACGTCTGGCGCCGGGGGAAATTCATTCTTCTCACTCTTGAGCAGGGGCCGACCTTAATTTTTCATCTCAAAATGACCGGTCGATTGGTCTGGGTTCCCCAAAATTCTTCCCGACCGAAGCATCTAATTTTTATCCTTAGTTTTAAGAACAGCCCGGAAGAACTGCGCTTTATCGACACCCGTAAATTCGGCTATCTTTCCTGCCGCCCTACAGAAGAAGTAAACTCCAGCAAAGCTCCCGAATTGGCCACCCTGGGCCCGGAACCACTGGAAATTGAGCTCGACCAATTCCGGGAAATCTTAAGAGCCAGAAAAGCACGGATAAAAAGCCTCCTGCTCAATCAGAAATTAATAGCGGGTATTGGCAATATTTATGCCGATGAAATTCTTTTTCGTTCATGTATCCATCCTCTAACCCCGGCTAATGAACTCGGTGAAAATGAACTAAGAATTCTCTGGAAAACAATGAGAACCATCCTCCAGACAGCAATAAAAAAGCGGGGCACTTCCATCCGCGACTACCGGGATGTGGATAATCAAAAAGGCAATTTTCAGCTATTCCTTCAGGTTTACGGGCGCGAAAAGCAGCCCTGTCCCCGGTGTGGACAACCAATTCAACGACTGCAAATAGGCGGACGCAGTTCCCACTTCTGTCCTGTTTGCCAGAAATAGAAAANCTTTTTTACTGAGACTCGTAATATTATTCGGAATTTACATTTAATCTCGTCTGGATTATTATTTCTTCTCATCCTGGGAGGAAAAAAATGGAGACTATCCTAAAAGTTCAAGGCTTAAGAAAATTCTATGGAAAACTTGAAGCCCTGCAAGGAATCGATTTTGAAGTCAGAAGGGGAGAAATATTTGCTCTTATTGGCCCTAATGGAGCCGGTAAAACAACCACCTTACGGATTATCGCCACCCTTCTCTCTCCCTCCGCTGGACAGGTCAGCTTTCTGGGTTTCGACTTGAAGAAAAATCCTGAAAAATTTAGGGAAAAAATCAGCTATCTGCCCGAAGAAGCCGGCGCCTACCGCAACCTCAAGGGAATTAGTTACCTCAAATTTATGGCCAAATTTTATGCCCGGTCCCGGGAAGAAGTTCAGACCTATCTCGAAAGTGCTCAGGCGATTGCTGACCTGGGAGAAAGAATTAATGAAAAAATCGGCACTTATTCCAAAGGAATGGTCAGGAAACTGCTCCTTGGTCGGGTCTTAATGACCCGTCCCGCCTTGGCCATTCTTGACGAACCAACTTCTGGCCTGGACGTAATCAACGCCCTGGAAGTAAGAGAAATCATTAAAAAATTCGCTGCTGAAGGCCTTTCTGTTCTCCTGTCTTCCCATAACATGCTGGAGATAGAATTCCTCTCTCATCGGGTGGCTTTAATCAATCAGGGCCAGATCCTCGATACCGGCACCCCCGCTGAACTAAAGAGTAAATATCAGGCAGCCAACCTCGAAGAAGTCTTTCGGAGGGCTTTACAATGAGAAAATTCACCAATCTTCTGACCAAGGAAATCAAGGAATTAATCACCCTGCAACTGGTTATCTCTCTCCTTTTCACTGTCTTTCTTTTCTATTTCATCGGTCAAATGGCCAAGAGCGAAGTCAAGAAGGCTTTGCGGATGCAGAAAATTGCTGTCCTTAACCTGGACACCTCTCCTTTTTCTCAGGAACTTATCCGAAACCTGCGCAGCGGCAATTTCGAACCCGTCCTTCTCCGTGTAAAAACCAAAGAAGAAGCCATCCAGCAAACCAACTCCTCCAACATGAACTTGCTACTGGTCATTCCCGAAGGATTTGGCCAGGGGATTGAGAAGCTGGAATTAAAACCGGTGGAAACTTACACCTTCCTTCGCAGCCTGTCGATTATGGCTAATCGGAATGCCGCGGTCTTCAATGCAGTCTTGAAATTAATCAACAATTATCTCTCTAACGATTACTTACAAAAACAATTTCCCGAGCTTGATCCCAATAAAATCAAAAATCCCATTAAGAGTCGAAACTTTGTCCTGGTTAAAGACAAAATGGCTGAAGGCTCAGCAGAGCAGATCACAGGCTTTATCACCTCTCAATCACTGTTTGTCCCGATTATCTTGATGATGATCATTATTTACTCCTCCCAGATGGTCATCTCCGCTATCGCCATGGAAAAACAGAACAAAACCCTGGAAACCCTCTTGACAGTTCCGATAAGCCGCACCTCCATTGTTACGGCCAAAATGATGGGCGCCGCTGTTGTCGGCCTTATTTCCGCCATTATTTATATGGTTGGCTTTCGTTACTATATGGCCGGTTTCATGGGGGATGTCTCCCGGGCGGTGAAAGCCTCCAATCTCAGCGCTATCATCCAGAGTCTGGGGCTGGCTCTCTCGCCCAATCACTACCTTCTTCTGGGCTTATCTCTTTTCCTGGCCATCCTCTGCGGCCTGGCCATGGCTACCATTCTCGGTGTTTTAGCCGAGGATTACCGCAGTGCTCAGAGTCTGGTAATGCCTCTCGTTTTCCTCGTCCTTATTCCCTATTTTCTTTCCTTCTTTTCTGACTTCCGAACCATGTCTCTGCCGGCTAAAATTTTGGTCTACCTCATTCCCTTCTCCCACCCCTTCCTGGCTTCCCAGAATATCCTCCTCGGCAATTACGGTATTGTTTTCGGAGGAATTCTGTACATGCTCATCTTCTTTGCAGTGCTTATCTTCATCGCCGCCCGCATCTTTTCTACTGATAAAGTGTTAACCATGAAACTCCGCTTCCGCCGCAAAAAAGTGGTTCTCTAAAACAAAAAGCTCTCTCAGCCAGATGATGGAAGAAAAGAAAAAAAAAGAGATTGCTCTGGCCCTCAGTTGCGGGGCTGTCCGTGGATACGCCTTTTTTCCTATTATTGACCGCCTGGAAAAAGAAGGTCTGAGAATTTCTGCGGTGAGTGGCTCCAGTATCGGAGCGCTGGTCGGGGCTTATTACGCTCTTCACGGGGAACTCAACTCTCTTCTGAAAATCGCCACTTCGATGACCCGAACTGATTATCTCAAAATGCTCGACCCTAATTTTCCCCACAAATCTCTGATTAAAGGCGAAAAAGTCCGGCAATTCCTTGAAGAAAATTTCTTTGGCCAGCAGACTTTCGACCAGACAAAAATTCCGCTTTTTATCTGTGCAGTGGACTTAACCAACAAAAAAGCCGTCTATTTCCAGGAGGGGCCGATTATCGAGGCAGTCATGGCTTCAATTTCTTTTCCCGGTATTGTTCCCCCCTATCGCCAAGGCAATTCTCTCTTCGTTGATGGCGGAGTCCTCGACCCGGTGCCGGTTCAGATATTGGTTGACAATAATTATGATAAAATAATTGGTGTCAACTTAATGGGGTGCCAGGCTGAAATTAAGAAGCCCGAACCCGGCCTCTGGCCGACGATTATCACTTCTTTTTACCTGATGATGGAGAAGCTGGCCTGGCGGGAATCATCATCGCAAATCTATATGATAAATTTAAAATTCAAACCGGATCCAACCACCATGCTCTCCTTCCATTACTGGGAAGAAAATTATCAACTGGGCCAGCAGGCTATCGAAAAACATCTCGAGTCAATTAAAAAGTGGCTTCGAGAATAACGAATAACGGGATCAGGTCTTCACATTTGACATTCGGCTTTCTAGAGAAGAAGGCTTTTTTGGTCTGTATAAGAAGTCCCGATGCTCCTCTCTGGAGTAGATACTCAAAATTAAGGTCAAACATGGTGGAAAATTCGNGATAAGGTTTGAAAAAAATCCTGAATAAACTAACCAGATTGTTATTTAAAGTTTTGGCTCCCTCAAGACATATCTAATGGAAAAAGCTGGGGAGAAGATAGAGGCAGTCATAGATAATGTTAAATGTGAAGATCTAACCCCGTGGGATTTATCTTACCAGNGTAAATTTATCAATGAGATAAAAAACCAACCCATCAAAAATCAAAAGGCCGACAATTATCGTCGTTTTAACCCACCGGGAAAGGGATAACCGCCGGGAAAGTCCCTCCACCAACCAGAGCGTAGCCATTGTTTCCCAGGCAAAAGGCAGAAAACCCGTATAGCCGAGAATGGGCATTTGGAAGACCCGGCCGAAATTCAAATAAGGCAAAGTATATTCCCAGTGAGAACCGGCCCAGAAATTCCAGAACTCCCAGAAGAAGCCGGCCGTCAAGCCAGCTAGAACCACACTCCAGAATCTCGACCAATCATTTTGGGAGAAATCTCGAAGAAGAGAGGTAAAACCGAGGCGGAAATTGAGAGGNTCAACCAGAAAAATAAAGGCCAACCACACCAGGGGAAAGAATAATTGCGGCCAGAGAAGAGTGAGCCCCAACGATAGTCCTCCGAGAGTTATAAATCCGGGAAGAAGAACAGGCGGTACTTCTATCCTAAATACACTGCACCGACGGCCCGCCAGGAAAAAAGAAAACAATTCATCCAGTTCGACGATGGCCGGAATAACTGTGGCATAGGCCAGTGCATAACCAAGCCATCTAGCCGCCGTTTCCTCCGGTAATCCATGATAACTCCAGTTGCCCAGCCGAAGATTAAAAACCTCAAACAGACACCACCAGCTCANCGAAAAAAAAGCATAAGCGATAAATCTTGACCAGGAGCGAGAAAGAAGCGAGTCGCCCTTAAGGCTAAAATTTAAGCCATCCAAAAAAAGCAAGAATCCCCACCAGACAAAGACATAATACCACTCTCTCATGAAGGCTGAACCCATGGCCAGGATGAAAGAAACCAGAACTATGATCACCAATCCCAGCCAGAGCCATGACTTAATAATTGGTCTTCGCATAGCTAGTCTCTCTGGTTATTACTTCCTACTAAGAGTAATTTTACAAAAAATTCTCTTTAGCTCCTACCCCTAAATTTTTTCCTTATTCCTGAAGATAGGTCACCCTCTATCAGCCAACTTTCTTCGGAAAAATAGACTAAAAAATCCCTTCTCCCACTCTAAAGTAATGGAGGTTGGGGAGGGGGATATATCAAACGATCGTTTTCTTCCCGGGCTAACCGGNGGAGCACATGCCGGCGGACCTTGTCCAGATCTTCAATATGCCAGACTTCGTGACCTTTCCAGGTGAGATAATCAGCAATCAATTGCCGATGACAACGGAAATACAGTCTTTCGGCACAGAGCAAGGTGGCGGTTTTACGCGACGCCGCCTGGATAACCTGCTCAATGGCCACCGCAAAAGCCTCACTTAACATATAGTCAGCATAAATCCGGTAACCTTCCCGCTCCCAGCCTTTATTGGGAGAATGCTCACCCAGGCCTTCCTCCCGGCGGCGATAGCCACCCAACTCCCGGCCCAGCCACCAGTAAGAAATACCCGCCCCAGACAATTCCCTGGCCAGATACACTCGATTAAAATGGGGAAAGCGCCGGCTCGAAGGAAAAGCCCGGACATCCATTACTAAAGAGATGGCATACTGGTGCAGCAATTGGAGAAACTCAGGCCAAGAACGAGTTGAGTGGCCCAGAGTGAAAATTTTCATCCCGGTTCGCTTAATATCTCCCTGTCTTAAAAATTTTATTCAAATGGCCTCCTCTAAAATGGTCAGCCTTTACTTTTTTTTT
>MTOP01000091.1 GCA_002010725.1 Candidatus Aminicenantes bacterium JdFR-80
CGGTTAATTTTTGGATCTCTTTAATACTCATTTTACAGCCTACATCCATATATTATATTTATTTTAATTATGCGCAAACCTTTGGCACAATCATTTGTTCTNTATTGCTACTATTTATAGTCGCTATTCTGANTATTGTCAAGAAAAACTTTGTCCATCATCCTCCTCCGTTTGGATATATCAAAGAATGCTTTTAGTCAAGCAAAAAACTCATCATTCTNGGATCAACTTTTCTGATAGAGTTTCCTCANANGGCAAGGGGAGAGCGATTTAATTTGANTGCCAACTCGAGAAAGTCAAGGAGCCTAACTTTCAACTTCAAACAATCAGAATCAAACAAACGGTCCCAGACTTCCAATCGTTCCTCATCCTATTCCTCTCTTTGTTTGAATNTCTCTTCGTTGACTCCAGAAGCTAGATATCAAATCACTCGGCTTTAAATTGACAAAAATCAGCCCTCCTTATTTATTATTGTTTTTATAAAACCAACGGATTTCCCTTATAGCAACTAGCTTCCAGATGACTTGTCTAGAATAATTCTCTTTATTCTTTTATTGTAGACTAAACCTAGAGCTGAAAAATGATATAATAGATTCTTATGAGTAAAATGTTCCTATCCGGAAGAAAAAAAATTACTAAAATCAATTATAAAAAAATTTTTTATCAAAATACCCTGTTGAATATCTTGCTTTTCTTTTTCCCTTTCCTNCTTCTTTTTTTCTTAATCAACCTTGGCGTCTCTCCTATTATTAAATCTCAAATCCTCAACCGCCTGGCAGATACAGTTGAAGAAAACGTAAAAACAATTCAAACTTTCATCCAAGATAGAGAAGCAGATTTATATTCTTATACTCGGTTGGAAATTTCTTCCCTTGAGGAAGCCTCTGCCTTTTTGCCTATCTTTGAATCTCTTCTCCAGAGAAAGAAATGGTATAAATTCATGTTTATCTGTGATTTAGATGGAAATATTAAATTCTCGATAGGCAAAAAAATTTCCGGATCAGTCTCCCAAAGAGAATATTTTCAAAAATCAAAACAAGGATATTCATATATATCAGGTGTTTTCATTTCTGATCTTATCAACGAACCAGTGCTGATTATCTCCCAGCCTCTCTATAATAAGAATAATCATATTATTGGGGTGTTAAGTGCTTCATTGGAATTAAACTCCTTTTATGACTTGCTTTTTCAACTTCCAAAATCTGAGACCAACGAAATCTTTCTAGTCAATACAGAAGGCCTTCTGCTATCTCCTACCAAACTAGGGGGAAAGCCATTAATAGATTTAGGGCATAGTCTTCAAGAAGAAAACCCCCACACTGGCGACAGGGGAATTAAAACCCACTTAGACTACCGAGGCCAAAAAGTCCTCTGTGCCTATCAAAAAATTCCACGATTGAACTCCTATGTTGTTTCAGAAATAGATTTAAAAGAAGGGATGCTCCCTCTTCAAAAAGTGAATCGCACTTTAATAATGGTCTTTCTTCCTTTTTTAATTTTATCATTGGTTGTTTCCAGTTTTCACTCAAAACGGATCGTTTCTTTACTCCAAAAACTTACTTCTGAATTACATTCGGCCTTAAAAGATGCTCAACTTAAAAAGAAAGAAATTGAAAAGATAAACCGTATNTTAGAAGAAAAAATATCCGAAAGTAAAATATTAACCGAAGAAGTAAAAAAATCGGAACACTTTATCCGTAATCTAATTGACAGTCTATCGGTCATTCTCATCGGAGTTAGCCCTAAAATGGAAATAACTCATTTCAACAAACAAGCCCAAGAACACTTTACCCTTGACCAAAAAGTTCTGGGACAAAATATATTTGAAAGTATTCCTCCATTAGATCAAAATGATATTAAACTGGCTTTTGAAAGAGTTCTTCAAACCAAAACAGCCCAAAACATTGATTCCATAAATTTCCCTTCCTCTGAAGAAAATTATTTCCGACTATCTCTCTTTCCCATATTTAATTCTCACCAGAAACTCACTGGAATAACNTTGCTCATTGAAGACATTACCCAAAAGAAAAAGCTCCAGGAACAACTCGCGGAATATGAAAAACTTTCAGCTTTAAGCCAACTAGCCTTAGGAGCAGCTCATGAAATTAACAATCCTCTCCAGGGAATTTCATCGTACCTTGAAATTCTGAAAGAAAAACTCCATCAACAAACCGAGAAGGAAGAATTGGATTTAGTTATTTCAAATGTTTATCGAATTTCAGAGACAATCCGGGGTCTGCTCAACTTCGCCCGACCCTCTCCTCCCCAATTTACAAAAATTAATCTGAATAGTTTAATCGAAGACACTCTCTCCTTTCTCCGCCACCAACCTATATTTCGGAAAATTAATATCCAGAAAAACCTCTCCTCCTCTCTTCCTCTAATTAGTGCCGACTTAAACCAAATAAGACAGGTGCTTATAAACATTATTATCAACGCTGCCCAAGCAATGCCCAATGNAGGAGATTTAATCGTCAAAACTTCGAAATTAAAATTTAAAGAGTGGATTAGTATTGAAATATCTGATACAGGGATCGGAATTCCTCCGGATCAATTAAAAAAAATATTTCACCCTTTCTTTACTACCAAGAAAAAGGAGGGCACTGGTTTGGGTCTAAGTATCAGTCTCAGCTATATCCGGAACCATAAGGGGGATATCATGATTAAAAGTAAAGTTGGGGTAGGGACAACGGTAACCATTCTGCTGCCTATCAGGCAGAAAAAAATACCGTCATCATGATTATTAATAATATATTTATTAAAATCTTACAAATAAAGGATTATTATGCCATTCTCCATACTTATCGTCGATGACGAAATATTAACATTAAACAACCTAAAAAAATTTCTGGAAAAAGAAGGTTACGAGATCTATCTAGCTGAAAATGGTGAAAAAGCCCTCGAAATTACTAGTAGAATTAAACCTGATTTAATCCTTCTCGACTTAATGTTACCCGGCATATCTGGGGTTGAAGTTCTCCGGCAAGTAAAAGAAAAAGAGCCCAACACCGTTATCATCATGATGACTGCCTATGAAATCATCGAGAAGGCCGTCGAGGCAATGAAATTAGGAGCTTATGATTACTTGCTTAAGCCCTTTCCACTCAGCGAGTTAAAGAACTCTATCCNCAGGGCTTTGGAAACTCTTTCCCTGAAAATTCGTATCCAGGAGCATCTTAACACCGAGAAAGGAAGATACTACTTTGGCCGAATAATTGCTAATAGCCCCAAGATGAAAGAAATTCTCAACATAGCTCAAAAAATAGCCCTCATGGAGCGAACAACTGTCTTAATCCAAGGTGAAAGTGGCACGGGCAAGGAACTATTAGCCAAGGCAATTCACTATCACAGTCCCAGAAGTGAGGGGCCTTTAATTGAAATAAACTGCGCGGCCATCCCCGAAAATCTACTGGAAAGTGAACTCTTTGGCTATGAGCCGGGAGCTTTTACCGATGCCAAAAAGAGAAAAATAGGACTTTTAGAAAAGGGCAATGAAGGAACAGTCTTTTTTGATGAGATTGGAGACATGTCTCTAAATCTCCAGGCCAAAGTCCTTCGAGTCCTTGAAGATGGAAAATTTATGCGTCTTGGAGGCAATAAACCAGTAAAAATTGACATCCGAGTCATCGCCGCCACTAACAAAAATCTACAGACAGCTGTTAAAGAAGGTCGTTTTAGAGAGGACCTCTATTATCGACTGAATGTAGTCCCCATTCATATCCCTCCATTGAGAGAAAGAAAAGAAGATATCATTCCGCTGGCTCTCTTTTTTATGTCAGAATATAACCGAGAACTAAAACGCTCTTACACCGGAATAACACCGGAAGCTGCTGAAGCTCTGGAAAAATATTCTTGGCCGGGAAATGTCCGGGAACTCAGAAATATAATTGAAAGAATAATGAGCCTTAACGATGACCATGAAATAAGATATCATCACCTGCCAGTGGAAATTCAAAAACACCAAGGCTCTGTAGCTGACAAAATGATTCAACAAGCTCTTCAATCAAAAGAATTGCCAACTTTGAAAGAATTAGAGGAAAAATACATCCAGAATGTCCTCCAACATACAGGGAGGAATAAATCAAAAGCTGCCAAAATTCTCGGAATTCATCCTTCCAGTCTATTTCGCAAACTGAAAGATAAACAAAATTAATAAATTAATTCTCGATTTTTTTCCCAGCTAGATTAGCCTCTCAATCTGTTTCTCTCCTGGGCTCTTAAGTAAAAAGTAATCCCCTAGTCTCTCATTTTGCACTATTGCAATTTGCAGCTCTGGGCNTGGTCTGATTTTTTATTTTCTTTATTTTCAGTAACTTATAATTTGGCATCTCCCTTGCAATATATTTAGGTGTAAAGGAGGCCAAAATGAGTCATAAAAAATCTCAAGCGGCTTTAGAAAAAGAATTATCCTCAAAAAAAGGAGAAATAATTCCCTGGCCTAATCTCGAAAAATTCTTAGAATCCAAGCTATCATCCAAAAAATCTTCAATTAAAATAACTCCAAAGTATCTCTACTACAAAGACAAAAAAATTCCTATCTCGCAATTTCAGAAGGCAGGCTACGACAAATTACTACAATTATTAATAAAAGAAATAGAGAGGTGAACGATGAAAGAAAAAGCTAGAATCGAGTACATTAAGCCAGAAATCTCTCCAGAAAAAAGTTGTGATCCCTTCTTAGAATCTTTAATGCAATTTGAAAAAGCGGCTAACTTTCTTGATCTGGAGCCGTGGATTTACAAAAGATTAAAATACCCTGAACGAGAAATAACCGTCCATGTCACTATTACTCTGGACAATGGCCACGCCGAAAGTTTCACNGGATTTCGAGTACAGCATTCCACTATAAGAGGTCCGTCCAAAGGAGGAATTAGATACTCGCCTGATGCTTCTCTCAATGAATGTAAAGCGCTGGCTTCCTGGATGACGTGGAAATGTGCCGTGGTCAATATTCCCTTCGGAGGAGGCAAAGGGGCAATTATTTGTAATCCGTTAAAGCTATCGGAGAATGAATTAAGGAAGCTTACCAAAGAATATACCTTAGCTATCAGCGACTTAATCGGTCCCCATAAAGACATTCCTGCTCCAGATATGTTTACTAACGAACAAACTATGGCCTGGATAGCTGAGGCCTACAGTCAAACTCAAGGGTATCTGGAGCCAGCGGTCGTTACCGGAAAACCAGTTTACCTCGGAGGGTCTCTAGGCCGAAAAGAAGCCACAGGAACTGGCCTGTTCTTTGTCCTCGAGGAAGCGGCTAAGTACTTGAAAATCAACCTAGAAGGAAAAAAAGTAGCTATTCTTGGCTTTGGTAATGTCGGCTCTTCAATTGCTAAACTTGTTCACCAAGCCGGATGTAAGATTATTGCTGTCACCGACATGTTCGGTGGCGTTTATAACGAAAAAGGAATAGACCCGATTGCCCTGGCCCAACACGTGGTCCAAACCGGCTCGGTAATCAACTTCCCGGATTGTGACCCTATCGATAACGAGACCCTAATCGCTCTTCCCTGTGATATTCTCATCCCCGCAGCCGTCGAAGGCCAAATTAATAAATTTAATGCCTCCCAAATTAAAGCAAAAATTATTCTTGAAGGAGCTAACGGACCAACTACAACTGAAGCTGACGAAATTCTCAATGAAAATCAAGTTTTTATCCTTCCGGATATTCTGGCCAATGCTGGCGGCGTCACCGTTTCTTATTTAGAATGGGTCCAGGATCTGCAAAGATATTTCTTTTCAGAAGAAGAAGTGCTTAAAAAAACTGAATTAATTATGAAGCAGGCCTTTTGGGATGTAATTGAAATCGTGACAAAAAACAAGGTTTCTATGAGAGANGCAGCCTATATTCTGGCTGTAGATCGAGTAGCCCAAGCTCTCAGAGCTTTAGGTCGGGCAGCTTAATTTTCCCCTGAGGTCTCTCCTCACTATCCATAAGCCCCTCTAAGCTCGCCCTTTTCTCAAAAACAGGCAGCCCTCCCTGGGTTGCCTGTTTCTCTTTTCTGAGCGTATTTTTAGAGTAACCGGTTACTCATCACCCATCAAGCGGATATTTCTCCCTGTTATTTATTACTCAATGGAAATTATATCTTTATTTCTAGGCTCNGTTTTTTATCTCGAAATGATAAATTTTATTACAATAGTCGCTAAATGATCAGTCTTTTGGCCTTCTGGAGAGAATCAAGGGACAAAAACCACTTCTCTTAATCTCCATCCAAGAAATTCTTCCACTAATCTATTNTCCGCCCCAATTCAATAAACAATTCCAGTTCCCAAGGGAAAGTTCTCAGAAACTTTCACCGGAAGCCTTCCCCGAGGAGTGATTTCTCCTTTTAAGAGTTTAATGAAAGCATCGGCATAAACGATCTGATTACCATAAAACCCTCCTTCCCCATAGCCAGTGAGAAAAGCAGTGGCTTTCTTCAAACTCTCAGCCAGGTAAGGATTGCCGTAAGACATAATCACAGTTGAGGATGGCTTTATCTTAATAATTTCATTAATAAATTGAAGATCTTCTTCTCTAAGAGGACCATTATCCAGGTAAACAGTCCGCTGATTAAAAAGGGAAATAATAACTGTATCAACCTGTCGAGCCATAGAGAGAGCTCTTTCATAAANCCTGGAATCAACATCCGGCATCAGAAAAATATCTCCCTGAACATCAAAGGCCTTCTTTAATTTTGAAGAGACTACTAAAGGAACCTGATCAAACTTTTTCTTCTGGACAGACACATGGAGAACTTTACCAACCCTAGCGGGATCAGTGGAGAAAAAACCATCATTCTTGATTAAAGTTAAAGATAATTCGGCAATCGTTTGGCAGAGTCGCCGGTGTTCATCAATCCCNACTATAGCTGATATCTTCTTTTCATCCACGAATTTCTGACGATGCAGATTCAAGCGCGCTTTCCAGTAAAGAATCCTCTTTACAGATTGATCGATTCTCGCTTCAGACAGGACACCCTCATCGACTGCCCTTTCTATTCCTTGAATAGNGGCCACCACATCAGCAGGTTTAAGGATGATATCATGCCCAGCCTGGATAGCCATAATACAGGCCTTGACCGGACCGAAGCGGTCAACAACTTTTTGGTACCACATGTCATCGGTGGTCAAAACTCCTTTAAAGCCAAGCTTGTCCCGCAACCAGGAAGAAGCCAGGACTTTTTCTACACTGGCCGGTAAATAAGAGCCATTAGTGAGCGAAGGAATAGCAATATGTTCACTCATGACAAAAGCTACGCCAGCTTCAATCGCTTTTCTAAAAGCCAAGAGATCCTCATTCATGACTCTTGCCGGCGGCTTCTTATTAATCGTAAACTTGCTCCCAGGAATATATTCAACATCTCCTCGTCCAGGATAATGTTTAGCTGTAGCCAGCATTCCATTTTCCTGATAACCTCTTATGTAGGCCCCGGCCATTTTTCCCAGAAGTTCAAGATCTCCTCCGAAGGAACGGACGCTTAAAACGGGATTTTCCGGCCTTGTCTGAATATCGACCACAGGAGAATAGGTAAGATGAATTCCTAAAGCCCGTCCCTCTGCAGCCCCCGTTTTTCCCACCTGATAGGCCAGCTCTTCAGAGCCAATGGCTGAAAGGGCCATATTGGCTGGAAATTCAGTTGCTCCCCGAATTTGCTGTCCGGGACCACCTTCAAAGTCAGCCGAAATGAGAAGAGGAATTTTCGANGCCTCCTGAAGCCGGTTAAGAAGACGGGCNGTATCGTGAGGAGTCCCTCCATAAAGAACGAAACCGCCAATATTATAATCTTTGACAAGCTTCAACCAATACTGATAATCCGGATCATCTTCAGCCACATACTCCCCCCGGATTTGCTCACAAATCATCTGGCCGATTTTTTGCCTGAGGGTGAGATTCTGGAGTGTTTTTTCCGCCCAATTCTTTGCTTCAACATGACTGGCCATTAATCCAGCTGGAAAAAATTGCTTTTGCTTCTCAGCGCAACTCCAAAAAAATAAAAATCCAATCACCAAACAAATAAAAAACTCTTTCTGTTTCACTGCTTCACTCTTTCAAAACAAACTAATGGACTATATGGAACTTCGTCTGTCGTCCATCCAGATAAAAAACACCTTTTTTGGTGAAAACGATATCCTGTTCAAGCTTGAATCGTAATTCCTGGCCGCTCCACTCCTCAACCGGGCAATCAACACTCAATTCCACCGTGAAACAACTGTTATAAACCAGCCTGACTTCTCCTCGAGGGCCGGTATTCACCTGTTCCCAGGGTAAACCAATCAACGGACCAGGTTCATGAAGGTAATATCCAACGGAATGCGAATAGACTCGAGGCTTTTTTATCCCTTTCTCTTTGGCTCTCTTAAGAATGTTAGCCAGCAGCTGATTCCCGGTAAGGCCTTCTTTAAACTCACTACAATAAATATCCTGAAGCCGATTTCCTTCGGCTATCCCTGCTTTTAGCCCTGGAGGAACATCCTCCTCTCCCCGCCGAAGAACATAGGCCATTTCCTGAGTGTCGGTATGATAGCGCAAATAAATAAGACCAACATCACAATGAAGAACATCGCCCCTCCTGATTATTTTGTCCTCCAGACTGTACTTTTTTAAGACTTCCGGATGCCGCCCCAGAATTCTAAATGAAGGTCTAAAAGATTTCTGAAGGCCCAAATCAGCTAACTTCTGGCGATAATAATATGCAAGATCATCTGTTGTTGTAACTCCTGGAGTAATGACTTCGTTAGAAAATGTCTTCGCAATCAAAGCATGAGAAATAGCCACCGCCTGGTTATACAAATCCAGTTCTTCATCAAGTAGAGTTTCCAACCACAAAATAACCATTTTCTCCGCAGAATGTAAACGCTGGGCGTATTTCTGGCCTATAGTCTTCACCAGCTTTTTTTTCAAAGAAACGGTCAATCCATCTGCTGCCCAGATAACATCAGATTCATTGATTCCNATTTTTCTCGGATCTCTTTCTCTGACAATTCGGGCCAGACATTCCCACTGACTTTCCCCTGTAGATTTTCTCGTATGTGGCGGCTGCCAGGCTTTCTCATGTAAACCTTTCATGTTGGTCCGGGAAATATTCAACCTTTCTACATCTTTTCCCTCGCCTGGATCATAGAAAACCAGGATTTGGGTTATAGGGCACCAGGCATCATAGGGAATCATTGTTTTAAACACTGGATCATAATTATCCTCATTACAAATGATTATCCACATGTCAAACCCGGTCTCCCTCATGACAAAAGGCAGAAGCTGATCCAGTCTCATCTTGGTAATCTTATCAACCGTAGCCGCCCTTTCTCTCATGCTCATTACTGCTGGAATATCGTGACTTATCAGGGAAAATGGCCACAAAATTAAGATCAACATAAAAAAAAGCACAATCAAATATCCCCGATATTTGAACATACTTCCTCCTTTAAAAACTAATTTTTTTCTGGATTAAAGATACTTTCTAGTTGGTAATGATACAGGAATGATTCTCCCAGAAGAAATATGGATAACTCTCTTAGATATATAATCATTTGAATTGAAGATAATGACTTGCTTTTTTTATTACCCCTCCCAAAATGCCATCTTTAGTTGCTGGATCAAACATAAGCACAATCGTTTGGCACAATCGATTTCTACTTTGCCAGCATTCTAAACACCTTCTTTCTCTTTGTCAAGATAATTTTCTTTTTTATCTAGTTGTTAAATATTAAAGCTCTCTCCTTGATGNCAAAAGAACAAAGGTTTAAATACTATCCATTAGAAAAACTGCTTGTATTTGTCCAGAAAGCTCAAATAAATAACTTTTCTCCATTCAAGTTGATAATAACAATTAGCTTATAATACAATCAGAATTAACCATGAATAGCAAAATTATTAATAGTCTATCAATGAAACACCCAAAAAATAATTTATCAATAATACTAATTATATATTGTCTCTTTTTGGTTTCTCCTCTTTATCCTAAAGCATCTTCACTTTCCTCGGAAAAACTTTTGATCCGGATAAAAGGCACCCCCAGGCAAATGGCTCGTCTTCAAAAAATGGATCTTGACTGGGCGACACCCTTCTTGCTGGATCAAGCTGAAGCAATCCTTTCCCTCGAGGAGGCTGAAAAATTGGCTTCTCTCGGATATCAACTGGTAGTGCTCCAGCGTGAATCTGACTTAAGAGGGGCTCCTCTCGATGACTTTTATCACACCTACGAAGAAACAAANAAACTCCTGGAGCAAGCCGCCACACTTTATCCCCACTTAGTTCGTCGCTATCAGGTGGGGAAAAGCACGCGGTTTGGCCACCCCATTTGGGCCCTAAAAATCTCTGATCATCCAGAAGTAGACGAAGATGAACCGGCTATCCTCCTGGATGGTATGCATCATGCCCGCGAGCCTCTAGGCAACGAGGTCTGTCTGGCTTTTATTGACTATCTTTTATCCAATTATGGGGTTGAGGAGAGAGTAACATCCTGGGTGAATAATTATGAAATCTGGATAATTCCTATCCTCAATCCAGAAGGGTATAAATATTTAGTTGATAATAATCTTTCTTCTCCCTGGTGGCGGAAAAACCTCCGGGATAATAACAATAATNGGCTTGTTGATCCGGACTACGACGGAGTCGACCTCAATCGAAATTATGATTTTAACTGGAACAAACTGGGCTCGTCTAATCCCTCCAGCTGGACATACCGGGGACCTTCTCCTTTCTCCGAAAAAGAAACACAAGCTAAACGAGATCTAACTTTAAGCGAAAAATTCGTGGCTTCTATCTCCTATCACAGCTACGGAGAAGTAATCCTCTATCAATGGTCCTGGCCTGATACCTCTGCTCAAGCTCCTGACGACGATGTCACCTGGATGATAGCCATGCAAATGGCCCGACGGATCCCTCGCCTGAGAGGAGAAGGAACCTATTCTTTCAGGCGACAGACCGCCGCTAGCCAGAGTGGTCCCTGGATGTACGGCGTCGCGGGAGTACTGGAATTCCTGGTGGAAACGGGCACTTCATTTATTCCCCTCGGACCGGAAGTCCAAGAGATTGTCAATGACAATCTTAACGGATTGTTTTATCTCTTCGACCGATTGAAGGGCCCGGGAATTAGAGGCAAAGTTCTTGACTGGGTTACCAAACAACCCCTTGAAGCCATTGTCTCAATAATTGAGAAAGATGATTTTCGCTATATCTATCCCCGGCGCAGTCATCCTCTAACCGGTACCTTCATCAGGCTTCTAGCACCAGGTGAATATACCATTAAAGTCTCAGCACCCGGATATCAAACCAACTGGCGGAAAATTCAGGTGAATAACAACATGGAAACCACCACTATTTATCTCATTCCCCTGGAAGGAGTCCAACCCCGTTTCTTTAACCCCGATTCTTTACGCAAATCAGGCGACAAAAGATAGAATCTTATCTTCTTAATAAAATTAAAGTGTTAAAGATAATTAAATCCTGAATAGCCCTCTGAAGAACTACCGCAGAAAAACTTTACATCAATACACCCGGAAATTACAGGTGGCCACGATTGCTTCTCCACCAAAAGGAGCCAATTGTTCAGCATAAACGATTAACCTGTAGACACCTTTCTTAGTAAAGAAAGAACTTTTTTGTCCATAGACATACACATAAGATCTCGTGTTATATCTCGGCTTGTAAACATCTGTAGTATAGGAGAAATATTGGGGGCCAGTGACGATAAAGTGAAACTTAACATTGGTATTCCACATAGCTGTGTAGGTGACAAACAAATAAACCTCATTAGTTGCGGCATAATTAACCATGTTGACATCATAAAAATCTTCTAATTCACCATCACTAAGAACAAATACATTGGTAATCACAACCCCTGGTTTTTCTCCTTTCAATACCTGGGGTGTAAAATCAGGGAGAATAACCGCTTCCAATGGTTTTTCAATAACACCTTCATTTATTAACCCAGAATCATCGTCGGCTATAACAGGAATAACCAAAAGGCAAATTAAGACCAAGANTAGGGATTTGAATTTCATAGATTCCCTCCTTGAAGTAAATTAAACTTTATTCCCCGCCAAAAAGCAAGGTAATTATTAATAAACATTATCTTTTATTCAGCAGGAGGTGCAATCCTCGCCGGCAGCCAATCAGTCTTACTTAGAATGCATGAAAAAATCCCCCATCTTCTTCTGACGAAAAATTCGAGGTGATCCAAAGTTTTCTCAGAGAAGAATTTTTTGGGGCATAAGGAACTTTAATTAAAAAATGAAATATTGATAATATGAGTAGTAACCGAAAGGAGGTAAAAATGAAAAAATTAGGGATCTTTCTCTTGGGTGCAATCCTGCTTACCATTTTCCTCTTCCCCGCAGAGGAAAAACCATTCAATGGACTTTATCTTCATCTGGGCAATCTTTATCGCCTATCTCACGCTGTCTCTCGGTCAATAAGCCCGGAAAACTTCACCGGGGAAAAGGGAAAAGGAGGCATGTCCATTGACGGTCCGGCGAAGAAGGCTGCCCGTGATTTAGGGCAGGGCTGGAAAGTTTCTCCTTACATCCACATCGAACCAGGTGAGACTTTTGTCCTGGCTGAAATCAAAGGTCCCGGCGCCATCCAACAAATCTGGATGACGCCCTCCGGTAATTGGCGCTTCGCTATTCTGAGATTCTACTGGGATGGTGAAAAAGAGCCATCAGTGGAAGTTCCAGTAGGCGACTTCTTTGCCTGCGGATGGGGAAAATATGCCCAGGTTTCCTCATTACCAGTTTGTGTAAACCCTGGGAGTGGTCTTAACTGTTACTGGGTGATGCCCTTCCGCAAATCCTGTAAAATCACCATGGAAAATCTTGATGAAAAAAGAATGACCCTTTATTACCAGATCAATTACACCCTCACCGAAGTTCCAAACGACGCTGCCTACTTCCACGCTCAATTCCGTCGGACCAATCCTCTGCCTTACAAATCAGTTTACACCATTGTTGATGGCATTAAAGGCTGGGGGCATTATGTGGGTACCTATATGTGCTGGCAATCCAACAATAATGGGTGGTGGGGTGAAGGAGAGATAAAATTCTATATCGATGGTGATAAAGATTTCCCCACCATCTGCGGCACGGGCACCGAGGACTACTTTTGCGGTTCTTACTGTTTTACCGTTAACGGGAAGTATCGGGAATTCACCACTCCTTACTCCGGAATGCCCCAGGTTATTATCCCTGATGGTCAATGGCAATCCCAACAACGCTTTGGCCTCTATCGCTGGCATATCATGGATCCAATTCGTTTTAAAAAAGATCTGCGGGTAACCATCCAGGCTCTGGGTTGGCGGTCTGGGGGAAGATACCTTCCTCTGCAGGACGATATTTCTTCAGTTGCCTTCTGGTACCAACAAGAACCTCACGCTAAATTCCCCAAACTGCCCAGTAAAGATGAACTGGAGATAATTTAAATTGGCTTAATTATCTCTACTGCTCAGTCAACCCTCACCTCTTCAGGAGTAAGATGATCGTAGCATTCAAAAGGAATGCCCAACTCTTCCGCTACAGCTTTCAAGGCTCCTAAATGGTCCCCTAAAACAGTCATAGGATGATTGGAATTAATCGTCATTTCAATCCGGCCGCAGAGCCGCAGGTACCAATGAGGCCACTCGGAGTTACATTTGGCTGAGCGCTGTCGCCATTCCTCCTCCGTCGGGATATCTGTAACTCCCCGACCAGCGGTCAAATATAATTGATGATCGCGATAAGAAAACCGGGCCCAAGTGACCACTCCCGGAATTCGGACGACGACCGAACAGGTTCCCCCACCCTGTTTAAAATACATATAAGGTTGACGTTCCGACCAGGCTCCCTCTAGAGAGTCATGCCGCCCGTAGGCAAAATAAGGAGCCAGAGCTCCAGAATTAACAAACCAATAAAGACCTTTGTTTAAATCCCAATAACGTAAATCATTAAAACCAACGGGCTCACCCCGACTGAGAAGTTTAAGAATCTGCATGGTTATGGCCGCTCCATCATCCACTTCAGTCGCGGCCACCACTGTCTGGCCGTCGGATTCCGGTCGGAGTTTATTATTCAAGAGCCCCAGGGTTAAGTCAGTCGTCGGATAATGCTCAATCCAGTCCAGTTGATCCTGAACTCCCAGGAAATCAAGGCCAAACTGCTCGCGCAATTCCAGGAGAGCAAAATAGACTTTCATCTGGAAAATAACCATCTCTCGGGTAAGATGCTTTTTAGGATCTGACCCCAGTCGGAGATCCATCCCCTTGGCAACCAGAAAATCGAGCGCTTTTTCCGCTCGGGCTTCAGGAATTTTCTCAGCCATTTTCAAGAGCCGCAGGCCATCAAATCCCTCCCGGGCAATTCCAAAATATCTTAGAAAATCTGCCTCGGAGATTTTATTCCACATCTCCATTGAGCGAGGTCCTATGGCACCATAAATGGAGCCCCGGAGCTGACTCACCACCTCCCGGGCTCGCTGCCGATCAGCGGGGGTAACTTCTACTTCAATGGGCGCTGGCAACTCAGGCTGATAACTTCCCTCGCGCAGGAAAGATTCAATCGCTTCCTGATAGGCGGCGTGATCCTCAAAGCGTTCAATGAAAAGACGACTGGTCCGGATACCCACATGTTCAGTGCCGGCGGCCGCTGCCAGCAGACCCACTGCTCCAGGATAATCAGGAATGGCGCTGCCAATCATTAATTTGGGCATATCGGGCGGGAGCTGCCACATTGGGCTCACGGAAAAATCCGGATAGGCCCAGCCGGCAATAAAATTAATAAATCTCTCTCCCCTGGCTCGCTGGATGACTTTGATTCCTTCAGCTACGCTGGCAACCGGTTTATCAGGATTAAGGACATTGGCCTGCCAGCCACATTTCTGAATAGCCTCTACCAGACAATATAGCTGTTTGGTCGCCACTGGCCAGACCACCGCATTGGCTTCTTCCCGAGCATCAAGGGGAAGATAAATATCAACGATTTTGCTCACTTATTACCTCCTTCTCACCAGATTATATCTCTATTTTCTTTCTTCTCCCTTCTGATCCTCCAGCCACTCCCCGCCTCGATCGATGTTCTCTCGTGTAAAAACCCTGGAGGGCAATTTAATCTCTCTTGGAACCTTCTGTCCATTTAAAATCTCAAGAGCCACCTGGATAGCCTCCTTACCGCCGGTAGGATACTCAAAACTGGCTTCCAGAATACCCTGCTGGACATAGACCTGGCCTTCATGGGGTAGGCCATCAATCCCGACAAAAATTATCTCTTTTTCTCGGCCAGCAGCTTTTGCCGCCAGATAAGCCCCGTGAGCACCCGGGTCATTATGAGCATAAACTAAATCTATTCGCCGAAAGCGGGCTAAAGCTGATTCCATCTCCTTGCGAGCTTCCGGCTCCAGCCACTTCATATCAGCTTCAAAAATAACTTCAATTTCACTTCCCTTGATCCCTTCCCGAAATCCTGAATGTCTCTCCTGTCCGGGGGTAGAAGTCATTAAACCCTTCAACTCGACTACTTTACCCTTTCCCCCCAGACGCTTGACCACCCATTCACCGACAGCTCGCCCAATTCTCTTATTATCTGCCCCGATAAAACAGGTGTATTTATCACCCAGGACCCGACGATCCAGGACGATAACTGGAATTCCCCGGTCATAAGCAGCCGCTACCGGAGGAGTTAATGGAGCAGCTTCTTTAGGAGAAACAATGAGTAAATCCACGCCCATGTTAATAAACTCCTCGATCTGGGCGCGCTGCCGCAGAGAATCGTTCTGGGCATCCTTAAAAACAACCCTGATCTCGGGATGCTTGGCTGCCTCGTTCTTAATGTCCAGATTCATCTGAACTCGCCAAGGCTCTCCAAGATTGCACTGACTCATCCCAATCGTCCAGCGGGGCTTGATTTTCTCTTTCCCCGGCTGAGCCTCCCCGGTTGTCTCTTCCTTCTGGCAACCGGAAAAAAGCACTAAAAGACCCATCAATAACATCGCCAGATAAACTAATTTTTTCATCTCACCTCCTCTCATTGTCGGAATTTCTGGAATAACACAGCGCCGATGATTATAATTCCGGTCAACATCAATCGACTAGCCTCCCCCACCGCATTAATGCTTAATACCTTTTCCAGATAGCCAATGGTTATCGCGCCGATAAAAGTCAAGCCAATCCCGCCTCGACCGCCCATCAAGTTGGTGCCGCCAATAACCACGATGGCGATGGCTGTTAACTCATAAGTCAGGCCGGCCTCCGGGTCACCCTGGAGCTCCTGGGCCGCCTGACAGATACCGGCCACAGCACAGAAAAAGCCACTCAATCCATAAGTAAGAAGTTTGGTCGCAATGACTGGAATGCCAGAGAGACGGGCCGCTTCCTCATTCCCCCCAATAGCGTAAATGTAACGTCCCCAGCGGAGTTTCGCCAGAACAAGCCAGCTCAGGCCAATACAGAAAAAAAAGATGAGAGTGACCACCGCAATATTTCCAGCTAAAATTTTAGAATTCAAAAAGTTAAAAAAAGCCGGAACTTCTTGATAGACATAAGTTCCATCAGGTTGAAGGATGGCGGTTGAGATTTTCTGTCCCCCGGAAACCCATTTGGCCATTCCCCGCGCAAAAACCATCATGGCCAGGGTGGCAATAAAAGGCTGGATTCTGAAATAGGCCACCAGACCGCCTGAAGCTACCCCGCAGAGAAGGCCAGCCAGTAAAGTGGCCGCCACTGCCAGATATGGAGGCCAATGGAGTTGTAAAGAAAACAGAGAAAAAAGAACAGCTGTTAGGCCTANAACGCTGCCCACTGAAAGATCTATGCCAGCAGTGATGATCACCAAGGTCATACCACAGGCAAGAATTCCAAAAACTGAAATCTGGCGGAGCATATCACGATGAGTATCCCATTTAAAGAAAGCCTGATCCGCATTAAAAATGATCCCCAGCAGAATAACAAAAGCCAGAGCAGCCAGAGCTCGGGTAGTGGGTGATTGAAACACTAGTCGCCAACGAGAAAGCCGAGCCTTTGTCTCTTTGCCTTCAGCCACCTAACTACCTCCTTCCCATGGCCGCCTGGAGGATACTTTCTTGGGTAGCCTCTTCCCGGGTAAATTCGCTCATAACTCGGCCGCGATGCATGACCATAATTCGATCAGCCATAGCTAAAAGCTCGGGTAATTCTGAGGTAATAAGCAGAATGGACTTACCCTCGAGTGTCCACTGGTTCATCAAGTTGTAAATTTCATATTTAGCTCCCACATCAATGCCTGCCGTGGGTTCATCCAGGAGTAAGACCCGGGGAGAAGTCATTATCCACTTGGCTAAAACAACCTTTTGCTGATTTCCACCGGAGAGAGTTTGGACTTCCTGTTCCAGGGAATGAATTTTTATGTTTAAAGCTTTCACCATATCCCGGACAGCCGCTCTCTCTTCGCCGGTATGCATCCACCCTTTTGGGGAAAATCTTCCCAGAGAAGCCAGAGAGACATTATGAACAATATTTAGGGGAGGTATGAGACCTGTACCCTGACGGTCATTGGTTAAAAGAGCCAACCCCTGTTTTATCGAATCTCTGGGGGAACGAATAGCCAATCGAAAGCCGTCCAACCAAACTTCTCCACGAGTTAATTTCCCATAGCTGCCAAAGAGACCATGGAGAAGTTCACTTTTACCTGAACCCTGCAGACCGGCTATACCCAGAATCTCTCCAGCTTGAAGGTCAAAAGAAACGTCTTCTACCAGCCATTTCTTGGTTTGGGTGGGATCAGCCAGATAAAAATTTTTAACAATTAATCTTTTTTCTCTTCGATACTCCTCCCGAGGAGGAAATTGCTGGGTGATATCCCGACCCACCATAAGGCGGATTAAATTCTGAGGAGGCAGCTCATCCAGAGAATAAGTCCCGACATAACAGCCATCCCGCAGAATGGTAATTCGGTCCCCAATTTCATAAATCTCCTCCATTCGATGAGAGATGTAGATAATCCCCCAGCCCTTTCTTTTCAAATCATTAATTATCTTAAATAAGCGGGTTACTTCGAGATCATTTAGGGCGCTGGTCGGCTCATCCATAATAATTATCCGGGCCTCATAAATCAGAGCCTTGGCCACTTCAATCATCTGGCGAACGGCCACTGGATATTGACTAAGCATTTGCTTCAAATCAACCTCAATCCCTAATTGGGCCAGCAACTCCCGGGCTTTTTTCTCTTGGGAANGATAATCCATCCATCCCCAACGCCGGGTAATTTCCCGCCCTAGAAAAATATTGTCGGCTACGGTCATGGAATTAACCAGCGACATTTCCTGATGAATAGCTGAGACACCGGCGATTAAGGCTTCATGGGGTGATTTAAAAAACATCTTGGCCCCATTGAGCCAGATTTCTCCCTCATAATCAGTATGGACACCAGCCAGGATCTTTATCAGGGTAGTCTTCCCGGCACCATTTTCTCCGGCCAGGACATGAACTTCGCCGGGATANAGTTCAAACCAAACATCCCGGAGAACAGTAACACCGGAAAATGATTTGCCAATGTGTTTCATTTGAAGCAACGGTCGAGAGCGAGGTTTAGTCATGATCACCCAATTTATTTGCTAAACTTCCTGAATCATTATCTAACCAAGGACTGTCTAAATTAAAACTATACTCCAGGAAAGAAATAAAATATTTACATCTCAAATTTAACCTTCCCGGCCCAAAAGGCCATCTCTGGCCAGGAGTAAAAAGAAAATATTGATGATAAAATGAAGACAAGAGTTTATATTTCTGGACAAACGATTGTTCTAATGCATCAAAAATAGATAATATATTATGACTCATCAAAATAATTATCCTTATAATAATCGGTAGTGATAATAAAACGTGAATCGGATGGATGTCAAGCTAGAAAAGGAATTCCATTCTCTACAGCAAAAGAAGATGATTCAACTGAAATTGGATCGAGGATTTTAAGCTTCTCCAGAGCTANTAAGGGAAATTTTTAGTAGAGATAGAGAGACAAAATTTCTATTTTTTTTAAAAGGAACCAGGCAATTCTAATCCGTTTGCTTCTAATAATTCCTTGTTTTTTAGAATATCCAGGGTTTCTCCTTCTGCAATTTTTTTNCCTTCATTGAGTAAAAGAACTCTTTGAGAGGTCTTAACTATCATATCAAGATCGTGTCCTACAATAATTTTAGTGCATTTAACTCGTTGGAGTAATTCAATAAATTCACGTCTTGAACGAGGATCAAGGTTGCTTGTCGGTTCATCAAGAAGAAGAATTTTTGGTTTCATTGACAGGACTGTGGCTAAAGAAACTCTTTTCTTCTCCCCAAAACTTAGATGATGAGGAGATCTGGTTTCAAAGCCTGCAAGCCCCACAACCTGAAGTGCTTCTTTGACGATTTCAGAGATTTCTTCCTCAGGAAAACCAAGATTTTTAGGTCCAAAGGCAACATCATCATATACATTAGGCATAAACAGTTGGTCATCGGGATCTTGAGAAACAAAGCCTAAATTTTTCCTTATTTCTTTTATGCTCCGATTATTCAATACTTGATCGAAGATTTTGATGCTTCCCTTAAATGGGATTAATCCACACAATGCCAGAAGCAAAGTTGTTTTTCCCGCACCGTTAGGTCCAATTACNGAAAATGTTTCATTTACTTTTACCGAAAAGCTAACTCCTTTAAGGCTTATCGTTCCATCAAGATAGGTATGATGCAAATCTTCGACTTCAATTGCCTTCATAATTTTTTTATTTCTCCATCAAAACCACGCATACTCATGGCGTTGTAAACTCTTTCTGATCTTTCATAACTTCTGATGAAAAGCACCCCAACGATATTAGCCAGGATTGAGAATGTTTTAAATCTATTGTTTTTAAATGACCTTAATTTCACGGCTCTTAGCATTTTTTCCAGCTCATCTACTAAAACAAAAAAATATCTATACATAAATGATAGAATCAGGATGATAATTCTCGGCACTCCGAGACTAGATAGANCTCTCAGAAGCTCAGAAAATTTTGTGGTTGAAGTAAGAAGAATAAGCGTTATTATACTAAGGAATGATTTTATAAAAGTCAGGCCCGCAATTTTGATTCCATTCTCATTAAAAAATGGAATAAATATTATCACTAAAATTAAAAAAGGCAAGATTACCATGGTTCTTTTCACCACGAAGGAAAAAGGTATTTTGGAGATAAAAATCAGAAACAAGAGCCCTAAAAAGCCTATTGAGTAGTTCCACCATTTTTCCGGAGAGATAATTACATAAATTAAAAAAGCAAAAGAGGCTACAATTTTTATAACCGGTCGAATTCTGTGGACAGGACTATCAAGGTAACTATATTTATCCAAATAAAAATGTTTCATGTTTTTTCTAATGCCAACAAATCCGGTCTAATTTTACTTATTGCGCTCAAGACGGCAAAGGTTATGAGACTCTCGGCTATTCCGGCCAAGATGTGNGCGCCACTCATGCTGAACAGTGCCGTTTTTAAAGGCACTCTTCCCGATATGCCCAGTTCAACTGCACACAACCCAGCAGCAAGCACTATGGTTATCCAGGCAGCTATAGCTGCTCCAAAAAGAGTGCTTTTGAATAATTTATAAATTAAATACCCCAACAAACAGCCCCCTATCCCCATATTTAAAATATTTGCACCCAGAGTCAATATCCCTCCGTGTTGGAGCAATATAGCTTGAAGGATTAAACTGGTCGACATAATAATCAGTCCTGAGAAAGGACCTAACAGCACGCTTATAAGCACTCCTCCTAATAGATGGAAAGAAGTTCCTCCAATAAGAGGGAAACTCAACAGTTGACTGGTAAAGATAAAAGCAGCCGTCACGCCCATCAGTGGAATTCTGGCAGGATGAAGATTCCGGTTTACTTTCTTAACAGCATATATCAGAAAACCAAATGAAATCGCATTCGTAATTATTATGGTCTCTGTATTAAGAAAACCATCAGGGATGTGCATTTTTTGTTTCTCAGCAGAATATATTATTTAATATCTTTTACAGTCTTATTGCCTAAATTTATTCTTCTTCCAACTTACCAAGAGCGAGACAAGGCCAAAGATTCCGAAGATTACGCTTACTCCAATAAGAAGCTTCAAGTGTGTCGGGAGAAGGGACTGAGTTTTGGATAATGGTTTTAGCTCTTCATCAACCACTACTTCTGCAACAACACCATGGCCGTGTTCATCATTGATCGTAATTGTCCATTTGCCAGGCCGATCAGGAAAAAAAGAAAATCTGCCATTACGATCAGTTCTTCCTTTTTGGAATTCGACATTCTCCCCAGGGGCGAATACTTTCACAAAAGCATTGCTCATCGGTGTTGATTTCAAGCCTTCGTACCAAACAGTAATTGTCAAACCTTGGGGGTCAATCTGGTATTCTACCCCATGGGCCCACAAGTGACCGGCTCTTATTCCCAAAAACAGAAATAAGAAAACTATTNTTTCCAAGCAAAGCAGTTTTTTCATCTTGTTTTATTTAACCTCAAAAGTCACAACGGCCGCATAATCTACTTTATGACTGACAAAGATCATCCATTCACCTTTCTGAGTGATCTTTATTTCGGCTATACCCTCCTGATTGCTTTTAGCCATGCTGGGGAAAGCATCCTCTTCCGGTTTAAAATCAGCATAGGTGGCATAAACAAAAGTAGAGAGAGGTCTGCCTTCAAAAAGAACCTTGACCGGGAGAAAATCACCTGGTTTGATTTTAGCCGGATTTTCCAGGGGGATAAGTTCTATTCTATGTCCACAAACATGAGAGAAGCCTTTATCTTTATTTCCTACTTGAATAAAGGCCTTGGCATATTTTCCCGAAGGACCATATGGCTCATTTGCCTTCCTCTCGTACTTCACCGTCAGAATATAGACGCCTTCCTTCTCAACAGATATTTTCCCCTTACCCTCAGAAGGAATAAGTGATGCTTTCTTACCATCTGGGTCTATAAGCATCACATCCTTGAACCTTAATTGGTAATCTTCTTTCAGGTTGACCACTCTCTCTTCTAACGAAAGATATCTGTGACCAAATCCAATGAAATATATAGTCTCTTCTCCTTGTTCTAACTTGTAATTTTCCACACTTATCCACAAAGAATGAGCTGAGGTAATATGATAGATAAGAAAAATCCCTGTAATGACAAGACTTACCACGAAAATTTTCTTTTTCATTTTTCCTCCTTTTTATTTAAAAGTGCATCCTCATGCCGGCAGTATAAGTTCTTCCTTGTCTGAAATATCTGCTTTCTTTCTCTATTTTTTCATTAAAGATATTATCTACAGCGACAAAAAAGCTTATATCTTTGAATATTTCCTTGGTGATCTTGATATCTGCCAAATAGCATTCATCTAAACTTTGGGTATTAGATGTGTTGGTGTATCTTTTCCCTATATACTTCCCTACCAAATTCAGATTAAAACCAAGCTCTCGGTTAAAATAATTAAGAATAAAATTAACAGTATGGCGAGGGCTGTAAGGAAATTCTTTCCCTGTAGAGACATTCTGAGTTTCCAGATAGGTATAACTAATTACTCCTGTCATTGACTTTCCTAATTGTGTGTTCAATTCTAACTCCATACCTTGACTGTAAGCCTTGTTGATATTTATTGAGCGATGGACGGGTTTCCCATCTATAGTCTCATCTGTCTTTTCAGAAGTAATCATATCCTTGAGGTTATTTCTAAAGAGGGAAACCCGGGCCAAGAAATTATTTGTAAATCTATGTTCTAAATCAAAGTTATACCCTAAAGAGCTTTCTGGCTTTAAATCAGGATTTCCTCCCAACCAGAACCCTCCACCCCATGGATGATAGTACTGCTCTTCATACAGTTGAGAGAGGGTGGGAGCAAGAAATCCACGACCAACAGAAGCCCTGAGGTCTGTTTTCTCATTGATTTTAAAAAACACCCCTGCCTTGGGGATGAATTCTGTTCCCCAGCGGTCATGATTATCCACCCGGAAAGCTAAAATTAATCTCAAAGGCGTGAATAAGGTGATTTCATCTTGGGCGAAGAAACTGTTAATTGTTTGGGATTTTTTACCTTCAATGAGGGTATAACTAATTTCGTCATAACGGCTTTCCACCCCTAAAGTGACTAAATTATTTTCTCCAAACATTCTAACATACTGCACTTCCCCTCTAGTTGTATCTTCATCCCATGTTCGAGGATCACGTCCAGGCCGAGCATCAAGCCGATCAGACTGGTATCGGTAACCTTTTACTATTAAATAAGAGACTTTATCTATTCCCACTCTCCAGGTTAAATTCAAATTAAATCTCTCATCATCTAGATAATCGCCTTCTTCATCAAAGTATCCTATGCCTAAGACCAGTCTGTTGCTTTCGTTGAAGTCATACTCAAATTTTCCTTGAGCATTGTATCCATCATATTCATAACCTGAACCCATATTATCTGACTTGTTTTTGCTCCCACAAAGTAAATACCGGAATTTACCGACTTGTGACCCATAACTTAACATCGCCCGTAAAGTATCGCCTGTTCCATAGGAAGTAAAACCATCAAAGGTAGACTTAACCGGCGCAGATTTAGTAACAATGTTAATTACCCCTGCTACAGCATCACTGCCATAGAGTACAGAAGTGGGGCCTTTTATTACTTCAATTTTATCTATCATATCGATAGGAATATGATCTAAGTCAATACTTTCCGCATGCCTCCCCTTTAGTCTCTGCCCATCTACCAGAACTAAAGTATACTTTGAAGGCAAACCATGGATTTTTACGGTAGATCTTGAGAACCCATTAGAATTGAGGTGGATGCCCGGAAGACACTTCAATATGTCACCTGCTGTCTGAGCATTAGTTTTTTCGATTTCCTCCCGGGTGATTATGCTGGTAGCAATAGGGACGTCTTTTAAGGAATGTGGGGTTTTGGTGGCCGTTACTACTATTTCCTCTTTTCCGATGTAAATCGGTTTTTCCTTCTTTTTATCTTTTTGTTCCTCGGGTAAGGTGACTTGAGTTAAACTGACCAATAAAATTATCATTAATAAAACAATGGGCTTTGATTTAAAGGCCATTTATCTAATCTCTCCTTCCATATTAGTGTTACGTTTTTAATTTTTGTAACACAACTATACCATCAAATTTTCCTTTGTCAAGACAAAATTTCAAAAAGCTCCTCACATTTTTTAAAGATTCTGCTTTTTGTCTTATGTAACTACCAAGAAGTAAATAAATTAAGAATTTTAGCCAACCTCATCTCCCGGGCAGGTCCAGAAGGCCATGGTTTTTTCGATTCACAAAATCAGACTCAGCGGAAAATAATATTTTTGTAATTAGTGTATCGACTTTATGATGACTTTTTTTGCAAAAATAAAGGAAATTTTATGAAAATTACGGAAATAAACTTTGTGTTTAATTCTCGGTAACTTGTTGATAATTAATGTTTTTAAGGGAAGGAAGGGTGGCACGCCCGGAGGGATTTGAACCCCCGACCTTTGGATTCGAAGTCCACCGCTCTATCCACTGAGCTACGGGCGCACCCTTTGGTGAGCATCTCCAGGGAAAATGATTCCACCGCTAAAATGCTCTACGAGGAAATATTATAACCTATCCCCGGCTCTTTGCAACCTCGGGGGATCGATTTTTAATCAACTTTATATTAACTTCAGTCTAAATCTCCCTCTCAATCGATTACCCGANAAATTAATTCTGAAGGACAACGAACCCCACATTCAGCTCACCCACATGTTCCCTGATTTTCTACTGATTTTAGATAAAAAATGCCTTTAGAGGTCACCACAAAAATGTATAGCCATCAATACTCAAACTTCCGCCCGACCAGCTCTTCACTGACGGCCCAGAGACGCCGGGCTGTTTCTAAGTCATAAGAAGCAGGCGATGAACGGGCCTCCACCAACCGACCGCGGCGGGCCTCATAGTAGCGGCCGTGAATAGACTGTAAATCCGGTCGCTCAGCCAGATAAACNAGATGACGGCCGGCTTCCACCGGGCTCTGCGCACCTTCCACCAGACACCGNAAATGAAAATAGAGGCGGGCATACCAGGGAAGATGACGAACCAAGCCGGTCCGAGTCAGGCCTGGGCAGAGGGTAGCCACATAAATCTCTTGACCCGACCAGCGGCGGGCGAGTTCATAGGTAAAAAGAATCCGGGCCAGAACCGATTGTTTGCCCGCCCGGATGAAATTGAACCTTCTCCGGCTCTGTAAATCATTAAAATCGATCCGACCGGCCACCCACCCTTCCCCCAGTGTCCTTTTATGGCCCCGTCCGGAGACAGTGATGACGACCGCAGGCCGGCCGGCTCTAAGCCGGGAATAAAGAAGATTGGTCAGAAAAAAATGCCCCAAATAATTAACCGCAAACATGGCTTCCAGACCAGCTGCCGTCTCTACTCTCTTCATATATTGGACACCGGCGCAGTTAAAAAGGGCATTCAATCGATTCCAACGTTTCTCAACTTCACTGACAAATCTTTCAATCGAGGGGGGAGAAGAAAGATCCACNGGCAACCACTCCACTTCAGTCCCCGCCTGACCAGCTATTCTTTGGGCCTCCACCAGGGCGTGGGCCGCTTTTTCGCCCGGTCGACTGGCCATAATCACCCGGGCGCGCCGCTTGACCAACTGGAGAACGGTTCCCTGCCCAATTCCTGAGCTGGCTCCAGTGACCAGACAAATTTTTTCTTCCATAAATTAAGCCCTGTCAGCTCGGCCTATTTCCTTCTGGCTGACCTATTAAAACTAATTAATATCCCTCCCGGCAAGTCAACTCCAATCTTCTAGTGGATTAAAACTTGGCTGCTACTTATTAAAACCACTTTAAAAAAGCTCATTAAATAATACCAGGACTATTTAACTCATGGACAGTTTCGTTCACAATTTTTATTTAAGGCAGGAGCCTTCGTCAACTCTTTTCTTAAGAAATAAAAACTATTCAAAAAGAGAAGTTACTAATGATGGCCTTAATAAATTAAAAGGAAGTTTAAAAAAGATGCTAGTGGGATTTACCAGGCTGGAGGATCCGTTGGAGATCAGGCTTAAATGGTAGACNCACCCACCGAGGCAAATTGAANCTGAAACGAAAGCACACCCAAGGAAAGGTGAACAGACTAAGAGGAGATAGCTTAAAATCGAAAAGATCTATCAATCAAAATGGCAAGACTCAAATACACTTGGAAATCTCCCCACTTCTATATGTGGGCCAAGTTAAATTTAAGGCTCTTAAATACTAAAAAAGTTGAGAGCGAAAGTCGAAAGTCAGGAGTAGATTTCTAATCTGCTATTCGCCTCTTTTCCCATCCAATTCATTTTCCTCCCCAGACCAGACGGTAAACTTTCAAACTCTGGTACCCCTCTTCATCTTCCTCGCGGCAATACATTTTACCTTTTTTGACGGCCATCANCCCTCCTTTAGGGGATAACCTGGTCAGATAGCGTCCGTCTGGATCAAATATATCATAATAAAAGTGTCCCTCTGCATTCTTTTCCCAGGTTTGAACATAAAGCCTACCCTCATCATCCTGGCGAAAGCGGCGAAAAGCAGAATGATACTTTCCCAGGGCTAGTTTAACGCCCAGTCTACTTTCTTTCTCCCACCTCTTCTTTTCTTCTTCGGTTACACCAACAGGGGTGTACTCTCTGGTAATTTTCTTTAATAATTTCCCTTCCGGGCTGTAAATCTGGAGAGTGTAATCGATCGGATAACCATAAACTATCTGGTCATCAAGACCTATCACAGCGTTGGAAATGGCCATAAAGGGATTAAAACCTTTAGCGGCGTTGGGTGCCGGGGATTCAGTTAATTTGAACAATAATTTAAATTCAGGATCAAACTTTAAATATTCATAAGCCGGATTTTTGGGATCAAGCCGAGGAGCCACCGCCAGAATATTCCCCTGAGAGTCACACTCCGCCTGAAGAACCCAGTGATCCCCGGTGGAAAGAGAACGAATATATTCCCCTGATAAGCGGAAGAACGACAGCCTACCAGAAGCCTCGTGTACCATTAACTGATCTCCAAAAAGAGAAATCATCCGGGGGGAATTCAGTTCGCCCGGGCCCTGACCGGGTCGGCCGATAGTCCGCACATACTTTCCTTGAGTATCATATACTTTAATTACATATTCTTTCCAATCAAGGATATATATTTGCTCTTCATCATCAACCACCACGCTTCTTATCTCTGCCAGGAAATATTCTTCCGGTCCAGAAGGCTGGCCGATAGAAACTTCCTCGATCAATTGCAAATATCCTTCCGGATAAATGGGTTCCGCCGGATTCCGGACAACCGTCACCCCTCCCTCATTGGTTATCTCCCCACGCCACTCAAATTCATTTTTCCCTGAACAGGCAGTCAAAACCAAAAGGCCAATCAAAANAGCCAAAATAGAAGTAATGATTACTTTTTTCATCTTCCACCCCCCGCCACAAATTGTAAAATATAAGAAATTAGAGGTCAAACCAAACCAATCAAGCCTCTACCTCTGTTCTTTGTTTCTAGTTAATTAAAACAGCCCTTCATCGAAGAGTTTAAATATCCCGAGAGAACTATATTTCCCGGGAAAAAGAAAAAATCAAAGAAACATCGGCCCGCCAGACAAAAAAGTTCCCCTAATTTCTAAGAGGAAAAATAAGACTGATTTCTCCAGAGATAAACTATCGCCCAGGCCGCAAAAACCAGACTCGGTCCAACAATTGATAATCGAGCCACTCCGGTAATGGCCAAGACCAAAAGCGAGTCAAACAGCCACATCCCCAAAGCAACCAGTCCCCAGACCAAGCCAGCCGGCTTTAACCGCAAAATTCCCCATCCCCCGGCATAGAGAAAAATCGACAAGACCAGGTCAGGCAGGGCAAAAGCATCATGGAAGCGGGGATCTACAGGTAAAGTTATCGGCCAGCCCCGGCCCAAAAGGCGGGCTAACCAGAAAATATCAGTGGCCAGGGCCACGAAAAACATCACCACCGAGATAACCACACATCCCAGGGGATACTTTTCCATTTCTCTTTGGGCGGCCAGTTCTCTCTTTTACTTTTCTTCCGGCATAAAACCAATGCGGTCAAAGGGATTGACCACACTGGTGGCAATGTTTCGCAAGTGGGAATTAATTCTTTTCAACCAGCGGAAATAGAGGGCCAGAGCCACGGCATCACCGGATTTAATTGATTTATCTTTCTGGCGGACAAGACCAAATAAACTCTCATCACAGACTCGATTTACCCAGACATAATGTCTTAAAAATTCCCGGGCGGTCTCCGAATCACCGCTCTGGAAACACTCTCTCGTCTGAACAAAACTATCATNCACAGCTGCTTCTACTCTCACTAATTGGTCCTCAAAATACCCCCCATGCAGTTTGCCGGGATGATTCATGGCCAGTTCAACAATGTTCTTGGTGTAATCACCAATCCGCTCAATATCGATGATGATGCTGACTAAAATCAATCCTGAAGCTAGCCTTTCCCCCCCGGAGACAGCCAGATAATTAAAAACATTACGCCTTACTTCCCGCTCATACCGGTTAATCTCAGCATCTCGATCATATATATTAACTTTAATTTCTGTGTCTTCCTTATTTCTCAANGATTCCTTGGCTTCCAAATACATAGTGTGAGTAAAATCCAACATCTTGTAAGAACGCTGGTAGGCCTTATCCATCAAAGTATCTTTCTTGAAAATCGCCAGCCATTTGCGGAACATTTTCTCCTCCTCTTACTTTTATCTTAGCAAAGTTATAATTAAACCGGGAATAATAAAGAAAACAATAATCACATAAATAACGGGGAAATACCGATAACGCATGGACATCTCTGAAAATTTCTGAGCCAAGCTGATAGGGACTTTTTTCAAAGGCCACCAGAAAACCATTCCGGAAATATTAAAAAGGAGATGGGAGAAAGCGACCACAACAGCCGCTAGATTCTGGGTCGCTAAAGCTGCCAGGATAGCGGTAACCGTTGTCCCAATATTAGCTCCCAGAGTATAAGGGAATATCTGAGTAATGGTCAACAATCCTGCTCCGGCCATGGGAACAACCAGGGAAGTGGTAATTGAACTGCTCTGGACAAGAGCTGTCAATATCAAGCCGACAAATAAAGCTCGCCAAGGGGTCTTAAAAAGATAACGGTCAAACCAGGCAGCGGCCTTTTTAATCACCAGGCTCTTCAAGGCTCCCACCATCTGGGTTAAAGACAGAATTAGGATAATCAAGGATAAGGGAAAAAGAATCCAGGGGTGGGGTCCAATGATTGACTTNAAAACATCAACCAGGGGATGAGTGAGTGCTTTTACCGGACTTAATAATTTTAATCCCCCGATATTTTGAAACTGCTCGCCTAACAGGGTGGCACTCCAGCCCAGAAAATTTGTGTAGTACTGCAGAGGAAAGAAAACCAGGACGGAGAGCACATTGAAAAAATCGTGAACAATCGCTGCAGAAAAAGCCCGCTGAAACTCCACCCGGCGATTAATATGAGCTAAAGATACCAAAAGATTGGTCACCGAAGTACCGATATTAGCCCCCATTATAATCGGAATAGCATTAGAGACAGTTAAAGCCCCTCCACTGACCATCCCCACTACAATGGAGGTGGTGGAAGAAGATGATTGAATAATTGATGTGGCCAGAATGCCGATAAACAACCCTACCAGAGGATTGGAAGTGGTTTGAATCAGAGATTCAGCCAGGCCCCGGCCAAACATCTTCAAAGAAGTCCCCATGAGTTCCAAGCTGAATAAGAACAGATAGACGAAAACAAATAATTTCAACAGGGCCAGAAAAGCCGGAGGATCTTTATAAAGTTGGATGAAAGACTTTTTCTCATTCATCGGACCCACAAAAACCTCTCGTTCGAATTTCCCGGTGAATGTTCTTTCATCTTTAAATCGGATATATATCACCCTCGAAAATTAAGGTCAATATAAAAAGACTTTCTATTTAAAAAAAGACAGCCTCGCTCAACTTACTTTCTTCTCTCATTTGATTAGCCTTCTACCAGCTTGACTTTCCGCTTTACATAATTATATTAAAAAGTCGGGGAAAGCGATAAGTTATATAAAGTAGGTGAGTTGAAATTTTAGAAAAAGGATTTTTGAACTGAAAAGAGATATAGGTTCCCAGCTCAATTCTCCCTCACCCCATCCTTACCTTGAGGAAATAAAACGCTTACGTCAGAGAATTAAAGAACTGGAAAATTGGATTGAGCATCACCGGAAATCAGATGAAGCTCGAATCGAAAGTGAAGAAAAATATAAGAAATTAGTCCAAACCTCACCAGATGCAATCACGATCACCGATCTTAATGCCGTGATTTCTGATGTGTCAGAACAGACTCTGAAACTCCACGGTTTCTGTGCCCCCAGAGAACTAATTGGCCGGAAATTTTTTGAACTGGTGGCTCCAGAAGAAAGAGGCAAAGCCATGTCCAACTTTCTTAAAACCCTTCGTCAGGGAGTTCTAAAAAATGTTGAATATACCCTGATCAAGAAGGACGGCACTCGCTTCACCGGGGAAATCAACTCGACAGTCATTAAAGATGCCCGAAATCGACCCAAGCATTTTATCGCCATCACAAGAGATATCACTGAAAGGAAAATCATCGAAGATGAGTTAAAGGCCTCTCTGCGGGAGAAAGAAGTACTTCTGCGGGAAGTCCACCATCGGGTGAAAAACAATCTTCAGGTTATCTCCGGACTGCTTGATCTAAAATCACTGCAAATTAACTCTGAAGAAGTGCGCCAGATGTGCCAGGATGCTCGGGCTGAAATTCATACCCTGGCTCTCATCCATGAACACCTCTACCAGAGCCGTCAATTCACCCATATCGAAATGGGTGAATATGTTCGCGACCTGGTCAAGTTTCTCTATCAAGTTTATGCCGACAAAGTCCGACTCATTACTCCAATTCTGGACTATCAAAAAATCTATTTGACTATTAATCAGGCCCTTCCTCTGGCCATAATCATCAATGAAGCTATTTCTAACGTTTTTAAACATGCTTTTCGGGAGGGACAAGAAGGCACTCTGGAAATTACGCTGAAAAAAGTTCCCCCTAATAATGTCTTCCTTAAAATTAAAGACAATGGAGTGGGTCTCCCCCCTAATTTAGACATTCAATCATCCCGGACTCTGGGCATCAGGCTGATGAAAAATCTGGTTGAGGATCAATTAAAAGGTAAATTTTACCTCACTCAGGATAAAGGAACTTCAATCCTCATCCAATTCTCCACTATCTAGAAGGAGTAAGAAAATGAAAAAAATCTTGGTGGTGGACGATGAAGCAGCCATTACCACTCATTTGGAAGCCAAACTTACTCATTACGGTTATGAGGTAGTCGGGCGGGCTTCTTCCGGAGAAGAAGCCATAACCAAGGCCCGTCTTCTTCACCCGGATTTAATTTTAATGGACATTGTTATGCCCGGCCCCATAGATGGCATTGAGGCTGCCCGGCGCATAAAAAAGGAACTTAATATTCCGGTTATTTTCTTAACCGCCTATGGAGATGACACCTTTATCCAGCGGGCCCAGGAGGCCGAACCTTCTGGGTATATCATCAAACCCTTTCAAGACGCTGAACTTAAAGCAGTCATCAAAATTGCTCTTTATAATAAAAAAATCTCCGACGCTCTCCAGGAGTCCTTCCGATCCTGGCAGTCTCTGGCTAAAAATCTCGAAGAAGCTATCATCCTGGCCAACTGGAATAAAGAGATTTTTTTCTGGAATAAAGGAGCGGAAATAATATTGGGTTATCGGGAAAATGAAGTCCTCGGAAAACCAATTAACTTTTTCATCTCCGAAGGCACTGATCCCCAAGTTAAAGCATTGGTTGAGCAATCTCTCTCCTCCAACCTGAGCGACTTGAAAGACAGGTGGGTGGAAATTATCGGAGTGAAAAAGGATTTTACAAGAATTCCACTGGAAGTCCACTTCTCTTCCGTCCAATTCGGTCCCCAGGAAAGCTTACTCTGTCTGCTTCGGGATATAACCACCCAAAAACGCTTTGAAAGCCAACTTGAATCACTCGTCGAGGAAAAGAAGAAATCAATTCACCATTTAAAGCATGAAATTATAAATAACCTCCAGCTTATATCACGATTGATCGAACTCCAGTCAGACTATCTAAAACCGGGAGTTCATTCATCTGAGGCCTATAGAATTCAGGAAAAGATACTTAATCAACTCAAAACTAATAAAGATTTATTAAAAATTTCAACTTCATCTCAAATAAATTTTGCTTCTTATCTCAAAAGCCTGATTTCTCGATTAAGTGAAGCTTACGATATCAAGCCTCAAAAAATCCAGATAAAATTGTCTCTCTTAAGTGCCAACCTTTGTCTCAAACAAGCTGTTCTCTGCGGATTAATTGTCAGCGAGCTGGTGAGCAATGCCTTCAAACATGCTTTCCCCGGAAACAAACGAGGAACAGTTGAAATTTCATATAGCCAAGATTCTGAAGGTTATCATACTTTAAAAATAAGTGATAATGGGTGTGGTTTACCCAAAGACATTGACCCTCTTCGAGCTAAAACTCCTGGCTTTCGGATCGTAAGCAAATTAGCAGAAGAACTTGAGGCAAACATAACAATCCACCGGGCCAAAAGAACAATTTTTACTCTTCGGTTTAGGGGAAAGGAAATTTGCGAGTAAAAAAGTTTTTGGTGAATAACTTATTTTAAATAAATTTGTTACATTATTTTATTCTTTTCTTTCAAAAAGCTATCTAATCTTTCGCGGACTAAGAGGTCTATCATTTCACGCAAGGCAATTTCTGCCGCATGCACTTCTTTTTGTGGAGTAACAAAAAAATCAGAAAGATCACAATCCAAAGCCCGAGCAATTTTAGATAATATCTCCCAGGTAGGATTACGATATTTTCCATTTTCAATATTACAAAGAGATGAAGCCGGGATACCAGCCAGATCAGCAAGTTCTTTCTGCATCATCGGGCGTCCCGGGCGGAGGGTGCTGTTTTTAGTGAGACGTATTCTCCTGATATTCTGTCCCAAATCCTGAAGAGTAAAGGCCATTTTATTTTTATTTATCAGTTTAATAATACTAAAATAAAGATAAAATTAATACCACAAATAATTTTTTGGAGCAAATAAATTTTCCCAAAAAGTTATCTCAATTCAAAAGTTTGTTAAAACCAATTTCTGCTATCTTGCCCCTAAAAGGCAGATTTTTTACTCTACTAGAAATATAAAATTAAAATCATTGGCTTAATTTTCGAGCCTGGAATCGCTCTAATTAGAAAAAGGCTAAAATATAATAAAATTACTTGACATATTAATTATATTACTTTATATTATTACCACAAATAATTTATTTATTTGTCATTATAATTTTCATTCATCTCCTCAAGTCATAATAGTCCATCCTTCATGAGGAGGGATATGTATCAATCTAAACTTAACTTGGGGAGGGAAAATGAATGAAAACAAGTATCGTTTACATTTGATGGTTTGTGGAGGGACAGCTTGCGTCTCAAATAAATCGTTTGAAATTAAGCAAGCCTTGCAAGAAAAAATCAATCGTCTCGGTTTAGCTAATGAAATCCTCATCGTGACTACCGGCTGCAATGGCTTTTGTGAAGCTGGCCCTATTATTGTCGTTAAACCTGATGATATTTTCTACCATGGATTAACCGTTGAAGATGTGCCTTACCTCGTTGAAGAACATTTCCTCAAAGGCCGCCCTGTTTCCAAATTAATGTATACTCCTCCTTTAGAAAAAATCCCCATTCCGAAAATGAGTGATATTGGCTTTTTCAAAAAGCAGGTTCTAGTCGCTCTCCGCAATCGAGGATTGATTGATGCTGAAAAAATCGAAGACTATATCGCTCGGGATGGCTATAAAGCTATAGTTAAAGCCCTCACAGAAATGACCCCTGAAGATATAATCGAAGAAATAAAACAATCAGGCCTCCGAGGACGAGGTGGAGCCGGCTTTCCCACTGGAGTAAAATGGGAATTGGTCAAAAAAGCTGAAGGAGAACCGAAGTATCTGATCTGCAATGGTGACGAGGGTGATCCAGGGGCCTATATGGATCGAAGTATTCTCGAATCTGATCCCCATTCTGTAATCGAAGGGATGGTTATTGGGGCTCGGGCCATGGGNATTCACCAAGGATTCATTTATATCCGGAACGAATACCCATTAGCCCTTAAACGAGTTAACACAGCTATTACTCAAGCTATGGAGTATGGCCTGCTAGGTCAAGATATTCTTGGCACTGGTTTTAATTTTCAGGTAAAAGTTGTCCGGGGAGCCGGGGCTTTTGTTTGTGGGGAAGAGACATCTCTTATCCACTCCATTGAAGGGCGATTAGCTGAACCCCGTCCTCGACCTCCTTACCCAGCCCAGAGTGGCCTTTGGGGAAAACCCACCTGTATCAACAATGTTGAAACATGGGCTAATGTTCCCACAATCATCAATCGGGGAGCAAAGTGGTTTGCCTCTATTGGGACGAAATTAAGTAAAGGCACAAAAGTGTTTTCCGTGGTAGGCAAGGTCAAAAACACAGGATTAGTCGAAGTTCCCATGGGTTTATCTTTGGGTGAAATTATCTTTGATATCTGCGGGGGTATTGCTGACGATCGTAAATTTAAAGCGGTCCAGATCGGCGGCCCTTCAGGAGGATGCATCCCCAAACAACTTCTCAATCTACCTGTCGATTACGAAGCCCTGACCAAAGCCGGGGCGATGATGGGCTCTGGAGGAATGGTCGTCACTGACGAAAATACCTGTATGGTTGACATGGCTCACTACTTTTTGAGTTTCGTTAAAGACGAAAGCTGTGGTAAATGCACGCCTTGTCGAGAAGGTGTTTATCATATGCTTAACATCCTGGCCAAAGTCAAACGAGGTGAAGCCGATGAAAATGACCTAGAACTCCTGGAAGAAATGGCTCAAATCGTCAAAGAAACAGCTCTTTGTGGATTAGGAAAAACTGCTCCCAATCCTGTGTTAACTACATTAAGGTATTTCCGGGATGAATATGAAGCTCATATCCATCAGAAAAAATGTCCGGCGGGAACCTGTATCCACCTNGTAACATCACCTTGCCAAAATGCTTGTCCGATTGAAACAGAAGTCAGTTCTTATGTAGCTCTTATTGCTAACCGGAAATTTAAAGAAGCTCTTCGCATCAACGAAGAAGCTAACCCTCTTCCCAGTGTTTGTGCCCGAGTCTGCCACCATCCTTGCGAAACTCATTGTCGCCTGGGGGAAATAGATAAGCCTGTGGCTATTAGAGGATTAAAGCGGTTTTTAACTGATTATCGCTCCCGGACAAATGGTCAGCCATCACTTCCCCAGTCCCAGACTAAAAATATAAAAGTAGCCATCATTGGTTCAGGACCGGCAGGGTTAATGGCCGCCTGGAAACTTGCCCTCATGGGTTACCAACCCACTGTTTTTGAAGCAGAGGCTGTTCCCGGAGGAATGCTGGCGTGGGGAATTCCGGAGTATCGGCTACCCAAGGACATTCTCCAAGAAGAAATAAAGAATATCGAGAAACTTGGCGTAAAATTCCAACTGAATACCCGCATTGGTCAAGATGTCTCTCTTGAGGACTTAAAAAATGAGGATTACCAAGCCATTTTTATAGCCACGGGGTGTCCTCTTAACTTAAAAATGGGCATTCCTGGTGAAGATCTTCCGGGAGTAATTGATCCCCTGGCTTTCCTAAAAAGTTATAACCTGAGTGGACAAGCCAAAATCGGGAAGAAGGTCGTTGTCGTGGGAGGAGGGAATACAGCTTTAGATGCAGCCCGGACTGCCTGGCGATTAGGAGCTGAAGTAACTATACTCTATCGTCGGACAAGAACAGAGATGCCGGCTATCCCCGAAGAAGTTGAGGAAGCNCTCGCTGAAGGCATTAAAATAGAGTTTTTAACTTTACCTGTCGAAGCCATCGCCGAAAATGGACATCTCCAACGCATTAAATGCACCAGGATGCAATTAGGGGAATTTGACGATTCAGGAAGAAGACGCCCTGTCCCTCTTAAGGGAAGTGAATTCATCATTGAAGCTGATACTCTCATTCCCGCCATAGGTCAGAAACCAGATCTTTCTTTTGTTAACGGTTCTCAACAAAAATACAACTTTAATCTTACCAAATGGGGAACTCTTAAAGTAGATCCAGAGACTATGGCGACTAACGTTGAAGGTGTTTTTGCCGGAGGCGACTTAATTACGGGACCGGCTACAGTTTTAGAAGCAATGCGCATGGGGAAAATAGCCGCTGAGAGCATTGATCGTTATTTAAAAGGGGAAACTTTAACCCGAACTTACCAACCTCTAAAAATGAAATATGAAGTTCCGCTCTTTGAACTAACTCCTGAACAATCTTTTGAACTCAAGCCACAGCAAATACCTACCCTGAATCCCAAAGAAAGAAAAAGCAATTTCCAGGAAGTTGAATTAGGATTTACCGAAAACCAGGCTGTTGAAGAAGCCAAACGATGTCTTCGCTGCGATATAGCCAATCTTAGATCAAGGGGAGATATTACATGAGCTGCCCTCGGCTCTATATAGGAAACCTCCCTCCAGAAATGACCACGGCTGAAATCCAAAAATTATGCAACCCTTTTGGCCCAATTGAACATATCTATTTTTATCAGGGAACCGGATATGCTTATGTGGAATTTAAAGATCATACCTCAGCAAATCAGGCTGTCGAAAATCTTCATGGAATGAACTTCAAAGAAAGAGTATTGATGGCGAAAATTGTCAGCTAAGTGCATTAGCTGAAAATTATTTTTCTCCCAAGTTAGAAGTTACTTTTGGAAAATAAATTCCCCTTAATTAGGGGCTAGACCTCAGTTTATTAATTTCTAGAAAAAAATGAAGGTAAAATTCCACAAATAATTTTAGGGAGCAAATATAATTAAAAAAATCCAATGATTTCAGTAGACCTGTCTTTTCTTCCAGAAAACATGAAATTTTAAGCAGACTCGAAGATTAATGTTAAAAAAAAGGGAAAAAAATTATTCATTCTCAAGAATTTGGAGGATAAACTCTGTGAGTTTATCTGTCTTCTCCTTCCCTAATTTTTTCCGCCATCTTGCCTCCTGCCGCTGCAAGATCTGATGAACTTTCTTCTGAACCTCCAACCCTTTCTTGGTTAATTTAATCCGCTTGCAACGGCGATCAGCCTTGGAGGAAGTGCGGCTGATTAATCCCTTGCGTACCAGGGCATCAATAACCCGGCTACCGCGGGAGAAGGAGAGGTCCATTCGCTGGGAAAATTCCTGGCAGGTAATTACTTCTGTGGGGTTTAAGTTGAGCAAACTTAAAACCTGAGCCTGTGTTAAGCCTGCTTCTCTTCTGACCTCTCTTTCTATTGAAAAACACAATTGTCGCAAGCTTCTGACTAATTCAAGCATCGTCTTTAATTTCCTTTCATGGTTAAAATCATCCTTGAATTATTTGCTAATAGCAACTAAAATATCTTCTCCTTTTATATTTTACGAAAAAGGAGGCTTAAAATGCCAATATATTCTTATCAATGTTCTAATTGTCAGAAAAAATTCGAGCTGCTGATCGGTGTTATCGCCAATCAGGCTGAACCGCAATGCCCGGCCTGCGGGAGTACTAATGTAAAAAAGCTGCCCACTGCCTTCTCCCTGGGCAATTCTTCTTCCAGCGCTACTGAGCCAAACTCCTGTTCCTCCGGAACCTGCTCCACTGGATTTTGCCCTACCTGTTGACCAAATTCCACCACATCTGTTTCAAAAACCATAAAATATAACCGCCTTTTCTACTTCAACTGTTGGCGGTCAGCAACACCGTAATAGATAGCGTTGAATAAAAATCGAAAAGTACCATGGGCCTGGCCTCGATAATAGACGGGAAAACCTATTAAAATGACCTTCCCCTGGCCGTAGGGAATCTCGGCTAGAGCCGACCGACCGAAAAGTATCTTGGCGCCGTTAACCCAGCCACTGAGAAGAGGATTATTAAGGGGGTAATTCAGAAGGCTCTGCCCTTCTTCCAGCTGAAAAACAGGACTCCGTCGGAACATGATAGCCACTTCTCGTCCAAATCCATAAGTTAAAGGATGATTTTCTCTCGCCAATACGGTCAGAATTGACCCGGGGATAAAAAACTCTTTCCGGTCAAGACCCTGGGTAACGTCCTTAACCTGGAGAAAAAATTTATTAAGGGCCAGGCGACAGGCAGAGTTAACAGTAATTAAAGTGCCTCCGGCCCTGACGAAGTCACGGATATTCCGCAAACCTATTTCTCCAATACCTCCCGTGTATTCCGGAGGCACCGTTCCCTCGGCCAAGCCCTCAATAATATTCTTCTCATTCATATCAGGGATGATAAGGACATCCACTTTCTCTCGTAATTGCCCTCGACGAATATCTTTATCCATCAAACTATAATAGGGAAACTTAAATTGTTCCATCACCCACCTGAGCCAACCCTCATCCATCGAAGCTGTCCAGCTCTTGTAAATCCCCAGGCGAACAGGCCGCAGGGCATAAACATCCGCTGGAAGATTACCCGTGAATGGCTTAAATTCTACCGGCAATTCAGCCGCTAGGCGGCGCAGGTCATCTTCCAGTCTTGGTGTAGAACGAACCAGCATGGTCCCGGCCGGCCATGTTCCTTCCTTGTCCCTAACCGGTTGGGCCAACCAGAAGCAATCATATTTACCAACCAGCTTATTTAAAGCGATAAACCCATCCCCTGAATGGCTCCAGAAATAAAACCGCGCTTCCGGCGTCTTCAGGAATTTCCCCGGAGGCAAAGAAATTTGATTTATCAATTTCGCCTTCACCGAAAAAGGCTTCTCCACCTGGATGACCTCGACGCCCATTAACAAAGGAAGAGTGTGAGCGACCACATCATAAGGAGTTTTCAGGGGACCACCGGGATATTCCCGAATTTCAGGATATTCCTGGCGTTCAAGCAGTGCTTTGGCGTATCCTCCATAAGGCTGGGCCAGGAAAACAATATACGATCCGGCCGGGTAAGAATAACCATCCGCGCTAAAGGATTCTTCTGCCTGATGGATTTCTACCAGTCCAATCTGTAGCGTTTGCAGCATTCTGGCCATGGCGGCCTTATCTTTCTGAGAAGCAGGAATAATAAAAGCAAAGGGAGCCTCTTGCCGCCGAACCGCCTTTTTATGAATCTCATAAAAATTACGCAGCCAGTGTTTCCGTAAGCGGGCGGCATTAGTCAAAACCGCCCAGGCAGCAGCCAGGTCATACTCCACAATATCCCGGAGAGTCCAGCGCCCACCCTTCCAGGGTAAGGGCATTTTCACCGAAGGTTTTTTCACCTCAGGAGCCAATTGGTCAAAAGGGATGTTTACAGGTGTAGCCACTTTAACACTGGCTGCTTCAGTTAAGATACGAATAGCCCCGTGATAATGATGATAAGCCCGAGCCGGGGCCCAGGCATCAAAGCGGTGGCTGTGAATAACTCCGGCCTTCCCCTGAGCTGTAAGTTCGGTGGCGATAAAAGTGCCCATCATGGCTACTTCCTGACGAATGATGGGGTCAACATTGGGCTCATAAGGATCAACATAAGGGGGAACAAACAACCTGGCCCCATTTCTACCCATTTGATGCATATCGACCACAATCTGGGGATGCCAGACATTGTGAATTTTTTCCACCGTTAAGCGGGACTCAACCTGGGTAAACATATACCAATCGCGGTTGTTGTCGTGACCAACATATTTATGATAAAGCCAGGGCATCCGACAACCTTCATACTTGGTCCCCACATATTTCCGGTACCACTCAACCACCATTTGAATCCCATCCGGGTTATGCATAGGTATCAAAAGCAAGATTACATTATTAAGAATAGCTCTGGTAACCGGATCATCCCGAGAAACCAGATTATAGGCTAATTCCATCGACATCTGAGCCGCCCCAATTTCACTTGCATGAATCGAGCAATTAATCATCACTACCGCTTTGCCCCGAGAGATGATTTCTTTGGCATCCTTATCACTTATCCTGCGGGGATCAGCCAGCTTTTGCTGCCACTCCTGATAGCGGTCCAATTCTCTTTGATTTTTTTCAGAGGTAATTAGGGCATAAATAAAAGGATTCCCCAGCGTTGTTTTTCCGGCTTCCTGAACCACAATGCGCTCACTTGCTTTATCCAGCAACTTGAAATACTCGATAATTTGATGCATATCCGCCAGGCGGCGGGCGGTTCCCACTTTAAAACCCAGAAAATCTTCTGGTTTAGGAATTTTGGCTTTCAGCTCTGGAGCTAAACCAAGAACAAGTAGGCAAAAACCGAGAACTCCAAATAAAAACAAGCGAGAGTCATTGCGCTTCATTATTTATTCCTCCCGACATATTTTCATGACTAAAATAATGTATACTAGATTTCACCAAGCTAATCTACTTTTTTAATTCTCTCCTCTCAGCTGGAAAAACAATCAGGGGGAGAAAGAGATGTTCTCGTGACGAGGGACCATGTTTTCTTACTTTCCCTGGTAGGGGACTCCCCGGGTAATCCATTCTGGAGCCGGGAAGCCTTTTAAATAATGGTCAAAAAACTGTTTCATTTTGAGTGCATAGTCAAGTTTGTTCGGGTATTTCTGGAGATGATGGGGCTCACCTCGATATTGGAGAAAAATACAATTCTTTCCCAGGCGCCGGAGAGCCAGATAAAGTTCAATCCCCTGATACCAGGGAACAGCTCCATCTTCATCTCCAAACATTATCAGTAGTGGAGTCTTGATCCATTCAGCGAAGAAAACCGGTGAATTCAAGAAATAGCGTTCCGGAAATTCCCAGAGGCTTCCCCCGATGCGGCTTTGTGTTTTTTCATATTGAAATTGGCGGGCCAGACCCGAGCCCCAGCGGATCCCGCTGTATGCACTGGTCATATTAGAGACTGGCGCTCCAGCTATGGCACAGGCAAAAATATTAGTCTGAGTGATAATAAAAGCTGTCTGATAACCACTCCAGGAATGTCCATGGAGTCCGATGGCCTTAGGATCAGCAATCCCCATCTCGATCAATTTCTGCACCCCGGGGACCAGACACTTAGTAGCTGAAAATCCGGGACGCCCCACCTCAAATCTGATATCTGGAAGAAATAGAGCATAACCATTACTGGTATAAAGAGGAAAACAGGGCCGATGGTTAACCACCGGCTGGTTGAATTCATACAACCGCTGGGAGAAGAAGCGATAAAAATAGACAATCACTGGATAACGCTTGCCGGGCACATAGTCACCCGGCTTGATTAAAACACCCTGCAAGGGAATTCCATCCAGGCTTCGCCAGGAGACAAGTTCAGCTTTTCCCCAGAGAAAATCCTTCATCTGGGGATTAACCTCGGTTAATTTTCGCCGATTTTTAAACTGAGTATCAGTTATCCAGATATCAGGAAATTCTTCATAACTTTCCTGAGTATAGAGTAATTTTGGTGCATGCCGGGCTTGGGCTATGAACTTAAATTTCTTCCTCTCTTCCAAAAGTTTTTTCACCCCCGGGCGGACTAACTGGAGTTCGTAAAAGCCAAAATTTTTCTCCAGCTCTCGATAAGAGGAAAGGAGCAATTTTTCTCCCGGGCGGAAAAATTTCTTTTCTGGATCAGTTTTAACGACCCGAAAGATTATTTTTTCTCGACGCCCCTGGCCAGCGGTTAAACAAAGCGGCTTTTTATGGGGGGAGGCAGGGAAAAACCAGACGTCGTACTTGTCGTAGATAAGAATTCCTTCGTCACCAGCCAGCCACCCGGCCAGGCCATAACTGGGAGGTTGTCGGGGATAATCATGATCCTCGTTAGCAAAAGAAACCGATAACTCTTTGGTTAAATTGCAATGCTCTTCCCTTCGGGAATCATAAAGGTACCAGTGCCCTTTCTGGAAATAAACCACCATTTTTCCCGAAGGAGAAAGAGAAAATTGGTCACCTATTCTGGTTGCCACTTTGGTTTTTTGACCATCCTGGAGTCGGATAAGATAAAGATCACTGAAACGACCAGCCCAAGTAACTTCTTTTCGGTAAGGCAGATTAGATATACCCAGAACGGCATAAGGATTCTCATTTATCCTCACCTCTGGCATTTCTAAATCGGCCAATTGCACAATCTTTCCAGAGGAAAGATGATAAACAGCTGAATAAGTTTTATCTTTCACCTTCGGCCAGATTTTCTTCTGATGAGGAATAATGTAGGGATCATTCCAGTGCCAGACATCCACTTCCCTCTCCGCCAGGATAGCTTCCAGGTCATAAAGGTTTTCCTCTGAGGGAGATGATTGTTCTTTTTTGGGAGAAGCATTCTTTCCTTTTAAAACCTGAGAAGAATCATTATTTAGACTTTTGGCGAGGGAATCTTCTGAACGAGCCGGTTTTTCAGGTTTGACTCCAAAAAATACCCTTTGACCATCATTTGACCAGCGGAGGGAGTTTTTCCGGGGGATGACCCACCCGGGAAGAATACTCTCCCGGGAAGCACATTTGACCAATTTGCCCACCTGGGCATCCCAGACATACAGACACATTGACTCAGCTAATTCCTTCGGGCGTGGAGAGGNTGTAGCCCGGGGAGTTTGGGGCCTGGAAGAAAGCTGACTAAGCTCAGATTGAGCGGCTTCCTCTCTTCCCAGGAAAGCCAGACGCGGTCCTTTTTTCCACCAGCTCAATTCTGACCAGTCAGCTCCTCGTCGCTCAAAAACCCTGACTTTCTCTCCTGAAAAAGCCATTTGCTGAAGATCATAGATAAGCAGAACTTTTTCCTTCTCTTTGGATTTCTGGACAACAACAGCCAGAAAATGAGAATCAGGCGCCAGGGCAAAAGAATGGATCCCGGAGAAATGAAACTCCCGTCCGGAAGCCAGATGTCTTAAAGTAAGGCTCGTTTCTTTTTGTTTAGTTTGGGCTGAGTTCTGATTCTTCTCTGTCTGGACTCTATTTTCTTTTCTTTTTTCCTTAGCCTCTGTATCCGGAAAATACTGATATACTAGCCACTCTCCGTTTTTAGAGAAGGCAAAATCTTTTACCTTTTCCCATTGGAGAATTTCTCCCGTTGCAGTATTCAAAAGAGCCATCCCCGACTTGGGTTTCGCCTGACCCTTCTTTTTTGCTTCTTCCAGCTCTAAAACCGGAGGCTGTACCCGGCAGGCAACCCACTGACCATTAAGTGAAACAAGGGCTTCTGTACCCCGAGGAATAACATACTTGACCGCTCGATCAGTGGCCAGAACTACCACTTCACCATCTCCCCGATCCGGCCAGGCTTCATACACCAGCCAGCGGCCCTTATCAGAAATTTTTGCCTCCCGGATGGCCTTAAATTTCATAACATCAACAAAAGTGAGAGGTCTTTTCCGAGCAAAAGCGTCTCCCTTTCCTACTAAAAGAAAAATCAGGCTCAGAGAAATAACCTTCAGAAAAAAAGGCCAATAAAAGGATCTCGTCACTTTTCTTTTCATTTTCCCTCTCCCATCAAAATGGAATTTCACCTCCCCGTAATTATCGGGAGGAAAGTGAACCATTGAAGAGCGGAAGTCTTTATAACATATGGTTCTTTTAGAAATCAACTACCTTCTCTGGCCAGAGAGGTGAAATAAATTTGACTCAGAAGAAATCTTACTCCCGCTGAAAGAAAATCAACTCTCTTTTCTCAAAAACCCACCTGAAGTTGAATCAAGAAGGCATTATTATCCAGCTCAATCTCCTTCTCCCGATGAATCTCATAGTTTATCTGAAGTTTGCTTTTTCCCGGAAAAAACCAGGTCAGACCAAAAGTAATAACTCGCAAATCATCTGTCTCGCGGCTCTTGTCCAGGTCTATCTTTTCCACCCGGGCAACCACTCTTAGTTTCTCTGGAACAAGGTCATATCCGCCAAGAAGATAAGCCCCGGCTGCATCTAATCCACTAGTTGAACCCCAGAGCCACTCGCCTTGCACCAAAAAACGGCCAGCCTGCCACCAGGCTTCCAGGTCGTTTCTTCTTTTATTTCCCTCTTCTACTTCCCCGAGCAATGCTGCAGTGCCTCGATAATAGGAATAACCAATACCCATATTTTTTACTGGACGAAAAACCAACCGAGCAGCCAGGTCTTTCTGACTATTATCATCCTTGCAGTTAATCCCAGCTCCGTTAAATAAACCCACCTGATATTCAAAGCTGGACATTTCACCCTGGAGGGCCAGGCCAATATCTCGACCTTTGGCTTTATTATCCCGGCCTGGACAAAGATATTCCACCGTCCGCGAGCGATTTATCGTTTCTAAGCTACCACTGGAAGTCAAGCTTTCCCGGCTGAATGGCACTTTAAACTGGCCCAAATGCAATATCATCCTGGCCGACAGGGCCAGACTAAACTTCAAATCTAGCAAACCGGGAGAACGGGCGGGATCGAATTGGATTTTAAGTTGCCAGCCCGCTGGGGTTTTTACCTTTAAATTCAGCCGCGCCCGACGCAAACGAAAGGTCTCTGGTTTTCCTTGAAGAGAATCGTACTGCAGCTGACCATAGCCACTCCAATGAATACTAACCTTATTTGCCTGGCTCATCCCTTCGGCCTGAAGTGGCCAGATGGAAAACAAACTTAGCCAACTTATTATTAGTCCCAGCTTGAAGAATCTTTTACTCCACATTTTATTTATTCTTCCTTGTTTCTTCTTTTAAAAGATTCTCATTTTAAGCCAAGTGATAATTTTTCTCAAATATTGTTATATTTTATGCTCTAAACCAGGAAGGAGGTTAGAACTTTGTCAGATTCTTTATCTTTAACCTTTGTCCTTATCCCTGACGGCTTTTGTCTCGCTTAACACCTCCAAGAACTATTTGTCCCTTTGACTTCTGGATAGCTAATAATGTCAAAAATGAAGACCTGAACATCCCCGGAGCTTCTTCTTCCTTATTCGGATTCCTTATTCGGAAGGTCATCCAGAAAATAAGAAAGCTCCCTTTCTTTTTCTTTGTTTTATTTTGTAAAATTGACAATACCAAGAATGAATGTTTTACTTTTTTCTATTTTCCAAAGGAGGCATAATGGCCAGCAAACTTTCATCTCGCTCTGGAATACTTTTTCTGATGATATTTCTTCTAGTGACTACTTTTCCTGGCTGTCGGAAAAGGGAAGTCCAAATTCCTGAATCTCGTTACCCTCTTGTTCCTCTGCCGAAAAAACTCGTTCCTCAGGAAGGAGAGTTCATTTTTACAGCCGAAACAGTACTGAGCTATGACCCTCAAAACCCCAACCTTGAACCAGTTATTTCCTTCTGGCGGGAAAGATTCTCTCCGCCCACCGGATTTTCTTTCTCTCTTGACGCCGAGCGCCGAACAAATGTCGTTCAATTTGAATTAACCTCTTCTTTCCCCGGATCGGTAGGCGCCTATAAACTCTCGATTACACCAGAGAAAATCATCATTCAGGCAGGCACCCCGCGGGGTCTTTTCTATGGAGTCCAGAGCATCAGACAGCTTCTGCCACCGGCTATTGAAAGCCGGGCTTTAGTGGAAGTGGAAAGTTCTTACTGGAAAATTCCCTGTGCCCTCATCGAGGATGCTCCTCGTTTCCAATACCGTGGTTTACACCTGGATGTCGGGCGGCATTTCTTCCCGGTTGAATTCATTAAAAAGTACATCGACCTTATCGCCTATTTAAAATTAAATTATTTCCACTGGCATCTGACCGAAGATCAGGGCTGGCGGATTGAAATAAAAAAATATCCCCTGCTCACCAAAATTGGAGCTTTCCGGAAACAGACCATTGTTGGTCATGGACGCCAAAAACCAGCAGTTTATGACGGAATTCCCTACGGAGGTTATTACAGTCAAGAAGAAATACGAGAAATTGTCAATTACGCCCGCCAGCGCTTCGTCACCATAATTCCGGAAATCGAGATGCCCGGCCACAGCACCGCGGCTCTGGCCGCCTATCCTGAATTGGGCTGTACAGGTGGTCCCTATGAAGTCAGTCAACATTGGGGCGTTCATCTGGATGTCTACTGTGCCGGGAAAGAAAAAACCTTCGAATTTCTGGAAAATGTTCTAAGGGAAGTCCTGGAACTTTTTCCCTCCGAATATATACATATCGGAGGCGACGAAGTCCCTAAACTTCGCTGGAAAGAGTGCCCTCGCTGTCAACAGCGGATAAAGGAGGAAGGCCTCAAAGACGAGGNTGAACTTCAGAGTTATTTTATTCGCAGAATTGAGAAATTCCTGGTGAGTAAAGGCCGCCGTCTTATCGGCTGGGATGAAATCCTAGAAGGGGGGCTGGCTCCTCAGGCGATTGTGATGTCCTGGCGGGGAACCCAGGGAGGCATTGAGGCCGCCCGGCAAAAGCATTACGTGATTATGAGTCCAACCGGTTACTGTTATTTTGATTATTATCAGGCTGATCCCCGCACCCAGCCCCTGGCTATCGGTGGCTTCCTTCCCCTTAAAAAAGTTTATTCCTTCGAACCCATTCCTGAAGAACTAACTCCAGAGGAAGCTCAATATATCCTGGGAGCCCAGGGAAATGTCTGGTCAGAATATCTGGTGAACGAGAAATATGTCGAATATATGGCCTTCCCCCGGGCCTGTGCTCTGGCTGAGGTCACCTGGACACCACCTGAAAGAAAAGACTGGTGGGATTTTCTCAGCCGTCTCCAAGGATTTCTCCACCATCTCGGAGCCCTGGATGTTAACTACTTCCGCGGCAATGTGGATGAATTAATCACCCGGGATTTCGACTAATCCTCAAGCTGATTTGCCAACCGCTGGAGTATTTTCTTTTTGTTAAATGTAAATTAATTAGCCAAGGTTGTCGAGGAAAAACAAGATTGTTCTATTTTGACATCTCCCCCAGACTGTGCTAAGTATGGGAAAGTTTAAGGAGGAGTTATTANCTAATTCTCTTCATTTTTAACCGGTTAAAAGGAGGGAAAAAAATGTTTAAAACTTCGGATCAATCAGGACGTTTTTCTCATCAAAAAATAAAAAAACATCTCCCTCTGCTTTTATCTCGCCTCTTTCTGGGGTTCGGACTACTTTTCTTCTCCTTCTTCCTCTTTCAACCTGGCCATTCCACACCTGTAGAAAACTCATCTACTGCTCGACTAGAGTGGGGCAAAATTAATCTCTCCTCTCCTGAGAAAGCTCCTCTGCCGCTCTCTCAACTCTTTTCCGCCCGGGATACTCTCCGCATTAACACCGTCAGTAATCCGGTCATCTCACCTGATGGACAATGGGTGCTCTACACCAAACGGGTCCGGGATATGGAAGACAAAGACCTGCGGGCCACAACTCACATCTGGCGGGTAAGAATCGACGGCTCCGAGCGGCGGCAGATGACCTTCGGTCGGGAAAGCTGCACCTCCCCGGCCTGGTTTCCTGATGGCCGAAAATTCGCCTTTCTCTCCTCCCGACCCGGCGATAAATCTGATAATACAGCCCAAAAAAACAAAACCCAGATCTTCTTTATGTATCTTGACGGCGGCGAAGCCTGGGCCGCCACCCAACATGTTGAAAATATAACTTATTTCCAAATCTCTCCCGACGGCCGGAAGATTCTCTTTATTTCCCCTGATCCACTAAGCGAAGAAGAAAAAAAGAAACAGAAAGAAAAAGATGATGCGGAAGTGGTCGATGCCAAATTCAGGATGAGCCATCTCTGGGTCTTTGATCTTGATTCCTGCCAGGAGACACGATTAACCGAAGGCCAATTCACCGTCAGTGAAGCCCGCTGGTCGCCTGATTCCCGGCAAATAGCCTTTGTCCGCCGGCCCAACCCGAAGATAGATGAACGCTGGAATAGTGATGTTTATCTGATTGAACTAGCCACCAAGAAAGCCAGAAAACTCTTCTCCAATCCTGGCCCTGATTTCAGCCCCCGCTGGTCACCGGATGGCCGTTTCATAGCTCTGGCCGCCAATCCTCATCCAGGAACCACGACCTGGTATAACAAGCTTTATCTCATTCCGGTGGAGGGAGGTCAACCCAGGATACTGCTCCAGGATTTTGATCGTGACTTTTCCACTCCTATATGGTCCCCTGACGGGCAGACGATCTACTGGTCAACCGGAGATAAAACTTCGATCAACCTTTTTGCCGTTGATGTCAAAAACGGCCAAGTCCAAAAACTCCATGTTCCGACCGGAGCCAATCATTCTTTCCATCTCTCCCGGGATGGCCAGCGCTGGGCCTGGGTACATCGTCCCCCTCTCTGGCCCGGGGAAATCTATACAGCTGATTTTCACTTTAATAATCTTCTTCGTCTCAGCGATGCCAATCCCTGGTTAAAAAAAGAAAAGAAAAAATTCGGCCAGGTGAAAGTCGTCCGCTGGAAAAACTCCGCTGGGCAATGGATTGAAGGTGTGCTGACCTATCCGGTTGACTACCAGCCCGGCCGTAAATACCCGCTCATTCTCAATCCTCATGGCGGACCCAGTGGGGCTGTTTTAGCTTCTTTCAGCTCAATAAATCAATTCTTTGCCAGTAACGGTTTTTTTGTCCTCCAGCCCAATTTCCGGGGCAGCTCCAACTATGGCCAGAAATTCCTCAATGCCAATCGTAACAAATGGGGCATTGTTGACTATGACGATTGTCTGACCGGCGTGGACTACTGTATCACTCAGGGTTTCGTCGACCCGGAAAAACTGGTCTGTTACGGCTGGAGCTACGGCGGCTACATGAGTTTCTGGATTGCCACGCAGACAGACCGCTTTAAAGCCATCTCGCCCGGAGCCGGATTACCTAACTTAATCAGCATGTACTCCACAACTGACATCCCTCATTACCTGGCCTGGTTTTTTGGGACACCCTGGGATAANGAAAAGAAATATTTCCGCCATTCTCCCCTCCACTATGTCAAACAGGTAAAATCCCCCATCCTCATCCTCCATGGGGCTGAAGACCGTCGTGTTCCCCCCACTCAGGCTATGGAATTCTATCAAGCCCTGAAAGATCTGGGTAAAGAAGTCACTTTTGTCCGTTATCCCCGGGAAGGCCATGGTTTACGAGAACCTCGCCATCAACTTGATCGCCTGCGGCGTTACCTTCATTTTTTCTGCCAACATCTAGGTCTTCAACCAATCACAGAAAAACCCTCGTCCGGAGAAAAATCAACTCAGGAGAAATAATAAGGGGCTATAATTGAATTTCCGGAGAACTTCTTCCACCGGCCGACAACCTCCTCTTGATTTTTACCAGATCAGCCGTCAACAGAAATTAAAAAGCCTGGCTATTTTTGTGGTCATTGTTCTCTTTTATTTTATTTCCTTCAGCCTGGTGGGCTTATTAATCCTGGCCTGTTTCGGGTTTTTCCAGTCCATGTTACTCTCTTTCTCCCCCTCATCTTTAACCAAACTGGTGATAACTTCTTCGGCCCTAGCGATAATCGTGGCTATTTTCCATTTCCTTAAAGCCCGTCGCTTTGGAGCTGCCTACATCCGTCGCCGGCTGGATGCTCAACCACCTGGGCCCAATGATCTATACCACAAAAGGCTGATTAATACCCTGGAAGAGATGGCCCTTGCGGCTGGACTTCGTCAGGTCAAACCTTATATCATTCCCTCTTCGGCCATCAATTCGCTGGCTCTGGTGGAAGCAGATAATTCACCGGCCATCATTGTCAGTGAAGGCCTCCTGGCTGACTTCACCCGGGATGAACTTCAAGCCGTCTTGGCTCACGAACTGGCCCATCTCATCAATGGCGATTCATTCACCCTCACTCTTGTCTGCTCCCTGGCCAATATCTTCGAACGACTCCGGGAAATGAGTGAACCTGAAAGAGCTCCTCCGCTCCCTTCCAGATGGGGGTTCCCTCAACAGGGTGAACGGCATGGAGGTCATCCCCTTTTCTTTCTGGCCTTTACCCTGACTTCTTTAATTATNGCTTTATTAAGCACTCTCATCAGCCGGGAAAAGGAACTTCAGGCAGATGCCAAAGCAGTAGCCATTTGTCGTTCGCCTCGCGCCCTCGCCCGAGCCATCTATAAAGCCCATGTCAAGAATTCATTAATCGGCGATTTCAATCCCACTTATAGTGCTTTATTTATTGTCCCCCCTTATTCGGGTAAAGAGGGAGATGGATTTTTCGCCCGGCTTTTCCGCACCCATCCCCCTTTAATTAAAAGACTACGGCGGCTCTGTGCTATGGTACCCATGTCCATCGATGCTCTCCGGCAGGAAATCCAGGAAATAGCCGACCAAAGAGAAAAATCACGTCGAGAAATTCATTCTCCTGAAGAGAGTTCACCGCCTGAGCTCAAGCCACCTCTTCTTTCTCCTGGGGAGACGGCTGAAGAAAAGATTTGGCTGGCCCGCTCTCCGCAGAAAAAATGGGCCGGGCCTTTCACTCTGGATGAACTTCTCCGCCAGCCTTTTTTCTCACCCAGATTATGGCTCAAAAATATCCAGGAAGGGGTAGAAGCAGCCGCTGAAGAATTCCCCCAGGTCAGAGCCCATTGGTCACTTCGGCAGCAGAAAAAGCCATATAAGAAAGCCACTCATCCTCGTTGTCCCCGTTGTCATATTCCACTTCAGGATTTCTTCTATGAAGGCCTCCCCATTCAAATCTGCCCTAACTGTCAGGGCAAACTTATTGATAGCGCCTATGTCAACCGCATACTTGTGCGAAAAGAGGTTTCTTTTTCTCCCTATATCATCGCCAAAGCAAAAAAATATAAAGAAATATTTATAGCCAATCCCTTTCGCTCCCGCAAGTTAATCCAGAATGCTTCCCCTATCGCTTGTCCTATCTGCGGACAACGGATGTTGCCGCGGCCATTTACCTATTACTATGTCATTCCTGTAGACAAATGTCTTCTCTGCCATAAAATATGGTTCGATACAGACGAGTTGGAAATTCTCCAGTACTTGATTGAAGCCCGCCCCCAAGCTAATTAATAAATCACCGGGGTCAAATTTCTGGCGGAAGCTTCCCGACAGGCGGAATGGCTTGCTTTTTTGACTCTCTTTTTCTTAAGATAATTATCCCCGGTTTATTTATCCAAGGAAAAATGAAGCATCTTATTCACTGACCCCTCCCCGGAAAAAATAGACCAAGGGATAAAATAAATCATGACCAAAAATAAAACCATGAAAAGACGGACTTTTGTTAAACACTCCACTGTTTGTCTGGCGGGGTTGGCGCTCTCTCCCGCCTGCCTTCTAAGAAAGAAGCCGCCTTCATCTTGCCCTCCTAATTTACTCCTGGTTTTTCCTGACCAGATGAGAGGACAGGCACTGGGATTTCTTAATGAAGAGATAGTTTTTACCCCCTATCTGGACCGTTTGGCTGAAGAAAGCGTGGTTTTTACGCAAACAGTTTCCAACTATCCTCTGTGTAGTCCCTTCCGCGCTTCTCTGCTGACCGGCAAATATCCCCCTTCTCACGGCGTTCTCGAAAACTGCAATTCCCGGGGTGCCGAGTACGGTTATGAACTCAAATCCAATGAGCGTTGCTGGTCGGATATTCTTAAGGAAAAAGGATATTCTCTGGGTTACATCGGTAAATGGCATCTCGATTCTCCCCACAAACCCTACGTCAAATGTTACAACAACACGGAAAAGTTTGCCTGGAATGAATGGTGTCCGCCCAAGCGGCGTCACGGATTCGACTTCTGGTATGCCTACGGCACCTATGATCAGCATCTCCGCCCCATGTACTGGACGACTACGGCTAAACGGGATGAACCCATCTGGGTCGATGAGTGGGGCCCAGAACACGAAGCCAACCTGGCAATCCGTTACATCAAGAATGAAGGCGGTCAGTTCCGCCAGCCGGGGCAACCGTTTGCCCTGGTGGTGGCCATGAACCCTCCCCACATGCCATATAACCAAGTACCGCAGAAATATCAACAGCTTTACCAGGATATTCCCCTGGAAAAACTATGTAACCGGCCGAATATTCCGCCCGCTGGTACCAAATGGGGCGATTATTATCGACGTCATATCCGAAATTATCTGGCTATGATCACCGGCGTGGATGAACAATTTGGCCGCATCCTTAAGGCTTTGGAAGAGGCTAATCTAGCCGACCAAACCATTGTTATTTTCACCTCTGACCATGGTAATTGTCTGGGGATCCATAATAAAATTTCCAAAAATAACCCCTATGAAGAATCAATGCGCGTGCCCTTTCTCATCCGCTGGCCGGGCAAGATAGCTCCCCGCCACGAAGACCTTCTGTTCTCCTCGCCTGATATTTATCCAACCATTCTGGAGCTCATGGGTTTCGGCCCGGATATTCCGGCAGAAGTGGAAGGAACAAGTCACGCCCGCCTTCTCCTGGAAGGCCGGGGACACCGTCCTTCCTCTCAGCTTTATTACCAGATTCCCTATGGACTACCTGCCTGGGGCTCACGGGGAGTCCGAACTCATCGTTATACGCTGGTGATTACCCGCCGCCCTGATCGAGAAGCTGAAGACATCATCCTTTTTGACCGGCAAAATGACCCTTACCAGTTAACCAACGTTGCCAGTAAAAAGCCTGATATAGTTAAGCAATTAATTAACGATGAGCTTATTCCCTGGCTAAAAAAGACCAAAGACCCCTGGTTAAAACAGAACACCCCAGAGATTAAGCTTTAAAATGAGCCAGCAAACACTGCCAGATAGACGATATCTTCCCGGGTAGAACTTTAAAAGATTCTCTTAAAAAGAAAATCAATTCTCGTAGATGTATCTTCAACTGGCAGGCTCTTTCCAGTTCAGGAAAAAAGGCCGCCAGCTTTTCCAAGCTAGAATATTGGCTCCCATGCACTTCTATCCGGTCACTCTTCTAATGAAACTTTAATCTCCCCATCCTCTCCTAGCCCACGAAACTCTCCGAGGTTGGAATAAAGGAACCTATTGACTCCGGCTAACTCCAGGCCGCTGGTCTTCCCCGGACCCGAGGATTTTAATCGCCTCAAATGGACACTCTTTAAGACAAACCAGGCACCCTGTACACTTTCCCGGGACCCCTTCTGGCTGGGCTTTTTCCCTGGGCATAAAAATTGCTTCCTCCGGACAGACATCAAGGCAGATCCCACAACCCGGACATTGCTCCTTAATTAATTGCCAACGATAACTCAATTTTCCAACTCTCCCTGACTTTTTAGTGCTTTTATTTGACTAAGTGCCCGGGCAAAACCCCAGAAGAATACCAGCAGAAGAAGAGGGAAGCAAATATAAAAAGTAACCTGCGCTAGCTCTAATCCATGCGGACTCGCATTGGAGCGCAGATGAGTTTTTATAAAAGTCCAAAAAGAACTGGGATGAATCTCTAGATATTCCCCACTGGGAGCTTCCATTATTAGGGAAAAGCCAATGATGTTAATTATATTCGCCCCAAACATCAACCATAAAGCCCGGATATAATTGGGATTAGTCTTCTTATGCCCTCCATAAAAAAGACGCAGCACAAGAGCAATAGCCATAAGAATGGTGGCCACCGGAACAAAAGGAATGGCTACCTTTATATCAGCCATAATATCGGGATTAAGAACGAGAAAGCCGACAATAACAATAATCACCAGACATAAGTCAATGAGGACCACGGTGGTAGCTTCCCATAACTCAATCGAAACCCGCAAACTTAAATACTTTTTTATCTCTTCTAAATAGACCACAACCAAAGTTAGACCGAGCGCAATAATACCCAGCATGATGGAGAAATTCAATAAATTTTGCAAAGTCCAGACTTCAAGAGCTTTGGCAATAATTCCAGGATTCATGAATTCATTCCTCCTTTAAAATTAAATTTCACTCATCTTAGACAATAATTATTAAAGAATTATTAAATAAAAATTAAAATTTATAAAAAACCCCACCTCAGATTAATTGATGCAGGAATTAAAAAAGTTCTATTCTCTATTCAAGCCTCTCTTTCCCTTCTCCAAAGGAGGCTTCTTCGGCGGCGAAAGTTAGAATGAACGAGCGAGGGGTTGAGCTTTATCCTCTTCTCGGGCCAACCAGACTTGCATTTCTCCCCGACCCCGATGAGCCCAGGCATAATAAGGAATCGCGATAAAGGGTTGTTTAATCCTCTTCACCGACCCTTTTTTCTCTTTTTTATAGAGGCCCCAGACTTCGCCCTGGAGAACTACTACTCCCCCCAGCAATGAAGGTCTGAACACTGGTTTTAAATTAACTCTATCAGGAATAACAATGTTGGCCACCGCTCCGCCATTATCAACAGCTTCAGCACAATAAACCAGTGGTCCTCGTTGCCAGGCTACTCTTCCCTGATCTGCTTTGACCAAGGGATGAGCAATAATCCGGTGAACCAGTAAAGGAAAATTTATCTCAATCATATCTCCGGGCTGCCACTGCCGCCGAAGCGGAAGATATCCCTTGACCAACTCAAGCTTAACCTTTTCTCCATTAACCCGGACTTCTGGTGGAGAAATTTCTTTCTTGAGAAAATGGTAAAGATCAGAGGGAACCGCCTGCCCTAACACCCAGCCTGGAATTCTGAGCATTACTGTAAAATCGACTTCCTTCTCTGGCTCAAGCAAAAGCTTGACTTTTCCTGACCAGGGGTAATCAGTAACCTGCCGCACCTTAACCTCTTTTCCAGCGAGCTTTAAGTCAGCTTCACTCTGAATAAAAAGATTAACATAAAGCTGGTCGTCCTGGAGAGCATAAATATATCCCGGCAATGAAGGTAAAAACCGGGTAATGTTACTCGGACAGCAGGCGCAACTAAACCAGGGACTGCGCTCATGCTGGCCNTTTGACTCTAAAACATTAGGATAGAAAAACCGGTTTCCTTTCAGGCTGATACCGGAAAGGAGGGCATTATAAAGAGTTCTCTCCAGGACATCGATGTACTTTGACTCTCCAGTAAAAAGAAACATGCGATAATTCCAGAAAACATGACCAATGGAGGCGCAGGTCTCACAATAGGCAGTATCATTGGGTAGTTCATAAGATTGACCAAAACCTTCAATTCGACCAGCGGCACCAATACCTCCAGTTATATAAAGCTTGGTGCCCACTACATCCTGCCAGATGGCTTTAATGGCTTCAATGTAGGCTTCGTCTCCAGTCAGAGCAGCCACATCAGCCATGGCAGAATACATATACATCGCCCGGACAGCATGCCCCACCGCTTCTTTTTGCTCAACAACTGGGAGATGGTCCTGGGAATATTCTCCATAAAGTTTTCGTCCTGTGGCTCGCCCCCTTTCATCCAGGAAAAACCTGGCTAAATCGAGGTATTTTTTCTCTCCGGTGAGCCGGTAAAGCTTAACCAGACCAATTTCAATTTCCTGATGGCCGGGCACGCCGTGTTTTTTAGCCGGTCCGAAAACACTGGCCACCAAATCGGCGTTCCTGAGAGCCACATCCAGTAATTCTTTCTTCCCTGTAGCCAGGTAATGAGCTACCGCGGCTTCATACAGATGTCCCACATTATAAAGTTCATGAGCCATATAGAGATTGGCCCATCGCTCCTCTTTTATCCAGGGATGAGGAGTCACAGCCTGAACTGTCCGGGCTGTGTAAAGATAACCATCGGGTTCCTGGGCCGCCTTAATCCTGGCAATTAAATCATCCAGGTAGCGGTCGAGTTCCGGGTCCGGATGAATGGCCAAGGAATAAGAAGCCCCTTCAATAATTTTATAAACATCAGAATCATCGAAGGGATATTTNGAAAAAAATTGGCCATGTTCTTTTTCTCCTTTTAAAACCTGGGCCGCTTCATCAAAATTTTTAAGGCGGCCTGTTTCTTCGCACATCTGGAAGGCATAGGGGATGGTCACCCGGCGGTTGGTTTCCAGACGGGAAGCCCAGAAATTATCGGTTATTTTAACCTGNGTAAAATGAACGGGTTGAAAAGGATAATCTGAAGAAACCTCAGCTTGACAACCGTAGAAAAAAGACAAGCCAATGAACACGCTGAGAAGAGCCATTAATGAAACCAGGGAAAAATCTTTTTTCATCTTTTCCTCCTCTTCTCTTCAGGATTCTCTGTATTTTATCACTTAAGACTGATCCATTAAAATTATCTTTTCACCTTACGAGACAAATGGGTTCACTCCTGAATAAATTAGGTTCATCGCTATATTGCGAACCTGGTATAGAAACTCCCGGTGGAGTACCAAAATTGAGATGAACCCCNTAATAAAAGAGATTTCTTCTTTACACAATAAGGAATTAATTATTCCTGAAAAGGGGGAATTGAATCCCCCATGTTAACCTATTTTTGGTGCTTCTCTTTCTCAGTGGGACATTCCAGAACAACAGTTTTGATATTATTCTCCTCGTTCTGTTCATGGATGATGTTGGAGCAATCAATCTGGGCGGTTACAATTGATTTTTTATCAATTTTCAAGTGAGTGGGAAAGGCTGTCCTGCCCAGGGGATAATGAAGGTCTTTTCGAGGATCAAACTCATTGGCTACTGAAACTGACCACTGTTGTCTATTAAGAAAAACAGTCAACAAACACTCGGGTTCTTCTTCCACCGTCCAGATGTTAAAGGGAATCCGACCCGGTCCTTTATTCTCCACAACGACCACTACTTCACAGTCGTCATTAACATAAATCTCATCAATACACAAATCAGGTAACAGGCAGGGGCCTACATATATATTTTCCAGTGCATTGTTTCCCTCATCAGCTTCTCTAATTCTATCTGTATAATCCACATAAACATCAACTCTGATAGAGGAGGAAACATCAAAAGGAATCAAATAATGAGATTCCCCGCCTGGTTTTTCAATTCCTCCTTTCGTTCTGGAAGTGGGATGGCGAAGTAGAATATCATCTTGAATGACGCCATCAATATACAAAGAGGCTAAACCCACCCATTTTTCCGGCAGAGGACCGTTGCCTTTATTACCGATGGTGACATAAAGATTGCCCCCCATACAGGAAACATCCTTGACATATAAATCAGGCAAACCGGATCCTTCCCTTTCTCCCTGAGGTCCACAAGAAGCAAAAAACAGCAAACTGATGATTAGTAAGATTGACCACCATTTTTTGACCATCACTGCCTCACCTCCTTTTTTTATTAGCTGTTATTTTCAATTCATCTGGAATNGTGAAGTTGTAAAATTAACTGAAAGGAGATCAGGCTAAAAGAGAATGTTTTCTTACTTATAATATAATTTGCAGTTAACTTGCTGTCAATAATAGAATTACTTATAAATTAACACGATTCTACCCTCAGGCTTCAGGCCTAAACATTGGCTTACTCTCTTTCACTCCAGGCGAGTCATTATTGACAGGTTTGAAGTTTGGCGCCTCTTTCCTCTTCAGGGAAAAAGGCACCAGGCTTTTTTAATCCAAGTCACATGAAAACCACCTTCAACTCCTTCTAGTNTCTATTCCAAGCCTGTTTTACCATAACTTTCTCCTCACTCCCGGAGTGCCTGGTAAAGAAGGTTGAGATAATCCTCATACTCAACTGGCCTGGGGTTAGCAGGGTTGGAATTATTCTCCANCGCTTTTTGAGCTAGCAAAGGAAAATCTTCCTCTCTCAGTCCCAATTCTCTGGCCAAAGGAATATTCAACTCCTGTTTTAAAGAACGCACTAATTGCAGAAATTGTTCAGCGGCTGACCTTTCATCTGCCTTGGGTTCGACTAAATTTAAATAATAAGCGGCTCGAGCATACTTGGCGCAGGCATAATCCAGATTAAACTCCATGACCAGAGGAAGAAATACAGCATTGGCTACTCCATGAGGCAGATCATACCACGCCCCCAGAGTCTCGGAAAGACAATGAACCGCCCCCACATCACTCTGGCCAAAAGCCATTCCAGCAACCGTACTGCCCAACATTAGTCTTTCTCTCGCCAGGCGATTGTTCCTGATATCGACATAAGCCTCCCGGATGGACGAGACAATCAACCTGATGGCTTCCAAGGCAAAAATATCGGTGAGAGGCGTGGCTGGCTTGACGGCCAAAGCTTCCACAGCGTGGGTTAAAGCATCAAGCCCCGTTGAAGCCACCAGGGATGCCGGTAAAGTTTTCAAAGTGTCAGGATCAACCAGGGCTGTATGCGGGAACATCTCCGGTCCTTTAATGCTCATTTTAAACTTCCGGTCTTCATCGGTAATGACCGCTACCCAGGTAACTTCACTCCCAGTGCCACAGGTAGTGGGCACAGCCACCACCGGCACAGGAGCTTGAAGATATTTCCGCCGACCTTCATAGGCCTTGATTGAACCCGGATTGGTCACCAGCAAGGCTACAGCTTTGGCCGCATCNAGAACACTGCCCCCACCAACTCCAACAACTACGGCTGGCTGGAGGCGACGAGCTAAGGCAGCCGCCCGATCAATGGTCGTCCGGCGGGGGTTCGCTTCCACTGCCTCAAAGACTTCAAAGTTCTTTAATCTGCTGAATATAGAATCAACCAGTCCGGNGGCTTTCACTCCCTTGTCTGTTACACAGAAAACCGGACCATGGGCAAAATACTCCTGAATGAGCTCAGGCAGCTTCTCTGCCACCCCCGGNCCAAAAACCAATCTTGTCGGAAGAAAATATTTAAACATAGATTTCAATGACAGGCTGAAGATTTCCGGAAGTCAATCTGATCAGCATTGGCCATTTTGACTACTCCCAGGAACAAAATCTGGGCTAAATCTTCCATTATTTCGGGAGTAATTGTGTCAATGTCATCCTTAGGGTTGTGGTAATAGGAGGGAGCTCCAAAGGCGCTCCAAGAAATTGTCGGCACTCCTTTCCACAAAAACCGGGCGGCATCCAACCGGGGCCGGGCTAAATTGGCGAAATAACGAGCTCGAATCTCCCGGTGAACATAATGTTCATTGGCCTCACGGAAAAAGGCCCAGAATTCCGGGTAATTATCAGCCGCCAGGGCGCTCAACTTATCTCCACAACCAACCCCATCCATATTAATAAAAGCCACTGTCTTTTCCAGGGGAAAAATTGGATGCTGACAATAATATTGAGACCCAACAACCCCCTGTTCTTCTGAACCGAAGAGGATAAAGAGAACCGATCTTTTTAATTCAACCGGAGATTTAGCCAGGGCCTCGGCTACTCCAAGAACAACCGCCACTCCAGAAGCATTATCATTAGCACCGGGAATCATGGTGTAACAATAACCAAGATGGTCAAGATGAGCCCCAATAATAATAATTTCATCTTTCAACTGGGGATCAGAACCTTCCAGTAAGGCAAGGACATTGTAACCTATTCCTTCAGGATGGTGTTCAGTTTTGTTTTTTATAGTAAATACTTTACCAGTGGCAAAAGATTGGGGTTTTAACTCCTTTTTTATCTTGGCTACCACTTCTTCATGAGTCCGCCCTGTACCGGCAAAAATATCCTTAACCACTGTCGGTCCTACATGACTATAAATGAAACCCTCCCGGTACGAATTATTGGGATTGGCAATAGGACCATAATTATAAAGCATGCCTTTAGCCCCATGAGCCACAGCATTTTCCAGTTTATACTGATGAAATGAATAAGGCCGCCATTTCAGAAAAAGATCGCGATCTTTATCCGGCGAAACAGGCACCTCTCGCTCCATCAAAACGATTTTCCCTTTAACATCCACNCCTTGATAATCATCATAGCTCAATTCCGGGGCGGTCACTCCATAGCCCACATAAACCACCTCNGCTGTTATTTCTCCCGAANCCGAAGTTGACCCGGGGATAAACTCATCAAAGTAGTGATAATATTTTTTTAAAGTGGTTCCCTTATAAGGAATATGCATGACTACTTCACAACCTGGGAAAATGAGGGTATAAGCAATGGGAAATTCCTGNAAATAAGTCCCNTTGTCTCCGGCTGGTTTAAGTCCCCATTTTTTAAATAAATCTGCGCTCCAGCGAGCAGCCTGATTAAAGCCTTCAGTCCCAGTCAGCCGGCCACCATATTTTTCTGAAGTTAACTCCTTAACATAATCAAATAGGGTATGACTGGAAATCGAATGCATTGCCCGGAGGAGTTGGGTTTCCTCTGGTTTGACCGTAGACTGCGATGGAGCTACACCGGGGAGAAGGAGTCCCAGGATGATTAAGAGACCAAATATTAATTTTACCTGTTGACGCATCACCACCTCCTAGCTGTTAAGTCCGGAAAAATTATAATAACTCATCATTGAAAAAAAAGAAAAAATTCTCACAATTATTAACTAGCACCCCGTATCGGTAACAGTTATCTCTCTCCTCTATTTTATATTTTAGGTAATTATTAGTGGCTAGCCACTAATAAGTTATTGAAAATATTAAGGCCCTGGCAGAAAGATAACCACAGGAAGATGAAGATAGGCTAACTAGTTGGATAAAAAAAGCTGAANGCCTCTTTCCTTANATTGGAAAGAAACGCCCAGTTTCTGACTCAGCATTTATTAAAANCTTTTACTTCAGTNAGTCGATCACAACCTTNGCCCAAATATCAAAGCCAAGACCACACTATTTTCGCGGCAATTTCTAACGATCGGGCTGGAAAAGGAGATGTTACTAAATTAATATCAAATCAAAAAATGTCGATTAAAGCCGCAGAGCCAAGCCCCCGCGAAGCAAAAAGCCGTTAAAGACCCCGACATCAACTAAAGCATGGAAATTNGGGGAAATTTTGGCTTTAAGACCAAAATTCAACTGCACAAAAGGAAAAAATCCAGGCAGAAAGAATTCTTCTCCCTCCTTTTCCATCTCATCCATTATTTCTTTTAAAGATTTCGTCTCACCGCCTTCATACGATTCAGCGGGCTCTCCCGGCACCTGAAGTATCCCCTGATAATTATACTCCACCTGAGCCTCGTCCAGAGCACTTCTCCCAGCGGCCCCGATCCCAAAAGTCACATAAGGATGAATAAAGGAGGATGGGAGAATATCCCAGCGAAAAGTGAGATGGAGAGAGAAAGGTTCAATTAAAAAACTACCGTTGGCTTCTCCTTCAAAACTGGCCACCTCCGAAGTCGTCGTATCCTCCACATCCAATCGGGCACTTACTTTGGGTACTCTAATTTCCATTCTCGTTTTCTCAAACCCAAGACCCAGACTGAAAGAACCATTTTCTCCTCCGGGATACCATCTTATTTCAAATCCATAGCTATTTCCGCCGGAATCAAAAGAGACGCTTTGGTTGTAATATTTTTCTTGAAATGTAGGATGGTCCTCTTGAATGTCGGCTAAAAATTGATCTTTTAGATCGGACTCAAGAGCATCAGCTAATCCCTCCTCAATCATCCCCNTCAACAAGTTGATATTCCAGGTGCCATAATGAAATCCTAATTCAAAATGACCCTGAGCTTTAACCGGGGAAACCAGAGGATAGGCAAGGAGAAAAAAACCTATCCCCAAAACCAATAATATTTTTTTCATCACTCTCCTCCCTTTAAAAATATTTCAAGAATAAAGACCATTATGGCTGGAATTCAAAAGGATTTCTACTCTTCTCCTTTTTCCAAATTTTAAGACATTATTATAAAAAAACTATTTTCTGTCAATTAACAATTAGGATAATCACTTCTAAAATCTTAGGGGATTATTGTTGACTGGATAAGTCACCGCTTGTTTCCGAATTGATTTAACCCTGTCTTTCTGGTATAAAATCCTTTGCTTTTAAAAGGAGGAATAGATGAAAAAATTTTATCTTTTTCTAGCAGTCATTGTTCTTTTTACTCTGGGATTAACCACTTCCTCTCTGGCCAAGGCTAACCCTAAAGTTCTNATGAAGACTACAAAAGGTGACATTGTCATTGAGCTCTTTCCGCAAAAAGCCCCCATCACTGTTAAGAATTTTCTCAGTTATGTCGATGAAGGGTTTTATGACGGGACAATTTTCCACCGAGTCATTAAAGGCTTCATGATTCAAGGCGGTGGCTACACGACTGAGCTTCATCGCAAAAGCACTAAACCTCCGATCAAGAACGAAGCCACCAATGGATTATCCAATAAAAGGGGCACAATTGCCATGGCACGGACTATGGACATAAATTCGGCGACAGCTCAATTCTTTATCAACCTTGTTGATAATACATTCCTGGACCATCGCGACAACACTCCTGAAGGATATGGTTACTGTGTCTTTGGTCGGGTCATCCAGGGGATGGATGTGGTGGATGCCATCGCCGAAGTCAAAACCATGACGCGTCGGGGAATGAGAGACGTTCCCCGGGAAACGATTGAAATAATATCTATCAAACGCCTGGAAAACAATTAATCATCTCAGGTCTAATGATCTTTTCGTTCGTCTCTATAAATTTTAATGGGTGATTGGCTGTTTGCTTTTTTCCACCTCTTTCTTCTGATAGCTCTTGTTATCTATACGCTACTATCACTTTTTCAGGGAAATTACTTTCGGTTCATACTTCTGGCCGGAGGATTGACTCTTTATTACATTCTAGTCCTTCACCCCGCCGTCAAGAAGGAAATAAAAAGAAAAAAGACTCAGAAAAGATCAAAATGAGGCCTATTAAAAAAGAAGTTAAACCCTGGTTGGCAGGGTAAATGAGTGAGTTTAACCAAACTATTAAACTCCTCAGAACAATTGTCTGGGGACCTCATCTCGTTATTCTCCTGCTGGGGGTTGTCGTAGCCAGCTCTTTTCTCTTCGGTTACTCCAGCTTGATCGCTGTTCCTTACTATGGGGAGATTGCCTTCAGTTACCTCTTTGGAGTCAGGATTAAAAAGCCTTATCGCTGGGCCTTTTGTGGACTTGTTTTTCTGGGTGCTATTCTTGAAGTTGAAGTCACCTGGTCAATTGGCGATATCTTCAACGGGATGATGGCCCTAACAAATCTTATTGGACTCATCGGGCTGAGTGGGCTGGCGATTCATCTTGTTCGGAACTATTTTCTCCGGTTGAATTCATTCTAAACTATAGAAATAAAAGGAGGTTATCATGATCGTTAAAAGGTATAAAACCTTACCAATTATCTTAATTTTAGGATTGAGCTTTATTCTTGCGGGCCAAGCCTTTCCGAGCACCGAAAAACTCCCTTCTTATCTTGAAAACAGCCTCAAACAAATCAAGCCAGAGGAAGTATACCAACTGTGTAAAATCATCTCCTCGTCTGCCTTTGCTGGTCGACTAACTGGAGACGAAGGCTATACCCAGGCAGCTCATTGGGCGGCCAAAAAATTCCGCCAGTGGAAACTAAAGCCGATCAGCCAAAACGGATACCTGCAACCTTATCCCTCTCCCTACTCGATCATCGATGAAGCCGAAATGACTCTCTATCTGCCAGAAAAAGATAACTCCGGGCCCCAAAAACTCCAGCCGGTGAAAGATTTCCTGCCGCTCCTCTTCAGTGATAGTGGTGACCAAGAAGGGGAGGTGGTCTTCGCCGGGTGGGGAATTTCCGCCCCAGAACTCGGCTATGACGATTACACCGATCTGGAGGTCAAAGGTAAATTTGTCCTCTGCTTCCGGGGAACCCCCAATCCCCGGGATAAACGTTTCCAGCCCCATGACCAGCACCGCCACCGGATGGCCACGGCTAAAGCTAAAGGAGCTCTCGGTTTGATTTATATTTATCCTAATCCGCTGGCCAATCCCAACGGCGACCGGATCACCGGCTTTACCCCAGCTATCATCAGTGAAAAAATAGCTGACTTAATTCTTCAAGAAAAAGGCGTCACCGCTGCTGAATTAAAAAAAGATCTTCAAACCTATCAGAGACCCCTGTCTTTTCCTTTGAAATCAAGAATCCATTTCCGGGTGAAGGCTCGTTATTTTCCCGAAGGAAAAGGGTTCAACATCGTTGGGTTTATTCCTGGCCGTGATCCCCANTTAAAAAATGAATTTCTGGTTTATGGAGCTCACTTTGACCATTGCGGGGCCCATTTGGGTAAAGTCTTTCCTGGAGCAGATGATAACGCCAGTGGCAGCGCCGTAGTAATGGCTCTGGCCCGGGCTTTTGCCCGCCTAAAGCTCCGGCCCAAACGCTCCGTGGCTTTTGTGCTTTTTGGAGGCGAAGAAATGGGATTGCAGGGTTCTCGGTACTTTGTCGACCATCTCCCTCAATCCTTGCCTAAAATTGACGCCATGTTCAATTTTGACATGGTCGGAGAAGGCGACGGTGCCGTGGTCATTCACAGCCCCCAGCCAGAGGAATTGAACCAGTGCCTGAAAAAAGCCGATAATTATGTAGGAATAATCTATCGCTACGCGCAAATCAAAGGGATCGGAGTCCGGGGGTCAGACTATGCCTCATTCTTCCAGAAGGGTATTCCCTGTATCAATTTTGTCTCCAATGGTCCTCATCTCTATTACCATCTCCCTCTGGATAAAATCTATCGAATTAACCCTGATATTATGGCTGATATTACTAAACTCGCTTTTCTTACAGGCTATTTCTGGGCCAACCGATAAACTCAAGAGAAAGGAATTGGCCAAAAAAAATAATTTTCGCTAAAATTCACCTCTACCTGAGAAAATAAGTGAAGAAAATACATTTTAAAATCGAGCGACGAAGGCGAGTTTCTCTTCATCCTGTCTTTATTCTGGGGTATATCTTCTTTTGTTTCAGTCTCTTTCTCATCCTGAGTCATTCTCAAAAACTAACTTCCCCACCTTCTCCAGAGACAGAACCACCGGGAACTGCCCTTCAAGACCATCCCCCCCCACCTCCTTCCTGGGAAGTTAAAGAAATTATTGTTCAAGAGGGGCAGACCATTTCTGACATCCTGGGAACTTTCGGATTTACTCCTGGAGAAATCTATAAACTCCGCCAACAGGTTAAACCCACTTATGACCTGGCCCGGATCATTGCCGGCCGAAAAATTAAATTCTTTCTTGACAAAAAAGGTCAGGTCCACTCTTTTGAATATCAGACAGACGAAGAACAGTTTTTACGAGTGACCAGCGAACAAGAAAAATTCAGGGCTGAACTCCTGCCCCTGCCCTATGAAATTAAAACCAGGATGATTTTCGGCACGATCGAAGACAATTTAATTGACTCAATCAACCGCCAGGGAGAAAAAGACTTTCTGGCTCTGGCTCTGGCCGAAATATTTGCCTGGGATATTGATTTCTACATGGACCTTCGGCGGGGAGATACCTACAAGATTGTCTTTGAGAAAAAATATCTTGATGGCAACTTTGTTAGTTATGGCCCTATCCTCGCGGCTGAATTTACCAATCAGGGTCAAACTTTCCAGGCATTTCGTTATACCTATCCTGACACCGGAAAATCGGACTATTTCACCTATGAAGGCCAGTCTCTGCGCAAAGAATTTTTAAAATCACCAATCAAATTCGCCCGGATAACTTCTCGCTTCAGTTATAGCCGCCTCCATCCCATCCGCAAAGTTTACCGACCTCATTATGGAGTTGATTATGCCGCCCGCATCGGAACACCTGTTCAAGCAACTGCTGATGGAGTGGTCACCTTCATCGGCTGGAATGGGGCTTCAGGACGAATGATCCGTCTCCGTCACAAGAACGGCTATGAAACCCTCTATCTTCATCTCCGCGGCTACGCTGCCGGAGTCAAAAAGGGAGCCCGGGTTCAAGGAGGACAGATCATCGGTTACGTTGGAGCTTCAGGTGAAGCTACCGGTCCCCATCTGGATTATCGAATTAAATATCGGGGAAAATATATTAACCCCCTCGCCTGGCGTTTTCGACCAGTTCAGCCCATTCGCTCTGAATTTCTAGCGGATTTTCAGAAAAAAGCTCAAAAGTACCTTTTCTGTTTCCGAATAAATGACTTCTTTTGGGGATTNNTCCAGAGAACTTTATTCTTCCTAGCGTTAATCGCTTAAATTTATTCCTTTGAGGAGCAAAGCTTACTCTAGAAATCTCCCTCTATTTCTTGTTGCCGCTTCTGGCCCCTCCACTTGAATGACTGGCTCCAGATGAACGAGGTGCAGTTCGTGACGAAGCCATAGGATTCGAAGTGGTTCCCATGGAAGTAGAAGTACTAGAATAAACTGCTCCCGAGCTGGTAAGTCGCCCAGAGAAATAGTGGCCATCTTGCGAAAAGAAATATTTCCGGGAAGTAAGTCGAAGTTCCGGACAACGAACCTCATTGGTTAAAGAAGAATATCTGATACTCACGCCCAAACTACGGGCCACCTTTACGTCAGGATTCCAGTCGAGCAGACGAAGGCGGGGCTGAGAAAACCTCTGATGGGAGGGTTGTTTTTGATTGATAGAACTCCGGGATAATACTGTAATTTTCTGGCCAACAAGTCTTCCCAGCTCTCTGGCGGGAAGAATTTTAGAAAAAGGTAAATACTCGGTACTTCTCAACGGCTGTGCCTGTTTGGACTTCGGGCGAAAAGTAAAAACCTCGAGAGCCTTTTTAACTTCGGAAGTTACAAAATCAACCACTACCCTTAATCTTATTTCCTGCGGGTCAGGCAGAAAAGATGATTGACCAACTTCTTTTACCTTTCCCCGGGATTCAGACATAGGGATTTTTATCAATTTAACAGCCTGCCGACCTACTTCTCTCCGGTTTAATTCTTGAGGCTTAAGGCAAAGACTGTCACCGATTACTTTCTTCAAACTGGATAAAATTCTTCGGTCTTGCTGTTTAATTTTCTTGACAAAATTCTTATAATAACCTTTCCATTCCCGAGGCATCTTGTAAGGGGGATTATTATTTTTCTTCAACTGATCTTTGCGCACTTTACGGAGGACCGGTTCCGGTTTAGGAGTTAAAGAAGTTCCCTGCCAGAAAGCTGGACCTCCATAATAATACGGATAGATAAAATCGTAATATCCACTTCCATAATAATACCAATCCCAGAACATCCAGGGCCGCCAGACATAATACCCGAAGAAAAAGTCCCAGGTAACCCAGGCTGGAGCAAAAGCACTCCCTGGAATCCAGACCCAGCCTAATTTCTCATCCCAGGTCCAGATTCCCAGATGATAAGGTACCCAGCCCCACGGTTCATCAGGCACCCAGAAAAGCTCCCCATTGATCTCCCGCCAATGACCATAATAATAAGGCTGCCAGGTTCCCCAGGGATAATAATTATTGGCAAAGGGGCGCCAAACATAGCCTAACAAGTGATGCCAGACCCATTCTCCATAGTGATTGGCGTACTTCTGGGCAAAATAATAAACCGCGCGCGGTAATTTCTGGATAGGCAAAGGTAAAGGAGTAATCCCTTCATGAAGTTTAACAAAGGAGCGGTTGAGTTCTTCATTCCAGAGTTTAAATTCAGCCAGAGTGACCGTTGCTTTTGGCCTCAACAACTTATCCGCCAAAACCAGCACTTGTTGCCCGGCAGAAACTTTTGCTTTTTCTAGATTTTTTTCATTAGGTCCATAAAGGACATAAACTTTCCCCTGGACGACCTCAACTCCAGTGCTGCCATCCTCATTAAGCCATAAATAAGCCACACTATTATGGTTGAATTTAACCGCGGCCTGAGGAGTAATAATTTGAAATATTTCCGGACGATTATAGCGTTTATACATCAGATAAGCCCGTCCCTGCGAAAGGACCAGATTGGATAACTTTTTTCTTGAACTTAGACTGGGGGCCATAATTGTTTCCAGCTGGAGACGGGAATTTACATCCAGCCGCAGAATGGTTCCCGTATCAAACTGGACCTCGCACTTTCCCCGTGGTGTTGTTTGAATAATATCACCGGGAGCAAGCGGAAAATTTAAAACTCCTCTTTCCGGCTGCAGTTTTCCCTCGCGAAAAACAAGGGGCAATAATTCTGGACTCTTCCCTTCCAGGAAACTTATATGCCCAAAATAAATCTCTTCTTTCGGATTGGTGGCCAGGTAATAGTTTTTCTTGGCCAGAGCCTTTCCCCCTATGCCCAGAAGGAGAAAAATTCCTATTAGAAAATATCCTAATTTAAATTTTCGAATCATTTTTCCTTTCCCTTATCCCTCCCAAGAATACTAGTCGTCTTCTTTATTCCCGGAAGCAGCGTCTGGTCCCCCTCCTTTTTTTAATTCTTCGGGAGGCACTTGAGTTTCTTATCTTCTTGGCAAATATTATCTATTTTTTCTTGCGAACTTTAGTCGACGAAACCCGAGAAGTAGTCGATATTCGAGTCCGCGAAATGGTTGAGGAGGAAGTTCGGGTGCGAATACTTGTCTGTCTGACTTTGGTTCGAGGAGCTATCCGGGTTGGTTGCTGTAATTCTCTCTTGCGCACATAGGTCTTTCCGTAGCGAATGGAAGGATAGTAATAGCCGCCGTAGTAGTAGGGCGAATAATAATAGGGGTAGGAGTAATAATAATAGCTATAAAATCCATAAAACCAGAAAGGATCCCACCACATATAACTGGGCCACCAGTACCATAAGGGTCGATAATAGTGATACGAATAGTAATAAGGTTGGTAATAATACTGCCGGACCGGTTCTTGAGGAGCTACCTTAACTCTCTTGCCCTGATAGTTTTGATCTATAGTGGTACAACTAATTAACAGAAAAAGGGAAATTAAGATTAAAATCCAAATTGTCTTTTTCATTACTTGCTCCTTTCTCACTTTAATTATACAGCAAATTCTATGCCAATTAAATAAGAGGACTTTCCCTGAAGCCAGATAAATAATTGCCTCTCTTCTGCCCTATCTTTATGACAGCTGTCTTTATTCTGGACATGACCTTCTTTATCCATCCACTAAAAGACAAATTGTCCAAACTATTAATAGTGGTTGATTTTCCCGAAAAATGTTAATAAAATTACCTTCATCAGCAGCAATTTAATTTACAACCAAAGGAGGCTTTCATGAAAATAACTATAAGTGCCCTTAAAGCTGATATTGGCAGTATAGGAGGCCATATCAAACCCAGCACAGCTCTAATGGAAGAAGTGAAAAATTACATCCAAAATCAGGGTAAAGATATAATTATTGATTCTTATATCAGTCATACCGGTGATGACATCGCTATCCTCTGTACCCATGAACAGGGGGTAGGCAGCGAAAAAATTCACAAGTTGGCTTGGGACGCTTTCTTGGCAGGAACTGAAGTGGCCAAAAAACAAGGCCTCTATGGCGCCGGCCAAGACCTTCTTAAGGACGCATTCAGTGGCAATATTAAGGGCATGGGACCCGCTGTCGCCGAGATAGAATTCGAAGAAAGACCTAATGAACCCTTCATTTTCTTTGCGGCCGACAAGACAGATCCTGGGGCTTACAATTTACCTTTTTACCTGGCTTTTGCTGACCCGATGTATTGCGCCGGCCTGATTCTTAGTCCCAAGATGAGTCAGGGTTTCCGGTTTCGGATTATTGATGTCGAATATATTGAAAAAGACAAAATAATCGACCTGGAGGCGCCGGATGATCTCTACGACATCGCCGCTCTTCTGCGGGACAACGAACGTTATGTTATTGAAAGCATCTACTCTCGAGCCACCGGCAACCAGGCTGTAGCCATTTCCACCACCCGCCTCCATAATATAGCCGGTAAATACACCGGCAAGGATGATCCGATTGCCATTGTTCGCGTCCAGGGAGAGTTTCCCGCCACAGGAGAGGTCCTGGCTCCCTTCCAGATAGGCCATCTGGTGGCTGGATTCATGAGAGGCAGTCATACCGGCCCCTTAATGCCCTGTAAACTCAACTCCACTATTTCTTATTTTGATGGTCCTCCCTTGGTTACTGGAGCTGCCTTTAGTATCAAAGACGGACGCTTAACTGAACCGGCTGACGTCTTTGACCATCCCTTCTGGGACCATGTCCGGGCTAAAGTTTCAGAGAAAGCCATCGATATCCGCAGCCAGGGATTTTCGGGAGCAGCCATGCTTCCCTTCAGTGAATTGGAGTATGGCGGCATCGTCGAAAAACTGAAAAAACTGGAANAAAGATTCACCTATCGAGATTAAGTCAGAAAGAAATAATTAAAAACTAAACAGCTAATCTAAATCAAAAAAGGGAGGCTCAAAAAACTAAAGGGAAAGGATATTTTTCGCCTTCGGGAGTTAATTGACCATAATTACATAATTAAAAGAGATGACTGACAGAAAATACCGTAATCCTGTGCCGACGGTGGATATCATCATTGAAACCACCAGGCCGGACGGCCAAAAAGGCATAGTCCTTATTAAACGACGCAATCCACCTTACGGCTGGGCTCTGCCCGGGGGTTTTGTGGATTATGGTGAATCTCTGGAGGAAGCTGCTCTTAGAGAAGCTGAAGAAGAAACCTCACTGAAGATTAAACTTATCCGCCAGTTTCACACTTATTCCTCTCCCCACCGGGACCCCCGGCTTCATACAATTACCACTGTTTACCTGGCTGAAGCTACGGGAGAGCCACAAGCCCGGGACGACGCCCTGGAGATCGGTGTCTTCACCCGGGAAGAAATCACCTTTCCCCTGGCGTTTGATCACGCCAAGATCCTGACGGATTATTTCCAGACCAAGTCATNCCCCGAATCAAAAGAATTTAAATTCAAGGAGGTCAAAATGGGTGGTGGGGCTTACCATGAAATACTGGAAAAATTATCCCCGAAAACCAGAGAGCTTCATCGAGCTCTCCAATCATTGATCGAAGAATTAGAGGCCATCGATTGGTATCAACAACGGGTTGATGCTTCGGAAGACGAAGAATTACGCTCTATTCTGGCTCATAACCGCGATGAAGAAAAAGAACATGCCGCCATGCTTCTGGAATGGTTAAGAAGAAACGATGAATCCCTGGCCAAAGAATTAAAAGAATATCTCTTTACCACAAAAAAAATAACTGCGCTAGAAGAAGAAAAATAATCTCACCGAAAATAAAGTGATTCCGGCCTTAAATTGCAGTTGCCATGACCGCAGAGAATGGGTCACCACTTTGGCTTATTCCTTGTCTTCCATCTCCCCTCAGTACCCTCCCGGCATAGTGACTCACCCAACAATGTTGTTATAGGGGGAAAATTAACCTCCTGTTCCCGGAATAAAAGATTGATTTGAACAAATAATTCCTCCATAATGGGAACAGAGAAAACAAGTAAAATGATAGATAAAAAGAAAACAGTTGAGTCAGGGAAGCTGGTCGAAATTCATAAGGTCTGGGGTCCGGCTGAAGCAGAAGTCATCAAAAGTTTTCTTGAAAGTCACGGCATAGCCTGCATTCTCAAGGGATTAGTTGTTCAATCCGTACACCCCTTCAGTATGGATGGCTTGGGAGAAATTAAAATCTGTGTCTCCGAAGAAAATGCCGCCATGGCCAGAAAACTTCTCTCAGCACAGATAGAAAAAAAGGAATAATTTTCCTCTCTCTGCCATTCTGACTAAAATAACCGAAATAAACCTTTTTTCACGAGGAATACAATAGTGATCAGCTTTCTAATGTCAGGAACAACTTAACATTAAGGGTTCTAAAGCTGGAAGCCTCTTTCCCCGGAGCATTTGGGCTCATTTTTCTGCCAATTTTTAATTAAATTTTTTCTTAAAATTTTCTTGACATAGGGATATTACTAGAATATATTGTTAAAAAACGGGAATTTATGGGATAAATTGGGAAAATTGTTAATTGGAAGCGCCAAAGCCAGGCTGGATAAGAGCGGTCGTCTAAAAATACCGGAGCGTTTTCGGGAAGCTCTGGAAGAAAACTACGGAAAACACGTGTTCATCACTTGCCTAAATGATTCCTCCGTCCAGATTTACCCACTGCCTATCTGGCAAAACTTGACCACGACCACAGCAAAAGGATTCATTCATCTCCGACCGGATATTTACCGCTTCCTCATTCGGGTTAATCACATGGGAACTCCTTATGAAATTGACTCCAAAGGAAGAGTCCTTATTCAGCAGGAATTACGGGAGAAAGCCGACCTCGATGGCGAAGTCGAAGTTCTGGGGTTGAACACACATCTGGAGGTCTGGAACAAAAAACGTCTCCAGGAAATGATCCTCCAGCACCCTTTAACTGAAGAAGATTTTGAGAAAATCTCTAATTTACCTGGAGGAGGACCTCCGCCAATCCTGGGAAATCCAGAACCAGACGAGGCGAACTAAAGATGACCTCGCTTCTTAACCATCAACCGGTTCTGGTTGAGAAAGTTCTGGAATATTTAGAGGCTGACCGTCCCGGTCTTTATCTGGATTGCACCCTGGGGTTGGGAGGACATTCTCTGGAAATCCTGAAACGGAACCCCGCCGCTAAAATCATCGGATTCGATCTAGACGAATCTTCCCTGCTGGAAGCTCAAAAGAAACTCATGCCTTTTGCTGAGAGAGTTGAACTCATTCATTCCGATTTCAGGTATATCCCTGACTTGAAAATTGATTTTACCCGGATTAAGGGGGTTCTCCTCGACCTAGGTCTTTCTTCCTTCCAGCTGGATAACCCGGCCAGAGGCTTCAGTTACCAACAGGAAGGACCACTTGATATGAGAATGGACACCCGCAACAAACTCACTGCCTGGAAAATAATCCATAAATATTCGGAAAAACAACTGGCTGATATTTTCTGGAAATTTGGCGAACTGAGACAATCAAAAAAGTTAGCTCGGGCTATTGTTTCCCGGAGAAAAAAAAACAGGATTGAGACTACCCGTGATCTCCTCCGGATCGTCGAAGAGATCTGTCGCTGGCGGCCTCAGAAGGGCAGAATCCATCCAGCCGCCAAAGTATTTCAGGCCCTGCGGATCGAAGTCAATCAAGAGCTCAAAGGATTGGATCATTTCCTGGAAAGGTTGACATTGCTCTTAAAGCCGGGAGCGAGAATAGTTGTCATCTCTTTCCATTCCCTGGAGGACAGAATTATAAAACAAAGTTTCAATCTCTTGAGTCGAACCTTTGAACCTCAACCCCTGCTCCGCATCCTGACTAAAAAGCCNATTACTCCGGAAGAGGAGGAAATAGCCGCCAATTTCAGAGCCCGTTCAGCTAAACTTCGAGCCGCGGAGAGAATTTAGGATGGTCAGAAAAAAATATAGTCATCGCCAAATACTTTGGCTCATCGCCGGCATCATCTCGATCATTCTTCTTCTTAGTCTGTATATCTGGCATCTCTCCGAGTCGATTCGCCTTGGTTATGAAATTAACCAGCTGGAAAAACAACTGGAGACGATTAAAAAAGAAGTGGCTCTGCTGGAAGCGGAAAAAACTTCTCTCTTAAACCCAGAAAAAGTGGAAAAAATAGCCAGGGAAAAATTAAATCTTCACGACCCCCAACCAGAGCAAATAATTTATCTCAACCAGGAGCATTCTGAGTGGAACCAATGATTAATCGAGAAGGTAGAGAAAAAATAAAAAAACGAACCATTTTCACCTGTGTNGTCTTTATCCTCTGGGTGGTAATGCTGGTACTCCGCTTAATTCAGCTTCAGATTATTGACCATCACCGCTTGAAAGCCCGAGTAACTGCCCAGAATGAAGACATCATACCTATCCGGCCAACCCGGGCCTCTATCTATGACCGCAACGGCACTCTCCTGGCACGCAGCCTCCCTGTCTATTCGGTTTTCTACTCAGCCTTCCAGGATGAGCCCTGGGAAACTCAATGGCAACGGGTCCGTCCTCTCCTCGACCAACTCAACGTTCCCGCCTATAAAAGAGCAAAAATAAAGAAACGAATCAAACAGGNCAAATCTTTTACCTGGTTAAAAAGAAAAATAAATCGCGAAGAAGCTGAAAGAATAAAAGCTTTAAACATTAAAGGTGTTTTCCTCAAAAAAGAAACAAAAAGATTTTATCCTTTGGGTAAACTGGCCGCCCAGGTTTTAGGTAAAGTGGATATTGATGAAAAAGGCCTGATGGGCATTGAATACAAATACAACTCTCTTCTTTCAGGAGAACCAGGAAAATCCATCATCCTTAAAGATGCCCACGGTCGAAAATACCATGAAGAAATTCTTCATTACCCTGTTCCCGGCCAAAACATTTACCTTTCTCTTGACACCACCATCCAGTATATTGCTGAGCGGGAACTGGCTAAAACAGTTCACGAATTTAAAGCTAATTGGGGTACGGTAATTATCTCTTCTCCTTTAAGCGGCCAAATCATAGCTATGGCCAATTTCCCTTCCGCTGATCCCAACAGCTCCACTCCGGAAGCACTCCGTCTCATCCAGTGGAACTCGGCTATTCAACAAATTCTTTCTCCCGGCTCAACTTTTAAAATCATCACNTATGCGGCCGCTCTCGAAAATCAGGCTGTCCCCGAAAACGCCAAATTTGATTGCCATCTGGGCTACATCCAGATTGCCGGAACTTCCAAAAGGATAAGAGACCACAAACGCTTTGGCCTGCTAAGCTTTCCGGAAATACTAATTCATTCCTCCAATGTCGGCACCATTCAGGTGGCTTATCGTTTGGGTGCAGCCAATCTCTGCCGGATGATTCAACAATTCAGGTTCGGGGAAAAAACGGGCATCGATCTCCCCGGCGAGGAAAGGGGTATTTTCCGGCCTCTCGAGAAATGGTCGAAAACCTCACTTCCTTCTCTGGCCATTGGCTATGAAATCGGCGTGACTCCCATCCAGATTCTCCAGGCCATCAATATTGTGGCTAACAGAGGACGTCTGATACCCCTGCGGGTAGTGAAAGATGACCACCTCTATGAACAAATAACCGGCCGAAAGATTGTTCACCAACCTGTTCTTTCTCCGGAAACAGCCACCACTCTACTGAGTTATTTACTCAGAGTAGTGGAAGAGGGAACCGGCCTGCCGGCCCGCTTACCGGGCTATAAAGTGGCCGGCAAGACCGGAACAGCTCAAAAGTATGACCCCCAGTTGGGGACTTATACTTCCTCAGCCCACCAGGCTTTATTTACAGGCATTATTTTTCACCACAATAATCCTCTTATTTCNATGACCATCGTTATTGACGAACCTCAGGGAGCTTATTATGGCTCTCAAGTAGCCGCNCCTCTGTTTCGAAGAATTGCTGAACAAATTCTCCGCTACCTCCGGATTCCGCCAGAAACTCAGCACCCGGCTCTGGTTATTACCGCCCAAAAAAGGAGATTAGAGTGACAATGCAGCTCAAAGATATCCTGAAAAACATTGAAGTATTGACTATTAAGGGAAATCCCCATCAAGAAATCAGGTATATTGCCTATGATTCCCGGCANGTCCTTCCCCATTCTTTGTTTATCGCCATAAAAGGCGAAAAACGCGACGGACATGAATTCATTCCAGCCGCCCTGAACAAAGGAGCGGTGGGGATAATCTCAGAATATCCTCCGCCAACTGAATTCCAGCATATCTGGATTCAGGTCAAGGATGCCCGGGAGGCTCTGGCTCTCTGTGCAGATAATTTCTATGGTCACCCTTCCCGCCAGATAAAAGTTATCGGTATCACCGGGACCAAAGGCAAAACAACTATCAGTTACTTGCTAGAAAACATCCTGAAAGTCGCTCATTTTCATCCCGGGGTTATTGGGACGGTCTCTTACCGTGGACCAGGTTTATCTTCGCCGGCAGAACGGACCACCCCGGAAGCCTCTGACTTGCAGCGGTATCTAAAGATTCTGGTCGACCACGGCGCCACTCACTGTATTATGGAAGTCTCTTCTCATGCTCTCGAACTTAAACGAGTGAAAGGAATAAACTTTGCCCTGACTATTTTTACCAATTTAAGCGGGGAACACCTGGATTACCACCAAACCATGGAAAATTATTATCAGGCCAAGAAAAAATTATTTTCCCTTTATCATCCCCAAATGGCCGTTATAAATTATGATGATCCCTGGGGAAAAAGGTTGATCGAAGAAATTCCGGCCGCGGCTGTTACTTATGGCCTTCATTCCCGGGGCACTATTTACTCGGAAAATTATCATTTTACTTCTGAAGGAATTGAAGCTTCAATCAAATATCCGGCAGGTAGATTAAAGATAAATTCGCCTTTGCTGGGTCGGCCCAATCTCTACAATATTCTGGCAGCAGTCGCCGCTGCTCTGACTCTCGGCATCAATCCTGCTTTTATCAAGGAAGGAGTGCAGTGCATCGAGACTATTCCAGGTAGATTTGAAAAAATCGATAATCCCTGGGGGATAAATATTTTTGTCGATTATGCTCATACCGACGATGCTCTCAAGAACCTGCTGGAAACAGCCCGGGAATTAACTCCGGCGCGGGTTATTGTTGTCTTTGGTGCCGGGGGAGATAGAGATAAAACCAAACGTCCCCGCATGGGTAGGGTGGCGGCTGAATTGGCGGACTGGACCATAATAACTTCCGACAACCCCCGCTCCGAGGATCCTCAGGCGATTATCACTGACATTGAGAAAGGTTTCAAACAGGCCGGCAAGGATAATTACGAAATAGAACCTGACCGCCGGCTGGCTATCCGCAAAGCCCTTCTTCTGGCTAAAAAAGACGATTGTCTGCTGATCGCTGGCAAAGGCCATGAAGATTATCAAATAATCGGCCAGCAGGTGATTCCCTTCCACGACCCGACGGTCATCCAAGAACTCATCAAAGAACTGGGGAGGTCACGTGGCTAAAATGTCCCTGCAGAAAGTGGCTCTTTTAACCGGGGGAAAGCTCCTCTGCGGTCAACCGCAGAAGCTGGTCACCGGCTTTGAATTTGACTCCAGAGAAATTAAACCAGGTGATCTTTTTTTTGCTCTGGTGGCTCAAAGAAACGGTCACGACTTTATTCCTGATGCCTACCGTCGGGGAGCGGTAGGGGCGATAGTTTCCCAGGATATTCAACCCCCTCATTCTGAATTCGGGCTTATCCGTGTTGATGATACTCTCCAGGCGCTGCAAAAGCTGGCGCAGGAGATCCGACAGGAATCCCAAGTCAGGATTATTGGTATCACCGGCAGCGTGGGCAAAACAACCGTTAAAGAATATACAGCCTCTCTTCTGGCGAGAAAATTCTTAGTCTTAAAAGCCAAAAAATCTTTTAATAACCAGATCGGAGTCCCCTACACCCTCCTGCAACTCCAAGAAGAGCATCAAATTGCAGTTCTGGAAATGGGCATGAACCATCCCGGCGAAATTAGGCAACTGACCACCATAGCTCCTCCTGATGTGGCGGTGATCACAGGAATAAAGCCTGTCCATACTGAGTTTTTCTCCAGTCTGGAGGAAATCGCCGCCGCCAAGTACGAAATCCTGGAAGGCNCCCGCCCTCAAGCCACAGCGGTTCTGGCCGGTGACGACCCTTACTGCCAGCAATTTGCCCGGACCTGGCCGGGTCAGGTGGTCACTTTCGGTTACGACGAAAACTGTTCTATCAGGGTTACTAATCTTCAACTGCAGGGATGGTCTGGCTACTCCTTTAATCTAACCTACTTAGGGGAAAAACTCAGCCTCAGAATACCTGTGGTTTACGAAAGCTATGTCTTTAATTTTGCGGCCGCCTCAGCCGTGGCAGCCGTATTTTCTCTCTCACCTGAGGAAATCCAACAGGCGGCCCTCTATCTCAAACCATTGCCCGATAGAGGCGAAGTCCTTCATTTGGAGAAAGAGATTCACGTGATTAATGATGTTTACAACTCCAGTCCACCGGCTCTTCAGCTGGCTCTGAAAAGTTTAAGCTCTCTTCCGGCGCGACGCCGGGTGGCTATTTTGGGCGACATGCTTGAGCTGGGCCAAGAAGCAGAAAAATACCACCGGCAGCTCGGTCAGGAACTGGCTCAGCTGGGCTGGGATTTATTAGTCACGGTAGGACCGCTGAGTGTCAATTTTGCCCGAGGTGCCCTGGCTGCTGGGTTTCCCCGGCGCCAGATTATCTCTCTACCAGATGCAGCCGCGGCTGCGGAAGAAGTTGTCTCTCTTATCGAATCCGGTGATTTAATCCTGGTCAAAGGCTCCCGGCGAATGAAGATGGAGCAAATCATTGAGCGTTTAAAAGGAGGAAAAAAGTAAGATGCTCTATTGGCTTCTTGTCCCGCTGCGCGATTACTTCTTCTTCTTCAATGTGTTCCGTTACATTACAGTACGGACAGCTTTGGCTGGGGTGAGCGCTTTACTCTTTACGCTTATTTTTGGCCCCTTGACCATTAAGCTTCTCAAAAAATACCAGCTGGGAGAAGAAATTCGTCCGGACGGCCCTGAATCACATCAGCAGAAAAAGGGTACTCCGACCATGGGCGGCCTTCTTTTTATCCTGGCCACCCTGCTGACAACTCTTCTCTGGGGAGATTTGCGGAATCATTATATCTGGATAGCTATGATGACTATGGTCATTTTTGGAGCTATCGGTTTCATCGATGACTATGCCAAAATAAAAAAGAAACAGGGGACTGGTCTGGGGGTCCGGCAGAAATTCATTCTCCAGATTATTCTTTCCGGCCTGATTGCGTTTATCCTGGTCTACCTGGGTACCAGAGGAGACTTCAATCTCCATCTCCACTTTCCCTTTTTCAAGGAATGGACACCTTATCTGGGCTGGGCTTACCTTCCCTGGATCATGCTTATTCTCATCAGTTCCTCCAACTCCGTTAATCTAGCTGATGGACTGGATGGCCTAGCCATTGGGCTGATGGTGATCAGTACCAGTGCTATCACCGCTCTGACCTATATCGCCGGCCACGCCCTCTGGTCCCAATATTTAAATATAGCCCGTGTTCCTCAGGCAGCTGAGCTTACTGTTTTTGCCGGTGCCTTATCTGGAGCCTGCCTGGGATTTCTCTGGTATAATTGTCATCCCGCTCAATTATTTATGGGTGATGTGGGCGCTCTTTCTCTGGGAGGAACAGTGGGCATTCTGGCTATTCTTATTAAACAGGAGTTTCTCCTCTTTACCATTGCCGGGGTTTTTATCCTCGAAGCCCTTTCCGTCATTCTTCAGGTGGGATATTTTCGCCTAAGCGGGGGAAAACGACTCTTTCGCATGGCTCCGCTGCATCATCATTTTGAACTCTTGGGGTGGTCAGAAGAAAAAGTCGTCGTCCGTTTCTGGATAATGGGCATTATTTTTGCTCTCTTTAGTTTAACGACCTTAAAGTTGAGGTAGTCGATGGAGTTAAAAAACAAACACATTGTGGTGGTTGGCCTGGGCCGCACCGGCAAGGCTGTCTGCCGCTTTCTTCTCCACCACCAGGCTCGCGTCACTGCCTCAGAGAAAAAACCACTATCTGNACTTCTGGCCGATAATGAAATCAGAAACTTACAGCAGGCCGGTCTGACCATCGAAGCTGATGGTCATCGCTGGGAAACATTAGCCCAGGCTGAGTTGATCATTCTCAGCCCCGGAGTTCCTCCTTTACCTGAACTGGAAAAACTTAAAGCTCAGGGAAAGCCGATAATGCCGGAGATAGAATTGGCTTACCGGTTTCTCCAAGGAAAAATAGTGGGGGTCACCGGATCAAACGGCAAATCCACAACGGCAACCCTAGCTCATAAAATTCTGGCTGAAGGTGGCCTCAAAGCTTATCTCGCCGGGAACATCGGCTTCCCTCTAATCAATTTTGTCCACTCTTCATCCCCAAGTGATGTCTATGTGGTGGAATTATCCAGTTTCCAATTGACCTACACCGAAAAATTCAAAGCAGCTGTCGCTGTCCTCTTGAATATCACACCTGACCATCTCGACTGGCATCCCTCCTTTGACCATTACAAAAAAGCCAAGCAAAAGTTGATTCTGACCCAGGCGGAAAGTTCACTGGCTATCCTTAACCGGGATGACCCGGAGGTCTGGCCGCTCCATTCACGGAGAAAAGGCCCGGTCTGGGCATTCAGTTTAACTCAACCCGTGAGTAAAGGAATGTACTTTCAGAAAGAGTGGCTCTATCTTCACCTTGACCAACAAGAAAAATTTCTCCAGTACCAGGAGATTCCTCTCTTCGGCCCCCATAATCTGGAAAACATCATGGCGGCCACTTTGGTAGGTTTATCATTTGGTCTATCTCCATCTCAAATAAAAAATTCTATTCTCACTTTTCAGGGACTAGAACACCGTCTGGAAAAGGTCACCTCGATTGCAGGCGTAACTTTTTTTAATGACTCCAAGGCTACCAATATTGATGCCACTCTGAAATCAATTCAAAGCTTTGATCAGGACTTGATTATTATTCTTGGAGGAAGAGATAAAGGAGGTGATTTCAAACAATTAATTCCAGCAATAAAAAAGAGAGTTAAGGCCGCGGTCCTCCTCGGAGAAGCCAAGGAAAAAATCCACGCAGCCCTCCAAGGCATTATCCCACTTTATCCCGTCTCTTCTTTAACCCAGGCGGTGGAAACCAGCTATTCTTTGGCTTCTCCAGGAGATATTGTGCTCCTTGCCCCGGCCTGCACCAGTTTTGACATGTTTAAAAACTTTGAAGAGCGAGGGCAAAAATTCAAGGAAGAAGTATTATCTCTTAAGAATAGACTGAGACCGAAATGAAAAATCAAACAGAAATTTACCGGCCCCATAGTTTTGACAAACCCCTGTTGTTTATTACACTGCTTCTCCTGGCTATAGGTCTGATCATGGTTTTAAGCACCACCGCCATTAGAGCTGGAGAAATTTATCATCAACCCTTTTACTTTTTCTTGAATCAGGCTATCGGGGCTATTCTGGGCTTAATCTTCCTGTTCATCATTATTTCCCAACGCTCTCCCTTTTACCAGAATCCACTTTTCATCTTTGGCCTTCTACTCCTTTCGTTTCTCTTGTTGGGGCTTTGTCTGCTTATGCCCGCCTTTCGGCATACCCATCGCTGGGTCTACTTCTTCGGGCTACGCTTTCAGCCCTCAGAACTGGCCAAATTTAGTCTTATCTTTTTTCTGGCCTATTATTTAAGTAAACGACCTGACCGGCTGGGAAATATAAAAACATTCCTCATTCCCCTGGTGACCATCGGCGTTTTCGTCCTTCTCATCATTAGAGAACCGGATTACGGCACGGCCTTTTTTATCTTTCTCCTGGCAGTGATTATTCTCTTTATTGGCGGCATTCCTCTGACCCATCTTATCGGACTGGGATTGTGCCTGATGCCCCTTTTTGTCCTGTTTCTGGTGAAAGTCGATTATCGNTTAAACCGGATCATAGCACTTCTTTTTCCGGGAGAAGACCCTTTAGGCAAGGGTTTTCAATTAATCCAGTCAAAATTAGCCATTGGGGCCGGAGGAATCCTGGGGGTCAGCCTGGGAGAAAGTGTCCAAAAACTCTATTTTCTACCCTGTGCCCACACTGATTTCATCTACGCTATTATCGGCGAAGAATTAGGTTTGATCGGTACACTTTCCATTCTAGGCCTGTTCATTCTTTTTCTCTGGAGGGGAATAATCATCTCCCTGAAAGCCCCCAATAATTATTCCCAGCTTCTGGCCGCAGGAATTTCTCTGGCTATCTTCTTCCAGGCAGTGATGAACATCAGCATTGTNCTGGGCTTAATTCCTCCCACCGGACTACCACTGCCTTTTATCAGTTTCGGGCGGTCGTCGCTGGTGGTCAATCTCATGGCCACGGGAATTCTTCTCCATATTTCTCAACGTCGCAGTGGGGATAGGAAACAGAGATGATGAAGCCAATAATTATTATTGCCGGCGGAGGAACAGGAGGACATATCTACCCCGCTCTGGCTCTGGGTCAGGAAATTAAGCATCTTTTTCCCCAGGCGAAGATTATATACATCGGCAGCCGCCGGCCCCTGGAAAAAAAATTAATGGAGGAGCAGGGAGTCGAATTCTATGGATTACAGGTGGAGGGTCTGAAGGGAAAAGGACTCCAAGCTGGAATTAATTTACTGAAGCTTCCCCTGGCAATGGAACAAACCAGCCGCCTTCTCCGCCGATTCAAACCCTCGTTGGTCATCGGCATGGGCGGTTTTAGCTCAGGTCCCGTGGTGCTGGTAGCCTCGCTGAAAAGGATTCCAACTGTCATTCTTGAACAGAATGTCCGTCTCGGTTTTACCAANCGTTTACTTCTCCGCTGGGTGAAAAAAGTAGTGGTTTCTTTTGCCGGCACTCTCTCCGCCTGTCGGGGGAAAGGAGAACTTATCGGCAATCCTGTTCGGCCCGAATTTTACCGGGTTCCAGAAAAAAGAAAATTATCGCCGGACATCCTGACTGTTTTTATTTTCGGCGGAAGCCAGGGCTCCCATTTTCTAAATAGCATTGTCACCCAGGCGCTGCCTCAATTGAAAAATTTGGAAGAGCGGTTATCCATCATTCATCAGACCGGGGAAAAAGAATACGAAATGATCAAAGCAACCTACGAAAAGCTTGGCTTTAATCAGGCAATTATCAAACCCTTTTTTGATAATATGGCGGATATTTTCGCCCGGACTGACCTAGTCATTTGTCGGGCTGGGGCCACCACTATCGCCGAGCTAATTGCCGCCCAGCAGCCGGCTCTGCTGGTTCCCTTTGCCCAGGCGACTGAGAATCACCAATATCTCAACGCTCAGGAATTGGTCCAAAAACAGGCCGCCCTGCTGGCTACTGAAGACGAATTCACTCCAGAATTTCTGGTGGANAAAATCAATTACTTTCTTGACCATCGAGATGAACTCCACCAGATAAGCAGGAATCTGGCTTTCTTCCGTCGNGAAGATGTCACGGCTAAAATAGCCCGGCTTTGTCTGAGCTTAATCAATCACCAGAGAGAGAAGGTGTAGCCATGGTTAATCGGATTTATATTAAATTGAAGCATATCCACCTGGTCGGTATCGGCGGTACTGGCATGAGTGGTATCGCTGAAGTGCTGCTCAACCTGGGTTATAAAGTCTCAGGTTCAGACCTGCAGGAAAACGAAGCCACGCGGCGTCTGGCCCGGTTGGGGGCAACTATTTCCATCGGCCATCGCGCCGCTAATGTCATGGGAGCGGATGTGGTGGTCATCTCTTCGGCCATTAAACCGGGCAATGTAGAAATAGAAGAAGCCAAACGCCTGAAAATTCCGGTGATTCCCCGCGCAGAGATGCTGGCCGAACTCATGCGCTTGAAACTGGGTATTGCCGTGGCCGGCTCCCACGGGAAAACAACCACCACCTCTATGATCGCCCAGGTTCTGGAGGAAGCTGGTCTGGACCCAACGATCATTGTCGGGGGACGACTGAATACTCTGGGTGCTCACGCTAAGCTCGGCCAGGGTGACTTCATTGTGGCTGAAGCCGACGAAAGTGACCGTTCCTTTCTCTATCTCTCTCCTTTTATCGCTGTTTTAACCAACCTGGATGAAGAACATCTCGACCAGTATAAAACTCTGGAGGAAATCAAAAAAACCTTTATTTCTTTCGCCAACAAGGTGCCTTTTTATTGCCCCATTATTCTCTGTTTGGATGACGCCAATTTACAGAGTCTTATTCCCAACCTCGAGCGGAGGGTCATCACCTATGGTTTCTCCGCTCAGGCAGATATCTACGCTCAAAATCCTTCCTTTTCTGAATTCTCCAGTTCTTCGACTGTTTTCTGGCAGGGAAAGAAACTGGGCACTCTGCGGCTTAACGTTCCCGGACTCCACAGTATCTATAACGCCATGGCCGCCATTGCGGTCGGCCTTGATCTGGATATTCCCAGCCAGACCATTCTCAAGGGTTTGGCCAAATTCAAAGGTATCGGCCGGCGCTTCGAATTGAAAGCCCAAGTTGGCGGAAGATATATCTTTGAAGATTACGCCCACCACCCCACGGAGATAAGAGCCACTCTGGAAGCCGCCAAACTAGGTTGGGGTCGGCGTATTCTGGCTATTTTCCAGCCCCACCGCTATACCCGGCTGGCCCTCCTCATGGACCGCTTCTCTACCTGTTTCAACCAGGCCGATACTCTGATTATCACCGAAATCTACCCGGCGGGCGAAAAACCCATTCCCGGGATAACCGGCAAGAAATTATTTGAAGCCATTCAAACCTACGGCCATAAGGATGTTTATTTTGAACCTGAGATGGCCAAAATTCCCGACCTGGTCAAAAAACTGTCCCAGGCTGATGATCTGATTTTCGTGCTTGGCGCCGGCAATATTTACCGGGTAATTCCTGAGATTATCAAGAAGCTGGGAGGCAAAAATTAAAATGGCCGTGCGCTACGACACTCTTCCCCACTCTCGCAGCGGCTATCTCCAGCCGGCCAGACCGCTGGCCTCTCGCAAAGGGAAAATACGCCAGTTGCCGCGGCGCAAGATCCGAGTGACGCCGCTGCATACCCTGAGCGTCTTTCTGCTCTTCTGCGGGATTTTCTTTGGCTTCCAGCAGCTCTATCTTTTTCTCATCACCTGGGAAAAATTGAATATTTCCACCGTGGAAATCTCCTGTCCTGATGAGAATTTAAAAGAAAAAATCGGCCAGCTCTTTTCCCGACGGAAATTAGGTAATATTCTTATTTGTGACCTTAACCCCTGGCAGGAAAAGATCCAGGCCTTTTCCTGGACAAAAAACGTCGTCCTACGGAAAAGCCTGCCTTCGACTCTGCTCATCAGAGTCGAACCNCGTCGGCCTGCGGCGGTGTTGGTGAGAGACGGCACCGGCTGGCTGATTGACCGGGAAGGGATACTCCTGGAGAAAACATCTCCAGCTGCCCACCCGGAACTACCTCTCATTATCAACACTACGCCCTCAAATTCTCCGACTTCTCTCCAACTTGCCTGGCAGCTGCTGGAGGAAGTGGACGAGTCCCTCCGGGAAAATCTCGCCTGGATTAAAATCTCTATTCCCCAGGGGATCACCATCGGTTTTAAAGGCGATGAAACCCCCATTATTCTGGGGTTTTCTCGTTTTAAACAAAAATTGGCTTTTTACAACCAGACTCAGGCAGTACTGGACCAGTATCGACCGCTGGAATACATTGATCTCCGGCTGGAAGAGAGAGTCTATTTCAAACCTAAAAGACCGGCAGCAACCAGCTCTCTCGCCAGTACTGCCGGGGAGGAAAATCATGGCTAAAAACGGTTATATCGTCGGCCTGGATATCGGCACTAAAAAAACAACCGCCCTGATTGGCGAAATCACCGAAGAAAACAAAGTCGAAATAATCGGTGTGGGGACAGCTGAATCTCGTGGACTGCGTAAAGGAGTGGTGGTTAATCTGGAAGCTACTGTTGAGTCGATTAAACGAGCCCAGGAAGAAGCCGAACTCATGGCTGGAGTTGAGATTGACTCAGCCTATATCGGGCTTTCCGGCGCCCACATCAAGAGTTTCAACAGCCGGGGAGTAATCGCTGTCTCGGGCAAAAATAGAGAAATCACCCGGGAAGACATCAAGCGGGTTATTGACCAATCCAAAGCTGTTTCCATTCCTCCGGATCGGGAAATCATTCATATTATTCCCCAGGAATTTGTGGTGGATGAACAGGACGGCATTAAAGACCCACTGGGCATGAGTGGTATCAAACTCGAAGTTAATGTCCACATTGTCACCGGCGCCATCACTTCCGTCCAGAATCTCAAAACCTGCATTACGCGGGCAGGCATAGAAATCGAGGAAATTGTGCTCAATCAAATTGCGGCCAGTTATTCCGTGCTGACTCATGACGAAATGGAACTGGGCGTGGGGCTCATCGATATTGGTGGAGGCACCACCGAAATCGCTATTTTCGAAAGAGGCAGCCTCTGGTACACCTCGATCATTCCCATCGGCGGCGATAACTTCACCAACGACATCGCCGTGGGGCTGCGCACACCTATTCCCGAAGCTGAAAAAATAAAGAAAAAATACGGCTGTGTCACGGCTCCGCTGGGAGATGAACAGGAAACCATTGAGGTGCCCTCTGTCGGGCGGGGTAAAAAAGCCCGCATTCTCTCCCGGCAGCTCCTGGCTGATATTATCTATCCCCGGGCGGAAGAAATCTTCCGACTGGTGGACAACGACATTAAGAGAACAGGTTTTGAAAAATCCCTTAATTCAGGAGTGGTCCTGACCGGCGGTACAGCTCTTCTGGAAGGACTCGAAGATGTGGCCGAAGAAATCTTCGACCTGCCGGTCCGCCGGGGTGATGTCAGCGGCGTCGGCGGGCTGGTGGATCGAGTCAGTACCCCTGATTACGCCACCGCCGTCGGGCTGGTGCTTTATGGTTATAAAAAATGGAAAAGCCGCGGCTTTTCCCGAGAAGGCAAAAAAGGCTTCTGGGCCAAATTCCGTGATTGGCTTAAAGAAGCATAAGGAGGAAAAAAATGCGTGACGAATCCCGGAGTAAATTAAAATTTCATCTGGTCGAGGATGAACCTGGAGCCAACATTAAAGTTATCGGGATCGGTGGGGGTGGCGGCAACGCCATCAACCGGATGATTGAAGCCCGTATTGAAGGGGTGGAATTCATCACCATCAANACCGATCTCCAGGCTTTAAGCACTAACCATGCTCCCACCAAGATCCAGATCGGTCGCAAATTAACCAAAGGACTGGGTTCCGGCGGACGACCGGAAATCGGTAAACAGGCTGCCCTGGAAGACACTGAAAAAATCGTCGAAATTCTCCAGGGAGCTGATATGGTTTTTCTCACCGCCGGGTTGGGTGGAGGTACCGGCACCGGGGCCACACCGGTCATCGCCAGCCTGGCTTCCGAGCTGGAGATTCTGGTCATCGCCATTGTTACCCTGCCCTTTAATTTCGAAGGCAAGAAGCGTGCCGAACAAGCTGAAGAAGGGCTGAGCGAACTACGTAACGCCGTCGATACCGTTATTTCCATTCCTAATGAGAGGTTGCTTCAGACCGTCAATCTCGACACCTCAATTCAAGACGCTTTTAAGATGGCTGATGATGTTTTGCGGCAGGCTGTCCAGGGTATCTCCGACTTGATCACCCGACCGGGGCTAATTAATCTTGACTTTGCCGATGTCAAATCGATTATGAAGGGCATGGGCATGGCCTTTATGGGCACAGGTCTGGCCTCAGGTGAGAACCGGGCTGTCGAGGCCGCCCAGAAAGCCATCTCCAGTCCTCTCCTGGTGGACACTTCCATTGAAGGGGCTCATGGTGTACTGATTAATATCACCGGGGGCAAAGACATGACTCTCCACGAAGTCTCCAAAGCTTCTGAATTGATCCATGATCTGGCTCATCCCGAAGCCAATATCATCTTTGGCACGGTCATCGATGAAAACATGAAGGATATGGTCAAAGTGACGGTTATCGCCACGGGTTTTGAGCAAGCCAAACAACGGCAATTCACTCCCCGGGACCATATCACCCCGCCCCGGAATCAGACTCCGCCTCCGGTAGCTGTGCCCACGGAAACACCCCCNTATCTCTTTGAGCCGCAGGGAAGCAACGACTCTCTCTGGGACCGACCGGCCTGGGAAAGACAGTGGGATATGCTGGAAACTCCCTCTTTCATCCGCCGCAATAAGAGTGTCTCTTTAAGAAAATCAAGCTCATGAAAAAGGCAGACATTGTCCTCCGGCGCTGCCGGCAGGTTCTTACCTGTGCGGGCCATGCTCCCAAACGGGGGAAAGATTTAGCCGATGTGGGCTTGCTGGAGGATGTTTCTCTGGCTATCAGCGGCGGAGAAATCATTTTCCTCGGACCGGATGAAAAATTAAAGGCGACGGTTCAAATTACGGCCGAGACTGAAGTCTTGGGGGGCGAAGATTTTGTCGTTTTACCNGGATTCATTGACTCCCATACTCATCTGCCCTTTGCCGGCAGTCGGGAAGAAGAATTCGCCCTCCGCCTCCAGGGTTATACCTATCAGGAGCTGGCTGCCCGAGGCATGGGAATTCAGACCACTGTCCGGGCCACCCGGGAGATTTCCCGAGAAGAGTTGCTCAGGCTGTGTCTGAAGCGTTGTGATTCTATGTTGCTTCACGGCACCACAACGGCGGAAGCCAAAAGCGGGTACGGGCTCAATCTCGAAGATGAGCTTAAACAGCTCGAGGTTATCCGTGAGGCTGACCAGCGTCACCCTCTCGACCTTTGGCCCACCTACATGGGCGCACACGAAGTGCCTCCGGAATATAAAGAAAAAAAAGACGAGTACATTGATTTTTTAACGGAGAAAGTTCTGCCGCTCGTTAAAAAGAAAAATCTGGCCCGGTTTGTCGATGTTTTCTGTGAAGAAGGGGTCTACAGCCTGGAAGAGACACGACGTATTATTCGGGCGGCCAAAAATCTCGGTCTGGCGGTTCGTATTCACGCCGATGAGTTCTCTCCACTGGGTGGGGCCAAGCTGGCGGTGGAAGAAGGGGCGGCTTCAGCCGATCATTTGATGGCTATTGATCAGGAAGGTATTGCGCTGCTGGCTAAAAGCTCCACGGTGGCCACTCTCCTCCCGGTGGTCCCCTTCTTTCTTATGCAGGAGAAGAAAGCCCCGGCCAGGGAATTAATTGAAGCCGAGGCCGTGGTGGCTGTGGCCAGTGACTTCAACCCCGGCAGCTCCATGACCGAAAATATGTTGCTGGTTATCCAGATGGCTGTTTTCCTTCTGAAAATGAGGATTGAAGAGGCGATTAATGCCGCTACCATCAACGCCGCCTATTCCCTGGGAATCAGCCAAATTACCGGCAGTCTGGAAGTGGGCAAAAAAGCGGATCTCCTTCTTTGTGATGTGCCCAATTACCTGCACCTGGTTTATCACCTGGGTATTAACCCGATTCGTCACGTCATCAAGAACGGCCGCTTGGTCGTTAAAGATAAACAATTAGTAAGTGCTTTTTAAATCTCTCTGATTTAAATATTTTGACTTTCCTGGTTTTTTTCAACATAATAAATTCCACCTTATGGTCACCCAAATAGTTACGGCGGCGGTGATAACTTATCTTCTGGGGTCTATTCCCTTTTCTTTCCTGATTGCCTATTACATCAAAGGAATTGATCTGCGCTTCACCGGCGAAGGCAATGTCGGTGCCCGCAATGTCTGGCACCTGGTGGGGAAAAAATACGGTGTCCTAGCTGCTCTCCTCGACGCCGGCAAAGGACTGGGGGCCTATGGTATCGGGCGAGCCCTCCAACTTGATCTTCCCTGGTTGTGGATCTGCGGCCTGGGGGTGATTATCGGCCATGGCTTTCCGGTATTTCTCAAGGGCCGCGGCGGTAAGGGCGCAGCCGCCGCTCTGGGATTTCTTCTCGGGCTTAACCCGGCCGCCCTCTTTCTAAGCGGCGCCCTCATGGGCTTGATCTATCTCACCAGCCGCAACTTTCACCTAGCTCTGGGCACCGGGATGACGGCTATTCCTGTGCTCTGGTATTTCCTTTTTCACCACAGCCTGGCCGACTCGCTGAGCGCCATCGGCTTCCTCTTGCTGCTGGGGATAAAACGAGTAATTGATGAGCCTTACATGAGAAAAATCAAACAGGTTTCCGGGTGGTAAAATGGAATGGCTACCTATTCTAGTGACCGGATTACTCCTGCTTCTCTTTGTCAATATGCTTTTCAACCTCCGGAACCTTAATGACTCAGCTCTACCACCTCAGCTGGTCGAAGGTGTTGAAGCCGCTTCTTTTCCTTTTGTCTCAGTTTTGGTGCCGGCCCGCAATGAAGAAGACAACATCGCCGGCTGCCTTCTGTCCCTCAGCTACCAGGATTACCCCCATTATGAAATACTCGTCCTCGATGACAACTCCACGGACAAAACACTGAATATTGCCCGGGAAATAGCCCGCACTTCTTCCCGGATAAGAATTATTCGGGGTGAAAAACTTCCCCCCGGCTGGAACGGTAAAAATTGGGCCTGTTATCAACTCACCCAGAAAGCGCGAGGGGAATGGCTTCTGCTGACCGATGCCGACACCGTTCACTCTCCCCATTCCATCTCCACAGCTGTCATGATGGCCCAAAAAAATCAGGCTCATTTTTTAACTACCATTCCCGGACTTCTCCTGAAAACCTGGGCGGAAAAACTTCTTCTGCCCATCATTCACTTCGCCTTTGCTGTGCTGGTGCCTTTCCATCTGGGGCAGTACTCGCAAATCAGCCGTTTACCGATCGGTATCGGTCCCTTTCTCCTGGTTAAAAAGAATTTCTTAGAAAAGATCGGCGGCTATGAGGCCATCCGGGATGAAATTGTGGATGATATCGCTCTGGCCAGCCACGTTCAGAATAACGACGGCCGAATTACAGTTATCGACGGCTTAACCCTGCTCAAAGTTCGTTTTTATCGGTCTTTTTCTGAAATCTGGCGCGGCTTTTCTAAAAATGCTTATCCGGCTATCGGCGCCCATCCTTATTTTGTGCCCTTCATCATGGTCGGGGCTTACTTTCTTTTCATCCAGCCTTATCTGAAACTATGGTTAGCCATCCAATCCGGCCATGAGCTTACCCTGCCCCTCATCCAGGTTTTTCTTATCTCCATGATGAAAATATTCCTGGCCCTTAAATTTGAAACAAGCTTCCTCTTCGGCCTACTCCACCCTTTAAGTATTGCTATCTGGTTATTGATTCTCCTGAACTCCATGCGGTTATCCCTCTTCAAGAAAAAATTTGAATGGAAAGAAAGATACTATCCTATTGATTAAGCTTCAAAAGCTTCGAGTTACCTGCCCCCCACACAAGCCATACGCCACACCATGGTCAACAAAGGCCTCTCCTTCTATCAGTGATTGCCGAAGCGGGGGTTAACCACATTACTATAAATCGAACCGAAGCGGTAGTTGAAACCCATCTCCAGGCGGAAATCATAGGAGGTGGCCAGGCGCTTCAACTCCAGAAGAATTTCTTCCTTACTGGCTCCTCCTTTGGGCAGAGCCAGCTGATCCCGGACGCGCGAATAAGAGCTGGTCACGTTAAAAGATAATCCTTTAAAAACCCGAAAATAAATCCCGGCCTCACCACTGATTTTGTTCTTGGAAAAATCATGGAGGAAATTGGATCCCACCAGACGCAGACCAGCTGAACCCCAGGGTTCTTTTATCTCCATAATCACCTGGAGCTGCTGACTGAAAAGGTCTTCCTGATCCTTATCAAAAATGGTNGTCTCAATATAGCGGCGATGAGTGTAATTGAGGGTGTATTGAATTCTCAATTCCCGGCGGTTAGCTTCCTCATAGGGGAAGATGTTATACTCTATAGCCGGGCCGAACCCGATAAAGGCGTCGGCGTTGTCATAAGTGGAAGAATAGTAACTCCCGCTGATGCCGGCTGAAAGATGAGGCCCGAGACTCTTGACATATTGGGTGAAGAGCACTTTCCGGCGACTCTGACTGATTATCTCCTCATCACCCACGATGTATCTTCTTTCATTTAAGTTAGTATTCGCCCAGAACCGGAATTTCATAGCTTCAGTGGTGCGGTTAGCTGAAAAGGAAACCGAGTAATTGAATCTCTTCGACAATTCCTCCATATTGGCCTTACCTCTAAGGCCAATACTAAAGACCCAGTAATTCCACTTGTCTTTGACCATTTCCGGTTGAGTAAGTGGCTTTTTTCTTTCATAAACTACTGAAATATACTCGGCCAGCGGGGTCTCGGAAATATAGGGCACCAATCCCTGTTTGAGTATCTTAACCACTCCCTGGCGGATTTCATCCTCGGTGGCTGTCGGCGAAGAATGGTATTTCAAGGAAGCATCCCGTCCCTCATAATGTCCCTGGCCGATAAAATCAAAGGTATATTCATAACCGCCGCTTCCNGTTCGCTGACGGGTGATAATGATATGAATATCCGCACTTTGCCGATCCCGGACATAATTAACAAAGGTTACCTCGGTCCGAATGTAGTTCAAATCGCAAATACGTCGGCTGCAATCAATAAAGACCTTGGGGGCGACATTACGGAGCTCTTTTTCCTGAGAAGAGAGAGGCAAACTTTCATCTCCCCAGAGGGGAGTCAAGACAAAACCAAACAACAAAGCCAAAAGTAATATTTTGCTCTTCATCTTTCCACCAACTTTTTCCATCATTTATTTCAATTTATTCTCATCTCCTTTAGGGGCAAAGCGAATAAAAACCTGGGACCAGGGGATAATATTTATCTCCGACCCCCGGGCTAAATTCTCCTCCAGAAGATATTGTTTAAAAATCCAGGAGCTGATGACATAAATCCGCAGAATTGTTTCCCCGGCGGGTAGCCGCTGGCTCTCCAGCGTCAATTCATTTCCCCGAACATGACGTCTTTGTAAAAGCCACTTCCCTCTTTTAAAATCATAGGCATAAACATCGGCTGGAATCGCGCCTTGTTTCACCTCCCAGGCAATATTCAGCGGAGCTATCTCCTCCATAATGGCCGGCCGCGGCTGAGTCAGGATAAGCCAGCAGGGAATCGGAAATTTCTGACTGATCCGACGGCCATCAGCAGTAGTGATCTGTAAATCAATCTGAGAAGGCAGATTATCGGCCGGTACGGGAATCCTTTTTTCATATTGATTTTTCCGCCACTCCAGCCCGGTCGAATTAACTACTACCCGGGCGTCGGGGATAAAATCCCCCACCGGTGAGCCTTCTCTGATAACTACATAAGCTCTAACTTCAAAAAGGTCGAGGTCATTGTTGTAGTCGTACCGGGAGAGACTGGCGGTGGGATAAATAATCGCCCGGACATAAAGCGGCGCCGGCTGAGTCTCCGGGGCTGTTTCTTCCTGGGGTGGTTGCTCCTGGGAAAAAGCCAATCTACCAAGCAGAAAACAAAGTATAATTAATAAAATTAAGCGCAGCCTTTTGGGCATTGTGCCTCCTTTAAAGTCCTTATTATAAACCACCCACCTCTATTTCCCAAAGAGATGTTTTAATTTTTCTTGAGGACGTTGCTTCTTATTTTCTCCAGTAAGTTAAGAACAAAGACACTTATATGGCCGCGTTTTAATTTTCTGAGGAAATTATAAGTCAAATTTTAGGCTTTGTCTTTTTTCAAATCGGCTATTTTTAAGACAACGTGAGTAATTAATTTTATAATCCTTTTAACACTTATAGCCTGTAGTAAAGAAATAATTGAAAATTCTCCATTGAGTGATGAAGTAATAAAGAGGCTCCAAAGGGCCGAAGTCATAGAGGATATTTTCCACAAATCAGACCAGATTAAATTGAGTTTAACCCCGGAAAGTTCCTTTGGGTACATAACTGCCATGGAAGTTGACTCTTCGGGATATTTTCTTATTGCTGATGGGTGGCTGACCAGACAGATGTAAATCTTTTCAGCCCAAGGCCAATTTTTACAGATATCAGGTAAAAAGGGATTAAGCCCAAGAGAAGACCTGACTCCTATGAGTATTGAAATCGATAAAGCCGGCCAGATATGGATTGCCGATTACAACAATAATAAAGTTAATGTCTACGATAGCGATTTTAAATTTATAAAAGCAATAACTTTTAAACCGCTAGTCTACGATTTTTTTCGCAAATTGACTTTGACCAAAGGATGAACTTAACTCAGTTGCCCCACAACGAAGACAAGATCATCAGGGGAGAATCAGAGATAAATACTTTTCCGGAAGACAATAAAGTTCCACATTATTGAGGACCGGGCAGGCTCTGGAATCGATAATGGTGAGTCGAACACGGTGAGTTTTCACCGTGGGAAAAAGAAGGATTCGTTTATAACCGATGGTCGTCCCTTCGGCCACCGGCTGCCATCTTTCCTCCCCCCAGACTTCAACTCTAAACTTCTTTACTCTCTGGCCCAAAGCGATGTATTCCTGAAGGAGAATCATGTTAACCGGCACTTGTTCGCCTAATCGGATAGTGAGACTGCCGCTGGTCATTTCATCCTCGGGACACCAGTAAGTTTCCTCGCGGCCGTCAGTAATATTTCTCGGAGCGAAGCGCCGGTCTCTGCCCCGCCAGTTACTTGCCTCAACCGGCTGACCGGCCGCCAAATTCTCGGCGAAAATTTCATTCAGCGCCTGGCGGAACTCCTGCAAACGCCGCTGGTCATGGACATTGATCCGGCCGGTCCGGTCAACCGGCAGATTCAAAAGCAGCGAGGCATTGCGACCAACTGACTTGAAATAAATATTAAGCAACTCGGCCACCGTCTTTACCTGGTCATCCTCTTGAGGATGGTAAAACCATCCCGGCCGGATGGATACATCGCACTCAGCCGGAACCCAATCCCGGCCATTTTCCAATCCATGGTTGAGAACATCCACATCAGCCAGACCAGGAGCAAATTCGTCCTTGTTAATCATNGACCAGTTGGTCTCACCAGCTATCCCCTTTTCATTACCCACCCAGCGCACATCAGGACCGGCATCACTGAAGATGACCGCCTCAGGCTGTAACTCCCGGACCAACCTGAAAGTGGTGGGCCAGTCGTAATAGGTGCGGCGATCGATTCTTCTTTCCTCGCGGCCCCCCCCATAATAACCCGTGCCGCCGTTGGCTCCATCAAACCAAACCTCAAAAATTGGCCCGTAGTTACTCAGCAATTCCCGCAGTTGGCGGCGGTAATAGGTGATATATTCAGGTCGGCCATAATCAGCTCTATTTCTATCCCAGGGCGAAAGATAAAGTCCCATCTTAAGGCCATATTCNTGACAGGCTTGGGCCAGTTCCCTAACTACATCTCCCTGACCTCCCTGCCAGGGAGAGTTTTTGACTGAATGTTCGGTATAAGCTGAAGGCCACAAACAAAAGCCGTCATGATGTTTGGCCGTGAGAATGATTCCCTTCAGGCCGGCTTCTTTGACCACACGGGCCCACTGTCGGCAATCTAAGGCGGTAGGCTGGAACAACTCCGGCGACTCATCGCCGTAACCCCATTCCTTGTTGGTGAAGGTNTTGAGGCTAAAATGGATAAAAGAGTATACCTCTAACTTCTGCCAGGCTAACTGGCGGGCGGTGGGTACAGGCGGCAGGGGCGGCGGTGGTTCAACCTTCGGCTGGCAGGCCAGCCAGAGAAGCCCCATCACGGCGATAACCAGGAAAATCTTTATTTTTTTAATTCTCAGCATTTTCAGCCTGTTTTTTTTCTTTCTTTTCTAGCTCCTCACCTACCGTCTTATAGCCTCGCTCTGCTACATCCTCAGCCTCATCTTCCGGCCTTAAACCCCAAACCTGAAAATAGTCTCACCTCGCCTTAGAGAAACAGCTGCCCCAACCTGGCTCTCTGCGTTACCCCCTGAGCTTTTACTCCAGCTCCTTAACATAAATATTGCGGAAATAAACCGAGGAATCATGGTCATGATTCTGGAGGCCGATATAGCCTTCACTGGCAAAATCCTTGACCTTTCCCCTGGGCTCAGCTTCCCAATTGATAATTTCTACTCCATTGAGGACCACCCGGAGATGATTACCCTTGAAGGTAATCTGGAGGTGATTCCATTCGCCTGGTTGTTTAAAGGCCTCCTGGCTGGGAGCCTGGGCATCATAGACAGCACCGGTCTGATGAATCCCCTGGCCGGCATCATTAATCTGAATCTCAAAACTATGGTAAATGTAATCGTTACTGGTGGGCACCTCGGGGACGCGGAGGAAGATACCGGAATTGGTGGTCCGGTCAGAAACTTTATACTCTAAATCCAGCACAAAATCCTTGAATTTCTTTTCGCTGTACCAGAAAAGCCCCATGCCTCCATGGGACTTTAAGACACCGCTGCTAGGGTCAAGTTCGAAATAACCCGGCCCATAATGGTTCCAGCCATGCTTGGTATACTGCCTTCGCCAGCGATGAAGGAGGGGCTGATAGCCCTCATAATAAGTTACCTGCCGCAGGTAATCCAGGCTTTTGGCGACTGCCGGAACCGGATTATCCACTTCTTCTTTATTCTCATACTCGATACTCAAAAAACCTGCGTAATCCTGAAGAGTGAGCTCCGCCAGAAGGTCATGGATATTGGCTTTCCCCTGGCCCACCGGCACATCAATGACTCCTTCGGTCCCAAAATCACTTCGGTCTTTAAGATGAACATCGCGAATCCGACCGCTTAGCAAGCGCAAAGCCTCGACAGGCGAACGCTGGGCCCGCATCCAATGCCCGGGATCAGCGCAGGCGCCGAAGTGTTCATCGCGGTTCTTGACCTTCTCCAGCACAGCCTCCGGCAGGGCGTATTTAGAAGGTAACGGATGATTATGGATGGCTATATCCAGGTTATACTCCTTAACTAATTTATCCAGAAGAGGAAAAGCTTCATCCTTCGGTTCGGTGACAATAATCCAGATACCCATCCGGCGGGCAAAATCAAATACCCGGCGGATACTCTCCTCGGTGACGCCGACATTAACCACCCCATAGGCGACCAGCTTTATATCCAACCGCTTCAGGGCTTCCTGGACAGCTNTTATTTCCNCCTCGCTCATTTCATGGGAAAACTTGCNCTCAGGAAATGGGCCGCCGAGNTTTTGACCGGGATAGGCCTGGATGAAGTGGATACCCAATTCCTTTACCTTTTCCAGAGCATCAAAGAAGGTAAANCGGCGAAATGTCCACATCTGCATNGCTACGGGGAACTTTTTTATTCGCACCTGACTGTAATCGACCACCGCTTCGGTTGAACCCGTGGCGGACATGGTCGCCTGTTCTACCTCCTTCTGGCAGCCCCCGCTAAAGANAACCACCAGAACCCCGATGACCAGACCCAAGCTGATCTTTTTTTTCATGGCCACTCCTTTCTGCCCAGATTTATCGGCGCGGATTCCACTCGCCCCGGGCGACAGCCGGCACATAGGAGTCAAGATCAGGAGGGGGGAACTCTATGGTTCTGCCCTGCTCGACACTCATATAAGCCGTCATCAGCAACTCGGTTACATTGAGTCCATCACTGAAATTCTCCTCGGGACGGCGACCGGCCAGAAAAGACTGGACCATGTGCCGGTTTTCATCCACATAGCCGTATTCCACCTCTTCGCAGGGGATGACCGGCATTAACCCGGTTTCGGCGTTTTGTTTCTCAACAAAATCCTCACCGGCTTCTCCCTTCACCCGACGGCTGAAAAAGACCCGCAGACTGGAATCAAGGGTATTGACCAGCACCGAATACTCAGGACCGAAAAGCTCCATTGTCAGCCGCAGCCCGGCCCCGACATAGCACCAGGAGGTGGTGGTTTCCACCACCAGAATTTCCCCTTCCTCATCCCGATACTCGATCAGGGAACGGGCGAAATCCTCCGCCGGTCGACGCAGATAATCGGTCTGACCCTGACTCTGTTCGCTTAACTGGCGGGCGTAATCCGGCCGCTGCCATTTCAAACAGGTGGCATAAGCAGTCAATCTCACGGGCGTCAATGCCTGGCGTGGTTTCCCTGGTGGAGTGAGCATAAAGCGGGCCTCTTCCACCGAATGACACATCATATCATTCAACACTCCCCCTCCCTGGAGAGAGCCATCCCAGAACCAGGGCTCATGGGGCCCGCTGTGTTCTTCGGCCGCCCGGGCCAGATAGGGCCGGCCGCAAAGAGGCACCCCTCTTTTCCAGATTAATTCCTTGCCCCGGACCACCGCCGGCGCAAAAACCTGGTTCTCCAGATAGCCGTCGAGCAACCCCNCTTGCTCGACCAGCTCTACCATCCGCCGGGCTTCACTAACATTCCGGCCGAGGGGTTTCTCACAGGTGACACCGATCAACTCTCCCTTCCCCCGCTCCAGAGCATCGACAATCTCTTCCATGACTTCCAGCCGGGTGTAATTGGGNGCACAGATCCAGAGCGCATCTATGGCTGGATCGGCAATCATTTCAGTAATGGAATCATAGACCCTGGCTTCGCCCACATTGAGTTTCCGAGCCAGGGCGGCCGCCTCTTCAGCTCTTTCCTTGGTCCGGGAGACGACGCCCAGAATATCGGCATCCCGCACCCCCACCCAGGACCGGATATGAAAGCGGGTGATAAACCCCGCGCCAATAAAGCCTACACCTAATCTTTTTTTAGCCATTTCTTACCTCACCCAATTTTTTGTTCTATTTNATTTAATATTATTATTAATTTAGAACCAATCTAAATTTAAAACCATTCTAAACATTTGGCTTATTTTCCCGACTAAGCCAGCTCCAGCTTCTTCTTCTCCCGGAAGAAAACCACAAAGGCCAGAGCACAGAGAATGGTTAACACAGCTGGAATGGAAAACACGCCCCGCCAGTTGGTTCCGGCAGCAGTGGTGAAGATAGTCTGGATCCAGCCGGAAAAAAGGCTGCCGAGAAAACTGCCCAGGCCGAGAACCACAATGGCGATCAAACTCTGGGCCGAGGCTCTGATATCNCGGGGAGCAACTTCATCCACGTAGATAAAGGCCGCAGTAAAGAAAAAGACATAGCAAAAACCATGCAGCGCCAGCGAAGCAATGACCAGCCAGGCCGGATAAGCGATAACGAAGATAATATAGCGGATCGGCCAGGCGAGAACGCCGATGACCATGGTCTTTTTTATTCCATAGCGTGGTAAAAAATAAGGTAGCAGCAGAGCCATGACAAAAATTTCAGCAATCTGGGCAATCACCATCACTCCCGACACAGCTGAACTGCTGACGCCGATGACCTTCGAGGTCAGATAGGGAGCCGTAAGAATATAATAGAACTGCAACTCGGTGGCCACCACAAAGGAGATGATAATGAAGATAAGAAAATTTTTATCCCGCAACATTTTCACGGCCTCAAGGAAAGCCCAGGGTTTGGGCGCATCCTTCTGCGGAGGGGTATGCGGCAGTTTAAAGGAAAAAAGCCCCATGACCAGCGAGAAAATACCAGCCAGCAGGAGGGTGTCTCCCCGATAAGTAAAACTGGGCAGAGCTTCGCCTAAATAGCGCCAGCCNGCCAGGGACAGACCTGCCACAATCCAGCCAATAGTTCCCCACACCCTAATAATTCCGAACTCCTTCTCTGAATTCTCGAGATTGATAAAAGCAATGGAATTGGTTAAGGCCAACGTGGGGGCATAAAGAAGAGAATAAAAAAGCATTAAACCCATCAGGGTGGGGTAATTGGTGACAGTAGAGGTGTAAATCAACAGACCTCCTCCAAAAAGCTGGAGAAAAGCGATGACCTTCTGTGTGGGGAAATAGCGGTCGGCCAGCTGTCCGCCGATAAAGGGCGACAGGATGGTCGCCAGCGGCAGAAGACTGTAAATCGCCCCTACCTGAGCTCCGGAAAAACCAAGTTTATTGATTAAGTAATCAGACAGCACCGGCGCCCAGGCTCCCCAGATAGCATACTGGAGAAACATCATCACGCTTAAACGAAATTTAGCACTCATCAAACCCTCTCTTTCATCATCTATCGGCCTTAAAACCGGCCTCAAACAATCCTTCGTTTAACAGGGTCCCAGTAAACTTTGCGCCCTTCCAGATAGGAACGAGTGGCCATGTGACAGGTGATGGCCTCTTCAAATCCCCGCTCAATATTACAACTGGGCTGCCCTCCTTCGCGGATACACTCCAGCCATTCTTTGAGGTGGAGATGAGCTGTATCCACCCGCCGGCCGTGACGGTAAGTATAAAGCAATCCCCGCTGGGCAAAATATTTTTCCGTGGCTGAGGTTACCGTATCAATCCCTTTGGCCCCGGGTCGGAAAGTAAAGAGGGGCAGGGAAAGATCAATAACCTTGTTTTTTATCTTCTCCTTATAGCGGGTTGAACCATAATCCACGGTGACCACCAGATTACTGCCTACTTCCATGGAAGCGTCATGTCCCATAAAGACCCGGCCCCGGTTGCGACCGCTGGAAAGAGTGGCACTATAGACCAAAGTCAAGTTCCGCTCGGGGTATTCAAAAACCACCTGGAAAACATCNGGCACATCCCGGCCGTCCTGATAAAAGTAGATCCCGCCCGAAGCCACCGCCGAATGGGGAATACCCAGCTCCATTATCTGATTGACTGCATCATACTCGTGGGAGAGGAGGTCGCCCGAGAGGCCGGTGCCGTAATCATACCAGCAGCGCCAGCGGAAGAAACGTTCCAGGCTGAAAGGCACCTTGTGGGGAGCCGGTTCCTGGAACTGGGCCCAGTCGATGTTATGGGGACCGGCTTCTTCATGAATGGGATAAACCCAGGCTCCTACCGGGGAATTGCGGTTGGTGGTGGTTTCGACCAGATTGACCGGACCCAGGAGGCCTCTTTTAATAATCTCCCTGGCTTTAAAGTGACTTTCCAGCTGGCGATTTTGATGACCTAGCTGAAAAACCAGACCGCTGCTTTTGACCGCCTCATAGACCTGGTGGGCTTCTTCTTCAGTGCGGGTTAGACATTTTTCACAATAGACATGTTTGCCGGCGGCCACGGCATCAATAGTCATCCGGGCATGCCAATGGTCGGGGGTGGCGATGATGACGGCATCAATGTCGGGACTGGCCAAGAGTTCCTGATAGTGACGATAGCGTTTGGCGCCGGGTAGTTTCCCCTTCCCTCCCCCGGGGCGTACATCATTGGCAGCTGTGGCCAGGGCCCTTTCCGCCCGAATATCAAAAATGTCACAGACACCGGTAATAACCACATTTAAATCTTCTTGATTCAAGAAATCCTGTAAGCCGGTATCAAAACGGTTCTTTTTGGCGTCCTTGGCTTTGCGCTTCACCCAATCAGGATGAGCAAAGCCCAGAGAACGGACCAAACTCTCGCCTCGTCCGCCAAAGCCGATAATACCTATCCGAATCAACTCTTTTTTCTTGGGTGAAGGAGGAACCTCTTCGGGANGAGCCTCTTCGGTCAAGCCCAATTCCTCAAGAATGAGCCTTTTGCGGGCCTTTTCGGAGGAAAGTTTCTCCCAGGCACTGATAGCCAGAGCCCCGGCAAAAGGCACCGTGGCCAGGCCTTTGAGAATATCCCGGCGGGTGAGTTTCAGGGAGACGCCTTCTTTATCTGGCGATTGTTTTTCTTTTTCTTTTTCTTTTTCTTTTTCTTTCATGGTCATCCTCCAGTTAACTCTCCTGGTTGAGAGGAGAAACTTTTTTCCTGGCGAAAAAATAGGCAAGTCCCAAATGCTGACTGGTCCGAAAAACTGACAGGACTAGTAAGGCCGCCATTTCAATCAAATTTTTATTAACGATAACGTAGCTGCCTTCCTGGGGAAGGGAATAGTTATAGCCGACCAACGGAGGGGCCGCCAGATAGTAAAGGAACAAAAGTAAAGCTCCGGCCCAGCAGGCTATTCGCTCCCCTAGACCCAGCATCAAGGCCAGGCCGATTAGAATCAACCCCCAGATATTAAGCCAGTCGACTACTTTTAACACAGCTGGTGAAGCAGCTAGGGCCTTAAATAAGCCACTGAAAATCCATTTGGACTCCATTAGATAATCGGCTGAGGACCAATAGGAACTAAATAACTTGGCTAACCCTTCATACAAAAAATGCCAGCCAATAAGCACCCGCAATAGGGTCAAGAGATAAAGCTGGCTGGGGCTCAAAGAGACTCCTGAAGGTTTATGATGGATTGAAGGTTGCATTTAAATCCCCTTTCATTATTTTTTCCCGGGTACCGCCGGTGAAAAAGCCCCCTTCCAGGGGAAGAAGGGCAGGGAATAATCCCCCGTAAAAAAGCTGAATTTAAAGGGAATTGGAAAAAATTGAAGAAAAGAAATTTGATTGATAAGGCAGGTTAGAAAATTTGAAGCAAGTGTCTTCACCGGGAATCTCAACTTATAGAAAATAACTTTTTTTGTCAATATATAACTCATGGAAAGGAAGAAATAAAAACATCTTTATCTCCAGTGGAAATTGGCGCCCATATCAGGAATATCAGTGTCAACATCAGTGTCAGACACCCAGAGAGACAGAGAAACTGGCGTCAGACACCCGCGCGTTTAAATGGTGTCAGATACCCATATCGGACATCCATATCGGTATCCGGTCAGAGGCACAAATAATTGCCATTTTTTTATGCTATAATGAGCTCTAAATAAAATGAAACGGCTCTTCCAGCAAAACCCGGCTAAAATCTGGTTCATCTTAACTGTGCTTATCGGTCTCACCGCCTGCTCCTCTTCTCCCTCCTGGCACCAGACCACCGTGGTCTACTTCGACACTCTCTGTGAGATTCGCCTTTACTGTTCAGATAAGATGTTAAAACAGGCTCTAGAGGAAATTCACCAGGTTTTCACAACCATCGAGAATAACTTTGGTCCAGAGGCAGAGTCTCTGGCCTCCCCTCTCACCCTTGGTCTTTACCGGAAGGCTTATGANGTCTACCTCCACTCCGACGGAGCTTTCGATCTGACAGTAGCCCCTCTTTCCCGCCTTTGGGGATTTTTGAATGGGCAGCCTCACCTCCCCTCTTCCCGGGAAATAAAAAAAATTCTTCCTCTAATCGGGATGGATAAGATTAAGATCGAAAACAACCGTCTTTTTCTGGGGCAAGGACAACAGCTCGATTGGGGAGGAATTGCCAAAGGTTATGGAGTTGACCTAGCCTCCTGCCGGGTCAGAGCTCTCGGTGTTACGCGGGGATTCATTAATGCCGGCGGTGACCTTTACTGCTGGGGCCGCAATCCAGAAGACACCCAGTGGAAAATCGGGATAAAACATCCTCGCCGTAATGGATTTCTGGGTGTTCTCGCCATCTCGGATCTGGCNGCCACCACCACCGGCGACTACCAGCGTTATTTTATCCATCAGGGAAAACGCTACCATCATGTTTTCGACCCTCATACCGGCTATCCAGCCCAGGGTAAAACCAGCGTCACCGTGGTGGGACCAGAGGCGTCTCTCTGTGATGCACTATCGACGGCTTTATTCGTTTCGCCCCATCCGGAGGAAATCATCCAGTCTTTCCCTGACTATGGAGCAATTATCTATGACGAGGCCGGCCAGTTGAGTCAAATTGGCAAGTCCTTTTCTTTCCAATCCTTGATAAATTAAGAAAGTAAAAAAGAGAGGTGGTCCTCACCATCTATTAAGAATTTGAGTTTAGCATTGGTCANNCTTGGTTTATGAATTTGCTCTCAAGGTTGGTCTCTTTACTTTTCTAGTTTATAAGTTTGGTGTTAGCATGTTGGAAGATTATGTTAATTGAGGGGACAGGGTTAATTAAATGAGCAGGACGCACTAATTTATTTATTATCTGAAAAACAAGCACTTACATGACATCAAAAAACCATCTAAATCTAAAACGCGATCTTTGGGTCCGGATCATCGCCAAAATGAGAACCCGGAAGGAGGGAGGTTATAGAGTTCGCTCTGGAAAGAGTAATCAGCCTGGTTTTTGGGTTTTTGTAAATTGGNTATANCCTGGCTTTTGGTGGATGACTTTCATCAAGTTATTCAGAACTTCGACCTTAGGGTTCAGCGTCCATCCAAATAACCTANGGATAAAATGGGGCCGGTTTTCAACTTTGATTTTTGTAATGAAAAAAGTGTCTGACACCCATCCTTATGACACCCATCCTTAGATTTTTTGGACGACACCTTATTTTGGTTACCNTATTTCGGCCAATTTCTGGACCACCAAATACTCGTTAGGATGATGAACCGACCCTATTTTTCAACAGATTTTGGTTTCACCGGCGGCTCGAGGTCAGGGGGAAGAGGTGAACGATAAGGTTTGCCCTCGGTTTTCTTCAGCCATTCCTCCCGCATTTTCTTCAATATTTCAGGTTTGGTCAGAAAATCAAGGCCGGTTAAAGCCATCACCTTCCCCGCGGTCATCATCGCTTTATGGCCGATGCTCATTCCCCCGCAAGCCACTGTGGACCAGTGATGGCCGGGCGTCCCTAGAGGTTTACAGGCAATGCCNAGAGTCGTCGTCGGCGTAATCCAGCTGACATCCGCCACATCCGTGGAACCACCTCCCCAGCTTCGTCCCGGCCGCTTCAGGGGCTGGATCTTCTTATCCAGTCCCTTGGGCTCAACGCCTAAATTTTTCTGAATCTCGCGGGCAAATTCATCTTCTTTCTCGTCAAAAGAAGGAGGGCCGACCAGCAGAAGATTGCTGTAAACCACTTCACAGCCGGCTTGATTGGGCAACAGATTATAAACACCACTGATGAAATGGACTTTATAAGTTGTGCCGGTCATCTTGGCAGCTCCTTCAATAATATCTAGAACCCGCCGATAATCTTCTTCCACACTTTCCCGGTCGGCATCCCGGACATAATACCAGGCCCGGGCATAATCTGGCACCACATTAGGAGCCAGGCCACCATCGGTAATAACATAATGAATGCGAGCCGTAGGCTTGAGATGCTCTCGTAAATAATTAATCCCCACGTTGGTCAATTCGATAGCATCCAGGGCGCTCCGGCCATGCCAGGGATCGCCAGCTGCATGAGCTGTTTTACCGAAAAACTCCACTTCAAACTGGTTTAAAGCATTGGATGAGCCAAGGGAGACACCATTTCTGGAGCTAGGATGCCACTGGATACAGGCATCCAGGTCATTAAAAAGTCCTTCCCGGGCCATGAAAACTTTGCCGATCAGCGTTTCTTCGGCCGGACACCCAAATAATTTAATCGTCCCGGAAAGATTATTATTAGCCATAACCTCTTTGAGAGCCACGGCTGCGGCGGTAGAGGCCACCCCGAAAATATTATGCCCGCAGCCATGACCGGGCTTGCCTTTCTCCAGAGGTTTTTTATAGGGGACGGTATCCTGGGAAAGGCCGGGTAAAGCATCATATTCCGCCAGAATACCAATCACCGGTTTACCTGTGCCGTAAACCGCCACAAAGGCTGTTGGCATTCCGGCCACGCCCCGCTGCACCAAAAAGCCGTTTTTTTCCAGATAATCAGCCAGCAGGGCCGAAGAACGGTATTCCTCCATGGCTATTTCAGCAAATTCCCATATTTTTCGATTCAGTTGGGAAAGTTCACTAAAATGCTTATCCAGCCAGGTAAGGGCCTGCTTCTTCAGCGGCGTCAATTTGGCTGGTTTGACCTCGATAACCGCCGGGTCTTTTCCTGCGGTCTGAGAGAACGACCATAAAACCAAAACCATGCCCAGGATTAAGCCAACAATGAATTTCTTCTTCATCTGAGTAAAACCTCCTTTGTCCATAAGAGATACTCCAAATTAATTCATTTGACAAGGCAAAAAAGACGAGCTTTATCATTCCCTAAACAGTCATGGCCTCTAGAAAAAAAGCAAAAGATGGGCTCTTCCCTNCTCCCCTGACTTCAAGCAAGAACCAGAGAAAGACCCAGGGTAATAGCTGTCACTTTTCTTTTTTTTCCTAGTATTCCAGGATATTATTCCAGGATAAATTTAACTGCCCAAAAAGAAGGCGGGAAGTAGCCAAATTTATTACTTACGCTTCAATCAAAATATCCAGCAAGATCCACGCGATTTAATCCNAGTTCCAGAGCCTTACGGGCGACAGCTTTAGCCACCAACTGATGAACATGTCGATCGAGCGGGTTGGGTACCAGCTCCCCTTCAGGTGTGGCTTCAGCAATAGCCAGGGCAGCTGCTTCCAGCATTTCCACAGTTATCTGAGGAACCTTGGCGTCAACCGCCCCCCGGAAAATTCCGGGAAATCCCAGAATATTATTCACTGATTTGCCGTCAGCAGCAAAAATAGCTCCGGCGGCCAGAGCCTCCTCAGGTTGAATTTCGGGNACAGGGTTGGAGAGGGCTAAAATAATCTGGCCTCGGCGGACCATAGCTGGTTTTATTAATCCCGGCACTCCAGTGGTGGCAATAACTACATCACAACTGCCCATTACCTCCTCCAGGCTCACCGGTTCTCCCCCCGCATCCTGGAGTCTCTTCTGAGCTTCCTCATTGATATCAGCTCCCTTTACCGGACGGCCAAAATGATGCATTAACATTTTCGCCACCGCTAAGCCGGCTGCCCCCAGTCCAATTTGCCCGAAGCAGGTCTGCCGGAGTTCAACCCCGGCCATGTGGGCTGCATTCATCAAGGCAGCCAACACCACCACCGCTGTGCCGTGCTGATCATCATGCATGACCGGAATATCGAGGGCCTGACGCAGCCTCTCCTCGATCTCAAAGCAGCGCGGCGCGGCAATGTCTTCCAGCTGAATGGCGCTAAAAGTGGGAGAAATATTAATGATAGTTGACACAATCTCATCCACATTCTTGCTCTTTATCAGGATAGGCATCCCGGAGAGTCCGACCAGGGTTTCCATCAAACTGGCCTTGCCTTCCATAACAGGCATGGAAGCCACAGCGCCGATATCTCCCAAGCCCAGGACGGCCGAACCATCAGAAACAATAGCCACTAAATGATTAATCGCTGTAAAACGCCAGGCCAACCGAGGGTCTTCCTTTATTTTTAAACAGACCTCGGCTACTCCCGGTGTATAAACTCGTCTTAATTGACTGAGACTATCAACTTTATACCGACTCCGGACGGCAATTTTGCCTCCCTGGTGCATCTCCAGAACCTCATCCCTGACTTCCACAAGATCAACATCAGGATTATCTTGAACCAGGTTAATTAATCTCTCCAAATGAGCAAGGTCATCGGCGAAAACAACTATATCTCTAATCACCACCGCCCGGCCCATATGAATGGTCTTTATCTCTCCTAGAAAACCTCCAGCATCTCCCAGGTCAGCCAATAAATGCCCCAGTACTCCTGGACTTTGCTTTAACCGACAGCGAAAAGTTCGCATTACTTTATTTTCCCACCACATAAGAATGCCTCCTTATAGAAGTTTATTCACTTTAATCAAGCTTATTTTTTTGATTCCCCTCGGCTAACCCCGAAGGAAAAAACATTATCTCAAAACCGCCGCAGCCTGGTTTAGCCTTGAATAATCCGCCATGAAAATCACTTATTCTCAGTGCTTTCTTCCTCCCGGGAAGCTAATCCATTTGGACGGCAGCCACTATTACCACTAATTAAATTATTGCTCTCCAGGAAAAATAACAATTCTCCTCCTTTAACCNNAAGCAATAGCTATCCTTCTCCACTATTAGACCATTAATTATTATAGCGAAAAATGAATCAGAAGCACGGGGAAATAAAGGTTAAACTACTGAAATTCGATTGTGAGTCGACTGTTATTCCTGATCNGAAACAAATTTTTCCAGAATTTCTTCTATATCTTTTTGGGGGCGAAACCCTACTATTCTCTCGACTTCTTTTCCTCCCTTAAAAATAATCAAAGAAGGAATAGCCATAATCTGGTACTTGACCGCTGTCTGCATATTTTCATCGGTGTTCATCTTAAAGAACTTCACCTTGCCATTGAATTTCTCCGCCACTGCTTCGACTACTGGCGCCACCATCCGGCAAGGCCCACACCAGGGGGCCCAGAAATCCACCAGAACCGGCAGGTTTGATTCCAGAACTTCTTGCTGGAAATTACTGTCGGAAACTTCAGGAATGTTAGCCATTTTTCTTCTCTCCTCCAAAATACATGGTTAAGATTTGTTTTACGTTCTTATCCACGATACGATAGCAAACCCGATTTTTTTCCTTCTTTCCTTTAATAATCCCCACTGTCCGGAGAATTTTGAGATGCTGCGACGTATTTGGCTGGGATATTTGGAGACATTTTTGCAACTCACCCACGCAACATTCTTTCTCGAGCAAATTATGAAGAAGTTTTAGGCGAGCCGGGTGAGCCATGGCCTGAAATATTCTGGATATTTTTTTGTATCTTCTGATACTTCTCTGCATAATCTTTCCTTCCTCTTTAAGATATTTCAGAATTATTATATTTATTTTATATTATATGTCAAGTTTATTGATAATAAATATTAGGTTTGCCTTTCTTTTTNTGAAAAAACCAGGAACGAGAGATCAGACTCTCACCTTTAACACTAAAAACCATGGTCAGGTTTTCATTCTTGAGATTTTGGACTAGACATCGGTCCAAAAAACAAGANTCTCTTGGAGATGTTAAACGCAATAAGGGCCCTCATGGACAAAAACGAATGTCAAATGTGAAGATCTGAGCCTGANTTTCTAGCGGGAGGACAAGGTGTCTCTATCAAAGAGACGATATTGAATCGCCTCAGCCAAAAAAGCCGGGTTCAATATCGNCGACTCATCTCCCTCCAGGTCTGCAATCGTCCGGGCCACTTTGAGAATTTTGACGTAGGCCCTGGCACTGAGATTCAAACTCTCCATGGCTCTTTCCATCAATCCTCGGCCAGCCTTGTCAAGTTGACAAAAAAGTTTAATTTCCTGAAGATTCATNTGAGAATTATTCCAAGTCTTTTTTCTTTTAAACCTCTTAATCTGTCTCTGGCGAGCAGCCACGACTCTCTTCCTGATCAATGGGGAAGGCTCTCCCTTATTCATCGAGTTTAACTCTTGAAAAGTTATTTTCGGCACTTCGACCTGAAGGTCAATTCGGTCCAATAGCGGTTTGGAAAGATGGGAATAAAAACGGGCTTTCTGAGAATAATAATAGTCACTAGAAGAGGAGAAGACAGGGTAACTATCTTCGAAGGAATTCATAGCGGCCACCAGCATGAATGAACTGGGGAAAGTAACCCGGCTATGCAAGCGGCAGATGGTCACGCACCCGTCTTCAAGAGGTTGTCTTAAATTCTCCAGGATATGTCGCTTGTACTCAGAGAGTTCGTCAAGAAAGAGAACTCCCCGATGAGCCAGGCTCACCTCGCCAGGACGGGGTATTGTTCCCCCACCAATCAAGCCCGCCGCCGAGACACTGTGATGAGGTGAGCGGAAAGGTCGGTGAGCGATAATCTGTCCTCCTTCCAGCAAGCCCGCTACACTATATATCCGGGTCACCTCGATTATTTCCTCCTCACTCATCGGCGGCAGGATAGAGGGGAGACGACGGGCGAGCATTGTTTTGCCGGCGCCGGGCGGTCCCACCATCAAGACGTTATGACTGCCAGCCGCGGCAATTTCCAGGGCTCTTTTAGCTTGATGTTGACCGCGCACATCCTGAAAATCAACCGAATATTTAATATCTTGAGAGAGATGATGAAAAAAAGAACTGGCCGGCGAAAACTCCTCCGGGTCGCGGAGAAAGTCGATGATCTCACCCAATGAAGTAAAACCATAACTAGCGATCCCGCTTACCAGGGAGGCTTCCTCCAGATTTCCCCGGGGAATCACCAAGCCTTTGAATCCCTCTTGTTGAGCCAGGAAAACAGCTGAGAGAACACCTTTGACCGGCTTAAGATGACCATCGAGAGCTAATTCGCCCATAAAAAGATAATCACTTATTCTCGAAACAGGAAAGACTCCCTGGTGAGCAAGAATGCCCACTGCAATTGGCACATCAAAGGAAGAACCTTCTTTTCGGCGGTCGGCCGGAGCTAAATTAATTATTAATTTTTTCCGGGGAAAGTCATAACCACAATTCATTAGCGCCGCCCTGACCCTCTCCCGGCTTTCCCTGATGGAAGCATCGGGCAGACCCACCAGGATAAGCCCGGGCAGGCCCCGGAAAACATCCACTTCAACTTCCACCAGCTCGGCCTCAATTCCCGTTAAAGAGGCACTGGCCACTTTAAATAACATTCCCGGAAACCTGTACTTTGAATTTACCTAATTATAAAGACGATGTGGTGGAAAGCTTTTTTTCAATTCCCATTTAGAAAAAGATCAGAGGAGAAAGAATAAAAGATCAAGAAGAAGGGATTATTTCTCCTTAAGAGAGGCAAATTCTTTGGCTAATCTCTCTAGTTCTTCCTCGACATCTTTTGATGATTTGAGCTTAATCTTAGTCACTCGAAGCGGCACAAATTCCTTGGGTTTGGGTTTCTCTTCTTCCGGTTTCGTGGGAGGAACTTGTTCCTTCTTCTCCTCGACCAACTCAACCGGGGGGGCTTCTTTCCTTTTTTCGCCAAACACTCTTTCTCTGATAACCGGCACCACCATTTTGGCCATAAGTTTTAAACTATCCAACACACCAACTCCATTAATGGCGATAGCTTCGACATAAGGAAGACCACGGGGATTAAGTAAATTGTTGAATGTCTCCACTGGAATTAAATTAGATAAATCTCTCTTGTTGTATTGAAAAACAATTGGGGTAAGATTCAAATCTATTCCGTAATCATAAAGATAACGTCTCATCTCATCAAAACTCTCTAGATTAGCATCCAGGAGAGGAGCTTGAGAATCAGCCACAAAAATAATCCCATCTGCTCCCTTTAAGACGCTTCTGCGAGAGGCTTCATAAAAAACCTGCCCCGGGACGGTGAGTAATTGAAAATGGACTTTATAACCCTTTATTAAGCCAGCCTTAACCGGTAATAAATCAAAAAACAGAGTTCGTTCTGTGTCTGTTTCCAGGCAAACAAGCTCCCCTCGCGAATTTTCATCCAGGCGGGAATAAATATATCTTAGATTAGTTGTCTTGCCGCTCAAACCAGGCCCGTAATAAACTACTTTGATAGCAATAGTCTTGGTTGCGTAATTAACAAAGGCCACTCTTCCTGGTTCCTCTCTTTGTAAAATTAACATAATCATCTGATTGAGTCAAACCAGGCCAGAAGCTCCAATTTTTATATAAGAAATAAATTTTTTTTATGTCCCAGGTGGAATAGAGGAAAATGATGAAAAGGACAAAGAGATGCCCTGGATCTGGTGAGGCTAGTATTCAATATAGAAGGAAGAGAGAATGACTCTCTCCATTGGAGAAAGGAGATAAGTATATTTTTTTAAACAAAGCCAAAGTTATTCAACTGGTTGGCTCACTCCCCCCAGATATTCAAAAACCCGACGGTACTTCTCCAGGATAATCTCCCAGGAGTAGTTTTTCTCGACATAGGCTCGGCCATTCAAACCCAGTCGTTCACGCAGCCGCTCATCAGCGAGAAGGAGATCTAAGGTCTCGAAAAACTCTGCCTGATTGGAATAATACAGCCCGGCCTGACCCAGCCGACAGTGATCTTTCAGGGGTTCAGTTTGTTCCTGGACGAGAATCGGAGTGCCCAGAGACAGAGATTCCAGGGCGGCCATACAGAGACTTTCAAAATGAGAAGGATGAATAGTTACTAGAGCGTATTTCATTAAGGCTGTTTTATCCTCCGGAGAGACGAAACCAAGGTATTTAATTTGGTGATGGGGCGGGATATCCATCAACTTTTTACCGATAAGCACCAGATCTACTCCCGGCCGCCGCCGTGAGTACTCCTGAAAATAATCCATTAATTCCTGACAGCCTTTCCCCGGTTCAATACGGCCGGCATAGAGAAGATAAGGTCGGACCAGCCCATAGCGAGTTCTCAAGGCATCCTGATCAGGAATCGTCTGAGCAATATCAACCCCCACTCCCACCACATCCTGGTATTTACCCTCAAGATTAAAAAGCCGGGTTAACATTCGCTTCTCCGCCTGGGTATTAAAGATAAAAGCCTGGGGCGCGGCAAACACTTCTTTCATCATTTCCAGATAAAGAGCTGGCTCATCGTGAGCTGTCGGCACCAGAGCTTTGGGCCGGGTAACTGCCTTCAGCCCCCAATACGTATTGAAATAAAGATAAGTAAAAAAAACAAAGCAGTCATAATCAGCCTGATTTTCTCGCAGAGCCTCAATCAAATCCGGGGAATAGGGCCCTTGTTGCTCCATCCATTGCTCTTCATCATTTTTGGAATGGTGATGATGAAAAATCCAATCAGAAAATTTATTGAACTCATCAATATTTCTCTCTTTTTCAACGGGATAACGCTTGATGACCACCTGATTCAGAATCGACTCGCCTGACTCATATTCATTCTTCCAGGTTATATAGTCCCGAGCAGTCGTGGTAAAAANAGTACACTCATAGCCCCTCTGAGCCAGACGCTCGGCCACCAGCCGACAGTGAAGTTCTGAGCCGCCCATAACCTCCAATCCATAGCGCTGGATGACAAAAGCAACTCGTTTCATGATTCACCTAATTCCTTAATTACCTGCAGCAACTTATCTTCCAGCCCCTCCGAGCGCAGCTGCTCCAATCTGGCTCTCTGACCCCCAATTATTTTTCTTTTTATTTCTTCCCGATGAATAATCAGCTCAATTAATTCCGCCACTAAATCCACTCTCTTTGTCCGCAAGAGGATGCCTGCTCCTCCCAGAGTGTAAGGCACTGCGGCCGCTTCATAAGCCACCACCGGAAGGTCAAAAATCATGCTTTCCACAAGAGGCAGGCCAAAGCCCTCATGCTCACTCATCGAGAGAAAAACATCGGCTGTTCGATAGAGAGCATACATCTGCTCATCGGTGACATGTCCGGTGAAAACCACTTCCTCCGGTCGTAAATAGAAATCATCAACCAGCTTAACCAGGCTTTTATAATAAGGAGGCAAAGAAGTGGTTTTCCCGACGATAATCAGTCTCACTAGGGGGGAGATATATTTCTTATAATAAAAGACAATCCTAATGAGGTCATCCAGACACTTGTTGGGGACAATCCGGCCGACAAAGAGCAGATTTACTCGTCCATCCTGAAAAAGTTCCTGAAAAAATCGGTCCGGCGGTCGCTCATATTTCTGAAAATCGATAAAGAGGGGAAAAACCTCTGTCCGCGGATAACCGAGCTCCTCCAGCTCCTGTCGATTATACTCTGAATCAGCCAGGGCCATATCTACCCTGGTAGCCATCATTTTCACTTCTTCCCTGCCCACCCGGGCGATATGAGCCATCTCAGAACTGTAGGGCTGAAAAAAATGTTCAGGAGTAATGTTGTGATAAATTAAAATTTTGCGGGAGGGGAGCTGGCTGAACTTTTCAGTCAAGGGTGAGGGTAAAGCAAAATGGAAAATCGTCACATCGGAGGGTTGAGGTCGGGGGAAATCAGAAAATAGTCTCGATTGAGACTCCAGCCCCTCATCGCGTTCAAGACAATAAATTTCTGATTGAAAACCATTTTTTTGGAGAAATTGTTTAATATGAAAAGCTGTGTCTCCAATTGCATCGCCCCGGTGAAAAGTAGGAATAAGCTGATCCACTCTCATTGGCCAGCCACCTCAGCTATATGCTGGAGAAGAANTTTAGCCACATTTTCCCGCCGGTATCTGGAGAGCGCTTTCTTCTGGGCCGTCAGAATGGAAGCCCTTAGCTGCTTGTTCTCCGCTATCTCCTGGATTAAAGCCGCAATAGCCAGATAATCTTTTTCCCGGAGGAGTACTCCTCCCCCATTCATTGTTTCTTCCACCGCACCGCCGGGAAAGGCGAGCACTGGAATGTTTAAATAAAACGATTCCAGCAAAGGAACGCCGAAACCCTCATGCTCGCTCATACTTAAGTAAAAATCACTCAACCGGAAAAAAGCCAGTAATTCGTCAAACTCAACATGACCGGGAAAATATATATCTTTTAATTCCAGCTCATCCACTAAATGCCACAGGGCAGCCAGGTATCTTTCCATGCCCCGATAATCGCCAACCAGCAACAACTGGGAGTGGGGATTAAAATACTTTTTATAAAAATAAAANACCTTGATGACATCCTCGAATTTCTTGTTGGGGATGACTCGACCGACAAAAAGCAGAGTGGTTTTGTCATTACTAAAGAGTCGGCGAATCATCGGATCGCCCTGGCCATCGAATTTGGCAAAATTCATTAAAATAGGCAAAACACCCGTGCGGCGGTAGCCCACTTCGGCCAGTTCCCGCCGGTTATATTCAGAATCTCCCAGAGCCAGATCGACTTTCTCGACAAACATTTTCAATTCCAGCCGGCCTTTGTAACATTCCCGGGCGAGGATTCGATGGTAATCCAGAAAATAATGATAGGGAGTGATATTATGATAAATCATGATTTTCCTGTCCGGGACCCGGAAAAACATCCGCGAAACCGGTGAACCGATGGAAAAATGAAAAATAATGACATTCTCCGGTGAACTGAAGGCTGGATATTCGCGGAAATCACGGGCCAGGTGAGCCAGACGGGGGTCATAAAACCTGACAAAAATCTCCGACTCAAATCCATTTTCCTGTAAAACTCGTCTGATCTCCAGCATCTCATCAGAAATAGCATCTCCATAGGTTAAGGAAGTGGCAAATTGATGAACTTTCACGACTTCTCCTCGGTCAATTGATTAATAATCTTAATGTATTTTTTTTCTATAACTTCCCAGGTATAGTTATTGAGAAAATATTGACGGCCGTTCCGGCCAAGCACCGCCCTTAACTTCTCGTCCTGCAGGAGCAGACTTAAGGCCTCCTCAAACTCTTCATAATTTTCGTAATATAGGCCTCCCTGACTGCGCTGGCATTGCCCCCGTAGAACCTCGCACTGAGCATTGGCCAGCACTGGTTTCTCCAGAGCCCAGGCTTCCAGAGTAACCATGGATAAACTCTCATAAAAAGATGGCATGACCAGCAGGATAGTTCCCTTGAGGGCCGCGAATTTTTCTTCCTCGGAGACGAATCCCAGATACTTAATGTCCGGATGGTGGGGAATGGTTAATTTGGTGCTGCCCACCAGGACAAGTTTTATGGGATGATTGGTCCTTTCCTTAAACTTGAGGAAATACCGAAAGAGTTTATCACAACCTTTATTCTCATCGATCCGCCCGATGTAAAGAAGATAGTCGTCTTTAATCCCCCTCTCCTCAAGGAAAGTCTCACTGGAAATGGCCGAAGGAATTTCAATACCCACGCCGACTACGTCACCAAGAATATGGGAGTTATGGGCCACTCGTTGAATCATCTCTCTCTCTTCCACTGAGTTGTAGATAAAGGCCCGGGGCAAGCGAAAAAGTTCTCTGAATATTCTTAAATAAACAACCGGATCATGCTCTGCTGTCGGCACAAGGATGCTTTTCTCAGGCACGGTGTGAATGCCCCAGTAGGAATGATAATAGCGGTAACTGAAAAAAATAAAAAAATCATAATCAGCCCGGTGTTGGTCAATATAATGAATTAAATCAGGAACCAGCGGACCTTCTTCTTCCAGCCACTTTAACTCATCCCCGATTTTATGCTCCCGGTGAAAAACATAGTCCTGGATCCGACCGAAGCGGACGGGATTGCGGGGTCGCACCACCGGAAAGCGTCGTACTAGAATGCCGTTTATCTCTTCAGTATCATCAAGATAATAATTTTCCCAGGTAATGTAGTCGTAAGCTTTGGTGGTCAGTACTTCAACTTCGTAATATCTTTTCATATGCTCAGCAATCCAGCGGCAATGGAGCTCCGCCCCGCCATTAATTTCCAGGCCATAGCGCTGGACAACAAAGGCTATTTTCATGGGAAAACCTTTTTCTCAATTTCTTTTTCCCGGCGACTGAGAAAAGCCAGGTCCTTCTCTAAAATCCGTGCCTGAATTTTCAGATGTTCTTCTTCTATTTTCAATTTGGTTATCTCCACCACGAGGTTATGAGTCAGTTGATGAAGAAGTTTGGTATATTCTTTAGCCCGGCCTAAATCCTTAAAGGCCAGGTCCAACCGTTCATTGACAATTTGATGATTAAGGTCAATCTTGCTCTCGAGACGACCCAAAACCTGATCAATCCGATTCAATTCCTGATGGAGACGTTCAGTCAAGCCGTCCAGTCGCCGATTGGTGTAATCCAGGTTTTCTACTGTTTCCCTCAGCTCTTCGTCAACCGGTAAAATCAGCAGTTTGATAAAAGGGGCAAATGGACGCATTATTTTCAGCAGGACCCGGCGGATTTTGCCCTTCAGCCCCGGGG
>MTOP01000047.1 GCA_002010725.1 Candidatus Aminicenantes bacterium JdFR-80
AAAAAATCAAGCGATTTAAAACTGCCCATTTTTCCTACCAGGGAATTCATTTTCCTTAAGCTCGACTGGCCACCCATAAGGAGAAATCCGTCTCGGACATGNCTCCCACCGTNCGGCCCAATTCATGGCCACCTTTAAAAACAATAAAAGTCGGNACTCCCTGGATCTGGAATTGACCGGCCAGATGAGGATAAGAGTCGACATTAACNCGAACCACCATCAATTCACCGGCGCGGCGTTGAGCCAGGTCAGCGACTATGGGCTGCATCATCTCGCACGGGGCACAGGTGGGCGAGTAAAAGTCAACGAGCACCGGTAATTTTCCTCTGGAGAGAAGCGTGGCCAGTTGATCAGTGGAGACCTCAATTACTGAACCGGGCCGCGGCAGAGAATTCTTGCATCGCCCACAAACTACTTTTTTCGTTGTTCCCAAAGGATAATTATTAGTAGCCCCACAGAATAAACAACTCACCAACTTCTTTTCCATCGTCATTACCTCCTCTGGAAATCCAATTGATGGCCAATGAGGTTACAAAATAGTAAAATTCCCCTGATTTGACAAGTCCAGGGGTATAACTGGAGGTAGTTATCCGGGGCCTTATTTTTCAGGAGAAAGAGGGCCTAACGCCAGTATTTCTGAAAGAGCGGGGGATGGATAAATGTCACTGGTTTGCCAGGCCAGGCANCGGGAAAAAACATTCATCAAANATTTTTTGCTTGATTTAACCCCATCAACCGGTTAAAAATAAATTGTCCAATTAGAGTTTGAGGTATATTTGGCAACCTGGTTAAAAGGGGTGGTTAAACCAGAATTAAAAACAAAGTCCAGAAACGNGTTAAATCTAAATAAAAACCATCCTTTTTCATTTATTTATTGAGATAAAAATGTCTACGGCCAGAAAAAAGGGCGACCCACCAGTGGCCAACCAGCCGGATCTCCTTGATGAGGCTACTCTGCAACAGGGAAAGGAGTTGGTCACNTGGCTGATAAAGACCTTTTCNCAGATTAAACTATATTCGCTGGACCATCCCAATGTGAGGCAATTCATTGACACTCTCAGCCAGAAATTTGGAGCTTTTTTTGCCCAGAACCCGGTGCTGGAGCTTGAAGTGACTGATACTGCTTTTNTTCTGGGAGATAAAAAAGTCCACGAAGAAACTCAGCTCATCCGCAGTCTGCCTTTTTTCTTCTATAAAGATGGGGTTACTCGTTTAAGCTTCCATGAAGGCTTAACCCAGGACGAACTAATTCAATTTTTTCAGCTTCTTGAAAAAATCAGTCATCTNCCCCCCGAAGAAAGTGACATTGTGGTCTCTCTCTGGGAGATGGATTTTCCCCACATCGACTATCTGGCTCCTGACGAATTTCTGGAAACCAAGATTGGCCAGGAGACAAGAGTCACTCCTTATAAAGTAGCCCGGAACTTTCTGGAGGGAGGAACACTCCACTTAGCTCCTGAAGACCAGGCGGCCTTGCAAAAATATGCCCACCAGCGGACAGCTGGCCTGGAAGGCAGCCATCCTAGCGCCGGTCTGCTGGAAGATGAAGANCTCCTTCCTTCTCCCGCCAGATTTCAACTCCGCCGGGAAGAATCGGATCGACTGGAGATATTAATTCANAAACACCGGGAACTTTCCCAGGAAGAAGAAACCATCCACCTGCTGGTGGAAACTATCTATCTAGAAGAAAAAATCCAGCCTTTCACTCAGGTTCTGCAGAGTCTATCTTCTCTGATTGAAGAAACCTTGAGTCAGGGAAAGGTGACCATTGCCGTCCATGCCCTCGACCATCTGCTGGATCTGGAGAAAGAATTCAGGAAAACTCAACCAGAAAAACTACTTCATCTCAACGAAACTCTTCGCCAGTTGAAAGAAGAAAAAATCATTCCCCTTCTCATTAAAAGCTTGGAAAAGATGGTCACCCCGGACTTTGAAAGTCTTTTTCATCTACTCGAATTCNTCGGCCCTTCATCTCTCTCCTTGGTCGGCCGCTTAATTGATAATTATCCGGACAAAAGTTTTCAGGAATTGGCCTGTGCCTTTATCCAAAAAATAGGCCTCCAAAATCTCCCTCTTCTGCTGGAAATTGCTGATGACCATCGGGAAAAAACCACCTTGGTCATTCTCCGAACAATCGCCANCTCTGATGACCCCCGAAAACTCTCCTACCTGGCCCGGTTTCTGCGCTCTCGCAACCTCCATATTCAGCTGGAAACCATCTCCCTTTTCAGTTCTCTTCCCGATCCCAAAGCAGCCAAACTGATCCTGCCTCTTCTGGATGATCCTCAACTCGAAGTTCGCCAACAGGCAGCCCGGGCTCTGGTTCGCTTAAATCAACCCTCTGTCAGTGAAGATATCCTCAATCGAATCCAGGAGAAATCTTTTAATCGCCGTTCCCTCACCGAAAAGAAAGCTCTTTTCGCCTATCTGTTCCGCCTTAAGACCCCCGAATCCCGGGACTTTCTCAAGGGTTTACTCAAAAAACCATGGTGGTGGTCTCCCGCCACCCGGATTAATCCTGGTTTATGGCTGATCGACACCCTTAAAGAAGAGGATAGACATGAAGTGGAAGATTTCCTCAATGAGCTAGGCCTTATCCGCAATAGAAAAATTCGGCGGGCCCTCCAGGGACTAAAATATAAACTAAAACTTCACTCTCATCGAGACAAAGGAACCGGAAGAGAAGAAACATGACTAAATCTCAACGAAGCCGAGAAATTTACCTCAATCAAACCGGCCTTGACCTTTTAAATAAATTCTACATGCTTACCCGCACCTCTCGTCTTTATGAACCCAACAACCTTCTTTTTGTCCATCAACTCCGGGATTTATTGCAGAGCCTGGATGAGATCCTCCAGAAAGAAAAAGTGGCCCATTTTCTTCTCCGGGCCACCACCCTTCTTTTCAACGGAGTTAAATTAAAATTCAGTCATGTAAATTATCACCTTTTTCGTTTCATCTATGACGAATTCACCCCTCGCCATATTGTTTCCCTGGCCTTTTATCCTGGAGTAAAAGAAAAGGAAATTATTGACTTTATTCTTTCTCTCAAGCCAGAGACAAGTTTGAAAAAAGACCAATCCATCCCGCCGTCTCCAGAAAAAGAAGCACTTGAACAACCTCTGTTAGGAGAATTTCCTCATATTAAAGTCGAAAAGTCTGCCGCAAAGACCGGGGCTGAAAGAAAAAAGAATGCTGCCCGGGTTTACTTCCTGGGATTAACCCATCTCAAGGAATATTTGACTCAGAAAAAAGATCTCGACTCGAAAAACCTATTGACTACCCGCCGGATGATCCAGACTCTTTTTGATCATATCGTCGAAAATGAACCATTTCTTTATGGTCTGACTTCCATCAAGAACCACGACGAATACACCCTCAATCACTCGATTAATGTTTGCATCCTTGCTCTGGCCCTGGGCCGAAGGCTGGGGCTGGAGCGAAAAGAGCTGGTTGAACTAGGCATAAGCGCCTTTTTCCATGACGTCGGCAAGCTGGAAATCCCCCTGGAAATTCTCAATAAACCCGGTAAACTTGACGAAGCCGAACGCCGGGTTATCGAAACTCACCCCTATAAAGGGGTGCAGAAGCTTCTTCAACTGCCCCACTTGAAAGCACTACCCCTGCAGGCTCTGCATGTGGCCATGGAACATCACTGCCGGGAAGATGATCGCGGCTACCCTCGCTATCGAGGGAAAAAAACCATCAGTCTTTTCTCCAAAATAGTGAAAATAGCCGATTATTATGATGCTATCACCACTCCCCGGCCTTATCGGAAGAAAGCCTTTACTCCGGCTGAAGCGATCAATTTGATGATGGACAAGGCAGGAGAAGAATTTGACCCTACCCTGGTCAAGGTTTTTGCTTCAATGATGACCGCCTGTCCAGTGGGAACACTGGTCTTATTAAACACGGGCGAGCTCGCTCTGGTCTATGAAACTAAAAGTGATCCCCCCCAATTTCTCCGACCTCGCGTTAAATTAATCACTGACGCCCAGGGGAAGAAAATTGATGGACCCATTGTCGATCTGGCCGCCAAAGATGAGTCCGGCCANNACTACCTCCGGAGTATCGTCAAAGTGCTCGAGCCCGACAAATATGGAATTAAAGTCTCTAACTATTTCATGGCTGAAGCTCAATAACCACCTTCCGAGGCCCGACCCGATTTTTTGACGATTTTTTGACGATTTTTGGAGTGTTCAGTGGGTTTGCCTTGGNGAAGCAATTAAGCTAAAATTTCAATCAAAAGGAGTAAATAGATGGAAATTATAGACAAAAGTGTCAAAGAAGCCACCCAGAAAAAATTCGCCGAAGAATTTAAGGGAACTGTCCCGGAGAATGTCCTTCCCGAGGCTTTAGTCAAATNGGTCATCGCCACCAAACAGGACTAACCCCAGTCAGCCATGAACAATAACCTGGATGCTCTTTTCTATCCCACCTCGGTAGCGGTCATCGGTGCTTCCCGTCAGCCAGGCAGCGTCGGCCATTCTCTGCTGGCCAATCTAATAGATAGTCGCTTTCAGGGAATTATTTATCCGGTTAATCCCCGGGCCAAAGGGATTCTCGGTCTGAAATGTTACCCTTCTGTCCTGGCTATTCCCGATCCCATTGATCTAGCCGTCATTATCGTTCCGGCGCCCATCGTCAATCAAATCCTGGAAGAATGTGGCCAAAAAGGTATTCCGGCGGCGGTCATCATCTCCGCCGGGTTTAAAGAAGTCGGCGGCCCCGGCATTGAGCGAGAGAANGAAATCAAGCAAACANCCGCCAAATACGGCATCGCCCTGATCGGCCCCAACTGTCTGGGGATGATCAATACCGATGCCCNGGTTTCTCTCAACGCCACTTTCGGAACCCAGTTCCCCCGNGAAGGAAATATCTCCTTTATTTCCCAAAGTGGGGCTCTCTGTGTGGCTGTTCTTGACTACGCCAAAGAAGCCAATATTGGCTTTGCTAAGTTCATCAGTATGGGCAACAAGGCTGGTTTAACTGAAAACGAGCTCCTCCGTTATCTCCAACATGATGAGCAAACCGAAGTCATCCTCATGTATCTTGAGGACCTGGTCAACGGTCGGGAATTCATGGCCATCGCCCGGGAAATCACCAGCCATAAATCTCATCCCAAACCCATTATCGCCCTTAAAGCCGGTCGGACACTGGTTGGGGCCAGGGCAGCNTCTTCCCACACCGGCTCNATGGCNGGCTCGGATAAAGTTTATGATGCCATCTTTCAGCAATGCGGAGTGTTGCGGGGCGAAACACTGGAAGAAGTCTTCGACTACATTAAAGCCTTTTCCAGTCAACCTCTCCCCCGGGGAAACAACGTGGTCATTGTCACCAACTCCGGTGGGCCCGGTATCCTGGCCACCGACTCCTGTATCGCTCATGGTTTAAACGTTATGCCTTTGCCGGAAAAGGCCCGCCAAAAACTCCGCCAGGCTCTGCCACCTACTGTTTCGCTGAATAATCCGATTGACCTTATTGCAGAAGCCCAGGCCGACACCTATGCCGCTTCGCTGGATATTCTCCTGGCGGAACCAACTGTTCATTCCGCTCTGGTGATTCTCACCCCGACGGCCTTTACCCGGGTGGAAGAAATCGCCCAGACGATTGTCCAGGTGGCCCGCCGCCGAAAAAAACCCGTNGTCTGCTGTTTTCTGGGAGTCTATGATGTCTCCCGCGGGATAGAAATACTCGAAGAAAACGGAATTCCGGATTATCGTTTCCCTGAATCAGCGGCCCGTGTTCTGGCTGAATTGACTAAATTCTCCTGGTGGGTTAAACGCCCCTCAACCAGGGTTAAAAAATACCGGGTCAAGAAAGAAACTGCCCGCAAAATTCTNGAGAAGGTCCAGGCTAGCGGTCGAAATTTCCTCCTGGAACCGGAAGCTTANCATATCTTCGAAGCCTATGGCTTTCCGGTGGTTAAATTCAGACTGGCGACTTCAGAAGAGGAAGCAGTCCGACAGGCGGATGAAATCGGCTATCCGGTGGTTTTAAAAATCGTCTCTCCGGATGTTATTCACAAGTTTGATGTCGGTGGAGTCCGGCTTAACCTGACCAGTGCTGATGAGGTCCGACAGGCCTACCAAGAAATTCTCCAAAACATCCATCACCATGTACCTCAAGCCCGGATAACCGGAATTATTGTTGAGGAAATGGTGCCCTCCGGCCAGGAAGTCATTCTCGGTATGAACCGGGATGAACAGTTCGGTCCCATCCTCATGTTTGGTCTGGGGGGAATCTATGTCGAAGCCCTGGAAGATGTTACTTTCCGCCTGGCGCCGATTCGCGAATTAACCGCTTCCCGCATGATCACCCAGACGAAAGCACATAAAATCCTGCAGGGTTTTCGGGGAGGTCCCCAATATGACGTCCCGGCCATCGAAGATTGCCTGAAAAGACTNTCTCAGCTGGTCACTGACTTCGAGGAAATAAAAGAGCTCGATATAAATCCTCTGCGCGTCTTTGAAAAAGGGAAAGGCTGCCTGGTGATTGATGCCCGGATTATCCTTAAAGCCTGAATATCTGCCTTTCAGTCATGTCCAGGTAACCAGCTATTCCGGAAAGTCCAAAATTGGAGGCAAAGAGAAGAAAAGGAAGTCAGGTCTCAGTCACCTGTGCAGAGTCGCGTGTCAGACACCGGAAAAAAGGAAAGGAAGTCACGGGTGTCAGACACCGTGACAGAGTTTGATGTCAGACACCAGTTTAGACACCCAGTTTAAAATGAAGAGAAGACGAGAAAAAAAGGAAAAAAACAGGTGGAGTTATCAGGGGCCCAAAGCTCACCCATATTTGCCCCTCGATAAACACAAATAGGCCAAGTTGACAAAGCCTAATTAGGGTTTATAATGATGAGTTCATTATGTGGTTCTTAAAGAAAAAAAAGCCCCGGGTTTGTGTCATTGGACTTGACGGTGTGCCCATTTCTCTCATCCAGGACCTCACCGCCAAAGGCCACCTGAAAACATTTGCTGCCCTTCAGGAAAAAGGTCATCTTCATCAGTTAAAGGCCAGTCTGCCGGAGATATCATCAGTCAGCTGGTCGGATTTTATGACAGGGACCAATTCCGGCACCCACGGTATTTTTGGATTCACCGACTTTAAACCCGGCACCTATGACCTCCGTTTCCCCAATTTTCTTAATCTCGAAGCCCCCACTTTCTGGGACAAACTCGGTCAGGCTAAAAAGAGGGTCATTGTTCTCAATCAACCTTCCACTTATCCCGCCCGTCGGCTCCCGGGAGTGCTCATTTCCGGTTTTGTGGCTATTGAACTGGAAAAGGCAGTTTTCCCGGGCACACTTTTACCCAAACTGAAACAAATTAATTATGAAATTGATATCGACACCTTCCAGTGCCGCCAGAACCATCAATTACTCTGGCAACAACTTGGCTCCACCCTGGAAGGCCGACGAAAAGCCCTCCAGTTATTCTGGAAAGAAGATTGGGACTACTTTGAATTGGTGATTACCGGCACCGACCGCCTCCACCATTTTCTCTGGTCAGCCTATGAAGACGAAAATCATCCCGACCACCATAAATTTCTTGAGTATTACGAGCAGGTGGATAAGTTCATCGGCGAAATAGTGGCTCGTTTTGAGAAACTAACCGGCAGCCTGGAGGGTCTTTTCCTGCTCTCCGANCATGGTTTTACCGGCATAAAACAGGAAGTCTATCTTAATGCCTGGCTGGAGAAAGAAGGTTTTCTGCGCTTTGCCGCTCCCGGTGAAAAAAACCTGGCTCAACTCCACCCGGACACCATCGCCTTCGCCCTTGACCCCAACCGCCTCTACCTCCACCTGGAAGGAAAATTTCCCCGGGGCCGGGTCAAACCAGGCGAAGTAGAATCTTTAAAGAAGACGCTGCGGGAAAAGCTCTTAAATTTGACCTTTGATGGTCACCAGGTAATNAGCCACGTTTTTGACACCCGGGAAATTTATTCCGGTCCCCTGGTTGACCGAGGACCCGACTTAATCGCCCTGGGGGCCAAAGGCTTCGACCTCAAGGGTTCACTGAAAAAAGAGGANGTCTTCGGTCGAACGGACCTGGTGGGTATGCACACCTGGGATGATGCTTTCTTCTGGGCTGAAGAAGATTATGGAAACGGGCTCAAAATCTCCGACTTAGCCTCGATCATCACCCGCTCCCTGCTTCCGGAAGAAAATAATTAACCATCATGAGAAAGGAAAAAAATTTCTTCTCCTTGAATTTTCAAAGAATTGATTCANTNGTNTCAGCCCAGCGGCACAAAAAAAGATATGCCAGTTTTCTGAGAATATTTTTACTGCTAATTTTTCTCCTGGGATTAGGAGGACACCCCCTCCAGGCTTACATCGGTCCGGGAGCTGGTTTCGCCTTTCTGTCTTCTTTCCTGGTGTTTTTCATCACTTTCCTCCTGGCTATCTTTTCTTTTATTGCCTGGCCCTTCCGCTTCCTCATCCGTCTGCTTAAAGGCCAGCAGGCTTATCGGAAAGCCTCTATAAACCGTGTTGTTATTCTAGGCCTCGATGGGATGGAACCCACGCTGGTGGAAAAATATATGGCCGAAGGTAAACTCCCCCATTTCTCCCGCCTGAAAAAGACNGGCAGTTACGCCCGGCTCGAGACAACCATTCCCTCCATTTCGCCGGTGGCCTGGTCGTCCTTTATGACCGGCGTCAACCCCGGCAAACATAATATTTTTGATTTTCTCAGCCGTGACCCTAAAACTTATCTCCCGGATCTATCCTCGGCCCGGATCAGGCCGCCGAAAAAATTCATTTCCCTGGGTAAGTACCGAATTCCTCTGTCTAAACCGGAAATTAAGGGCCTCCGGAAAAGCCAGCCTTTCTGGAAAATCCTGGGGGATAAGGGTATTTTCAGCACCGTCCTCCGCGTGCCCATCACCTTCCCCCCGGAAAAATTCAAAGGCCATCTTCTGGCAGGCATGTGTGCGCCTGACTTAAAGGGCAGCCAGGGGACATTTACTTTTTATACCAGCGACCGGGAGAAAATTTTCCGCCGGGAAGGCGGGCAGAATATCCAGGTGGAAGTTAAGGATGATATTATTGAAACTTACATTCCCGGGCCGGAGAACACTCTNCGCCAGGGAGCCGAAGAAATGCGGCTGCCCCTGCGGATTGAAATAGATAGAGAGAAAAAAGAGGCGACCATCCTGGTTTCCGGCCAGAAAATCCGCCTGCCGGAAAAAACATTTTCCGACTGGACCAAAGTAACTTTCCGTCCCGGCTTGGGTTTCAAAGTTCAGGCCATCTGTCGGTTCTATATCCTTCAGCTGGAACCTCACTTTGAAATGTATCTCACCCCGCTTAATATCGACCCTGAAAAACCAGCCCTGCCCATCTCCCACCCCTTTATTTACTCCGCCTATCTGGCCAAAATGCTGGGNAGTTACATCACTCTGGGCGAAGCCAACGACACCTGGGCTTTAAACGAGGGAGTGCTGGACGAGGCGGCTTTCCTGCGTCTGGCTTACTTCAACCATGAAGAGTGGGAGAAGATGCTCTTTCTCACGCTGGACAAAGTCAAAAAAGGAGTGGTAGTCACCTGGTTCGAAACNACCGACAGTCTGCAGCACATGTTTTTCCGTTATCTTGACCCCCGCCANCCGGCCCGGCAGCATCTCTATCATCCGCAATACGAGAAGGTGATTGAAGAACTCTACCAGAAAATGGATGANCTGGTGGGACGGGTGATGGAGCGACTGGATGATAAATCGATGCTGATCATCATGTCCGACCACGGTTTCAAATCTTTCCGTCGCGGCTTCAACCTCAACTCCTGGCTCTACCTCAACGGCTATCTCAGTTTAAAGCCTGGGAAAGAAGTCAGCGAGGAATGGTTTAAAGATGTTGATTGGTCGAAAACAAGAGCCTACGGTCTNGGNNTGGGGGGCCTTTATCTCAACCTCAAGGGCCGGGAAGCCCAGGGCATTGTCGAGCCGGGTGATGAGGCCAAACAACTCAAGCAGGAATTGATTTCCCGTCTCACGGGCCTTAAAGATGACGAGCAAGGCGAAGTGGCCATTAACATTGTTTATGATCAAGATGACATCCCGCCTGGACCGTACAAGGATAATTGCCCGGACTTAATTATCGGCTATAACGAAGGTTATCGAGTTTCCTGGGATTCAGTGACCGGCAAAGTCAACTCCNCCGTCTTTGTCGACAATCACAAAGCCTGGAGCGGCGACCATTGTATCGACCCCCGCCTGGTTCCCGGCATTCTTTTCACCAGCCGGAAAATCACCCGGGAGAATCCAGCAATTATTGACCTGGCTCCCAGTGTGCTACAACTATTTGGAGTCGACCCGCCGGCTTACATGGATGGCCAACCCCTCTTTTCGGTTGACCGAAAAAACTCTAAAGTATCAAGGGGGCCATCATGAGTATGAAAAGAAGAGATTTTTTAAAGACCGCTTTTCTGGCGGGCACNCTCACCGGTCTGGGATTGGATCCTTTTTCCTCTTTCGCCGGACGGGGAGCCAGAGACACCCACCAGAAAATGCTCATTCTGGGGTTCGATGGCCTTGACCCTCATCTCACCGAAATCTTTATCCGCCAGGGAAAATTACCGGCCTTCGCCNGACTCTGGCGCGAGGGCGATTTCAAGCGGTTGGGAACCAGTATTCCTCCCCAAAGCCCGGTGGCCTGGTCCAATTTTATCACCGGAACCGACCCCGGCGGACATGCCATTTTTGATTTCATCCACCGTGATCCGCAGCATTACCTGCCAACTTTCTCTTCTTCTAAAACCGAAGAAGCCAAACGAACCCTTTCGCTGGGCAACCTGGTGTTACCTCTTTCCGGCGGTCAGGTAACCCTTCTCCGCCAGGGTAAGGCTTTCTGGCAGTATCTCGAGGAANATGAAATTCCGGCCACAGTTTTTAAAATCCCTTCCAACTATCCTCCCGCCCCGACCAAGCAAAGAACCATCTCCGGGATGGGCACTCCTGACATCCTGGGCACCTATGGAATTTTCAATTTCTACACTACCACCACGGCTGAAGTCCAGCAGGATATCGGCGGTGGGCGGATTCACAGNGTCTATGTCATCGGCAATCAGATTGAAGCTAAACTNCCGGGGCCGATCAATACCTTCAAAAAAGACCGGCCAGAAACATNTATTGAATTTAAAGTCTANCTGGATCCGGTTAATCCCGTGGCCAAGATCTCTCTTCCCGGTGAAGAATTCATTCTGAAAGAGGGTGAATGGAGCGGCTGGAAAAGAGTCGAATTTCCTTTGATCCCCACCCAATCCGTCAGCGGCATCTGCATGTTTTATCTCAAACAGGTNCGACCGGAATTNAAACTCTATGTCTCGCCGATTAATATCGACCCGGCCAATCCGGCCCTGCCTCTCTCCACGCCCGACTCTTACGCCCGGGAACTGGCGGCTAAATTCGGTCCCTTCTTCACCAAAGGGCTGCCCGCTGACACTTCAGCGCTGGACAGCGATATTCTTGATGACCGTGAATTCCTAACCCAGGATGATTTCGTCCTCGAGGAGAGACGAGCCATCTTCGAATACGAGCTCAATCGATTTGACAGCGGCCTTCTCTTTTACTATGTCTCCAGCACTGACCAGCGTCAGCANATGTTCTGGCGGCTCCTGGATAAAAAGCATCCTGCTTATGACCCACGACTGGCTCGCGAATTCGGTCAAGCCATTGAAAATATCTATATTGAAGCTGACAGGATTCTGGATAAAGCGCTCTCCCGGGTGGACAAAAACACTATTCTTATGGTGATGTCCGATCACGGCTTTTCTCCCTTTCGGTATGCCTTCAATCTTAACACCTGGTTAAAAGAGAATGGTTATCTCAGTCTAATTAATGAATGGAAACAGGGCGAAGAAGATTTCTTTTTAAATGTTGACTGGCGGCGGACCAAAGCTTATGCGGTCGGGCTGAACGGACTCTATATCAACCAGCAAGGGCGGGAAGCTGAAGGCATTGTTCCAGCCGCCGAAAAAGAGGCTCTTGTCAGGGAAATCGCTCATAAACTTGAATCTTTCGTCGATCCCGCCACCGGGGAAAAACCCATCCTTCGGGCTTTTGTCACCAAGGATGTTTATCACGGGCCCTATACCCAGCAGGCCCCGGAAATTATCCTTGGCTATAATAAGGGGTATCGAGTTTCCTGGGCCTCGCCGCTGGGCCGGATTCCGAAAAAGATAATCGAACCCAATACCGAAAAATGGAGTGGGGACCATTGTATGGATCCTTCCATCATCCCGGGCATCCTGCTGACCAACCGCCCCATCCAGGCGGCTGCTCCCCGGTTATATGACCTCACGGCCACTATTTTAAAGACCTTCGGTATTCCCCGACCGCCAGAAATGAGGGGAAAACCAATTTTTTAAGGAGGAATTATGGGCAAAGCAAAAGTGAAACTGGACAAAGACCTCCTGGAAAAAATCAAAAAATACGCTGAAATTTCAGGTTACTCTTCTCCCGAAGAATTCATCACCCATTGCCTGGAAAAAGAAATCGCCAAACTCGAAGAATCCGACTCAGAAGAAGAAATCAAGAAAAAACTCAAAGGATTGGGTTATATTTCGTAGAAAGATAACCGAGCAGATGAACCAACGATCAAAAAGAAAAGGATGCGCTCCAGAATGACTACTTTGGCTCTCCTGGTGAAACAGCGCCAAACGGAAGTCTAACCAATGTGGCTCTTTAATCAGATCATCACTCGCTTTTTTGATATTATCTTCTGGCCTTTTCAGTGGCTCCATCCCTGGTGGGCCATGGTCTACATTTCGTTATTAACCGGTCTATTCATGCTCTGGGTCTTTCGCTTAACCTCTAACCAGGCGGGCATTAAAGATATCAAACGCCGTATTAAAGCCCACCTCCTGGAAATTAGATTATATAAAGACAACTTTGGTCTAACCTTCAAAGCCCAGGGGAACATCCTCCTCTGCAATCTTAAATATATCGGCTATTCCGTCAAACCAATGCTGGTCATGATCCTGCCCCTCGTTCTGATTCTCATTCAACTGAACTTCCGCTTTGCTTACCGCCCTCTAGCTCCCGGCGAAAGAACAATTGTCAAAGTCAAGGTTCAACCCGGTCTTGATCTCCTAGAATTACCTCTTACCCTCACCACTACTTCCGGTATAGTTGTGGAAACACCACCGCTGCGGATTGAAGAAGTAGGAGAAATCGACTGGCGGATTAAAGCTCTCCAGCCGGGGAAACACTCGTTGGTCGTCAAAATAGGTGAAGAGTCGTCTCTAACCAAAGAAATCTTGGTCGCTCCGGCGGCAACTGAAAGATTGACCCGACTCTCACCTCTTCGTCCTTCAGCTAGATTCTTGTCCTCGCTTCTTTTTCCCGTGGAAAAACCTCTTCCTCCGGAGACTGTTTTGCAGGAAATTGAAGTAATTTACCCGGCCGGAAACTTTCGTCTTCTGGGGCTATCCATCCATTGGATAATCGTCTACTTCATTCTGGCTATTGCCTTTGGGTTCGCTCTCAAGCGATTCGTCGGGGTGGAAATTTAATTCAAAATCACTGACCTCCGGAGAACTTCTCTCCACCTGGTTAAACCAGACAATTTCGCTTAGTCTCTTCTTTCTGGGAGCCCGCGGGGGACGTTTGGCGGCATAACCCACGGCTATCAGAGAAATAATCTTATATTTCCGGGGGATGGAAAAAAATTTCCGGGCTTTTTTCAGATTGAACCAGCCAACCCAGCAGGTACTTAACCCTAACTCTTCAGCCTGAAGAACCAGATGTTCTCCGGCCATGCCGATATCCAGAAGATAATAAGAAACTCCCTGAATCTGTTTTCCCAGGCGGTTGGCCAGTAAATCCAGCCGCGCCAGCACCAGGATGAGGACCGGTGCCTGTTGGGCGAATCGGGAGGGAAAATAAATACCGGAAAAAACTTTTTCAGCAAATTTTTTCTTTGTNTCCTGGTCATCGATGACCAGGAATCGCCAGGGCTGAACATTTTCAGCTGAAGGGGCCCAGCGGGCCGCTTCCAGGCAAAGAAGAAGCTTTTCGCGGGAAACAGGCTTGTCCAGAAAACGGCGGATACTTCGTCTTTGCCAGATCAACTTTAAAAGATAAGGCATCNGGGTGCGGTCAATCTTCATCGCTCCTCCTCCAAGTTAACAAAGATGATGGTACCTTCTCACACTGCCCGGCCTGAGCCGATTTCCTTCGCCTGGCGGCTTCTACCAGGCAACCGTTACGTGTTTCTAAAATAACTTGATGTCCTCCTTTTTCTTGATTACTATTAGAAAAAACGAGGTCAAGAGGAGGTAAACTTGCGTCAACGACTTATCNCTCTGGTGGTCATTATTTATATCCTCGTCTCAACTCCTCTCGTGGCTCAGGAAAAGGTTTTCTGTCGCCAGGTGGCTAATTATACCATGGATGTCACTCTCAACCCAGAAGAAAACATCATCGAAGGACAGGAAATCCTCACNTGGACCAATTCCACTTCCCAGGCTACTTCAGAACTCTGGTTCCATCTTTACTGGAATGCTTTTCAGAACAACCGGAGCNCTTATCTTCTAGAAGCTTACCGGGAAGGCCGCCGTCTGGTGGCTAATTACAGAGAAGAGGATTGGGGCTACTGTCGAGTCAACTCAATCACCATAATCCCTGAAGGAAATTTCACCGCNGCNGATCTGACTGCCCAGTTGACTTTTCGTCAACCCGATGACGGCAATCCCTTTGACCAGACCGTTTTTTCAGTTCCCCTTCCCCGGCCAGTTAATCCAGGAGAAACAATCAAATTGGCCATAAAGTTCACCGCTAAAATTCCCCGGCCTGTGTCCCGAACCGGGGTCTGGAAGGACTATTACTTCATCGCCCAATGGTTTCCCAAAATCGGGGTTTTCGAGAACGGCCAGTGGAATTGTCATCAATATCATGCTCATAGCGAATACTATGCCGACTACGGTACCTATGATGTAAAAATAACTCTGCCCTCAGCCTATATTGTCGGCGCTACGGGGGAACTCATCTCATCGGAAGTCAACGGCGACGGCACTTCGACCCATCACTTCCACCAGCACAGCGTCCACGATTTTGCCTGGACAGCCAGCCCCCGTTTTCTGGTCTTTAAAGAAAAATTCCGGCATTCTTCGGGCAAAGAAACAGAGATAACCTTACTTCTGCAGCCTTATCACCGCCATCTTAAAGACCGTTACCTTCTGGCTGTAAAAAATGCTTTAAAATATTGCAGCCAGTGGTTTGGTGAGTACCCCTACTCCACCATCACCTGTGTGGACCCGGCCTATAACAGCAAATCAGGCGGCATGGAATATCCCACCCTGTTTACCGCCGGAGCTTACTTTCTCGACCCCTTCGGCAGTGGACATCCGGAGGGAGTGACCATTCATGAATTTGGTCATAGCTATTTTTATGGCCTGGTCGGAACAAATGAATTTGAGCACCCCTGGATGGATGAAGGATTCACCTCATTTCTGGATACCCAGGTTTACTATGCCGCTTATGGTCCGCCTTATTTCACCAGCCGGTATTTTGGAATTCCGGTCCTTTTTAAAAAAATAAAAATTCCCCTTGAAGCTGAAGACATTTCCAGTCACCGGTCGACAGCCAAAATGGATATTCTTCAGCGATTCGCCTGGCAATTCATGAATGGCCAGAGCTATGGGGCTAATTCTTACGGCAAAGCTGAGTTAATGTTAATAAGTTTAAAAAGATTTATGGGCGATGATAAATTCTGGGAGATGATAAAAGCCTACTCCACCCGGCACTGGTTTAAACATCCGAAACCGGCGGATTTTCTGCGGACGGTTAAAGAATTTGCCGGCGAGGAAGCCGTTGATATCCTCCACCAGCTTATTTACGGGGAAGGCGCCNTGGACTATGCTCTGGGCTCCATCAAAAATCACCGCTTACCAGCACCAAAAGGAATTTTTGACGAAGAAAAACAAACTCTGGCTGAAAAGGAATACAGCCAGGACAACTACTTAGTGGAAGTTTTAGTCCGCCGCCTGGGAGAAATCAAGGTTCCAGTAGAAGTTTTAATCGAGTTCGAGGACGGATCAAAACTTACAGAAAAATGGACCGGTCAGGAATTGTGGCATAGATTCACCTATCAACGCCCAGTTCCGGCCATCAAAGCTGTAGTTGACCCTGAGTTCACCTGGGTNCTGGACATCAATCGCCGGAACAATTCCCTGACCACCAAGCCTACTCCCTGGGGGTGGCTCAAACTAACTTCCCGCTGGCTTTTCTGGCTGCAGCACGCTCTGGAAGTCTTCNGCCTTCTGGGCACCTAAAAGGGGGAAGAAATGAAAATAAAAATAATTCGAGAGTATTTCGAAGGATGGCAGGCAACAACTAAATTCTTTCAGCTGGTGGTGATTGCTTTTGTAGTCAACCTACTCCTGGCCCTGGTCCTGGCCCTCCCCATAGCCAATTCCTTTCAGGACCATCTTGGTTCAAGTCTGACCTCAGAAAAGGTCGTTAAGGACTTTGACTACCTCTGGTGGCAGGAATACCGCGATGAGGCTCAGGGTTTGGAGAAAACAGTGGGAGTGACCACTTTAACCGGCAAAGGAGCGGTGCTGGACAACCTGGAGTCACTGGTTTTTCTTCCTCAGAAGCTACTGAATTCTCCGCCTGTTCTTCTTTTGGTCTTTTTTCTTTATCTATTGGTGCAAACGTTCCTCTCCGGAGGCATAATCGCCACTTACTTTCAGAAGCAGCCTCCTTTTAAATCCGGCTTTTTCTTCCAGCAGGCCGGCTTATTCTTTCTCCGACTGCTGGGAATCATGGCTCTCTCCTGGGTCTTCTTTCTCCTTGTTTACCAGGGAATCGGACGTCTCGGCCACTGGTTTGTGGACTATCTTTCCCGGACAGCTCTATCGGAACGACCAGCTTTCTTTGTCGGCCTGGTGATCAGTGTCATTCTTCTTTTCCTTATTCTTTTCATCCAGATGATTTTTGACTACGCCCGCATCCACACAGTTGTTCGNCGGGAAAAGAACATCCTTAAATCTATTCTTCAATCCGGGAAAGTTGTCGGGGCGAATCTGGGCCAGGCGCTGGGTCTTTATTATCTGATTATGGCCAGTCTGGTCATTTTTACCCTTGTGATGGTTCTGGCCAGAGAAGCTCTCCCTGATAAAACACCGTTGCTGATCATCACGGCTTTTCTCCTCCAGCAGTTATTNATCCTGGGCACCATCTGGTTCCGATGTTGGCTTTATGCCAGTCAAATCAAACTATACCAGCGGATAACCAGCAGCCCTTCACCGGCAACCAACAGAAGCCCTTAAATAATTTACCCAGCGGGCTCAGCGGATCAGGTGAAAAGAAGTTTGACGATCATCAAGAAAAATCACGNCGTCAGCCGTAAAAACAGCATCCTGTTCGAGAGCAATTCTGACCTTTTGACCGCCCCATTCAGGAACGGCCACCCGAACATTCAACTCAATTGAATAACAGGTGTCGCGATAAAGAGGATAATCTCCAGTACCGGGAACGCCTTCCTGATGATCCCAGAGACCAATGGTGGGACCAGCCGCATGGCCATGAAAACCCAGGGGATGAGAGTAAATGCTGGCTTCAATTCCTTCAGCCCGAGCCTTCCGCAGCGCCTGGAGGAGAATCTCATTGCCGGTCCGCCCTTCCTTAAATTCCCCGATTAAAATATCCTGCAAACGATTGCCCACGGCCAGTGCCTTTTTTAATCCCTCCGGGGCGTCTTTCTCCCCGGGTCGGAGGACATAGGCATGTTCCTGGGTATCAGTATTCAGCCGCAGATAGGTAATCCCTACATCACAGTGGAGTAAATCCCCCCGATGGATGACATTTCCTTGATGAGGACTGGCCGGCGAGCGCTGAATTGAGACTGAGGGATGAAACCAGGTGTCAAGCTTCAGCTCTTTAATTCTCTCTCGCATCCACCAGACAACATCTTCTGTTGTCGTGAGTCCGGGGGTGATAACCCGAGAAGAAAAAGCCTCGGCAATTATTCCATGAGCCAGATGAACCAGGTGATGATAAACACCAATTTCTTCTGGAAGTCGTTTTTCNAGCCAGCCCACTGCCACTCTCTCGGCTGAAACGAGCCGCGAAGAAAACTCAGGACCCAANGCCTTAACCAGCTTCTCCTTCAAGGAAACCGACAGGCCGTCACCAAAGGCAAAGTTATCTCCGACATTTATCCCAATCCGACGGGGATCTCTTTCTCTAATCACCTTAGCCAGACAGGCCCACTGGTCCATTTTCTTTGGTTGCCAGACTGAACGATAGAGATTTCNAATGGGATACCGGCTCACCGCCAGTCTCTCCAGCTGCTGACCATCTTGAAGATAGAACACCAGCATAGTCAGGCGGCGGGCAGAAAAATAAGTGGCCGGAACCAGAGTAAGAAAGACTGGATCTTCATTGTACTCCCGACAGATGACCAACCACATATCAATATTTTCTCTTTTCATTACTTCGGGCAGAATTCGTTCCAGGCGCAGTTGTAACCAATGATCAATTATTTTTGCTCTTTCTCTCAGGCTGAAAATATGTTCTCCAGCAACCAGAGTTGAGCAGGTTAAGAGAAATCCTAAAAAAGCCAGAACCAAAAAAGTCTTCACGCTCGGCTTCTTAATCATCTTTTCCTCCTTGTTTTATTCATCTCTCCCCGGTTTAATTCCAGTAATAAATCCATTCCTTTATACCAGAATCCAGATAGCTTCGTCTAAAAAAAATTGGTTCAAGTAAAGCACCTTGATCCCTCTTCAAAAAATGAGACTCGCAATTTTGGATACCTGGCGGGGTGAAGGTTACGGAGTTTAAGGGTCAAATACCATAGGTATCCAAAAATGTGATGAACCCCAAAAAGATGGAAATATTAAAGACAGCCCAGAATGACGACCCAAGTTAAAGGTGTTCAATCTAACGTCTTGGTAAAAAGAGCTAGGGTCTCTTCCCTGATACGGGAAGAGACCCTAGCTCTGGATCTATTCACCACCAATTGCTCCAGGCTAAAGAGAACCGGCCCCATTCTGACCCGAAGTTTTAGGCTATTTAAGCTCTTTACGGTGTAATAGTTGCTTTATGAGTCTCTTTTTGATATAGTCCAAGTAAAATTTGAGAAGGGAGGACAACCCCATGAAAAAAAGAGTAGCCTTAGCTCTTCTTGTCCCCATCCTGATTTTAGGAACATTGTCGTGCAAGAAGAAAGAAACAGCTCCAGTGGCCGGGAAAGCAGAGCCAGTGGACATGCTCATTCTTCTTCCTCAGGAAAGCCAGGCGGTCTTTTTCGGTAATCTCGGAAAATTGATGAATCTCAAAACCGTTAATGAGGCCATCCAAAAAGACGAAAACTACCAGAAATATCAGGAATTTATCCAACAAGTTGGCATCGACCCCCAGAAGGATGTCTATTACGCCTGTGGAGCTCTCATAGTCGACCCGGAAACCCAAAAGCAATACGGCGCCGGCGTGGTTAATTTGAAATACGACCCAGAGAAAGTTCTGACCTATATCAAAGCTCAAGCAGAAAAAGAAGGCAATGGTGAATTTAGAGAAGAAGATTACAATGGTGTCACCATTTATATCGGCCCAACCAAAGAGAATGAAGAAGAAGGCGGTTTTGCTTTTCTCGATAACTCCAATATTATCGTCGGAACCACTGAAGGTATAAAAGCCATCATCGATGTCGCCCAGGGCAAACGACCCAATTGTAAAACCAATGAGAACCTGATGAACTTGCTGATGAATGTCAACCAGGAGGCCATTTTCTGGGGAGGAGGATTCTTCCCGTCAGAAAAAATGGATAAGATGGCCACCCAGAACCCAATGATGGCCAATCTCCGGGCGGTGAAAGCCGGCACTATAGCTTTTGATTATGACAACCAGACCTATTCTACTGAAATTAAAATCTTCAGTGACGACGAACAAAAGGTGAAACAGCTGGCTGATTTCGTTAATGGACTAAAATCCATGGGAGCTATGGCCGCGGCNCAAAAACCTGTTTTTGGAGAACTCCTCAACAATATTCAGATTAACTCCGAACCCGATAAAATCATTATTTCTTTGGAGCTCACCGAAGATCTTCTCCACCGGTTGGAAGCTGAATCTAAAAAAGAATCCCAGGAAAAGTAAAACTTAATTCTTTCCCTTTTTAGCTAGCGGCAGAGACAAAAGCAATCTTTTATAACCGTCCGCTTATCAGGAAAGAATGAAAGACACAGAGAGAAGCAGTTAGGCTGGTAACCAGAGAAAGATTGAGATAAGCTTTTCGCCTGAACAAAAAGAGCTAAGAGGGCCCCTTTCATGATGGAAAGAGGCACCCTTAGCTTTTAACCCAATCTGGCGTTAATTGTCTCTTGTTTCTGAGAGGAAGTTCCCGCTCTGGTCTAAAGAATGAGGCCAGGGTTATACTATCCTCGCCGTAAATTTTACTGTGAGTCAATAATAAATTCTTTCCAGGAATAAAGGCCACAGCTAAGAGCCAGAAAGAGGATCATCAGCCCCAGAAGAATTAATACCGCCTCGCCGGGTGGCGTGGGTTCCAGGCGGAATAAAAGAAAAGGAAAACCTTCCTGGCTTAAAGGGGGCAAAAGAGATTTCAGATAATGGACGATGGCCAGCTTCTGGGTCTTCCCTGGAAAATACTGAATAACATTTTCCCACCCAAAGCTGAATATAAGGCCAAAGAAAATCGCCTTTTTGAGGATGACACCTAAAAAAGTAAAGAAAGCCGCATAACACCAGATCCCCAGAAGCAGAACTCCTCCATCCCGGACCAGGACTTTATATATTCCTAAATCGCCGAGGCGATTGACATTCATGATGACAAAAGAAAGAGTGAGACTGAAGACAACCATCAGGCTCACTAATAAAGTATAAGCCACGTATTTTCCGAGAATAAAGGCGATTTTATTAATCGGCCGGGTCACAATGTAAGGTAAAGTTTTACCTTCAATCTCCTCTCGGCAGATTGATGTCCCGAAAAAAAGAGCCAAGAGCAGGATTAAAAACTGCAAAAAGAACATCATAATCATGTTGGAATAAATAAATAACCCCGAAAATCGGGGCTGGCCATATATTATTTGCGAACTTTTAAAAATAACGGCCATGAACACCGGAAGCAGCGCAATTAGAAAAAATAACTTGTGACGCCGGGAATGGATCCCCAGAAAAGAGTAGAATTTAAACACATCCCGGAAACTGATTAAAAAATTCGCCCGGCTGGTCTCACGTAAAGAGATGGCCATCATTACCTTTCTCCAATTAAATAATCAAATACTGCCTGGAGATTATCGTCGGGAGAAGTGATAGCTTCCACCTCCAGGTGAAGATCAAGAATAAGCTGCTGCAGCCGCTCAAAAAAGACATCACGTTGTCTGGTTTCAAGCTGGACTTCATGGGGATCCGGAGTAAAGAATACTTTAATGACTTCTTTTTCTTTAACCAGCGCGGCCGCCAGTTCTCTGACCCGGTCACATTTTATCGAAATAATATGAGGATGGGTATCGATGAGCTCGCGGATATAATGAATATTTCCTTGAGCAAAAACTTTCCCCTGATGAATGAGAATAATCCTTTTAGTCATGGCTTCGATCTCTGGCAGGACATGGCTGGAAACAATCACGGTTTTCCCTGCCTCGCCCATCTGCCGAATCAAGCNAATCACCTTCCTCCTGCCAAGGGGATCCAGCCCATTCAGTGGCTCATCAAGAATAATCAACCGAGGGTCGTGAGCAATAGCTTGGGCAATTTTTAACCGTTGTCTCATTCCCCGGCTATAGGAGCGAATCAAGCGGTCTTTATCCTGGGAAAGATGTAAAAAATCAAGCATCTCCTCTGCCTGCTTGGCCGCAGCTTGCGGGGAGAAATGATGAAGACGGAGCATCTGGGTTAAAAACTGCCATCCGGTGAGATCCTCAAAAAAAGTATCCACCTCCGGACAATAGCCAATCTGATGATAAATCACCGGATTGTTCCAGACACGCTGCCCAAAAACCAAGATACGCCCCAGACTGGGTTTCAATTGACCGGTGATTAATTTTAAAAAGGTCGATTTTCCCGCCCCATTAGGGCCAAGCAGTCCGACTACTCCCGGTTCTATAGATACCGAAACATCACTTAAACCCAGGACATTGCCGTAATACTTGGACAGCTTCTCCGTTTGGACAACTACTGTCATTTGACCACCTCAACACTGCGAATGCGTCTCTGGAGAATAAAGTAGGCTCCGACCATTAATCCCAGAAGAATGGCCAGGGATAATTCCCAGGGAACCTGATAAAAGGGTTTTTGACCAAATATGGCTGCGGCCACCTGCTGGAGATTAAGTTTTATCGAGAGGAGAGCGAGATAGGGATGATGAAAATTTTGATAGAAAATCCCGAAGACTATATCTGAGGCAATATAGATTCCGAAAATCATCAGGGAAACATACCGACTGTTCCGACTTAAAGCTGAAAGAGCCAGGGCATAACCGGCAAAAAACAGGGTCAAGAGCAAAGAATAGCCGATGACCGCCAGGGGAAGCCAGGGATAAGTGCGCAGAAAAACCAGGTTCCCGGCGAAAAGAAGTTTAAATAAAATAAATAGCAGCCCGGGAACAAGACTGAGTAACAGAATGAAAAAACTCAGGGTGGCTATTTTGCCCACCAGATAATCTATTTTTCGCAGAGGCCGGGCAAAATAAAGCTGCAGGGCGTTAAAGCGAAGGTCATCGGCAATAAGTCCTGAACCGACAAAAATCATCATCAGCACCAGGAGAANGAGAAATAAGCCGCTGGANAGATAGATTTTGAAAAAGTTGGGAGTGATCTGGAGGAAGGGTGGTGAACCTTTTAACATAAAACGGAAATCTTCCAGCCGCTCCGAGATATAAATTCCCGCCAGAAAAATTAGTGCCGGTAAAAATGAAGAAAAAAAGAAGAGTCTAAAAAAACGTCTCTGGAAAGCCAATTTAATCCCCAGGCGAGTCAAAGGAAACCAGACCAGAAAAGATTCTTTTAATTCACCTTCCCAATGAGTATAACCTTTTTTCCTGATGGTCATTCTTCTTCTCCAACCACCTGGGCAAACAGATCCTCGAGACGGGATTGGCTTTTTAGAAAATGCCGGATCTGGACCTTCTCTTCCACAGCCAGTTTAAAGACCAACCGCGCCGATAACTCGCTGGGAAGATACAGCTTCCAGTAGCCTTCCTCCATTTTCTCCACCTGGCATCCTTCCGCCTGTAATCTATTCAAAAACCGGGTGGGCTCGCCTTTCAGTCTCAATTCATAAAGGTTGAAATTCAACTGTTTCAATTGCTGCAGATTCCCCTGAGCGGCCACNTGACCCCGATTAAGGATAATCACCTCCTTGCAGGTCTCTTCGATATCCGGCAGGATATGCGAGGACACCAGNACCTGAACTCCATGAGCGGCGATATCTTTGATTAATTCCAGGATCTCTTCTCGTCCCTGGGGGTCCAGTCCGGAAGTTGGCTCATCCAGAAGCACTAATTGGGGGTCATGGACCAGAGCCTGGGCTAATTTCAATCGCTGCCGCATCCCCTTGGAATAAGTATCCACCAATCGGTAGCGACTCTCCCCTAAACCGACATAGAAAAGAACATCATGAGCTCTTTTCATAGCTTCCTGCCGAGGCATACCAGATAGCTCTCCCAGAAGGGCGGTTAAAGTTACTCCATCCACTCCCGGAATATAGCTTTCGTCTTCCGGCATATAGCCAACGATCTGCCGCACGCGTTTGGTCTCCCGGGCAATATCATAACCCATCACCTTTGCCTCTCCCTCCTGGATGGACAAAAAGCCAAGGAGTAACCGCAGCAAAGTACTCTTGCCGGCTCCATTGGGTCCCAGAAGACCTATCGGCCCCCGATCCACCGCCAGACTTATTCCGGAAAGAGCCTTAATCCGGCCATAAGCATAGCTGATATTTCTCAATTCCAGAGTCTTAGACTGCCTCATCTTTCGTCTTTAAATACGAACNCAACCCTTCAATTGTTCAACTTTATTTTTAATAAATTCGTTCTATCTGTCCACTCTCACCGGCGTGCCCTCCCCGTAAACGAGAGCGCGATAGGTTTTCTCCACCCGATCCCAATTTTCTTCCCGGTCCAGAGCCCAGAACCGCCCGATAACCGTGACCACCTCTCCCAGACCGAGCGAACGACATTTTTCTTCAACCTTTTGGACNTAGATGGCCCCGCTTTCCGGCTTCTCTCCCCGGCGGCCGATCAAACAATGAATAAAGACCTGGGGTACGCCTTGTCGGCGCGCCAGCTCCAGCAAGGCGAAAAGATGGTCAATGGTCCCGTGCGAACTATAATGAGAAACAATGCCCAGCAGGTGGAGGGCCCGGCTGGACTGACTCGCCTGCTCCATCGCCCAGAGGAAGGCTTCATTCTGGAAAAAACGACCGTCTTTAATGGCCTTGTCGATCCGCACCCGGTCCAGGAGAATCCTCCGTCCCGCTCCCAGATGCAGATGGCCTGATTCAGAGTTGCCTACTGTTCCTGGAGGCATGCCGACGGCTTCACCCGACGCCTGAAGGAGAGAGTGAGGAAAGCCGGTCCAGAGAGAGTCAAAATGGGGTGTTCTNGCCCGGGCAATTAAATTCCCCTGGGTTTCCTTTCTCATTCCCCAACCATCCAGAATAAGGAGCAGAATTTTTGCTCGAGGCGGAGAAATAAATTCCGGGTTAATCACCAGATTCGTCCCCTCCATCTCCTCNGGGGCCTTGATTCCCAGAAGATTTAAGATGGTGGGCGCCACATCAATCAATTCCCCGGCCGGACGTAAAATATCACTATTTTCTCCTGACCGGGAGCGGGCAAAATCTATTAAAATAAAGGGCACCGGATTGCGAGTGTGCCCGGTGTTAATGGCTCCATCAGGATAATACCATTCCTCTACTGTGCCATGATCAGAAGTCACGATAAGAGTTATCTTTTTTTCCTGACATGCCTGGACCACCCGGCCAAGTTCGTNATCGACCACTTCCACTGCCTTGATCACGGCAGCTTCATCTTCTATATGACCAATGACATCAACATTGGCGTAATTGGCGATAATCAAATCATTCTCGGTGTCCAGGCTATCGATAATGGCTTCCGTCACCTGAGCGGCGCTCATTTGCGGAACCTCAGCGTAATTCATGACATCCTGAGGAGAAGGAATAACTTTCCTTGTCTCTCCGGGAAAGATGATCTCCAGTTTGCCATTCATAAAATAACCGACATGAATGGCTTTCTCAGATTCAGATATTTTCAACACTTTTTTCCCCGCCCGGGACAAAACCTCGCTCAGGGTATTCCGGACCGGACCTTCCGGAGGAAAGGCCACCTTTACTTTAAGCCAGGAAGCATATTCAATCATAGTCACGAAATGGAGGTTTAAAGGTNTCACCGGAAAAGCCTGAAAATTCTCCTCAGTTAAAGNCTGGGTCAGTTCAACTTCCCGTTCACCTCTCAGGTCATAAAAAATGACCGCATCGCCCTTTTTCAGCCGCCCCCGGGGACGGCCATCCTGATCTACGGCCACCAAAGGTTCCAGAGCTTCATCTTCCTGGCCTTGACGATAGGCCTGGCGGATAGCCTGACCAAAGGGAGTGCTGTTTAACCGGTCTTTATTTATTGGCTTGCTACTCATCCTACACCTCTATGTCCGCTGACAGATTGAAATTGAGTGGGCTGATGAGCCCTGCCGCTCATCGAATAAAGAAGCCATCCTACCGAAATTGCCCGGCGACTGTCAACTCTCCCCGGTAGCTCATTCACCCGGTGTAAATCCTTTTATTCACCCAGAGGNATCTCAAGTAACGACATTGGATCAACCCGACTGCCTTTTAAGCGCGCACTCCAGTGAAGATGAGGCCCGGTGACTCGTCCCGTAGCGCCGACCAGACCGATAATCTGGCCCTGGCGGACAAAATCCCCCCGGACCACTTTTATCTCAGCCAGATGAGCATAAAAAGTATAAAGACCTAGTCCATGGTCAATAATAACTGTCTTTCCGGCGAAATAAAGGTTGGAAGCCAGGACGACCCGGCCGGCGTTACTGGCCACCACGGGAGTGCCGGTAACAGCGGCGATATCTATTCCCGAATGAGAAGACCGGGGCTGATTATTGTAGATCCTCTTTTCTCCAAAGTTGAGATAAACTTTTCCCTGACAGGGAAGAATAAATCTACCCTGCCCCAACCAGCTGGGTGTTTCCAGAGAAAAAATTGTCTGGAGGAGAGTNGACTCCCGTCTGATCCTTTCTCTTTCTTCCGGAGGTGGCGTAACATAACGAGGAGCCACCCAGAGTTTTTTCACGGGAAAAGACTTTGGTTTAACCCGGAGAGATAGCCAGACCTCCTGNCTGTTTCCCTGGGAATCAACTATTACTGCCCGTAGAGGATATTCTCCCGGTTTTAACCGATAATCAAGGCCCAGCAACCCAAACCACTGGTGGGCCTTAGGGTGCGGGAGAAGATGGTACTTTTGGTTTAAGAACTTTATCTCAGCCTGGCGAATATCGGTGACTCCCCGGAGGAGAACCATAACTGTTTCTCCTGGCTGGAGTGCCCGGCAAATCAGGTCAATAACCGGCTTTTCTCTCGGGGCGAGTTGTTTCTCCTGAGGGAGATAAGCAGCCAGAATAAGAACCCCACCTAATAACAGGATAAAAACCAATCGGGCCGAGATTTTTTGACAATTGAATAGTGACAATTTCATTTGAAGCGGCCTTTCTTCCCGGTGAATCTCCTGGATTTAACCTCTCTCTTCCAACCCAAGAATGAACCTCTTACCCNCAGGTTAGCCTTCCGAGCCAGCCGATGTATCTCTNACTGACCATAAACCAACTGCTCTTTATCTTTGCCAGAAAAACTTTCAGCCGGTGGTTATCAACTTACGGAGCACCNGGCCCGGCAGGCTGCCTGTATGCNGGCCATTCTCAATGACCTGAACACCATTGACAAAGACATGGTTGATTCCTTCGGGATATTGATGAGGATTGGTCCAGGTAGCTTTGTCTATTACCCGGGCGGGATCAAAAACCACCACATCAGCATAATAACCGGGTTTGAGGAGTCCTCTTTTGACCAGACCAAATTTTTGGGCAGCTCGATAAGTCATTTTGAAGATCATTTTCTCCAGGGGAAGTATTTTTTCTTCCCGAATATACCTTCCCAGAACCCGNGGAAATGTTCCATAGTTACGGGGATGAGGCTTGCCTCTCCCCAAAGGGCCATAGGGAGCAATCGCTGAGCCATCGCAGCCAACTCCAACCAGCGGATGAGCCAGGATTTTCTTCAGATTTTCCTCTTTCATCATGAAAGTAATCATACCCACTCGATTTTTTTCTTCCACTAATAAATCGCGCATAAATTCAAAGGGGTCCTTACCTGTCCGGCGGCAACATTCCTGGATACTCAGTCCTTCAAAGACACGGTTCTTCTCTGTCACTACGGCCGCAATGACCACCTTATCCCAGGAACCAAGCTTTCGCTCCTGTTCAGCCAGATGTTGCCGAAAACGCTTTTCCAGTTTTTTATCCTGGAGACGACGGAGAAAGTCCTCGGTCGTTCCCTGTCTAGCCCAGAGAGGGAAATAAAAGCTCAATCCGGTTGAACCGGCCAGATAGGGATAACGATCGGCAAAGACAGCCAGACCTTCTTCCTTAGCCCGGTCCAGACTGGCCAGAGCATCATCTATTTTGGACCAGTTGCGGGGATAGGCAACCTTGAAGTGGGAAATTTGAACACTGACCCCGCTTTCGCGGGCAACGCGAAAAGTTTCCGCCAGCGACTCCAGCAGATAATCCCCTTCATTCCGCATGTGAGTGGCATAAACTCCTCCCAGGCTGGCCACAACGCGACACAATTCAATTAATTCCTCTGGTTGGGCATAGCTCCCTGGTGCATACTCCAAACCACTGGAGAGACCAAAGGCTCCGTTTCTAATGGCTTCCTCTACCAGTGTTTTCATGGCCGCCAACTCGGTATCAGTCGGGGACCGGTCATCAAAACCCATGGCTTTTCCCCGCACAGCCCCATGCCCCACCAGAGTGGCGTAATTCAGAGCAATCCCCTGTCTCTCCAGTCGTCCCAGAAATCCTGAAATATCCTGCCAATCAAGTTCCACTCCGTACTGTTCTTTCAAATCAGCTTTCATCTCTTCGTAGATCTTCTCCGCAATAGGAAACGGTGAAAAACCACAATTTCCACTCATGACCGTGGTAATCCCTTGATGGACCGCACTCTCGGCTTTGGGATTGACCAGGAGTTGAACATCCGTATGATCATGGGCGTCAATGAAACCAGGACAAACAACCATCCCCTTTGCTTCACACACCGCGGTTGCTTTCCGGGGGGAAATCCGACCAATTTCGGTAATCACTCCTCCTTTTATCCCCACATCCAGTTCCTGAGGAGGAGAACCTGACCCATCAATCACCTGACCTCCTTTAATCACCCAATCATATTCTTTCCCTTTAACACAGCCCTTCAGGAGAAGACCACTCCCCGAGGCCAGAGCTAATATGGAACTTTTTTTCAAGAATTCCCGACGCGTTAAATAGCCCATTTCCTCTCCTTTATCCAAAAAATATGTCCCTGGTTTATCTCTTCTTTGGAAAAGAGAGTCGCCAGGTTTTATTTTCAGGTGGCCAAATCAATTTTCTCCTTTTAGTTCAACTCTTTTTTGTCTCATTTCCAGGTTAGGGCCTTTGTCTAAAATCTAATTTCTTTTTTTTATTTTAATACTCCGGCGGAGTATTTTTCAAAAGAATACTTTTAAAGTAAAGGCTGTTTCCTGGGAGGAAATAATTATTCCCCAGGCAACCCGTTGATTGTTCGGAGAGGTGTGTAACCGGGCTATTTTATGGCCAATGACATATCCCAGGACACTCCCGATGAACACGTCGGATAACCAGTGATACCCATCATGAACTCTCGAGAGAGCCACCAGCGAAGCCAGCGAATAGACCGCGCCGTCAATAAGGCCGCTTTCCGCTTCGGCCGCGATGACAGCCGCCACGGCAAAGGCAGAGGAAGCATGCCCTGAAGGCCAGGAATGATGACCAGATTTTAATGAAAAAGGATGGAATTTCTTTGAGTTATGGCTGACATAAGGTCGCTCCCGCCCGATCAAAAATTTCATCAGGGTCACTATAAACCCCGAAGCCAGCCAGCTTTCCAGGGAAAGCAGAGATACTTTTCTTATTTGCCGGCTGCCGGTTATCTCTCCCAGGAGGTAACCTCCTCCTGTACCGGCTAAAATCACTCCCCCATGACCAAAATAGGAAACAACCGTCGAAATATCGCTGGAGGTCGTGGTTTTGTTTTCTTCCAGCCAATCATGAACCCTCTGGTCTGCCCAATAAAAAGCCACTCCTGCCCCTGATATAAGAGCCACTTTCAACCAATCAGAATTTTCCCAGCCCAGAGGAGACCGACTTATCTCCGCCAAATCCTGGACAGCACCCCGCAGATATTCCCTGTTCAGATGAAACTCTTCCACCCGCCGGGGAGGAGATGCCTGGAGAAAGAGCCAGGAACTCCACCAGAAAATTAAGAAGAAGGCAGGGATTCTTTCTCTTTTACTCATTACGAGTGACAAACTTCTCGATTTCCCTGATAATTAATTCAGTCGCTCCCTGGAGAGTCTTCAAGGTCTGTTGGGCCTTCTCTCCCATTGCTTTTAACTCTTCCTCCCTGGTTTGGGTTAAGATGTAAATCAGTTCAGCCTCATCTTTAATCTCTCTGGCCCCGCCAGTCTGGATGAATTTCTGGGCCAGATATTTAAAATTGTCCATATGCGGACCGAAAAAAAGAGGTCGGCCATAAAAAGCGGGTTCAAGGAGATTATGGCCTCCATGGGGAACCAGGCTTCCCCCGATAAAAACGATATCGGCCAGAGCATATAAAGAGGCAAGTTCGCCAATAGTATCCAGAATCAAGACGTCCCAAGGTGCTGTTTGGTTTCTGTTGGCCTTGGCTTCTGGAGTCATGAATTGTCCTTCAGCGAGCTTAGTCCGCCGCTGGCAGACCAACCCATACTGCTGACAGACCCGGGCTACACTTTCAGCCATCTCCAGATGACGAGGGGCCAGGATCAGAAGATAGGGGCTTCCTTTCTGCCTTGCCTGAGTGAAAGCCCGAATAATTGGTTCTTCTTCCCCCTGATGAATACTTCCAGCCACCAAAATCTTGGCCGGTTGGGCAGACAACTCCCGCTCAAGCCCAAACTTTTTCTTCATCTCGGCCAGCTCATCAGCTGAAAAACGAGGTAGTTCAAGATCGCATTTCATGTTGCCGGAAACAATTATTTTCTCTTCTCCTACTCCNAGAAGTCGAAGTCTCTCCTTCTCTTCTTCTGTCTGAACTAAAAACTCCTCCACCTGATTCAGGAGACAGGCTGTCAGGGCTTTTAAGCGGGCGTACCGACGGAAGGCCTCTTCTGTCATCCGGGCGTTAATCACCACCACCGGACATTTCATTCGCCTGGCTGTGCGTAGGAGGTTGGGCCAGTACTCAGATTCAACCAAGACCAGAAGCTGCGGTTTCAGATAACGAAAATATTTTCTTAAAATAAAACCAAAATCAAAGGGAATAAAAAAAATCCGCTCCACTGTTTTTAATTTACTCTGGGCTACCTTCATGCCGGAAGAGGTTAAACAAGAAAGACTGATATCCCAATCCGGATGCTTATCTTTCAGGGACACAATTAATTTCTGNAGAGAAATTAGCTCCCCCACCGAAACCGCATGAAACCAGATAGTGGGATGAGCTGGCGAGGGACGAGNNAGTTTTTTTAAGCCTCCTCCTAATCTTTCCCGTAAATACAGTTTCTCACCCCGGAGGACTCGATAGCGAATAAAATAGGCGGGAATGTAAAAAAACAGCAGCGCCAGAGCCAGCAGGCCAGTATAAAGAGCATACATACTGACCATGACTATACTAAACTTTCCTCCTAAAAGGCAACCTCTAATCGCTCATCGTCAGCCTTCTCATTTCCATGACAGCCATCAATTTTTAAAAAAATTCTCCCCGTTTTTCGGAAAGCCATTATGGAAATGAAATAAGGAAGCTGACGATAGTTATTGATATTTTGCTCCAAATTGTGTATTCTTTTTCTCCATAAATTAAAACCATTGTCAAAAGATAAAGGAAGGAAAATAAATGGCCGAAGAAAAACCAACTCAAGAAGAAGCCACGACCGAAGCTAAACCGGCTCCGGAAGAAAAACCGGAGACTCCGGCTTCACCTCCGAAGAAAAAAAAGAAAATTAACAAAATGACCCTGGAAGAAATAGAAGAGCGTCTCAAGTATGTCCAGGAAACTCAAGGTGGACTGGATTCTCTGTATGCCCAGCATCTCCTCCAGAGACGGGAATACCTGCTCCAGCAAAAGCAGTCAACCAAAAAATCAAAATCAGCTTAACCATCCCTGTCAGGCCAGAACAAACAGGTAATTACTCAAATAATTCATCTAATTCATCCCTCCTGTCTTCCCTTCCTTACCTCTCTCCTTGACGACTGGAAAAGCGTCTCTATTTTTTCCGCTTTTTTGACTTGATTAACCACTGTTTCCTTTCGGCTATCTCTCTAATCCGATAATAGGGAATAAGCATGAGCAGGACTAAAAACAACATCAGAAAATAAAAAGGATTCACTCCTTTCTCCACCCGATGAGCCACTAGAATTAAGCTTCTTTCAACATGTATAAAAATCAGATTGAAAAAAATCATNGCCAGGAAGGCAAATTCAATTCGCAGTCGCTCTTTACTCTGGGCGGGAGATGGAGGGGTCTTATCTAATGAGGATTTCCATTGCTTGGAGAATAGTTTCACCCGGGCGAGTTTAAGAAAAAGAAGATTAAATAATGTCTCTCCCAGTGGGTACAGAAAAATAAGTAATGATTTAGGATAAAGAAAATTGTCCCCTCCCAGAGCCAGCCAGAGAGGAATGTCCGCGGGTAAACGAGGATAAGCATAAACGAGCATAATCCAGCTGATGGCCAGGAGAATAATATTCAAAACTAGGAGAAAAAAAGGTACCATCTATTTCTTGCCAGATAAATGTCAGCTTTTTCACTCTAACATAAGCCACCTTCCTTGGCAAACGCTCTCCTGGTTTAATGTATATAATTAGAGATAAAATCTGAGGTGGGACTGGCTTGTCAGAATAAACAATATTTTCCGGGTGGAAGCATCCTTATTTCCGGAAAATAATTTACAAGTTGGCCAGTTTCTGGTAAGCTATTTAAGAAAAAAAACGAAAAATTACATTTAGCACGAATAAGGAGACCAAAAGTGCTTAGTAAGGAAGAAAGAATGAAGATTATTGAAGAATTTCGAACTCATCCGAAAGATACTGGTTCACCTGAAGTTCAGGTTGCCTTAATCACTTATCGGATCAACCATTTAACCCAGCATTTTGCCAAACATAAAAAGGATTACCATTCCCGGACCGGATTAATGAAACTGGTCGGCCAGAGAAAAAGACTATTAGCCTATTTAAAAAGAGAAGACCCCAGTCGCTACGAAGCTTTGATTAAAAGATTAAAGCTGAGAAAATAGCCGGACCTCGTCAGGAAAACATCAATGTCTGAAAATACCATAAATCTAGAAATTGGAGGACGTACTTTATCNATAGAAATCGGCCGGATGGGGCGCCAGGCGGATGGCTCAGCTTTTATCCGTTATGGCGACACCATTATGTTCATTTCGGCCACTTCAAAAAAGGACGTCAAGGAACCAAAGCCATTTTTGCCCCTCATTGTCGACTACCGCGAAAATACTTACGCGGCCGGCAAATTTCCCGGTGGATTTTTCAAAAGAGAGGGGAAACCTTCAGAACGAGAAGTTCTCGTCAGCCGGATGATTGACCGACCCATTCGTCCTCTCTTCCCGGAAGGCTATTTCAACGATACCCAGATCGTAGCTCTGCTCCTCTCCGCTGATATGCAGAATGAACCCGACACGCTGGGAATAATCGGGGCATCCACGGCCCTTCTTTTTTCTGACATACCCTTCACCACCCCTCTAGGCGCTGTCAAAATCGGCTATCTCAATAACGAGTACATCATAAATCCCACCGTCGCTCAATTGGAAGAAAGCCAGCTGAATATGGTTGTCGTCGGTAACGACCAGGGCATCATTATGATTGAAACCGGCGCCAAAGAAGTGGAAGAAGAAATAATCGCCCANGCGGTGGTTATCGCGGAGAAAGAAATAAAAAAAATAATCGAAGCCCAGGCTGAATTATACGCCAAACTTAATATTACCAAGCGAGATTTTTCCCCACCCCAACTCGATAAGGACAGATATCAGGAGATTGAAAAACAGGTCGTCGATCAACTTAAAGAAGCCATTCAGATTAAAGGTAAAAAAGCCCAGGAAGAAAAGATAAAACAAATCCTCGACCAACTCCTGGAAGAGATTCCTGCGGAAGAAGAGGAAAAAATCCAGGAGACCAAGGAAATATTCTATCAAATCGAAAAAAAACTGGTTCGTCAGCTCATTCTTGAGGAGAAAAAACGAGTTGACGGGCGCTCNTTAACCGATATCCGTCCGATTTCTATTGAAGTGGGCCTCCTACCCCGCACCCATGGTTCAGCTCTCTTTACACGGGGCGAAACTCAGTGTCTNGCCACCGTGACCCTGGGGACTTTTGAAGATGTCCAGCGGCTTGATGGTCTGAGCGAAGGGGAAGCCAAAAGATTTATGCTTCATTATAACTTTCCTCCCTTTAGNGTGGGGGAGGTAAGTTTCTTGCGGGCTCCGGGCCGAAGAGAAATCGGCCATGGAGCTCTGGCGGAAAAGGCCATTCTCCCCTCCATCCCTCCCGAAGAAGATTTCCCCTATACCATCAGGATTGTCTCTGATATCCTTGAATCAAACGGNTCTTCATCCATGGCTACCGTCTGCGGGGGAGTGCTGGCTTTGATGGATGCCGGTGTGCCTCTCTCAATGATCGTCGCCGGCATCGCCATTGGCCTGGTTAAAGAAGGCGATCGCTATGCCCTGCTCACTGATATTGCTGGTCTGGAAGACCATTTTGGTGATATGGATTTAAAAATCGCCGGCACAGAAAAAGGCATCACCGCCATTCAAATGGACCTTAAAATCCCGGGAATTTCTCCAGATATCTTCCGCGAAGGATTATTTCAGGCCAAGGAAGCCCGGCACCATGTGCTGGACAAAATGCTGGCCGTTCTTCCCCATCCTCGACCGGATATTTCGCCCTATGCACCTCGTATCATCACCCTGTTCATTAACCCCGAAAAAGTCCCTGATGTCATCGGCCCTTCAGGTAAACATATCAAGAAAATACTGGCAGCAACCAATGCNAAAATAGACATTGAAGAAACCGGNAAAATAACCATTGCCGCGGAAAACACTGAAGCCGCGGAAAAAGCTCGCCAGATGATCCGTGAAATTACAGTTGAGGCGGAAGTGGGTAAAGTTTATACAGGCAAAGTCGTCCGTATCGAAGATTACGGGGCTTTTGTCGAAATTCTCCCCAATATAGTCGGGCTACTCCATGTCTCAGAAATAGCCCACCGCCGCATCCGCAGCGCCCGTGANGTTTTCAAAATCGGCGATACAGTCAAAGTAAAAGTTCTCTCAATCGACGAAGATCATAAGATAAAACTCAGCAAAAAAGTTCTGGAGAGCTCACCCCACCGACCTTATAACCGCGAGAGAAATTACCCCCGCCGCGATCAATCCAAAAATCGCCCCTCAAAAAATTCAAAAAAATGGTTTTAAACCCACAATCAAACCAAAGATGAGAGTTGTCTTAACTCGACGACCCGGATTCACCCTCATCGAAATGCTGGTCACTCTCACCATTCTGGCTATTCTGGCCGGAGTGGCTGTCCCCCTGGCTCAAGTCGCGGTGAAAAGGCAAAAGGAAATCGAACTCCGCCGCAATTTGCGTTTAATTCGGGAAGCTATTGACGCCTATAAACGACTGGCCGATGAGAAAAAAATCGAAGTTGATGAAGATTCTTATGGTTACCCGCCTGACCTCGAAACTCTGGTCAAGGGGGTGGAGGTGGAAGAGGTCATTAAGGGAAAACGGATAAAAAGAGTGGTGCGTTTCTTACGCCGCATCCCCAAAGATCCAATGACTAATTCTTATGACTGGGGCCTGCGTTCTTATCAGGATGATCCGGACTCGGATGTCTGGGGCGGCGAGAATGTCTATGATGTTTACACTAGGAGTCGGGCGACGGCTCTTGATGGCACTAAATACAGAGATTGGTAAAAATGATGAATTCACCCCGCCAAGGCTTCACTCTTATTGAACTAATCATTGTGTTAGCCATCATCGGCATTCTCCTCGGCCTGGGCATTCCCCAATATCAAACCGCTGCCAAACGTGCCCGCGAAGCTGTGCTCAAGGAAAATTTGTTTATTCTGAGGAAGCTGATTAATCAATATCATCTGGACAAAGGAAAATATCCTCCTTCTCTTCAATCCCTGGTAGAGGAAGGATATCTCCGCTCTATTCCCATTGACCCTATAACCAGATCAAGAGAGACTTGGGTTGAAGTCAGAGAAGAACTGACCGAGGAACTGATCCAGGCGGGTCTTCAACCAGGGGTAGTCGATGTTTTCTCCGGATCGGAGGAGATAGGATTAGATGGAACTCCTTACAACACCTGGTAAAAAGGAGCCACCTCCTTCTTTGCCACCCTCTAACCGCCCAAAAAATGGTTATACTCTGCTGCTCCTTCTCTTTCTCGTTTTTATTCTCAGCCTGGGTTTACTCATTGCTGTTCCGGTCTGGGAAACCCAGTTACAGAGAGAAAAAGAAGAAGAACTCATTTTTCGGGGTCGACAATATGTCGAGGCGATTCGTCTCTTCCAGCAAAAATTTCCGGGTGCTTTTCCCCGGGAATTGGATGAGCTTCTGGAAAAAAAATGTATCCGTCGTCTTTATCCTGATCCCATGAGTGAGTCAGGTGAGTGGGATTTAATCGTCATCCCCCCCGCCCCNACGAGTGGAAGAAGAGCCTTTGGTAGAGCGTCATCTTCACCTCAATCTCCACCGGGGGGACGGGCTGGAGCGGTCGGAAAAATCTCTTTTCAGAAAATCATGATTGTTCCCGCCGGTTTACTCGCCAAAGTGGATAACCCCCAGATTATCGGTGTGGTCAGTTCTTCCTCCCGCAAATCAATTAAAATTTATAATCAACAGGACCGATACGACCACTGGTACTTCTTTTATGGACAAACTTCCCGNCAGACACCGGAAGTTGTCTATTTTGGAGAGACANCCAAGGAAGAATGACCGAGATTTTCATCTGTGCCGGCGAAACATCAGGGGAGAAATACGGGGCAGCTCTAATCCGGGAATTTCACAAGCTTGACCCTGAGGCCAAATTCTTCGGTATCGGGGGAGAAAAAATGATGGCCGCTGGTCTGGAACCCCTCTTTTCTCTCCACGACCTGAATCTCATCGGACTTATTGAAGTAGTCCGTCATTTCCCCCGGTTGTTGAAACTTCAGTCCCGCTTAAAAAAAGAAATCATCCGGCGCCAACCGCAGGCGGCTGTCCTCATTGACTCGCCTGACTTCAACCTCCGCCTGGCCGGCTATCTCCGCCGGAAAGGAATTCCAGTCCTCTACTATGTCAGTCCAACCGTCTGGGCCTGGCGGAAAAATCGCCTGAAGAAGATTAAAAAATGTGTTTCCAAAATGCTCCTTATTTTTCCCTTTGAACAAAAAATCTACGAGCAGGAAAAAATTCCTGCTATCTATATTGGCCATCCCTTACAAGAAGAAATACATCTTGCTTTGAGCCGCCAGGATTTTTATCACAAATACAATCTTGATCCCCAGAAAAAAGTGATTACCTTACTTCCTGGCAGTCGTCATTCTGAATTAAAAAACCACCTGCCTATCCTTTCTGAAACCCTCCTTCTTTTAAGAGGAGCCTTCCCGGTCGAATTTCTCCTCTGTCAATCTGAAAATCTTTCCCGTAATGATATAGAAAAATACCTGCCTTATTCCTTTCCCGAAATAACTATTCTTAAAGAAGATAAGTATGAAGCTATGGCCTACAGCCATCTAATTCTGACCTCCTGTGGCATCGCCAACCTGGAAGCCGCTTTACTGGAAACTCCATTTATTGCCTTTTACCGGCTCTCTCCCCTTTCCTACCAGCTGGGAAAAAGACTTGTCCATATCAAAAACTTCAGTATTGTTAACATTCTTCTGGAACAAACAGTCATTCCTGAACTGATCCAGAATAATTTCACGGCGGACAATCTTTTCCTTCTGGGGAAAGAATTAATCGAAAATCAAACCAGAAGAGAACGAATGATTCAGGCCTTCCGGCGGATGAAAGAACTTCTCGGTAAAAAGAAAGCCTCGGTCTTAGCTGCTCAGGAACTGGCCGGAATTATCGGTCGGCCCTCCTCTGGGATAAGCAAACAATAAACCTTACTTTAGCCGGGGAAGAATAAAATCCACCTGCTGAAAAAGTTTTAGTGAATGGGTCTTGATACTGCCAGCTTTTAATTCCAGAACATAACGAGAGGGCAAGGCCGGTGTATATGAGGGACAAGGCTCAGTCGTACAAGGCGGGACATTTTCTTCTAGATGAATAATTCTTTTATTTTTATCCAGCCATAAGATATCAATGGAGAACTTCATGTTTTTCATCCAGAAGGAATAAAGGCCATCTTCTTCAAAGACGAAAAGCATGCCTTCATCGGCCGCCAATTCCTCTCGAAACATCAAGCCCCTCTGCCTCTCCAGTGGAGTCACCGCCAGTTCAGCGATTATTTTTTGTCCGTCGGGCAGAAAAACAGGGATAAATTTTTCTTTAATCTCCTGGGCCTGAATAAATGAAAGCAGGCTAACTAAAAAGAAGATCAGGAAAAGCGACGCTCTCTGGCCAGAGAGACTTCGGAAATTTAAAATGAAAGTGCTTCGCTTGAACTTTTTCATCTTTGAATTCCTTGCTTATTCCGAGAATGACGTTTCTTTCTAGATTAAAAGTTCCGAACTGCAATGTCAAATAAACTGGCTTTTTTCCCTTTTCCCCTATAAGTGATAATTACACTGAAATTAGCCTGCGCCTGGCTACAGAGTTTAACCCAGAATAACGACACTAATGTTTTCATCAATCAAAGGATGCCCCGCAGTCATAACGAATTAATTCAAAAATAATACGTCCATAGAGTCTTTCTATGGGCTAAATGGTGACCTGTTTTTGGTGAGACCGGCAGGCAACCCGGCTGAAAGAGCTNATGTCGGGAATAACTTAATGCAGGGTGACCAAAGGCACAAAGCGCACCGAGAGAAGTTTCTGCCGGGAAAGTTTATCTTTTTCCCGGATNACGAGATAAAGGTCCTGAAACATNTCACCTACGGGAATGATCAGCCTTCCTCCCGGACCCAGTTGTTCTTCCAGAGAAGNGGGAATTTTCGCGGGAGCGGCTGTCACCAGAATCGAGTCAAAAGGAGCTTCTTCCGGCCAACCCAAGGTGCCATCGCCAATTTTATAATGAATATTCTGATAACCCAGACCNTCCAGGAGAGTCTTCGCCCTTTCTGCCAGCTCGGGAATCAGTTCCACTGTGTACACTTCCTTAACNAGCTCGGCCAGAATAGCTGCTTGATATCCGGAACCGGTGCCAATTTCCAACACTCGTTTCCAGCTTTCAGGTTGAATGGCTTCCGTCATATAGGCCACAATGTAAGGCTGAGAGATGGTTTGTCCTTCACCAATGGGCAGAGGCTCATCACTGTAGGCTACCTCCTGCATATTTTCTGGAACGAATAGATGACGGGGTACCTTCTCCATCGCCTGGAGAACTCTTTCATCCTTAATCCCCCGGGCGCGCAATTGGTTATCAACCATTAATTTACGGAGAGTTGCCCAGTCTTTTTTTTTCATACTCTGGTCTAATANGCCTTGGCAAAATAGACCAGCCACTTGGCTGTTTGCCCACAGTAAAGACATTGATGCTCCCGGAGGTCTTCCGGCTGGTCAAGAGGAAGAACTCTGATCGTGGCTTGTGTCTCTTCTTTTATCCTCTCCTCACAGGCAGTCTGTCCACACCAATAAGTCTTAATAAAACCTCTCTTCTTTTCAATTATTTCTTTAAACTCTTGATAATTGTCTGTCTGGTGGGTATTTTCTCGTTGGAATTGGAGAGCCAACTGGAATAAGTTTTTCTGAATCTCATCAAGAATTTGATTAACCCGCGAGATTGCTTCATCTATTGATATGGCTATTTTTTCCCGGGTATCCCGCCGCACCAGGACCACCTGGCGCTGTTGGACATCCCGGGGCCCAATTTCTATCCGTAGGGGAACTCCTCGCATCTCCCATTCGGAAAATTTCCAGCCCGGAGTATACTCTTCCCGGGCATCAAGGTGGACCCGGAGTCCCTGAGCCTGGAGTACACCAAAAAGCTCTTTGGCCCGGGGCAGAACCGTCTCCTTCCAATTTCCCAGTGAAATGGGGATGATAATCACCTGAATGGGGGCGACCTGAGGAGGAAATTTAAGACCGGAGTCATCGCCGTGGCACATAACCAGCGCTCCAATTAAACGAGTAGAAACTCCCCAGGAGGTTTGCCAGACATACTGTAATTTTTGCTGGCGGTCCTCAAAGCGGATGTTGAANACGCGAGAGAAATGCTGGCCGAGATGATGGGAAGTACCCATCTGGAGGGCTCGCCCGTCAGCCATTAAGCCCTCAATGGAATAGGTTTCCAGGGCACCGGCAAACTTTTCCCTTTCAGTTTTTCTGCCGGCAATTACCGGAATAGCCAGTTCAGTTTCGACGAACTCCCGATACATCTCCAGTATTAAGCGGGTCTCTTGCTCGGCTTCTTCCCTNGTCTCATGGGCTGTATGGCCNTCCTGCCAGAGAAACTCGGTAGTTCGCAAGAAGGGTCGGGTAACCTTTTCCCAGCGGACAATGTTAGCCCACTGATTTATCAGCAGGGGTAAATCACGCCAGGATTTAATCCATTTGGCATACATATAGCCAATAATCGCTTCGGAAGTGGGCCGAACCGCTAGCCTCTCTTCGAGTTCCTCCTGTCCTCCATGAGTCACCCAGGCTACTTCCGGTGAAAAGCCTTTTAAATGCTCTGTCTCTTTCTGAAGAAAGGATTCAGGAATAAAGAGGGGGAAATANGCATTTTGATGGCCGGTGGCCTTTATCCGTCGGTCCAGCAGCCGCTGGATATTCTCCCAGATGGCATAGCCATAGGGCCGAATAACCATCATCCCTTTCAGGGGAGCATAATCAGCCAGTTCAGCCCGCCGNATAAGTTCAATGTACCAACGAGAAAAATCTTCACTCTTAGGAGTTATCTGTTTGACCAATCTTTCATCTTTGTCCAACTTCTCTTCCTCCTCTTTTTTCTCAGACATTCTATCTTTTAGTTTCCTCTNTTGTCAATAAAAATGCCTTTTTTTTGTGTAAAATAAACAAGTTAGCAAGATTGTTAACCCTCCGATTAGACTGTTTCGAGCCCCTTCGCTCACCCTTTCTGGTTTTAAATTTCCTCTATAAAGGTGATTGACGGTGAGTCAACCTTTATGTCATCTTAGTGGTGCCATTATGGAAAAGGAAGCGGCGCGATGAAAAATAAAAAAACCCGCTCAACAAGAAGAATCATTCGTCCGGAATTAACCGATGGTTTCCACCTGCCCCTTCCCATGGAAGTGGAAGGAAAGGATGCTTTTGGTCAAAATTTCAAAGAAAAAACTTCCCTGGCTTATATTAGTCATTATGGCTCATCATTTTTCCTGAAAACACCGGTCACCCTGGGTGAAATCCTCCGACTAAGCATTGATCTGCCACCAAAATTATCTGATAATCAATCATTGAAACTCATCCTCAAAGGAGAAGTGATTTTTATCGAAAACAGTCAAAGTAAAGACGGCGGTCGAAGAGTTTCCACTAAATTCAGAAGTAAATATATAATTTCTCCCGAAAAAGATTAATCAATCTTTTTCTCTCTTGAGAAATATCCCACCTAAACAGCGTTCATTGGTATGAGGTTATCATGAATCCACCTTAATTAACCACTAAAGATGATATTAGCAGCCAAAAATTCACCCCACAATTCATCCTCCAGAGTTATTGCCTCCCAGCCGGGGTTTAGCCCAAAATATTCCTTCAGGGAAAAATGCTGGGCAAATATAAATCCACCTCCCCCTCCATCCAAGGCGTCTCCAAAGTTAGGAAGAGAGAGCGAATTTTTGAGCTCTCTCTTCCTGCTTTGGTTCAGGGCAAAGATGCCCGAGGTCTGCCCTTTGAGGAAAAGACAACACTTCTCACTATCAGCGCCGAGACGGCCTCCTTTAACCTGGCTCACTCCGTGACCTTGGGAGAAGTACTTCGATTAAAAATTGAGATTCCCCAAACAATTCTTCTGCAGACCAAATTAAAACTCGAACTGGCAGGCGAAGTCACCCGCATTCTGGCCGCCAGCAATGGCCCGACAACTCAACTGCAAACAATTTCCCTGAAACTCTTCCCTCAATACTCCCTCCAACCACTGGCGGAAGCATCCTTATTTCCGCGATGATGCTCAAGCTGGATTGCTAGGCACGTTCTTTGAGAGAAACAACAGGGAAATAAAGATGCTCCCGCCTCTCCTCTTCTCCCTGACTTGACAAGCTTTATTCGAGTTAAGTATTATTTAACCAACAAAGGAGGAAAAAGCATATCATTGATATTTGATAACTTTATCAAGGAAAAGACTTAGAATGACTTCGCCAACAACTCCACCGGAGAAAAAGAAGAAAGAGCCTCTAAAATTACTGATTTACTGTCCTTCTGATTTAATTCTGGCCGGAATCCTCAAATCAATCGAAGCTGATAAAGAAATCGAAGTGGTTGGTGTGGAGAAAACCACCATTGAATCTCTCCTGGAAGCTATTAGAAAAAATACCCCGGAAGTGGTTCTTTTTTCCAATACTGAACCTGTACCCAATCTGCGAGAAATCTGCAAAGCCATCCGTGACGCTTTAGGAGAAGGGAAAAAACCTCAACTGCTGCTTCTGGGAACAATCCCCTCTCACGAAGAAATAGTCGGGCTAATGAATTCCGGTATGAGAGGCTATTTCGACATTAATGACCAATCAAACCAATTATCAGAGGCTGTTCGAGTTGTCCACCGGGGTGAGATATGGCTGCCGCGAGATAAGATGTCCAGTATTATGGACAGAATAATCTCGGTGGTGGGCAAGGACCTCAAAGAAAAATCTCTCGACCAGTTGACCCCNACTGAATTCCAGGTCTTGAGACTCATCGGACAGGGAAAAAGTAATGAAGAAATCGCTCAGGCACTCTTTATCAGTAAGAATACCGTGCGTTCCCATATTAAAAGTATTTACGCCAAGTTAAACACCCACAGTCGTCTCCAGCTGGCTCTCTATGCCATTAACTCAGCTCTTTTTTAATTTGAGGGAGATAGATCAATGACTGAATCAAAAAAAACTTCTCCTCTTCCCCCGGAACTAATCACCGAAGAAAAAGAAGGGACTTATCTCCATCTCGACCGACGGCGGGAATGGCGGTTGGAATTGCCCTTGAAGGTTCAGATTAAAGGTTCTCATCCCGATGGCCGCCCTTTTGAAGAAAACACAGTCGTCGAAAACATCAGTTCCACCGGCGCTTATTTCGGTTTGAATGCGGTGATCACCATCGGCACTCCGCTGGAGTTATCGCTGGACTTACCAGCCAAACTAACAGAGGGTAAAAAAATACAGCTTATCCTGCAGGGCAAAGTTGTTCGTCTAGAAAAAAGAGAAAATGAAGATAAGGTCCAGGGAGTAGCCCTGCAATTTGAAGATGAATACCAGTTTGTGCCTCTGGATTAGTCCCCAAGAATATTAATCTTGATAAAAAACATTTTTTCTTCCTTTAANTTCATCTCAAATTAAGTGTGNCCAGGTGTTAATTGTCGCTCTAACCGGCGGAATCGCTACTGGAAAATCAGTGGTGGCCTCTATTCTGGAAGAGCTGGGATGTTACCTTCATCGAGCCGACCAGGAGGCCCACCGGTTGATGAAACCTCNTTCCCCTGTCTGGGCCAGGATAGTTGACTACTTCGGTCCCTCAATTCTGCGGGAAAATGAAGAAATCGACCGCCGACGCCTGGGAGAAATTGTTTTCTCTGACCCCCAAAAAAGAGCCTGGCTCAACCACCTTATCCATCCGCTGGTTCTGGAAGAGAAAAAAAAGCTCATTGCCCGGTTAAGAAAAGAGGGCCGTTATAAAATTTATGTCTCTGAAGCAGCCTTAACTATTGAAGCCGGTTACCATCATTTTTATGATAAGCTCGTGGTTACTTATTGTCCTNCGGAAATTCAGCTGGCCCGGTTGATGAAACGGGATAAAATTGACGCTACCCTGGCCCAAAAAAAAATCGCCAGTCAAATGCCCGTTGAGGAAAAACTTCGTTATGCTGATTACCTTATTGATACTTCCGGAGATTTCCAGAACACNATCGAACAAACNGAACGTGTTTACCGTCACCTCCTCCTTGACTATTATCTCAAACAGGCTGAGTTGGCCTTCCCGAAGAAAAAATAAAATTCACCCCACTGGTAGACAGGGAGTTATGAGGAATTACTTTGAAGAAAGAAGGGCGGCCGCCAGAAGAGGAATCATTATTTCATGGTGACCGATGAAATAATATCCCTTGCTTTTCTCCCCCAGAGGTCGACGCACTACATTTTCCAGCGGTCGATAATGCATTTTAAAATCAAAAACAGCGGTGAAAAACTTAGTCAAGGGGAATCCCCGATTACGAACATAAGCTACTGCCTTAAGAAAAACCTCCGGGAGAATCACCGCTGAACCGATGTTCAAAAATACTCCCCCGCCTTCCAGTCGGGAGACGAGAGAAGAAAAGAGGAAAAAATCCCGCAGCGAGGCCTCTCCAATTGCCGCTCCGTCAACGCAGGGATGGAAGTGAATTATGTCTGTCCCCAGGGAGGCATGGACGGTTACTGGAATATTCAACCGGTAAGCCTGATAGAGCAAACTATATTCTTTATAAGGAAGATCAAGTCTGGATAAGTGACGTCCAACGGCCTCTCCCAGGCCAAGCTTGTCAGCAACACCTTCTTGAATAGCCTGATTAAGTAATTCGCCGGTTTCTTCGGCTGTGCCAAATTCTCCTTTCTTAATCTGGGCGGCCACATCTTCGGAGGTTTTCCCCGAAAGGGCCACTTCGAAATCATGAATAATGCCCGCACCATTCAAAGCCAGAGCCGACAACCAGCCATTTTCCATAAGATTAATCAGCACCGGATTAAGGCCNACTTTGATAACATGGGCCCCACAGCCGAAAATAATCGGCTTCTTTTTCTGGAAAGCCACGCGGAGATGATGGATGAACTCCTTGAAATCACGGGCAGCCAGAATATTCGGCCAACTATCCAGAAAGGAATTAATTTCCCTGCTCCCGGGATAAACCTTGGCAAAATCCCCCCAGTTAACTTTACTTGGGCGCTCTTCAAGGGAGACTGGCCTGATTTTATCCGGAAAAAGAGGTTTTATTTTATAACGACTCATTGTCTTCTTCCTAAGAAAGCCTGTCTCCTTATAAGACTTCGGGTGAGATTGAAGCGAGTCAAAGAAAAAAAACAGGTAAGTTATTCTTCAGAATTCATAACTTCTTTAAATCCTGGCCGGGCCGAAACTTAACTCTTTTACCTCCTTTAATCCTTATCTGCTTCTTTCGCCGGATATCGCGGCCAAAACCGCTTTTCTTGGGAACGATTTTAAAGCTGGCAAATCCTCTGATTTCTATTTTTTCATTATTGGACAGGGCTTCCTTCATTGAATTAAGGATCAACTCTACCATCTTTAGGGCTTTCATTCGGGAAAATCCGGTTTTTTTCTCTATAACTTGGACTATGTCATTTTTGATCATCCGCATCTCCTTCCCGTTAAATCTTAGATTATATTTAAGTTATTCAAAATAAAAAGTCAAGCAGGTAAACTACTTCTCTAACAAAAAACAGGGGTATTTTTCTTGGATTGCCAGAGAAGATAAGGCCCGGCCAAGAAGCGGGGAAGANCTGGGGATAGTTTCGATTGGGAAAATGATTATCAAGATTGGTTGACTTTAGTTGAAAGACCGAAATATAATAACCTTGTGAATAAACTTAAAAGCTTGATTTTCCTGCTACTAATCCTTGTCTTTCCTCTTCGGGCAATTGTTTATAAAATCACCGTCAGTGCGCCCATTCATCCGGTCACTTCTGAATATATCCGAGAAGCTATTACTCACGCTGAACAACAGCAGGCCTCACTGCTGATCATCAACCTTAATACTCCCGGCGGCCTTGATTCCTCCATGCGAGAAATAATCGAAAGAATCCTCAGCTCCCAGGTACCCATTGCCGCTTATGTCAGTCCTAATGGCGCTCGAGCCGCTTCAGCCGGATTCTTTATCTGCCTGGCCTGTGACATTTTTGTCATGGCTCCCGGCACGAGTACTGGAGCCGCTCATCCAGTGGGTATTTCTTTCACCGGTCAGAAGATGGACGAAACCATGGCCGCTAAAATCACTGAAGACGCGGCCGCCCATATTCGGACTATTGCTGAGAAAAGAGGTCGCAATGTCAAAATGGCCGAGGAAGCAGTCAAGCAAAGCCGTTCTTACACTGAAAATGAAGCCTTAAAAGGGGGGCTCATTGATCTTGTGGCTGCTAATGAAAGGGAAATTCTCCAATATTTCGATAACCGGGCCATCAAGCGGTTTTCCGGGGAAGAAATTCGCCTCCATCTCCAGGGAGAAACCATCGAAGAAATACCCATGTCGGCCCGACAAAAATTTCTCCTGACTATTTCTAATCCCAACTTGGCCTACATCCTCTTGATGCTGGGCCTTCTGGGTCTTTATTTCGAATTTTCCAACCCCGGAGCCATTCTTCCCGGAGTCCTGGGAGGGATTTCGCTTCTCCTGGCTATCTTCGCTTTCCAGATTTTACCAATCAATTATGTGGGGCTGCTTCTTATTCTTTTAGCTATCGGCTTATTTATCCTGGAGATAAAAGTCCAGAGTTATGGCATCCTTTCTATCGGAGGCNTCATGGCTATGGTTTTAGGTTCAATCATGCTCATTGACAGTCCTATCCCCGAACTTCGACCCAGTCTCAATTTTATCATTCCCGTGGCCATTGGCCTGTCATTAATTTTTATCTTCTTAATCACTCTGGTTATCCGGGCTCACAGCCGTAAAGTCCTCACCGGTAAGGAAGGGCTTATCGGAGAGATTGGTGTAGCCCAAACCGACCTTACTCCAGAAGGCAAAGTATTTGTTCATGGTGAACTCTGGAAGGCAGAAGCGGAAGAAAATATCCCCCAGGGGAGTAAGGTCAAAGTGATTGAAGTTCAGGATGGTCTAAAAATAAAGGTAACGAAAGTCTAAAGCCTAAAATGCTTTAGGCAAAAAATTTATGGAGGAGGTGGAAATGTTAACATTTCCGATAATCGTCGCCGCCCTGGTGGTTCTCTATATCCTTAACGCTATTAAAATCCTGCGAGAGTATGAACGCGGNGTTATTTTCCGCCTGGGACGAGTTTTGTCCAAGCCGAAAGGACCAGGCCTGATCTTCGTTTTTCCCCCGATCGACCGGATGGTCCGCGTGAGTCTGCGGATCGTGGTCATGGACATCCCTCCCCAGGATGTCATCACCAAAGATAACGTTTCGGTCAAGGTTAATGCCGTGGTTTACTTCCGGGTCATGGACCCCCAGAAAGCTGTCCTAGAAGTTCAGGATTACCTTTACGCCACCTCACAGCTAGCCCAAACCACCTTACGTAGTGTCCTGGGAGAAGTGGAACTAGACGAACTCTTAAGCGAACGAGAAAAATTAAACACTCAACTCCAGGAAATCATCGACAAACATACTGATCCCTGGGGAATAAAAGTCCAGCTNGTCGAAATGAAACACGTTGATTTACCAGAAAATATGGTTCGGGCTATCGCTAAACAGGCAGAAGCTGAACGGGAAAGAAGAGCTAAAGTTATTCACGCCGAAGGAGAGTTTCAGGCATCGCATAAACTTCTCAAGGCTTCTGAAGTTATCTCCGCCAACCCGCAGGCTCTGCAGTTAAGATTCTTGGGCACATTATCCGAAATAGCTTCCGAAAAAAACTCAACCATTATCTTTCCTGTGCCTTTAGAAATATTAAAGGCCTTTGAGTATGGTTTCCGCCGACATGAGACTAATCAATCACCCCCTAAAGAGAAANATAAAGACAAAAAATAAAAAATGGCTCCTAAAGATTATCGAGAGCTCCAATTAACCAGCACTCAATTAGCGCTCATCTTCATCGCCATACTGGCCCTCGGGATAGTCATCTTTCTCCTTGGCGTCTCGGTGGGCAAAAAGCAGGCCGTCCTGATGGCAAAGCAGTCTATTGAAGCCAATCTTCCTGCAGAAGAAGTCCAGCCACCGCCGGTCAACGTTCCTGCGGCCACCACCCAGAAAACCTCTTCTTCTCAGATCCAGACTCAACCATCTTCTCCCCCGGTTAAAGAAAAAACCCCCTCGGCTAAATCCTCTACTCCACCGGCAAAAAAGGCAATCTCTCCACCGGCCTCAAGACCAAAAACCAAAACCTCCAAACCCACAACCACTTCGACTACCGCGGCCAGACCAAGTTATTACATCCAAGTAGGTGCTTACTCCAACCGCAACTCGGCCCGGATTCTGGCTGAAAAACTCAGAGCCCAGGGGTACCCGGCCATTGTTCTCGAACCCTTCCCGAGCGACAGACGACCCCTTTACCGGGTCCGCATAGGGGGCTACACTTCCCGGACAGAAGCTCTCCAGGTTAAAGACAAACTGGCTCGAGCCGAAGGAAAGAAAAAAACAGACTATTTCATCGTTAAAGACTAGAGTCGTTCTCTCTCGGCTGTTAAGGAGATGAAAAGACAGGCAGGTGAATGTCTGATTGCTGTTCTCACGGGCAGTCTGGCTGCTCTGGCTTTCCCTAAATTCAATCTGGCTTTCTTCATCTGGATAGCCCTTTTACCCCTGCTCTACTTTGCCACCCATCGTTCTCCTGGCCGGGCTTTTATTCTCGGTCTGATGGGAGGAATAGGGTTTAACGCCCTCCTCATCTACTGGATTCCTTATGTTCCGGCTCATTACGGTCAACTGCCTCTGGTTATTTCTCTGCTTATTTATCTCATTTTCGTCGCCTATCTGGCTCTCTACTGGGCTCTTTTTGCCTACTTAGGGGCCAAAACTACTACCTCTTTTCCCCGGCTCAGTTTTTTCCTTCTGCCTTTCTACTGGGTAGGCTTGGAATACATCCTGACTCACTTCCTTACCGGTTTTCCCTGGGGAATTCTTGGTTACACTCAGCACCAAAATCTCTACTTTCTCCAACTGGCTTCTTTGACCGGAGTCTTCGGCTTGAGTTTCTTTATTATTCTTTTTCAAAGCTCTTTTCTCTATTCGCTGCAATTCCGCCGGAGAAAACCCTTTTTCATTGTTCTCGCCCTGATTCTCCTCCTCCATAGTTGGGGTTTTCTCCGCCTTCGCCAACCTCTTCCTATGACTGACTCTTTTACCGCTGGTGTCATTCAGGGAAATGTCTCTTCAGATATCTACTGGGAAACGGTCTCTCCGCAGACCATCGAGGACCTTTTTCAACGGCATATCCAGTTAACTAACCAGGCTATCAACCAAGGAGCAGGCTTGGTGGTTTGGCCGGAATTCAGTGTTCCTCTTTGTTTTAGCTGTTCATATGGTCACTTCCCCTATTTTAAAGAAGAACTCACCCGGCTGGCCCAAGAAAAAGAGGCCACTCTTCTTCTGGGGACCAATGAAAAAGAGGAGCGGCCCGAGGGAACCAGCTTTTTTAACACAGCCCTCTGTCTTCGTCCTGATGGTTCATGGACAACCTACTATAAAATGCATCTGGTTCCTTTTGGCGAATACACTCCCTATCCCCGAATCTTTTCTTTCCTGAAAAAAGTCACTCATGCCATCGGCAATATTTCTCCTGGCGAGAAGATCAATCTTCATCACTATCAGGGTTATTCTTTCGGGTCTCCCATTTGCTATGAAATAATCTTCCCTTCACTGGTCCGTCAATTCATCCATCAGGGGGCCAAGTTTCTGGTGACCATCACTAATGACGGCTGGTATGGGACCAGCTCCGCTCCTTACCAACACTTCACTATAGCCATCTTTCGGGCGGTGGAATTGCGTCGCTATCTCCTCCGGGCCGCCACCACGGGTATCTCCGGGATAATTGACCCCTACGGCCGGGTCATTGCCCGCAGCCGTTTAATGACCACCGAAGTTCTCACGGCCAGCATTGTGCCCCTGGAGGGGAAAANCTTTTATGCTCGAACAGGCGATCTCCTGCCCCTCACCGGCTTGACAATACTCGGAGCTTTCTTTATTCTTAGTCTGCGCCAGAGGAGACGATGACTGAAAAAAAGGAAGCGATGGCTCTGAGTGAGCTACAACAAAAAGCCGCCGAGGCTCTCCATCGATTTGAAGAGCTACGAGGTTTTCTTTGACCTCACCAGTAAAAAATCCCGCCTGGAAAAGCTAAATCAAGAATTGGCCCAGCCTGAAGTCTGGACTGACCATCTCCGCGTTCAACATCTCCAGCGGCAGAAAAAGCAACTGGAAGAAGCCATCCACCAGATCCAGGCTCTGGAAGAAAAAAAAGATGAAATTGAAGTGCTGGTGGAATTGGGAGAAGAAGGCGAGGCCATTCACCAGGAATTAGCCCAGACAATTCAGGTCTTCAGCCGTCTCCTCAACGATCTGGAAATGCAAACCCTGTTCACAGAAGAAGACGACGCCCGCAACGCCATCCTGACCATTCATCCCGGTGCCGGGGGAACCGAGTCCCAGGACTGGGCCCAGATACTTCTGCGGATGTATCTCCGCTATGCTGAACGCAAGGGCTTTAAGACGGAAATCATTGATATCCTGCCCGGTGAGGAAGCCGGCATCAAGAGTGCTACTGTNCGCATAGAAGGGAATAATGCCTTCGGCCTCCTGAGTCAGGAATCAGGAGTCCATCGTTTGGTCAGGATTTCTCCCTTTGATGCCAACCGCCGCCGCCACACATCCTTCGCGGCTGTTTTTGTTTATCCTGAAGTGGAAGATGATATTGAAATCGAGATCAACCCGGAAGACCTCCGCATTGATACCTTCCGGGCCTCTGGCCATGGCGGCCAACATGTCAACGTCACCGATTCCGCTGTCAGGATAACCCATCTGCCCACCGGAATTGTTGTTCAGTGTCAGAATGAACGCTCCCAGCATAAGAATAAAGCCATGGCAATGAAGGTTCTCCGCGCCAGGCTCTATGAGCTCGAAAAAAAGAAACAACAGGAAAAACTGGAAAAACTAGAGGACGCCAAATCAGAAATTGCCTGGGGAAACCAGATTCGTTCTTATGTCCTCCATCCTTATCGCCTGGTAAAAGACCTCCGGACCAGAGTTGAAACTTCCGCTGTTGAGAGAGTCCTCGATGGTGACCTTGACGACTTCATCAAAGCCAGCTTACTTCAGAGACATCAGGAAAAACAGGCTCAACCACCGGCCGCTTCTTCCCCGGAATAACTTCTCCTCTTAAAAGGGTGATAACCTATTCAATAATAAATATTACTTAATAATCTTTTTTGATTCTTCCCAGAGATGATCCATTTCTTCGAGGCTGGTTTCGGCAAGGGTTTTTCCCTCCTCCCGAAGTTTATTTTCCAGGAAATTGAATCTTTTCCTGAATTTATTATTTGTTTGCCGTAGGGCAATTTCGGGGTTTATCTCCAGATGTCGGGCCAGATTGGCTACGGAGAAGAGTAGATCACCGATTTCCTCCTCAATTTTTTCCTTGTCCCTTAAAACCAGGGCTTTCCGGAGTTCCTCCATCTCCTCCTTGACTTTTAGCAGTACTTCCTGGGGGCTGGACCAGTCAAAACCGATCTCAGCTGCTCTCCGGCCCAGTTCATAGGCAGTATGAAGAGAAGGGGCCTGGCGGGGAATATCAGCCANGATTGACTTGCCTGGCTGGCCTTTTTCTTCCTGACGTTTAATCCTTGACCATTCCTCCATCACCTCCTCAGCCTTTTCCAAGCGCTTGGNTCCAAAAACATGAGGATGCCGTTTAATCATTTTGGTGTTAATTCGATCCAGAGCATCACCAATGGAGAATTTTTTCTTCTCCTCAAAAACTCTGGCCAGGAAAACAACTTCCATCAACATATCACCCAGCTCTTCGGCTAAAGCCTTCTCATCCCCCTCCTGGAGAGCATCCAGGACTTCATAGGCTTCTTCCAGGAAAAACTTCCGCAGCGACTTCTCATCCTGCTTTCTATCCCAGGGACATCCCCCGGGCTGACGAAGTTTCTTAATGATGTTCACCAGCTGAACAAATTTATCTCCGACTCGGGCTGAATCATTCATTCTCATCTTCCTTGAAATATTATCAGGCTTTAGGTATCATTTTTAGCGAGAGAATATCTTACTAAATATTTCATTTAAACCCAACCTTTACTCAACTAAAAACACCAGGAGGAAAGAGCCATGAAAGAAGTGGAGCGGGAAGAAAAGAACAACCATCCTCCCGAAATAATTCCTCCGCTTGACTTCAGTTCATTGGTTCTGCCTTTTTACACCCAGGCTTTAATCAAACTCGGGGAGACGAAAGACCCCCTGACCAATAAACCAAGTGAAAACCTGGAGCTGGCTAAACGACTCATTGATCTTATCGACCTGTTAAAACAACGAACCCAGGGCAACCTCCTGCCGGAAGAAGAAAAGTTCCTGAATAATTGTTTGCATCACCTTCGCTTGAGTTACCTGGAAAAAGTTAAGGCTATAAAATTATAAAAGACGAATGTTGTCAGGTTAAACGACTTATGGTTACTCACATTTANGACGTTAAAGACTGCCCGCAGATAGAGATGCCTTCTGTGGTGGGTATCGGAGTCTTTGATGGAGTGCACCTGGGACATCAAAAGATTATTCAGCAAATCTCTCAGGCAGCCCGACAGGCTCAACTCCTCTCAATCATCCTTACTTTTGATCCCCATCCTGATGAATTTTTCTCCCAAAAACCTATTCCTCTTATCCAGACCCTGGACCAGCGAATTAACACCCTTCAAGCAGCAGGGATCCAGCGAATTATTGTGGTCCGCTTCAACCACCACTTTGCCTTTCTTCCCGCAGAAGATTTTCTCCGCCGGATAATCCTCGGCTGTTTAAAAGCCCGGCTAATTATTATCGGAGAGAATTTCCGTTTTGGCCACCAGCGTCAAGGAACACCAGAACTTCTGCAAAAGTGGGGTCCAAAATTAGGTTTCGCCACCCGGATCGTTCCCTCCCTCAGAGCTGACGGCCAGACCATCAGCAGCAGTCTTATTCGGGAGCTGCTCCGTCAGGGACGGATTGAAGAAGCCAATCATCTCCTCGGTCGGCCCTACTCCATTGAAGGTATGGTCACCACCGGACAAGCCCGGGGAAAGCAGCTCGGCTTCCCCACGGCCAATCTGGAATCTCCCAATCATTTGCTCTGTCAGGGAGTATTCATCAGCGTGGTTGAGTGGGGTGATCGGAAATGGCCCGCCCTGACCAATATCGGCCGCTGTCCTACTTTCAAGCAAGAGAAAACTCAGGTGGAGTGTCATCTCCTCCATTTCCAGGGCCATCTTTATGGAGAAAAATTAAAAATATACTTTTACCACAAACTTCGCGATGAAAAACAATTTCCCTCGGCTCGGGCTCTGACTGACCAGATAAAAAAAGACCGCCAGCAGGCGGAGGATTATTTCCACCATCATCAGGTTTTGGAAAAAAACAATCCTTCCTCCAAGAAAAAGTAAGCCAACTTTTTCCGGCTGTTTCTTGACTTTTCCTTGGTGATGAGGCATTTTGAATAGGCTGATGGTCGGACTAATTTCCCGAGGTTGCCATCTAAATAAAGGAGTTATCCATGGAAGAAAAAATTAAAGCCAAGGTCATGGACGCCCGCAAAATAAAGAGAGCTCTGGAAAGGATGACCACGGAAATACTGGAAAGAAATCGGAATCTGGAAAATCTGGTGATCGTCGGTATCCGAACCCGCGGGATTTACATCGGTAAAAGAATTGCCCGCTTGATCCAACAGGCGGAAAAAATAAAGGTTCCNGTAGGAGTGCTGGATATCACTCTTTATCGGGATGATTTTTCTGATCTGGAAGCTCAACATATGGTTCAAAAAACGGAAATTGATTTCCCGATAACGGATAAAGATGTCTTGCTGGTTGATGATGTCCTCTTTACCGGTCGAACCATCCGCGCCGCCATGGATAGTCTCATTGACCTGGGACGCCCTCGAACCATCCAACTCTTGGTGCTTATCGACCGCGGCCATCGCGAACTACCTATTCGGGCTGATTACGTCGGCAAATTCCTGCCTACTTCCAAACGAGAAATGGTTCAGGTTCATCTGGATGAAATCGACGGCGTCGACGAAGTTCTCATCACCGAACCAGTGGAAATAGAATAGGAGTTAACCTGGTGATTCTAAAACACAAACATCTGCTGGGAATCGAGCAACTTAACCCTAGTGAAATTTCAACTATCCTGGAAACGGCTGAATCTTTTCTGGAAGTCTCCCGGCGAGAAGTAAAAAAAGTGCCCATTCTTCGCGGAAAAACCATCGTCAATCTCTTTTTTGAGCCCAGTACCCGCACCCGAAGTTCCTTTGAACTGGCCGCTAAAAGACTAAGCGCTGATATCCTTAATTTCAGTCGTGTCTCCAGTAGTGTGGTTAAAGGAGAAACCCTGAAAGATACGGTTCTTAACCTGGAAGCTATGAATATTGACGCCCTGATTGTCCGCCATTCAGCTTCAGGAGCTCCCCACTTCATTAGTACTTTCTGCCGTTCTCACATCATTAATGCTGGCGATGGAACTCACGAACATCCAACCCAAGCTCTGCTGGATGCCTTCACTATCCGTCAGGAGAAAAAGCGTCTCCGGGGACTGAAAGTGGTCATTGTCGGTGATATCATCCACAGTCGAGTGGCCCGCTCCAACATCCTTCTTCTGCGGAAAATGGGGGCCAAAGTGGTCTGTTGTGGACCTCCCTCTCTTGTTCCTCTGGAATTTAGAACTTATGGCGTGGATATCAACTACAACCTGGATGAAGCCTTAAAAGGAGCGGATGTAGTCATGATGCTGCGTATTCAGCTGGAGCGTCAGAAGAAAAATTTTTTCCCTTCTCTGCGGGAATATATTTCCCTCTTTGCCTTGACTCCGCAGAGGTTTAGCCTGGCAAAGAAAGATGCTATCATCATGCATCCGGGGCCTATCAATCGTTGCGTGGAACTTTCCGCCGAACTGGCTGACTCGGCTCGTTCAGTGATTCTTAAACAGGTCGAAAATGGAGTCGCTGTGAGAATGGCTATCCTGTATCTTCTATTAGGAGGGAAAGAGCGTGAAGATACTGATTAAAAATGGACGGGTTATCGATCCTCTCTCCGGCATCGACGACACACTGGATATCCTTATTAAGGACGGTCAAATTGTTGAATTAAAACCCAAAATTGACACCTCCGAAGCCCGCACCATTGACGCTTCCCGCTTGGTGGTCACTCCCGGATTGATCGATATGCATGTCCATCTCCGGGAACCCGGATATGAATATAAAGAAACTATTGCCTCCGGAGCTCTGGCTGCTGCCCGGGGAGGCTTCACCTCCATCGCCTGTATGCCCAATACCCTTCCNGTAAACGATAACCGCGGTATTACCGAATTCATCCTGGGCCAGGCAAAAAAAGCCAACCTGGTTAACGTTTTCCCTATTGCNGCCATTACTAAGGGCCTCCAAGGAAAAGAATTAACCGATATGGCTGATCTCCAGGCAGCCGGAGCCATTGCCTTCTCCGACGATGGCCGACCGGTCACCAGCAGTCTTATTATGCGTCGGGCTCTGGAATATACCCGGATGCTCGAGTCGCTTATCATTGACCATTGCGAAGAGCCGGAACTAAGCGCNGATGGTGTAATGAATGAAGGAGAATGGTCCTTAAAATTTGGCCTGAGAGGAATTCCCGCCGCCGCTGAAGAAATCATGGTCGCCCGGGATATTCTATTGACTAAACTGACAGGCAGTCCCCTCCATTTGGCTCATGTAAGTACCAGGGGAAGTCTGGAGCTTATTCGCTGGGCGAAAGCCAACCAGTTGCCGGTCACAGCTGAAACCACTCCTCATCATCTTCTCCTTACAGATAAAATGATTGCCAATTATGATACTAACTTAAAAGTTAATCCCCCTCTCCGCAGTGAAGCGGATCGAGCAGCTCTTCTTCAGGCCCTTCAGGATGGAACAATTGATGCCATTGCCACTGATCATGCTCCCCATGCTCCGGATGAAAAAGATGTCGAATTTGATCAGGCACCCTTTGGGATTATCGGCCTTGAATCAGCCTTGCCGGTGCTCCTCGACCGNCTCGTACAGAAAAAAATCATTACCCTCAATCGTTTAGTGGAACTCCTCTCCACGAATCCGGCCCGGATANTACGGCTCAAAAATAAAGGGCATCTTCGAGTTGGTGCAGATGCGGATTTAACCCTCATCCAGCTCCAGAAAAAGCACACTCTAGATGTGTCCCGCTTTGCCTCCCGAAGCCGGAACTGTCCCTTTGCTGGTTGGTCAGTCAAAGGGATGGCTGTAATGACCATTGTCGGGGGACGAATTATCTACAGCACCTTGCCCCAATGAATATTGCTAAAAGATTAGCCAGTCTTGAAAAGAAAATCGGTTATTCCTTCCGGAATAAAGAATTTCTCCGGACTGCCATCACTCATAGTTCCTATGCCTACGAAAATCAGGAGGATCATCTNGATGACAATGAAGTCATGGAATTTCTCGGGGATGCCGTCATTGGTTTAATTCTCTCCCACTATCTGGTAGAAAACTACCCCTTCCTGGACGAAGGCGACCTAAGCAAATTTAAAGCTGCCGCCGCCAGCACCAATACTCTAGCTTCTTTTTCCCGGGGGGTGTCTCTGGACAAAAAAATACTCCTGGGAAAAGGAGAAGTCAAGAGCCAGGGGTATAAGAAAAAAACCATTCTGGCCGGTGCCTTTGAAGCTCTAGTGGCGGCCATTTATCTCGACGGGGGACTTGAGCAGGCTAAACAATTCCTGTTTCCCTTGCTGGAAAAATTCTTTAAAAAGATTAAAGTCAATGATTTCAAAATAGAAAACTATAAATCCGCCCTCCAGGAATACCTCCAGCGGGATAAACTTCCCACGCCTTCCTATTACACTGTGGAAACTCGGGGGCCGGAGCATAAAAAGTTGTTTCTGGTAGAGGTTAAACTCGGCTCCAAACTCCTGGCCAAAGCTAAAGGGCATTCTAAAAAAGAAGCTGAACAAAAAGCAGCCCATAAAGCCTTGAAAAAAATTTTGGGAAAAAAATTAAAAGCCCTGACCGATGAAATTTTTTTAATTAAGAGGAAAAGATGATTGACCAGTACTCATTTGGTCGGCTTACTTTTCAAGGAAAAACCTATTCCTCTGATCTCATTATCCTGCCCCAAAAAATCATCCATCCCTGGTGGCGTCAATCCGGCCACCAGCTGGTAGTAGCTGATATAGAGGCTATTTTTTCTGAAACTCTTGAGGTCCTGATCATTGGAACTGGCTTTTTCGGGCTGATGAAAGTGGCCGAAGAAGTAACCGCCCGGGCTGCCGAGCTGAATATCCAGCTGGTTATTGACAAAACCGGTAAAGCCGTGAAGATATTTAATTCCTTCTTTGCCACCAAAAAAACCGCCGGGGCCTTCCATCTCACCTGTTAATTTCCACCTCGAGAGGAGTAATTAAATCGCTCCCTCATAATTCTATTCATGACCTTTTAGCTTGAAAACCAAGGAAAAAAACGCGAAAATAGCATCGTCCATTTTCTGAGTCAGGGAAGAAAGAAATGAATCTTTGCCGGCGCTGCCAAAAACGCAAAGGAAAAAGACGCTGCCCTCTTTTCCAGGGCTGGCTCTGTCCTGTTTGCTGTGGTGAGTTAAGGGAAAAGGAGAACAAGTGTCCTCCTACCTGCCCTTTTTTCAAAAAACATCGAGCTTACCAGGAAAGAAGATTCCTGGAAAAACATGCTGAGGAACTGGCTCAACTTCAAGCTCTCGAAGAAAACTTAGCTAAGGATGATAAACTNACCTGGCTGGCATATTCGGTCGAAAAAGAAATCGCCCACCAGGCTAAAGATAATCCTGAGCTCAATGACGAGAAAATCNTTGAGGCTTTATCTCAACTAAAGGACCTTCTCCAGCGAGGAGGAAAAAGAATTATTCTCCTTGACCAACCCCTCGCCGGTCTCAATCCTCTGGCCGAGCAAATTCACCAGGTGCTGGAAACCTGTCAGACGCCCAGAGATATCCTTGTCCCTAAAGAATACGAGCATTACTCCCTTGAAGAAAAAAAACAGGTCATAGACACTCTCCTGACACGGGCTACCTTTCTGGCTCGTCGGTTAAATTTCCAGGGAAAAGAATATTTGGCTAATATTCTTTATCGGCTGGAAAAAATTGGGAACAAAATATCCGCCAATATAAGTGAAGTTTAGGGGTCAGATCTGACCCCGTGGTCCCCCTGGTTGGGAATGGGCCTTTGACTGGGAGAAGTCAAACTTTAAGCGGCTTCTCTTTCACCGCCTTTACTCATTAATACAGCCAGAAACTTAAGAGACGGTATATTGGAACAAACGATCTTAATGATCGCTGTAATCGGTACCGCCAGGATCATACCAGGAATTCCCCATAACCACCCCCAAAAGAAAAGCGCCAGGATAACCACCAGGGGGCTTAGTCCCAACCCTTCACCCATAAGTCGGGGTTCAATAAAATTGCCCATGGTCATTTGGATAGTGATCAAAATCACCAGAATCCAGAAAGCAGGCCACAGGGTATCATATTGAAAAACAGCCATGGCAACTGGAAAGACGGTGGCGATAAAAGAACCGATGTTGGGAATATAATTCAGAAGAAAGGTCAAAAAACCGAAAACAATGGCAAATTCAAGTCCAAAAAGNACCAGAACAACCGTGGTCAGAACACCGGTGACAAAGCTGACCAGGGTTTTAATCGCCAGGTATTTCTGAATTTGTTGGTTGATTTTCTGGATAACTCCCAGGACCATTTCCGAACGTTCTGGAGGAAGGGCCCGGGCTATTTTTGNCCCAAAGCTCTCACTCTCCGCCAGAATGAAAACCAGAAAGAGAAAAATAAGAAAGAGGTTAGAAATAAAAGAAAAAAATGGCCCAAAAGAAGCCAGGACCAACTTGCCCACCCGTTCCAGATTAAATTGATTCAACCAATCCACCAGTTCCCAGTTAAGCCGGGCCATCCTCAGTTTGGTCTCCAAACCACCAATAAAATTTTCCACTTTTTGACTGTACTGAGGAAGGGCTGAAGCGAAATTTTTGCCACTGGTGTAGAAAAGGGTTCCCAATAAATAAATAATAAAAAAAGCTACACCTAAAACCATAAGAATAGAGAGGGCTTTGGGCACTTTAAACCTTTTGAGAAGATTCAAAATAGGGGCTAAGATATAAGAAAGAAAAATAGCCAGGAAGAAAGGGAAAAGCACCGGTTTTGCCAGTCGAAGTAGGACACCCCCCAAGAAAATGACGATAAGTCCGAGGGAAAGGTTTAAACTTTTAGACACCTCCATGCTGATTATTATAAAGAAAAACCAAGATATAACCAATTAGAAAAAATTTTTTTGCTCANTCATAGCCAGAAAAAAGCCCCAACGCTTGGTTGACGGGCAGAAAGAACCCCTCGCCTCTGCCTCTCTTAAAAATTCCCCCAGGTCGCTAAAATCATCTCCCCACTTTGACCACCAAGAGAAGCCCTAACCAGGCTCTTTTCGAAAAAATTGATTTATTAACATCATCTGGATATAATCGGGAGGAAAGTAAAGAGGTTGACCGGTTGAACAAAACGGTGAGGAACCTTATCCCCCACAACAAAGACAACTCTCCATTCAGGGTTTTACTCGCTGAAGATGACCCCGTCACCGCTCGAGCCATTGCTGCCAGTCTACAAGAATGGGGATTTGACACTTTACTGGCCCGCAACGGGGATAAAGCCTGGGAAATTATCCAGAAAGAAGATGTCCATCTGGCCATCATCGACTGGATGATGCCCGGACTGAGTGGTTTAGAGCTCTGTCAAAGAATCAGGGATAAAACACAGGACGAAGAGGCTCACTATATATACATAATTCTTCTTACAGGCCGGGACGAGCAGAGTGATATCATCAAGGGCTTTCTGGCAGGAGCTGATGATTATGTCACCAAACCCTTTGACTTTGAAGAACTTAAGGTCCGCCTTTTAAAGGGGGTGCGGATCATCGAACGNGAAGAAACCCGACTTCGTTTAGCCAGTATTGACTCCCTCACCAGACTCTGGAATCGAAAAAAAATCATGCAGTTTTTCCATGAAGAAGTAGAAAGAGGTCATCGGGAAGGTCAACCTACTGGGGTCATCATGGTCGATATCGATCAATTTAAAAAAATAAACGATACTTACGGTCACCTCATCGGGGATGAAGTGTTAAAAGAAGTAGCAAACCGGCTATCTCGCTCCGTCCGGGAATATGACAAAATCGGGCGTTATGGTGGTGATGAATTTCTTCTCATTATCCCCAGTTGTTCTCTGGAGAATCTCCGTCGAATCGCCCGGCGAGTGAGAAAAGTGGTTGCCCACGAACCAATTGAAACAGATAAAGGCCCTTTGAAGGTGACCATCAGCTGTGGAGGAGCCTCCTCATCTTCTTTCCCTCAATATTCAGCTTTAAACCTTATTCAAGCAGCTGATGAAGCCCTGCTTCGAGCCAAAGCAGCTGGAAGAAACCACGAGGCTTTCACTGAAAAGCAAAAGGAGGATATATGAAAACGACTTCCTCAACCCCAGCCACCACTCTGCAGAAAAAAGAATTATGGGATTTCATTCTTGACCAGAATAAACTGCCGGTTTTAATGCTTGATCGAGAAAAAAGAGTGACTTATGTCAATCGAGCTCTTTGTCGCTTGACTGGATTTAACAAAAGTGAATTGCTGGGGAAAACCCCTCCCTTTCCCTGGTGGCCATCAGAGGCGACAGCCAATTACAACCAAAAACTCANTTATGCTCTTTCCAAAGGCACCCACCGCATGGTTCTCCGTTTTCAACGGAAAGACGGCCGCCTCTTCTGGGTAAAAATTATTTCCTTTCCTGTTTACCGAAAAAAAGAATTCCTTTATTACTTTTCCACCTGGATAGATATCAGCAAACAGATAGAAATCGAAGAAAAAATTAAGACCGAAAAGATTCTCCTAGACCGGTTGTTTGAGAGTGCCGAGGAAGGCATCGTCCTAGTTGATCTCCAAGGCCAGGTCATCCGGGTGAATCGAAAATTCTGTCAGATTTTCGGCTACTCCCCCCAGGAAATAATAGGTCATCACATCGATGACCTTATTGCCCGGGAAAAAAATCATATCAATGCTCTGGAAATCACCAAAAAAGTGGCCACTGGAAAAAAAGTCTCTTTTGAAGCCNTCCGCTGGCGAAAAGACGGACAGCCGATATATGTTTCGGTCCTGGCTTCTCCGATTAAAATCGATGGTCAACTCCGGGCTCATTACGGAATCTATCGGGATATTACCAAGGAAAAACAGGCCGAACAGGAAATAAAAGACAATGTCCATCGCCTCAAATTAATACTCAACCATCTTAACACCGGCATTATTATTGTGNATGCTCGGAATTATCGGATAGTCGAGGTTAATCCGGCGGCGGCCAAAATCATAAACCTTTCTCCTCAGAAAATAACCGGGAGNGCGTGTTTTGACTTCCTCTGCAACCAGGAGGAAAGATGCTGTCCCGTCTGGGATAAAAATAAATTGGTCAGCAATGAGGAAACTAAAATCACCGATGGTCAGGGGAAAAAAGTAACTGTCCTTAAAACAGTCATCCCCATTAAACTTCATGGAGAAGATTATCTCCTGGAATCCTTTGTTGACATCAGTGAATTGAAAAAAACTCAGGAAGCTCTGCAGAAAGAAACCGCCAAACTAACTGCCATGATCGCCGGCATGGAAGAAGGAGTAATTTTTGTTAATTCCGAAGACAAAATTATTGAAGTTAATGAATATTTCTGTCGTCAGGTTAAAAGAAGCAAATCTTTCCTGATAGGCAAATCAATCTGGACGATCTTACAACACGGCACCACCACCCAAGCCCTGCAAAAAGAAGCCCTGGNTTTTCAGAAAAAGAAAAAAAAGAAAGTNGTCGTCATCGAGGGTTCTTTTAATAAACTGGCTGTTCTTTTCCGCCTTCAACCCATTTTCCGCCAGGAAACTTATGAAGGATTTATCCTCAACCTTATCGATGTGAGTGAGCTGGTTGAAGCGCGGCAGAAAGCCCAGGAAGCCAGTCGAGCTAAAAGTGAGTTTCTGGCTAACATGAGCCATGAAATCAGAACCCCCATGAACGGCATAATTGGCATGACCCAATTAATGCTCCAGACTCCCTTAACACCTGAACAACAAGAATACATGGTAGCTATTCGCGATTCCGCAGAAACATTGTTGGACATTATTAATGAAATCCTTGATTTCTCCAAGATTGAAGCTCAACGCATTGAACTCGAGAACACGATCTTTAACCTGCAGGACACCGTTCATAACTCCGTTGCCTCCCTCGCTCTGGCAGCTCAGAAAAAAGGTCTGGAACTGTTATGTCGCATCCCGCCTGATCTTTCCTACGATGTTATCGGCGACCCCGGACGCCTCCGGCAGGTCATTCTTAATCTGGTCAATAACGCCATAAAATTTACATCTAAAGGAGAAATTGAAGTCTCAGTGGAAGAACTTGAGAAGGNCAAGGAAAGTGTTCTTCTTCATTTTAAAGTCAGGGATACCGGCGTTGGTATTTCCCCAAGAAAACAGAAAAAAATATTTGATGCCTTTTCTCAGGCTGACAGCTCCATCNCCCGCCATTATGGAGGCACAGGTCTGGGGTTGACTATTTCCAAAAGAATCATTGAAATGATGGGAGGCCGGATGTGGGTGGAGAGTGCTCCCCGCAAAGGCAGCACCTTTCATTTTACCGTGCGCTTCACTCTGCCCAAAAAGGGGCGCAAACCCCTCTTTCCAGAATCAATGGATAACCTTGACGGTCTCCGGGTCCTGGTAGTCGATGATAATCAAACCAATAGAAAAATTATCTCTGAGATGCTGACNTCCTGGCGGATGAAACCTCTCGAAGCCGATACACCAACTAAAGCCCTCCGGCTTTTGAACGTTGCCTCTCAAGGAGGACGTCCTTTTGATATGGTGATTATGGATATGCATATGCCCCAAATGGACGGCTTTACCCTGGCTCAAAAAATAAAAAAGAAAATTACTCCTTCCCCGGTTATGATTATCCTGACTTCGGTTGGATCGCCCGGAGATGCAGCTCTCTGTCGAAAAATTGGCATTGCGGCTTATTTAAATAAGCCCATCAAACAATCCGATCTCTTGGATGCAATTCTCTTAAGCCTGGGCACCCAACCTCAACGCCGGGAAGGAAAACCCCTTATCACCCGCCATACTATCCGCGAATTCCGGGAGAAATACACCATTCTCCTGGCCGAAGATAATATTATCAATCAGAAAGTGGCCGTTAATCTGCTGGAAAAAATGGGACATCGAGTCAAAGCAGTGGTCACCGGAGAAGAAGCTCTGAAAGCCCTGGAAAGAGANAAATTTGATCTTGTTCTCATGGATATTCAAATGCCCAAGATGGATGGTCTCACCGCCACTCGCAAAATAAGAGAAAAGGAAAAGAAGACCAAGTCACATCTGCCGATTATTGCTATGACAGCCCACGCTCTTAAAGGAGATAGAGAAAAATGTCTGGCNGCCGGGATGGATGACTATATTGCCAAACCCCTGAAAGTCGAAGACCTGGAAAAAGTCATTACTCGAGTNATGGCCAATCTGAAATCTTAGCTGCAAATGGATATTAATTCTTTCTCTTACCGACAGAAGAAATGGTTAGTCCTGGTAGCTGAGGATGAACCAATTTCTCAGCGAATAATAGCCAAAAACCTCTCCGACTGGGGTTATGAACCAATTGTGGTTTCAGATGGGCGAAAGGCTCTTTCCGTTTTCCGCCAACAACGCATCCCTATAGTCCTCCTGGATTGGATGATGCCAGGTCTGAGTGGTCCGGAATTAGCCCGACAAATAAGAGAAATCGATCAGAAGAAAAGGAAGTATACTTACATTATTCTGGTTACCTCCCGAGATAAGATCCAGGATATTTCCGCCGGATTTGCGGCGGGGGTCGATGATTACATCACCAAACCATTTCATCCTCTGGAATTAAAATCCAGACTTCAGGCGGGAATGAGGATTATTTCTCTGGAAAGGCAACTCCTGAATTACCAAAAGAAACTTGAAAAATTAGCTACTACTGATAGTCTCCTCCGGATTAAAACCCGGCGACAGATTCTGGCCGAACTAAACTCCGAGCTGGCCCGGGCTGAAAGAGAACAGCAAAACGTGGGACTCATTCTGGTTGATATCGACCACTTTAAGAAAATCAATGATACCTATGGACATCCTGCCGGGGATAAAGTGTTAAAAAAGATCGCCCGGCAGCTAAAAAAGAATATTCGCCAGTATGATCAAATCGGGCGTTATGGCGGCGATGAGTTAATTATTATTCTCCCCAATTGTGGGTTATCCGAAGTATCTTCAATCAGCCAGCGACTCTGTCAATCCGTGGCCAAATTAAAAATTCCACTGGAAAATAAAATTACTATCCAGCCTACCTTAAGTGGCGGAGCGACTTCCTCGGAAGCCTTTACCCGAGCCTCTCCTCAATCACTCATCAATGCCTGTGACAAAGCCCTCTATCAGGCTAAAGCCAGGGGGCGGAATCAAATTGTCACCTATCCTCAAAAGCAAACAATTGCCAGGAGTATTTAATGGCACATCGTAAAAACTCACTTTCTCCGTCTTTATTTGACTTGAACTCTGCCTTGGAAAGAACCGGGGGTGATGAAGCCTTTCTCCGGGAACTACTTGTCCTTTACAATGATGAATTTAAAACCAAACTCCCTGAACTAAAATCTGCCTGGAAAGCAAAGAACTATCAGGAGATAAAAGAGATCAGTCATTCTCTCAAAGGAGCCTCAGCTAATCTCAGTCTTTTAAGCCTGCAAAAAATCTGCTGGGAGTTAGAACAAGCCGGCAAGGACGAAGATGAGGATAAAATCAAATCACTTCTAACAAAGCTGGAGAAGGAATACGAAAAAGTTAAGCTTCATCTCCAACAAGAAGGTTTTAACTTTGATTAATCAGGGCAATTTTGAAGCAGGCTCTGGAGATATGTCAAGCCTAATTCTTCCCTCTCTTCGGGAATCTTCATTACTCCCAGAATTAACTTTCCCCGCTGAGCTATAAAAACTCCCTGATAATACCGATCTTTCAGTTTAAAAGCCTTTCCCTCAAAAATTGACTGGGGATTGGCTGTTTTCTTGACCTGAAGATATTGAGCCAGCATTTTCTTTGCCTGGGAAGAATCCCGGGCCTCAATAATAAAACAATCGAATTCCAGGGAATCCAGGCGATAAGAAGCCAGATAACCGTTATGGAGGAAATCATAGCCCAGGAAATTTTTCAGGATGAATTTTTCGCTGTTGGCCACTTTGCCCTTTGCAGGGAAAATTTTCAAGGGAGCTGGCCATTCCCCGCTTTCACCAATCCGGCGAGCAATATCCGTGGCGAAGCGGCGAAGAACATCGACGGCTGGCTGCTCGTCCTCAAAGGAAAGAAGTTTGATGTAATACCGGGAACTCAAGAAATTCAAGACTCCATCTTCTTCATAGCCCTGAAGACCGATGTTGATAAATCTGGTGTCTGGATATCTTTCTGCACTATAAATACCGAAGGCATTTTTGGTGCTGCCCATATCATATATTTCGACGGATATAGTCTGGGGCCCCCCTGTCTTCTGGTATTCAGCGGCAATCAAAGCTTGAAAATCATAAGAGAGATAGGCTTCAGCCGCGCCATCAATATATTCAAACAAGTTTTCCGGCGAAAACTTCAAAACTTCTCCCTTGACAGCCCACCCTTTGACTTGAGGTAGGAAATTATCCAAAGAAGGAGACGTTTCATCTCCCTGGAGAAATAAATAACTGAGAGAAAGACATAGAATGATTAAGCCCATCTTTTTTGATTTACTACTCATAAAAGATTCTCCTCTTTGTTTATAAAATCACTCGACTTTAATTATTCTAACCAATTTTCTCATTAGGGAGCAACTTTTCCTGATTTTTTCGGCAACTAATCACCAAGCATCAAGACCGTCTTCTTGAGCGGAATCCATTATGTATCTTTTACATCAGAAAGTCAGTTTCCATTCTGATCATGTAAATGAAGTCCTGCCGAGACTATTTTTGTCCAACGTTGACAACTTGTCCCATGAGGAGTAGTTTAAAATTGATGATGTCCACAGTCATTATAGGACGAGGCAATATCCTGACCAAAAGCGGTGAGGTGGATACCACCCGCCTGAAGAATGTCATGATTAAATCTTTCCGAGCCCTGGTTGACAACGTCTCCCTCCCGGAGGCCCTGCACCGGATATTCCCTCGCCCGGGTAAAGTCGGCCTTAAAATAAATACCATCGCTGGCAAAAAATTATCCACTCGACCGGAAGTCGCTTTGACCTTAAGCCAACTTCTGCTGGAGAACCACTCTTCGCTGCACCAGATTATTATCTGGGACCGTAGCAATCGGGAATTAAAAAAAGCTGGCTATCGGCTCCGGCAGCGAGGAGAAATTCGTGTCTTTGGGACAGATACACNAGGAGTGGGTTATGAAAATAAATTAACCATGACCCAGAATATTGGCAGCCTTTTCTCGGTCATCCAGACAAAACTTATCCACCACTCCATTAGCCTGGCCATTCTCAAGGATCATGGTCTGGCTGGGGTGACCGCCGGGTTGAAAAATTATTATGGTGCTGTTCATAATCCCAATAAATATCATGACCATCATTGTGATCCTTTTGTGGCCGAACTCTTTTCCACTCCCCCGGTTAAAAACAAACATCGCTTAACCATTATCGACGCTCTCCTTGTCCAATTCCACCGGGGACCTTCTTACCATCCCCGCTGGACATCCCGGGAAAATATACTCATTTTCAGCCTGGACCCCGTAGCGGCTGATACAGTGGGCTGGCAAATAATCGACCAACTCCGCCGCCGGGCGGGACTCCCCACCCTGGCTGAAGAAGAGCGCCCACCCTTCTACCTGAAAACGGCCGAAAAAATGGGCCTGGGAAAGGCCTCTAGTCATTTTGAAATAAAAGAGATTGAAGGATGAAACGTCGAGAATTTTTGCAAGTCACTCCCTGTTTAACTCTCCTTAATCCAGCACTTTTACCCGAACTATGTGCAGACCTCTACGCCTTTGACATTCCTCCCAATCTCTCCAAAGTGGAAGCCCACTATTACGAGAAGCTCCCTGACAAAGAAATCAAGTGTCAACTCTGTCCCCGGTTTTGCCATCTAGGAGACAAAGAAAGAGGTTACTGTGGGGTTAGAGAAAATTCGGCCGGGGTCTATTATACCTTGGTCTATGGCAAAGCCTGTGCCGTCCATGTGGATCCGGTGGAAAAAAAGCCGTTTTTCCACTTCTATCCCCGCCATCAGACTCTTTCTCTGGCTACAGCNGGCTGTAATGTCAATTGTAAATTCTGTCAGAACTGGGAGATTTCCCAGGTGCGGCCGGAACAAGTCCAGCATTTCGATTTTCCTCCCCGGAGGGTCATAGAGACCGCCAAAAAGTACAACTGTCCGATTATTGCTTACACTTACACCGAACCGGTGGTCTTCTTTGAATATATGGTGGACACAGCCAAATTGGGCCGGCGGGCCGGTCTGAAAAGTGTCGTGGTTACTGGCGGTCACATTAATCCGGAACCCTTGGCAGAGCTAATTGATGTTGTCGACGCCATCAAAGTAGATCTCAAAGCCTTCACCCAGACTTTTTACGATAAGTATGTCCGCGGCGAACTTCAGCCTGTTCTNGAGGCAATTAAGCTCATTGGTGCCAGTTCAACCTGGCTGGAAATAGTCTATCTGGTGATCCCCACCCTAAACGATTCTCCCGAGGAAATCAGAACTCTTTCCCGCTGGCTGAAGAAAGAAATTGGTCCTGACGTACCCCTCCATTTTTCCCGCTTCCATCCCATGTATCTTCTGAAGAATCTTCCGCCGACCCCTATCTCTACCCTGGAACGGGCNAGACAGGTGGCCCTAGAGGAAGGACTTCAGTTTGTTTATATCGGCAACGTACCCGGCCATGAAGGCGAAAACACCTATTGCCCTAATTGCGGCCAACTGCTTATCAAAAGATGGGGTTTTGAAGTCCTCAAAATCTCTCTCAAAAACGGAAAATGCCCGAAATGCCAGACACCCATTCCCGGAATCTGGGGCTGAGGAATTTTTTTCCCCCTTTTCTTCTGGGATTTCTTTCCCTCTCCATCCAGGTCATTTTCCTCCGTGAATTCTCTGCCTATTTTCAGGGAAATGAATTAACCTTCGGTTTCTGCCTGGGAGCCTGGCTCCTCTGGGTAGGCATCGGCAGCCTGTTGGGGCCCCGGCTTAAATATCAGACAAAACGTTTTTTCCGGGCTTATTTCCTTTATCTAGGCGGAACAGTGGGAGTCTTTATTCTCCTCCGCCTTTCCCGTTTNATCCTCTCTCTTCACCCCGGAGAACCGGCCAGTCTCTTCACTCTTTTCCTGGCTTCACTTGTTTATTGTTTTTTCCTCGGTTTTCCCCTGGGAGTCCTCTTTGTCTGGAATGTTTATTATCTGGAAGGCCAACTGGAAAAAGTATATCTCCGGGAAGCTCTTGGTTCCTTTGTCGGGGGAACGGTGGTCTATTTTTTTACTTTACCTTATCTCTCCAACTGGCAAAGTTTGACTTTAATCGGCCTCCTCACCTGCGTGGTGTCTTTTACCTTCTGGCCACTCCGCGACCAGCTCTGGCTGAGATTAGGCGTAGTCGCTCTTTTGGCTTTCTTTACTCTGGGAGATTTTCCGGTTGAAAAATTATATTGGGCCCCCTTTACCCTTGTCGCCAGTCAGGACAGCCTTTACGGCAAACTGGGAGTCATCGCCTCAGAAGAACAAATTACCATGTACTCCAATCATACTCTCTTTTTTAGCTTTCCTGACCGGGAAAACGCTGAAGAGATCATTCATTTTACTTTGAGTCAACGACCGGAAGCCCGGCATATTCTCCTTATTGGAGGTGGCCTGGGTGGACCGGTTACAGAAATCCTTAAATACCCGTTCTCGCAGGTCGACTACGTGGAAATTGATCCCGAACTGATTGAGCTGGGTCTCCACTATCTTCCCCCGGAAGAACGCCAATCCTTCAATTCTCCCCGGATAAACCTGAAATTCACTGATGGACGGGCTTTTCTCCGGAAAACCACTAACCGATATGATGTGATCATTGTCAATTTACCTGACCCAATCAATGCTCAACTAAATCGTTTTTATACCCTGGAATTTTTTCAACTTATTAAAAAAAGGCTTCTCCCGGGAGGAGTATTTTCTTTTCGAGTCAGCTCATCGGAAAATTATATCTCCACCGAACGCCAGCTCCTCCTCACCTCACTCTATCACACTTTGCAGCAGGTCTTTGCCACCGTTAGAGTAGTTCCCGGCGGATCCAATATTTACCTGGCTTCTGAGACAACCATCAACCTGAAGCCAACCTATCTCAGTGAAACTTTCCAGACCTATAAAATTGCCCCTCGCTTTCTCACCAAAAGCTATCTGAATAGCCGCCTTAATCCTCTCCGTCTGGAGATGCTTTCCCGGGCCCTGGAGGCAAAAACTTCTCGGTTTAATACCGACCTGACACCCATTTGTTACTTTTTTACGGCTCTTCTCTGGAGTAAACAGTTTTCCCACTATGAGACCTCTGTCTTCTCCTTTCTGGCTCGGCAGGGAAACTGGTGGCTTCTTGATTTTCCTTTAATTCTCCTTTTCTCCACTCTTCTCCTCCTCTGGTTTTTCTCCAGGAAAAGAGTCTATTTTTCCCTGTTTCCTTTAATCTGCATGGGGTTCACTTCAATTGTCACCGAAATTGTACTTATCATCTCCTTCCAGGCAAAATTCGGTTATCTTTACCATGCCATCGCCTTACTCTTTTCAACTTTTATGCTCGGCTTATATCTGGGGGCTCTGGTGAGCCAGAGGATCTCCAGGAATTTTTCCACTCACCTTTTTCTTCTCCTGGCCGCCTTGATTATTATCCTGAGAGTCATCTTATGGATACTCCATCACTCCAGCAGTGTCCTTTTCTACTATGGGGCTTTTCTCGTGCTGGGCTACCTGGGAGGTGACATTTTCATCACCGCCACCCGTCTCTACCTGCAAACTCAAACCCACATGGGGCTCAGTTATGCTTTTGACCTCTTGGGTTCTTTTGCCGGCGCCCTGGGCGTTTCCTCCTTGATCATTCCCCTCTTTGGTTTAAATCGGGTAATAAACTACCTGATCATACTTAATTCCGGGGCGCTGATCCTCCTTTTCTGGTTAGGTCGAACCAGGCCGATTCAAAGAGCCAAATTCCGTAAAAATATTTAATTTTCTTCAACTTATTTCCCTTGACACCGGCTGGGATTTGTGATTTACTTTAATGTTTTTTCCCATCATATGAGTTCTTTGAATTTCATAGAATTCATAAATTTATTATTGAAAGGTTGGTTCAAATGAGAATCAACATTTCCCGCAAAAATATTAATGATTTATTTGTAGCTAAAATCCAGGAATTAAGTGGTCAAAACCTCCTCGCCTGCTACCAATGCGGTAAGTGTTCCGCCGGGTGTCCGGCTGTCTCTGATATGGATCTTCTTCCTAATCAAATTATCCGTTATGCCCAGCTCGGTCTTAAAGATGAACTTATGCATTCCAAATCCATCTGGGTTTGCGCTTCCTGCATGACCTGCAACGTGCGCTGTCCCCGCGGTATAAAAATCGCGGAAGTCATCGAAGCCATCCGCCAGATTCTTCTCCGCAAGCGCGCCGACCACCTCCCTCTGGAAAATCTTTCTCCCGAAGTTAAATGTCAGGTACCCCCAATCGCCCTGATCAGCAGTTTCCGTAAGTTTACTTCCTAGGTTTCATACTCTTATTTCGGCCATGATTCATATTAAAAAATTTATAAAGAGGAATGGTTATAATGAAACTCATTTATTACCCTGGATGTACTCTGAAAAATCAAGCTAAAAACTTTGAGGATGCGGGCCTGTGTGCCCTGGACAAACTGGGGATTGAAGTCCAAGAGCTAGAAAGATGGAATTGCTGTGGAACAGTCTTCTCTCTCGTTACTGATGATCTTATTCACCATCTTGCTCCAGTTCGAGTTCTAATTCGAACAAAAGAAGCCAAATCCAATTCTCTTATGACCATGTGTGCTATGTGTTTCAACACCCTCAAACGGGCTAATGAGCGAGTCCGGGCGGATGCTGATGCTTTATCAACTCTTAACGACCTCATGTATGAAGAAGAAACCAAGTACGAAGGCGATGTTGATGTTTACCACCTCCTGGAAATTTTAAAAGACAAGATTGGCTTCGAGACCATTCGTCAGAAAACAGTTAAACCCCTGCAGGACCTCAAAGTAGCCAGCTATTACGGCTGTTATCTTATCCGACCCCGTGAAATCGGTATTGATGATCCCGAAAACCCCCAGATTCTGGAAGATCTGACCGCTTCCCTGGGAGCAACACCCATCGACTTCCCCTATAAAACAGAATGTTGTGCCGCTTACAAAACCGTTGATAACCCCAATATCGTGGCTGAACGAACCTATCAAATTCTTAATTCCGCCCGCCAGCTGGGAGCTGAAGTAGTGGTGGTCAGCTGTCCTCTCTGTGCTTTCAACCTGGATGCCCGGCAAAAAGAAACCAGCAAATTATATCCTGAATTTCAGCACGTTCCGATTCTTTATTTCACCCAATTAATGGCCCTGGCCCTGGGTTGCTCAGAAGAGAAACTTCGACTTGATTTGCATTATATCGATCCAAAACCCATCTTAAAATCCAAAGGTTTAATCTGAGGGAGCCATGATATATTTTGGAAATTTAAAACCCAAAAAAGGTAGAATCCACATCATCAAAGACCGCTGCAAAGGATGTGGATTCTGTGTTGAGTATTGTCCTCGAGATGTCTTGGAATTATCCGATGAATTTAACATCAAAGGGTATCATCCTCCCTATGTCAAAAATGAGGATGAGTGTTGTTACTGTCAGCTCTGTGAAGCTATTTGCCCTGAATTTGCAATTTTTGTAACCCTAAAACAGGAGGAAGACCGTGAAAAAAGTGAAAGCCGACCCTAAGGGAGTGTTAACTGGAGTTCATTACCTGGATGGGGACTACGCCATTGCCGAAGGAGCTCTGGCCGCAGGCTGCCGTTTCTTCGCCGGTTATCCCATCACTCCCTCCACCGAAACAGCCGAGCGATTCGCCGCCCGAATCCCAAAAGTTGGTGGTGTTTTCATCCAGATGGAAGATGAGCTCGGGTCAATTGCCGCTCTTATCGGGGCTGTCTGGGGTGGCAAAAAAGCCATGACTGTTACTTCCGGACCTGGGTTCTCCCTGATGCAGGAAAATATCGGTCTGGCCTGCATGATGGAAACTCCGCTGGTCATTGCCAACGTTCAACGAGGCGGCCCTTCGACAGGCTTACCCACACTCACCGGTCAACAAGATATTATGCAGGCTCGTTGGGGATCGCATGGTGATTATGAAATAATTGCTCTCTCCCCGGATTCTCCCCAGGAATGTTTCGATTTAACCATTGAAGCCTTTAACCTGGCTGAAATATACCGGGTCCCCACTTTTATCATGACTGACGAGTGTGTCGGCCACATGCATGAAAAAGTAGTTATTCCCCCGGCTGAGGAAATCGAACTAGTGGAGAGAAAATGGTACACCGGTCCCAAAGAAGAATATTTCCCCTACAAGCTGGACAAAGATGGCATTCCCTTTATGGTCAAAGCCGGTGATGGTTATCGTTTTCATACCACTGGATTGACCCACGACGAACGAGGTTATCCTGTCATCAACGCTGAATGCCAGGATTGGTGCGTCCGTCATCTCTGCGATAAAATCAGAAAGAATGCTGACAAAATTATTAAATTGGAAGAAGATGAAATAGACACCGCTGAAGTTATTGTCATCTCTTATGGAATCACTTCTCGCGTGGCTACCCGCGCCGTCCAGAAAGCCCGCCAGCAAGGGATCAAAGTCGGCACCATAAGGCTGATCACCGTCTGGCCTTTTGCGGAAAAGAAAATTAGAGAACTCGCCTCTAAGGTAGGGGCTTTTGTCGTCCCGGAAATCAACTACGGCCAGATAGTCTATGAAGTGGAGCGCTGTGCCGGTGGCCAGGCCAAGGTCATTCATGTTCCTCACTGCGGTGGTTGGGTCCACAACCCCGAAGACATTTATAATGCTATTAAGGAGGCAGTCAAATGAAGGCCGAAGATAGATTTGAAGAAAGAAATCCCATTGAAGATCTGCTCCGCATGGACCGGATTCCCCATATCTGGTGCCCGGGGTGTGGCATCGGGACAGTGGTAACTTCCTTTGCGGAAGCCTTGAAAAAATCCGAGCTCGATCTGGATAAAGTCGCCGTTGTTTCAGGAATAGGCTGTACCGGTCGCGTGGCTGGCTATATTAAGCTTGATTCCTTCCATACCACCCATGGTCGGCCAGTGGCCTTTGCGACCGGACTCAAACTGGCCAATCCTGAGCTTAAAGTTGTCGTTTTCAGCGGCGATGGCGACCTGGCCGGTATTGGCGGAAACCATCTCATTCATGCCGCCCGCCGTAATATGGATCTTGTGGTCATCTGTGTCAATAATTTTAATTACGCCATGACCGGGGGCCAGGTGGCCGCCACTACTCCTCTGGAAGCCAATGCCTCGACCGCTCCCTATGGAAACTTCGAATTTCCTTTCAGCCTACCGTTCCTGATGGAAGCTGCTGGCGCCACTTATGTCGCCCGCTGGACCGCACTTCATCTACGTCGAGTAACAATGTCCATTATGGAAGCTCTCCAGAGAAAAGGGTTTTCCTTNATTGAAGTTATCACTCCCTGTGTGACTCTTTATGCCCGACGAAATCGTCTGGGCGATGGTCTCAACCTTCTGCGTTATTATTATGATAATTCAGAAATACATCATGGGGCGGATACCCGACTGTTAGATATCTCCTTTCAGGGAAAAATAGTTGTCGGCAAATTTGTTGAGAAAGACAAGCCCACTTTTCTCGATGCCATGAATCAACACTTTACCCGTGTTCTGGGAGATGATTATCAACTTTACGGGAGAATTAACAATGACCGAGATTAGATTTTCTGGATTCGGTGGACAGGGAATTATCCGGTGTGGGCTGATCACCGGAAAAGCCCTTGCTCTTTATGACAACAAACACGCCACCATGAATCAGAGCTTTGGGCCTGAGGCCCGGGGAAGTGCCTGTAGTTCCCAACTGGTTGTCTCAGAAGACCGCGTCCTCTACCCTTACATTACCCAGCCGGAAATTCTGGTAGCCATGTCCCAGGAAGCCTACGATAAATACGAACCGGAACTACGGGAAGACGGTATTCTGATTATCGACAAGGACCTGGTCAAACCTCGTCCTACACGGGGTAAAATAAAACTTTTTGCCATTCCCGCCACTCGTTTTGCTGAAGAGTTGGGCAATCGCATCATCGCCAATCTAGTCATGTTGGGTTTTTTCACCGCGGTGACCAAAATCGTTAAACCCGAATCGATGAAAAAGGCTCTTCCTGGACTTGTGCCCGATCGATTTCTGGAGCTTAACCTTAAAGCTTTTGATAAAGGGTANGAATACGGACTCCAAATTCTGGCTGAGGATGAAAAAGAGAAAGGGAAGCCAACAGCGAAAAAGTCAAAAGCAAAGAAATAACTGAAAGTGGAATATAAAAACATCTCCCTGAGAGGCTAGACATGAAAAATAAGAAACGAACCGGCGTTTTTGTCTGTCATTGTGGTATCAATATCGCGGGAACAGTGGATGTCAAAAAAGTAGCCGCTACTCTGGCCAAACATGAAGGAGTAGTTCTCGCGACCGATTATGTCTATATGTGTTCTGACCCGGGACAAAAATTAATTATTGAATCGATCAAAGAAAAAAACCTGGATAGCGTGGTTGTTGCCTGTTGTTCACCAACTCTGCATGAATCAACCTTCCGTAAAGCCACNAATATGGCTGGTCTTAACCCCTACCAGTGTGAAATTGCCAACATTCGTGAACAATGTTCCTGGGTCCATAAAGATAAAGCCAAGGCCACCACCAAAGCCATCAAAATAACTAAAAGTATCGTGGAAAAAGTCCAACGGAACATCCCTCTGGAGCCGATCAGTGTCCCCATTACCAAAAGAGCGCTGGTTNTTGGTGGTGGGATAAGCGGTATCCAAGCTGCCTTGGATATCGCCAACGGAGGCTATGAAGTAATTCTGGTGGAAAGGAGTCCCTCTATCGGGGGACATATGATTCAGTTGTCAGAAACCTTTCCGACACTTGATTGTTCCCAGTGTATTCTTACTCCCAAAATGGTTGAGGTCTCCAAACATCCAAACATAAAACTCCTGACATATAGTGAAGTTCAGGAAATTTCCGGCTTTGTCGGGAATTTTAAGGTTAAAATCCTGAAAAAACCCACCTACGTTGACCCGGATGTCTGTACTCTCTGTGGTGAATGTGCCGACGTTTGTCCCGTCGTCGTCCCCAATGAGTTTGATCTGGGACTCACCGGCCGCAAAGCTATTTACATTCCCTTTCCCCAGGCTATTCCCGCGGCCTACACCCTGGACAGCGATCACTGTCCGGGATTAGTGCCAATTGCCTGTGGTAAATGTATTGATGTCTGTGAACCCAAGGCCATCAACTACGATATGAGACCTCAAATCATCGAAGAAGAAGTCGGAGCTATTGTTGTCGCCACCGGCTACGATCTTTATGAAAAAGAAAGGATGGCCGAATACGGTTACGGCCGGATCCCTGATGTGCTGGATGGTCTGCAATTTGAACGACTCCTGTCAGCTTCCGGGCCAACTAAAGGCGAGGTTCTTCGTCCTTCCGACCACCGGGTTCCCAAAGAAGTCGTTTTTATTCAATGTTGCGGCTCCCGCGATCCGGAGCTCCATAATGCTTATTGTTCCAAAATCTGCTGCATGTACACCGCCAAACACGCTATGCTCTACAAACACCATGTTCCTGACGGNCAGGCATATGTCTTCTACATTGACATCCGCTCCGGCGGCAAAGGCTACGAGGAATTTGTNCAACGGGCAACTGAAGAAGATGGNGTCGTCTATCTCCGGGGCAAGGTATCCAAAGTTTTCCAGGAGAACGGCAAAGTTATCGTCTGGGGAGTGGATACCCTCTCCGGAAAGGATATTCAAATCGAAGCTGATATGGTCGTCCTGGCGATGGCCATTCGTCCTTCTCGCGGAGCAGCTGAGTTAGCCAAAATTTTAAAAATCTCCGTGGATAAAGATGGCTTCTTTTCNGAAGCCCATCCCAAACTTCGACCTGTGGAAAGCATGGTCTCCGGTATGTTTCTGGCTGGAGTAGCCCAGGGACCAAAAGATATTCCCGAAACAGTTTCTCAGGCTAGTGGAGCAGCCAGTAAGGTTCTGGCTATGTTTTCCTCTGATGAACTCACTCATGATCCAATCGTCGCTGAAGTCAATGAAGAAATCTGCAGTGGCTGTAAACTATGCATTCCCCAATGTCCCTACGAAGCCCGTATCTTCGATGAACAAAAAGGAGTGGTCATTGTCAATGAAGTTTTGTGTGAAGGATGTGGTGCCTGTATTGCGGCCTGTCCTTCCGGCGCTGCGCAGCAGCGCAATTTCACCGATGAACAAATACTTTCCATGGTCGATACCATCTTGGAAGGAGAAAAATAGACAAAATGGCTGAATTCGAACCAAAAATAGTTTGTTTTGCCTGTAATTGGTGCACCTCAGCCGGGGCTGACTTAGCCGGAACTTCCAGAATGGAATACCAGCCAAACAGTGTGATCATCCGGGTAATGTGCTCCTCTCGCGTTGATCCCCAGCACGTGCTCTGGGCCTTCAAAAAGGGGGCTGATGGTGTTTTTATTGGTGGCTGCCATCCAGGAGACTGCCATTACCAGGATGGAAATTATAAAACACTCCGCCGCATAAAATTACTTAAAAAACTTCTGGGAGATTTCGGTATCGACCCCGACCGGCTACGACTGGAATGGGTCTCAGCGGCTGAGGGGAAAAAATTTGTCAACGTCATGAATGAGTTTACCGATCATATCCGGAAACTCGGTAAACTGGAATTACCTGAAAATGGAGGACCCCCCTCCGGGGAATAACCAATGAATTCGTCTTCATCAATAAAACAATTTGGTCAGGCTGATTCCCCTTATAATTCTAAACAGGGAGGATAAACATGAAGCAAGACATGGGACAAAGAGAAAGCTCCCCCCAAAACCAGGATAAGACTACCAGGAAGTCGTCAGAGCCCGCGACTGAATTCGTCACGGTTTATATCATGGGCAAAGCACACAAAGTCCCCGCTGGCTCAACCATCATGGGGGCAATTGAGTATGCGGGTTATCAAATTAAAAGAGGAGCTGGTTGCCGGGAAGGATTTTGTGGAGCCTGTGCCACAGTTTATCGTCTACCCGGTGACTTTAAAATTCACACCGGTCTCGCCTGTACAACTCTCGTTCAAGAAGGGATGTGGCTGGCTCAATTACCGGCCATCCCAGCGAAAAAAGCCATCTACGATCTCGAAAAACTCCAGCCAACTGTGGAAACCTTTCAACTGCTCTATCCTGAAATCTTCCGCTGTGTGGCCTGTGCGACCTGCACCAAAGCCTGTCCTCAGGACCTGGAAGTAATGGATTACATTCAGGCCGCCAAACGCGGTGATATCGAAATGGTAATGGACCTCTCTTTTGATTGCCTGTGCTGCGGCCTTTGCGCCATTCGCTGCCCGGCGGAAATAGTCCAGTTTAATGTTGGCCTCTTAGCCAAGCGACTCTATGGGCGGTATTTAAACAAGAAGAGCCAGCACCTGGAGGAAAGAATAAAAGAAATCAAGGCCCATAAATATGATTCAGAATATGAAAAATTAATGAAAATGAGCCGCGAAGAGCTGAAAAAACTCTATTATGAACGAGATATGGAATAAATATTAAGAAGGAGTAAAAAATGTATCCAGAATATATGAAACCTTCGCTGGAAAAAGTCGCCCAAACCCGGGCCAAACGCTTTGAACTGGCTAAATCCGGGAAACCTGTTTTCCCCCCAATGTCGGCTGAAGAAAGAGAAGAAGTTCTCCAGAAGTATCATCCCGACTACAAACCTGATGCCAGGCGGAAAGTTCGGGTGGGGCCCAATAAAGGAGAACTCCTGACCGCCGAGGTAGCAGACCTCCTGGAATCACACAGTCGGATTGATCCNAAAAAATTCGANCTGAGTAATCCTGATTATGAAACCGACATTCTGATTATTGGAGGAGGCGGCGGTGGCTGTGCCGCGGCCATTGAAGCCATGAGAAATGGAGCTAAATCAATCATTTCCACTAAACTCCGCCTGGGAGATGCCAACTCCATGATGTCCCAGGGAGGGATGCAGGCCGCGGATATGCCCCAGGACTCCCCTACCCGGCACTACCTTGATGCCATGGGCGGCGGGCATTTCGATAATAAACCTGAACTGGTCCGCGCTCTAACCGAAGATGGGCCAGAAATCGTTAAGTGGCTCGAAGACCTAGGTGTGGTCTGGGACAAAATGCCCGATGGCACCATGCAGGTACTCCACGGTGGCGGTACTTCCCGCAAAAGAATGCACTCCTGTCGGGATTATACCGGGGCAATCATTATGCGAACCCTGATGGATGAAGTCCGGAACCATCCGGACATGATTGAAGTTCTCGAGTTCATGCCCACCGTCGAGTTACTCCTCGATGATAAAGGTCAGTGCGCCGGCGGCATNCTCTATAATATGGAGACAGAAGAATATTTCACGGTGAAAGCGAAAGCCACCATCATTGCTACCGGGGGATTCGGCCGACTGCATATTCGAGGATTTGACACGACCAATCATTACGGAGCCACGGGTGACGGACTAATCATCGCTTACCGGGCGGGAGCCAATCTTCTTTATATGGATTCAGTCCAGTACCATCCCACCGGGGCCGTTTATCCAGAACAAATCGCCGGCTTTCTGATCACAGAAAAGATCCGCGGTGCCGGAGGACAGCCAATCAATAAAGANGGTGAACTCTTTGTTTTCCCTCGAGAACCGCGGGATGTTGAAGCGGCGGCAATTATCAGAGAATGTCTCGGCCGGAAAAACGGCATTACCACCCAGAGCGGTCGGGTGGGTATCTGGCTTGATTCCCCCCTGATTGAAATGCTGCAGGGAGAAGGATATATCAAAAAACAATTCCCGGCGATGTTCCGCCAGTTTAACCGCTACGGTATTGACATCACCAAAGAACCGATGCTCATCTTCCCCACCCTCCACTACCAGAATGGAGGAATTGAGATTAATGAAAAGGCTGAGACTTCCATACCCGGACTCTATGTAGCTGGGGAAGCTTCNGGTGGTGTTCACGGTCGTAACCGTCTGATGGGTAATTCCGTTCTGGATTATAACGTCTTCGGCCGTCGAGCCGGACGTAATGCAGCCGACTACGTCAAAAAAGCCAAGCTGGGAAGTCTCACTCTGGAACATGTGCTTAAATATGAAAAAGAACTGAAAGAGGCCGGCGTTAAAACCAATCGAATTGCTCCAGTTCTGCTACCGCTCTATACACCTGAAGCTGTCCGCAAACGCCAGCTCACGGCTCATTACGAAGGAACTTTAAGATAGCCTTCAACCAGCTTTACTAAGTTGGCTGACAATTCTTTTATTCGAGGTTCCTGAAGAAAAAGTCTAACTTAATTTCTGCCAGGCCCACTCAACAATTGGCTGTAGTCGGGGTGGTACAATCTTTTTTGCCTCTTCATAAGACAACCAGCGATATTCATGGTGTTCGGGTCTCCCCAGTTCGGGGCTAATTTTCAATGTTACCTGGGGCTTCCNAGTTAGTCCTAAANAATAGCGGGCTATTTTCTGCCCTCCTCGATAGGGTTCAGTTTCTTTATATTCCTTTCCCCAGGGAAATTTAAAACTGGTTAAGCCTGTTTCTTCGGCTGTTTCCCGTAAAGCTGTTTGAAAAGGGTCCTCTCCCTCCTCCACTTCTCCTTTGGGAAAATCCCAATGGCGATAAGCCCGGAGGAGAAGAAACTTCCACTGATTACCTTCCCGGCGAACTATGACTAAACCGGCTGAGAGAACCATTGNTTAAATTATACTCCAAGGTTCACTTGGAAAAAAGCTGCGGGAATCTTTTATCTCGCCAGCGAAAAAACTGGGGTGTTTCATCTGCTGACTATATCTTTTGTTCCCCATTTTAACCTAAGGATAAACTGGTTACATTTAAGAAACTAACGGCAGTTAACCCTGCCCTAAGGGACAGGGATAACTGATATCATTTATCTACGCAGGTTTTCCTGTGACCAGTCAAAAAGAGAGTAAAGAAGTAAGGTGACCCCGTTTTGGAANATGCCAAGAACCCCGTTTTGAGCTTAACCTTTTCTCTGTAATCTTCGGCTTCCAGGTAGACTTTTACCCGAGAAAACAGAAGATTTTTCTTAAAATTTATTTTTGACTTTTATCATCATTATGATATAGTTTTAAAAGCCTGCTGAGGCTAACTAATAAGGATGGAGGGGAACGGATAAATATCCAGGAGGCCAGAGATGGAATATAAAGGATTGGAAAGACGGGCGTGCATACGTTTTGAAATCCCCGGTGCGACCGTCAATTATAAAAAGAAAAAATTTATTATTGCCGCCAAAACATTCGAAGAAGAATTCTGCCCTGTTCTGGACATCAGCCGGGGAGGTCTCCGCTTTCTCGGCCAGAAAAAGCTAAAAATTAATCAGGAATTAATCCTGTCGATTTCCGTTCCCGGGGAAAGAGCCCCCCTGTTGATGAAGGGGAAAGTCCGCTGGTTTACGCCCAATCCTGGAAAAAGTTACCGCTATCAAATCGGGGTCCAATTCCATCCTTATGGAGAAAAAAGAAACCAAAACTATCCCGGCAATTTAGTCAAAATTATAGCCCTGGAACAGAAATTTGCTCCGGAGGAAGAGTTACAAAAATTTAAGGAAAAAGAGTAGCTATCCCAAATTCATTTCAGTTCTCTTCCCTTAACCCTCGATCACAATCTGAGAAAAATCAGCTAAATCATCAAACAGACCCTTTAATTGCTGCAGTAAAGCCAGGCGATTACGCCTGATTTTTTTATCCTCAACCATCACCAGCACGTGATCAAAGAAGTTATTGATCGGTGATTGCAGACTCAGAACCATCCGATAAGCTCTTAGAAAATCTCCCTTTCTTATAAATGGTGATACGTTTTCCTTGATAATCAGGAATGACGAATAAAGTTCTTTTTCCTCCTTTTCCTGAAAAAGGTCGCTGTTCAGACGATAAGGTGGAATATCGCGCAGGATATTATTTACTCTTTTAGCGAGAAGGGTAAGCTGGCTGAAACGGGAAGTATCTTTAAGATTATCCAGGGCACTCAGTCGGCGCCAAGAATAATAGACATTATCCACTCCCGGTCCTAGGGCGGCCTTAATTAAATCATAGCGGTAACCCTGGCGAGAATAAATATATTCCAGGCGATTATGGAAAAACTCCAAACACCTCTCCTCCAGCAGTTCGGGCTCCATCTTAAGACGGTTCTCATAGGTCTTGATCACCTTCTTCAAAAGCCGTCGCAGGGAGAAATTTAATTTTCTCTCGAGGATAATCTTACAAACNCCCTGAGCTTCCCGCCGCAGACCAAAGGGATCCTTGGACCCGGAAATGTCAACTCCCAGTCCAATTACTCCAACAATGGAATCAATTTTATCGGATAAAGAAAGCAGGCAGCCATTGAGGGTGGAAGGAATGGGGTCCTCCCAGCTCTGAGGAAGATAATGTTCATAAATCGCTTTCCACACCGGAAGAGGATATCCCTCCTGCCGGGCATACAATCCTCCTATTTTTCCCTGCAAAGAAGGAAATTCGCGGACCATCTCAGTTAATAAATCGACCTTGGCNAGTTCTGCCGCCAGGACTAAATCCTTCTTTTCCTGCAGTAATTCCAGCTTTTTAGCCAGGTAGCCAATAATGTTGGCCAATCGTCGGGCTTTATCCTGGTAGGTCCCGAGAGTTTCCTGAAAGATTATCTTGCTTAAATCTTTTTTCCTCTCCTCCAGGGAGATTTTAGTGTCCTGATTCCAGAAAAAGAGGGCATCCTCCAACCTGGCCTGTAGGACTCGCTCATTACCTGATTTAATCAATCCCCGGCGATCATTCCTGGTATCAGCTAAACCAAGAAAGTAAGGCAATTGCTTTCTTTTTTTAATGACAGCAAATAGACTCTGTCCCTCTTTCATCGCCGTGCTTAATACATCCAGGGGGAGTTTGAGGTATTTTTCCGGAAACTTCCCCAGAAAAACATACGGATACTCAACATCATAAATCCATTTTTCCAAAAGATCTTCATCCGGATTAATCTCGGCCTCTAAGCCGGTCAGTTGCGCTTCGATCTGTTTTATAATCATTTTTTTTCTTTCTTCCTGCTCCACAATCACTACCTGCTGGCGCAATGTCCGGCGATAATCAGTCCAATCACGGGGGGAAAACTTCTGGGGAGAATGGACTTTATGACCGAAGGAGAAGGCACTCGCTTTAACGCCACCCACTGCAAACTTAATGACTTTCCCGGAAAACAGACAGAGAATATTGTGAATCGGCCGGGAAAATCTCAGGGGATTCTCTCCCCAGCGCATCATCTTGGGAAAGGAAAGAGAAGAGATCAAAGAGGGAATTATTTCCGCCAGTAATTGAGAGGTGGGCCGGCCTTTTATCTTCTTCCGGGTACCTACATACTCTCCTTTTTCTGTCTGAATGACCTCGAGCTCTTTCACTGGAATTCCCTTGGCCCGGGCAAATCCGCGGAGGGTGGGTGTGGGTTGCCCCTGTTCGTCAAAGGCCACCTTTCGAGGAGGACCGATGATCAGCTCTTCTCTATCCTGTTGAGCTGGGGCCAGTAGGCCAAAAACAACCAAGCGGCGATTGGTGCCATAGGTTTTCAATTCAGCCAATTCCACCTCATGGGCGGCCAGCTCTTTCTTTAACCCTTCCTCCAGCTGGGCCAGCCCGGCTTTAATATGAGCAGCGGGCATTTCTTCGGTATAAATTTCTAACAGGAATTCTTTCAATTACTCTTCTCCCTGAGAGACATATTGGCGGGCAATCTGCAGCACACAGGCACGAATCTGCGAGATGAGTTTCACCCTTTCGGTGACACTTATCGCTCCGCGAGCATCAAGAAGATTGAACAAATGAGAACATTTCAAACACTCATCATAAGCGGGNAAAAGCAGGCCTTTCTTGATTAAATCATTGGCTTCCCGGAGATANTGATTAAAAGATTCTCGAATAAAATCAAGATTCGCCTGATTAAAATTGTATTCAGAAAATTGGCGCTCTTCTTCCCACCTTAACTGGCGGTAGGTTACATCATCTGACCAGTTCAAATCATAAATATTATCTTTTCCTTCCAAAAACATTTCCAGCCTTTCTATACCATAAGTGATTTCCACCGGCACCGGGAAAAGATCTATTCCTCCGGCCTGCTGAAAATAGGTAAATTGGGTGATCTCCAGACCATCGAGTAATACCTGCCATCCCACTCCCCAGGCCCCGATAGTGGGAGATTCCCAGTTGTCTTCATCAAACCGGATATCGTGCTCTTTAAGATTAATCCCCAATCTTTCCAAGCTCTGCAAATAGATCCATTGGATGTCATCCGGAGAAGGCTTAATGATGACCTGATATTGAAAGTGCTTCTGGACACGATGAGGATTTTCTCCAAAACGACCGTCCGTCGGACGGCGAGAAGGCTGCACATAGGCCACTTTCCAGGGGCGTTTATCCAGTACCCGGAAAAAAGTATCGGGGGTCATCGTCCCCGCGCCAACTTCAACATCGTAGGAGGGAGCCAGATAGCAACCCTGCTCCGACCAGAAATGATGGAGATTCAGGATAAGTGACTGAATCGACATTTGACTATTTCTTCCTCCTGGTTCATTTTTCTTCCTCCGGCTCAGGTCGCCAGCGCAAAACCGGCTGACGCGCCGCTCTTGTCTCATCCAACCGACGTACATAGGTGCTATGAGGAGCCTCCTTCAAGAGTTCCGGCTGGTGAACCGCCTCNTCGGCGATCCGCTTCATCGCCTGGATAAACATATCCAGATCCCTTTTACTTTCGGTCTCTGTCGGCTCGATCATTAAGGCCCCGTGGACAGTCAGGGGGAAAGACACCGTGGGGGGATGGAGCCCAAAATCGATTAACCGTTTGGCTATATCCAGATTATTAACTCCATATTTCTTCTGGTGTTTATCCGAAAAAACACACTCATGAAGAGTCGGCGTTGAATATTGAAGATGATAAATACCTTCCAGACTCCGGCGAATATAATTAGCATTGAGAACTGCTATCTCCGAGACTTCTTTCAATCCCTCACTTCCCAAGGCCAGGATGTAGGCCAACGCCTTCACCACNACCAGAAAATTGCCATAAAAACTTCTGACCCGCCCGATGGAATGGGGTCGATTAAAATCCAGGCGGAATTTATCCTCCTCCTGGACAATAACCGGCACGGGCAGAAAGGGTTCCAGTTTTTTAGTAACCCCCACTGGACCTGAACCCGGTCCACCGCCTCCATGAGGAGTAGAAAATGTCTTATGAAGATTAAGATGAATAACGTCAACCCCATTATCCCCTGGCCGGAAGCGGCCGACAAGAGCATTCATGTTGGCTCCATCCATGTAAAGGAATCCTCCCTGCTGATGGACGATATCGGCAATTTCACAGATGTCGGATTCAAAAATACCCAGAGTATTAGGGTTGGTGATCATTAANGCGGCTACTTCTTNATTCATGGCCGTCCGTAAGGCATCAAGATCAACCGTACCCTGCTGGTTGGATTTAATCTCAATCACGCGGTAACCGCAGAGATGAGCACTGGAAGGGTTGGTACCGTGAGCGGAATCCGGAATGAGCACATATTTTCGGGGGTCTCCCTGACTCTCCAGGTAAGCCCGGATCAGCATCATGCCGGTTAATTCTCCTTGCGCTCCGGCCGCCGGCTGTAAAGTAAAAGCAGCCATACCGGTTATCTCGCTTAATAAATCTTCCATCCATTTTAAAACCCGGAGATTCCCCTGAACTAAATCTTCCGGCAGAAAGGGGTGGCCTTCGGTAAAGCCAGCTAAGGTAGCGATTTTTTCATTAACTTTGGGATTAAATTTCATGGTACATGAACCCAGGGGATAAAACCCCTCATCAACCGAGTAATTTGTCCGGGATAAGCGATGGAAATGACGGACAACTTCTGGCTCAGACACCTGGGGAAAATCATCAATTTCTCCCCTTAAAGGCAATTTGGCCAGCAATTCTTTCCGGGCTGGTACGTCAAGCGGCGGCCAGGAAAAAGCGCTCTTTTCTTGGTCACTGAGCTCAAAAATCAACGGCTCTCTGATCATTCTTGCCCTCCTTTCTCCTTCACCCGGGCAATTGCTTCAGTAAGAACGTTGACCAATCGGTCCAAGGTCTCCTTGGGATGAACCTCCGTGGCACAAAGCAACAGACAATTCTTCAACTCGGGATAATCTTCCTCCAGCGTCAGCCCGGGAATAATTTTATTCTCCCGGAAATATGGTTCAAGGCGAGCTGGGGCCACTGGTAATTGAATCACGAACTCATTAAACACAGGCCCCTGGAACCGGAGACTGACTCCCGGTATTCTGACTAGTTCTTCCTGGAGGTAATTAGCCTTATAAAAATTCTGCTGAGCTAGTTCCCGCAGACCCCGGCGTCCCAATAATTCCAGATAAATGGTAGCTCTTAGGGCACACCAGGCCTGGTTAGTGCAGATGTTGGACGTAGCTCTCTCCCGACGAATGTGTTGCTCCCGGGTGGAGAGAGTCAAAACATAACCTCGCTGGCCATTTACATCTCTGGTCTCGCCGGCGATCCGGCCGGGAAACTGACGGATAAATTCCTGGCGACAGGCCATAAATCCCAGATATGGCCCTCCATAGGCCAAGGGCAGTCCAAAAGATTGGGCCTCCCCGGTGACAACGTCAGCTCCTTCGGCNCCAGGAGGTTGAAGAAGAGCCAAAGAGAGGGCTTCGGCGATTACCGCAATGCCGAGGGCTCCCTTCTGCCGGCCGAGTTTAAACACCGGGCCCCATTCTTCCACCACTCCAAAATAGTTGGGTGATTGGACCACGACTGCAGCTGTCTGGTCATCGACCATTTGCTCCAGGCTGGTCAAGTCAATCCGACCTTCTTCATTATAGGAAATTTCCTCGATTATCAAGCCAATATTCTGACAATATGTCTTGATGGTTTGCCGGTACTGGGGATGAAGACTGGCCGCTAAAATTACTTTCGGCCGTCGGGTAATCCGATTGGCCATCAAGACAGCTTCAGCAGCTCCGGAAGCACCATCATACAGAGAAGCATTGGCGATATCCATTCCGGTTAACTGACAGATGAGNGTCTGAAATTCGAAAATCACCTGAAGGGTGCCCTGACTCACCTCGGGCTGATAAGGAGTATAGGGGCTAACAAATTCACCTCTGGTGCTTAAATAATCAACCGCCGCCGGGATAAAGTGCGGGTAGGCNCCTCCTCCCAAAAAACTATTAAAANAAGCAAAATTATTCTGATGATGAGCTATATCCTGGAAAAGCTGAATTAATTCTGGCTCAGACAGAGGTCCCGGGACCTTCAAAGGACCTGGATGCCTAATTTTCTCGGGAATTGGAGTAAACAACTCCTCAGGATGGGAAATCCCGATGACTTTCATCATTTCTTTTATATCCTGGCGCGAAAGAGAAATGTATTTCATGATTTAGTCCTTTGTTTCAATTTTAAGATGAGTGATGATTACTCTTCGATGCCCTCAATATATTTTTCGTACTCAGTGGCTGACATTAATTTTTGTAGCTCTGACTCATCTTTTATCTTTATCTTGACTATCCATCCCTTTCCATGAGGATCTTCATTAATCAACTCCGGGTTTTCGTTCAAGGATTGATTGACCTCAATCACTTCTCCGGAGATCGGTGAATAGATATCAGAGACGGCCTTAACTGATTCGACCACACCCAGTGTCTGATGAAATTCAAGCTTGGTCCCCACCTCGGGAAGTTCCACATAGACTACATCCCCCAGCTGTTTCTGAGCAAAGTCAGTAATCCCCACCACACCTATCTGACCATCTTCAACCTTCACCCATTCATGGTCCTGGCTATAATAATAATCATTTGGATACATTATCTCCTCCTTATTTACTTTGGAACCATTATTTTTTTTCTCGTTTATAAAATGGTGTGGGTACCACCTGGGCTTTAACTTTCTTTCCCCTTATCCCCACCTCAATGATGGTGCCGGCCTGGGTATAATCAACCGGCAGATAGGTCAAACCGATGCTCTTCTTGAGAAAGGGAGAATAAGTTCCGGAAGTCACCTGGCTGACTTCCTGACCATTTACATAGACCGGATAATGCGGGCGGGGAATACCTCTTTCCAGCAATTCAAAACCAACTATCTTCCGCTTCACTCCTTCTTCCTTCTGCTTGAGGAGGACTTCCCGACCGAGAAAATCACCCTTCTTAAACTTAACGATCCAGCCCAAGCCTGCCTCCAGAACGGTGGTCGTTTCATCAATATCATTGCCATACAGCAGTAAGCAGGCTTCTAGCCGCAAAGTATCCCGAGCTCCCAGACCAACCGGTAATAGACCAGCTCTTTTCCCTTGATTCATAATAGTTTCCCAGATGAGGGAAGGGTTGGAGGAATAAGTATAAATTTCAAACCCATCCTCCCCGGTGTAGCCGGTGCGAGAGACTAAAACTTCTTCTCCTTTAATTGAGCCCCAGGCGAAAGCAAAGGTTTTCAGCTGAGACAGATCAACATTCTCAATTAAAGGCTGCAGAATCTCCTCGGCCAGGGGNCCCTGGAGAGCTAATTGAGTCACCCGGTCACTATGGTTTTCTACCTTGACTTTGAAATTTCCCTGATGACGCGCCACCCAGTGGTAATCTTTGTCCGTGTTAGCAGCATTAACCACCAGCAGATACTGACCTTCCTCTAGACAATAAACTAACAAATCATCAACAAAAGTACCCTTTTCGGTGGTCAGGGCTGAGTACTGGGCTTTACCCGGATAAAGCCTGGCAGCGTTATTGGGAGTTAGATATTGAACAAACTCCAGGGCGTCTTCTCCGGAGATCAGGATTTCTCCCATGTGACTGACATCAAAAAGGCCGGCTCTCGTTCTAACAGCCAGATGCTCTTCAACTATCCCGGTGTACTCCACGGGCATCTCCCAACCGGCAAACTCAATTATTTTAGCATTAAGATTTTTATGAATGGAATAAAGACGCGTACGCTTCATCGAGAAACTCCTATTGAAACTATTTTGATATCATAGAAAAGCCGAGTATTCAAGGATAATTTATTAACAAGAAGGAGCTCTCCTCTGTGGAAGCTGAACTTTATCTTAGAGCTATTCCTGGATTTTTTAACTTGTCCCATTGGCCCTTTTTGATATAATTATTAGCCAACCATGAGATTATGGAAAAAATCCCTCGAGGAAAAAATTAAAGACCGGCTGGTCCCNCTATTTCCTTCGGAAGAAATCGAGCTGGAACTTACCCTGCCTCCTTCCTCGAAAATGGGAGATATTGCTCTTCCCTTTCCTTTCCGACTGGCCCGGAAAATTAAAAAGGCCCCTTATCAGATCGCGACCGAGGCCCTNCCTCGGCTCCGAACAATTGAGGGCATAGACCGGGTGGAAATTGCCGGTGGTGGGTATATTAATTTATTTCTAGACAGGGAAAAATTTATCGGAGAAATGATTCTTGGCCAGTCGGAAAGAAGGCCGCTGGTAGAAGAAAAGAAAATCATCATCGAACATACCAATATCAACCCCAATAAAGCCGCTCATATCGGGCATTTGCGTAACGCCGTTCTGGGCGATACGCTAGCTCGCTGTTTGAAATACAAAGGCGAAAATGTCGAAGTCCAGAACTATATCGATGACACCGGCGTCCAGGTGGTCGACGTTGTCTTTGGTTTCCTGGAATTGGAAGGGAAAAACCTGGAAGAAATTCAATCATTACCCGGAAAACTCGATGACTATTGTTGGGATTTATACACCCGGGTGTCGCTCTACTTGCAGGAAAACCCGGAGGCTCAGGCTAAAAGGAACATTTATCTTAAGAAAATTGAAGAAGGAGAAGGTCAAGAAGCCCGGGTGGCTGAATATATATCTCGCACCATTGCCCGAGCTCACCTGGAAACTATGAAACGTCTGGACATAACCTACGATGTCCTGCCCTGTGAAAGCAGCATTCTCCACCTTAAGTTTTGGGATAAAGCCTTTCAACTTCTCCAGGAGAAGAAAGCGATTACCCTGGCCCAGGAAGGCCCTAACCGAGGCTGCTGGATNATGCCTTTGACTCACCGCACTGAGAAAGAAAAAGTGATTGTCCGTTCTGACGGAACTGTAACCTATGTCGGCAAGGACATCGCTTACCAGCTCTGGAAATTAGGCCTACTGGGTCTTGATTTTTATTACGAACCATTCCTCGAAGAAAATGGCCATACAATCTGGATTACCACCCATCAACCAACCTCTTGTCAAGTCCACTTCGGCGGCGGCTCAAAGGTCTATAACGTTATTGATACCCGACAATCTTATCTCCAGGATGTCGTGGTCCAGGGACTCCAGCGGCTGGGTTACACCCGGGAAGCAGCCAAATCAATTCATTTCTCCTATGAAATGGTCGCCCTCTCCCCCCAAAGCCTGCAGGAGCTCGGCCTGCAGCCACCTCCTGGACAAGAGGGAAGAAGTTTTTATGAAGTCTCCGGTCGGAAAGGTCTGGGAATCAAAGCCAACGATTTTCTTGACCGCCTGGAAGCTAAAGCTTATCGAGAAGTTGATCACCGTAATCCTGATCTGCCGGCCAAAACTAAAAAAGAGATCGCCCACCAGATCGCCTGCGGTGCCCTGCGTTATTTCATGCTCAAATACACCCGCAACTCACTTATAATCTTCGATTTTGATGAAGCGCTTAATTTCGAGGGTGAAACCGGTCCCTATCTGCAATATACCTATGTTCGGATCCAGAGCATCTTCCGCAAACTCAAAGAAAGAAAAAATATTATTATTGAGGATCTGATCTCACCCGACAAAATCAACCGGATCGATCTGAATAAGCTTACTTCTCAAGAAGCCGATGAGATGTGGGACCTCATTTATTTCGCCTCCCACCTGGATGAAGAAGTGCTCCACAGTATTTATTCTCTGGAGTTAGCCAACCTGGCTAAATTNACTTTTAACCTCTGTCAAAAATTTAATGCTTACTACCATAAATACCCCATTCTGGCCGAACCAGATGCCCAGATTCAATTCCTGCGGATAGCGACTGTTTATTACTTAAAAGAAACTCTGGCCACTGCTCTGCAATTGATGGGACTGCCATTACCGGAGAAAATGTAAATCCAGCTGATAAATAGACGCTGACAGTGCAATCGGAGGAAAATGATGTCCGGAACTTTCCCCGGCTACTTTCTCCTGAAACAATTACCGGAAACGAGCGGGGTGGGCATTGGCCCGATTTTTTTAAGAATTCTTCTGAAGGAAATGGTAATAAGCAAATAAATGAATTTTTTTGTATAATAATTATTCTGATTACTACTGAAATCAAAACTAACCAAGGAAGGAGATGAGGGCATGATTGAGGTTGAGCATCTTACTAAGAAATATGGAGATTTGGTGGCCATTAAGGATCTTTCTTTCAAGGTAGACAAAGGTAAAATCTGGGGTTTTCTGGGACCGAACGCAGCCGGCAAAACAACTACCATGCGGATTCTCACCGGCTATTTACCGGCCACAGATGGCCAAGCCCGGGTAGCTGGCTTTGATGTATTCGAGGAACCGGATAAAGTAAAACGCCTTATCGGCTACCTGCCTGAAGTTGTCCCCCTCTATCCCGAAATGACCGTTCAGGGATATCTCAAATTTGTGGCCGAAATCAAAGGTATCCCCTCCGCTGAAATAAAAAAAGCCATCGACCGAGTGATAGAACGAGTTGGTCTGGCTCCTGTCCGTTCTCGTCTCATCAGGAACATTTCACGGGGCTATCGTCAACGTGTAGGTCTGGCTCAAGCTCTCATTCATGACCCGGAAGTCCTGATTCTCGATGAGCCAACCATTGGTCTTGACCCGGCTCAAATCATTGAAATTCGCCAACTTATCCGCTCTTTTAAAGGAGAAAGAACTATTATCCTCTCCACCCATATTCTGGCTGAAGTAACCCAAACCTGTGATGGTGTAGTCATTATCAATGAAGGCCAATTAATGGCTAGTGGCTCTCTTGATGAACTAACCGCCTCCCTTCTGGATACAGATGGAGTTTTTCTGAAACTCCGTCAGAAAAGCCCGGAAGTAACCACTCTCTTACAAAATCTGCCTCACGTTTCGGGAGTCCATGAAGAAAACGGCGGTTGGCGGGTTGAATGGCCGACCGGTTATGACCTCCGGGACGACATCACCCGTCTGGTGGTTGAGAAAAACCTGGGGCTGGAAGAAATGAGACCCCTCGCCATGAACATCGAAGATCTCTATCTAAAAGTTATTTCCGGAGGAGGCATCCGAAAATGAGAAATATATGGGCAATTTGCAAAAAAGAAATCCAGACTTATTTTACTTCCCCGATTGCCTATGTGGTGATCACCGTTTTTCTCGTTCTGGTGGGCTTTTTCTTTTATAGCCTCATCTGGTGGTTCAACTCCCAATCCCTGCAGATGGCCCAAAATCCTTATTATTTCCAGCAATTAAACATCAACCAGATGGTCTTTTCCCCTCTATTTCACAATATCAGCATTATCCTGCTTCTGGTTATCCCCCTTCTCTCAATGAGACTTCTGGCTGAAGAGAAAAAGATAAAAACAGAGGAACTTCTCTTTACTTCTCCCNTATCCATCAATCAAATTATCCTCGGCAAATATTCCGCTGCACTGGTGGTTCTGCTGACCATGCTGGTCCTTACCTGGATTCCGGTGCTTTTCACCTTCATCTACGGCAATCCCGAACTGCCTCCGCTGCTTAACGGTTACCTTGGTCTCTTTCTCGTGGGAGCCTCGTTTATGGCTATTGGCCTCTTTTTCTCCTCGGTGACAGAGAACCAGATTGTCGCCGCCATGCTTACTTTTGGAGCTCTCCTTCTTTTCTGGGTGCTCAACTGGGCCGCTTATTCAGCCACGGGTTTCTGGAGAGATGTCCTTAACTATCTCTCCTTTTTCCAGCACTTTGATGATATGACCCGGGGTATCNTGGACACCTCTGATCTGGTTTACTATTTGAGCGTCATTTTTCTCGGACTTTTCCTGACACATGCGGTGATTCAATCCCGGAGATGGAGGTAAAAAATGGAAATTCTTCGTAAATATCTCAATACAGTCGGCANCATCCTGGTCATTTTCGGCCTCATTGCTCTCCGCATCTGGACCTACAAAAAATATCTGGGCCTGGGTTTAATCGGGCTGGGCCTGGTGGCTTTAATCACTTATTTCGTGCTCAATCTCTCGGAATTAAAACAGAGTTTCCGGCGGAAATCTTTTATCTATTCCAGTAATCTCTTCCTGATGATCATCCTNGTCCTGGGGATTGTGGTGATTATTAATGTCTTCCTGGCTCGACACCANTATCGCCTCGATTTCACCGAAGCCAAACTCCATTCGCTCTCGGATAAAAGCGTGCAGGTTCTCAAGAACCTGGATAAGGAAGTCATGATTCGCTGCTTCTTCCGCGAAGGAAATTTCAATCGCTCGAAGATGGAAGATCTTCTCCAGATCTACGCCTATCATTCGGGCAAAATAAAGTACGAATTTATCGACCCGGACAAAAACCCGGGAATGGTCAAACGTTATGAAGTCACCGAGGACGGCACCTCCATCTTCGAGTGCGGCGACAAAGAAAGCCGGATTACCACCACCTCGGAAGAGGATATCACCAACGCAATAATCAAGGTGACCCGGGAGAAGAAAAAAACCATTTATTTTCTTGAAGGCCACGGTGAACCCAGTATCGAGGACAGTGAAGCCGGCGGCTATTCTCAAGTTAAATCAGAACTGGAAAAATTGGGCTATGAGGTCAAGAAACTCACTCTGGCTCTGGCTGATAATTTTCCCAAAGACTTAGCCTTGCTTATTGTTCCCGGGCCCCAGAAAGATCTCCTNCCCAATGAGATAGAGACCATCCGCAACTATATAAAGCGGGGGGGCCGGGTTTTCTTCATGGTCGATCCCCAAGCCGCTCCAGGCTTGAAATCATTTTTGAAAGAATTCGGCATCCAGCTCGAGGATGACCTCGTCGTGGATACTGTNTCTCGTCTTCTCGGCGGGGATTACTTTATGCCCGTCGTCAGTGAATATGAATACCACCCTATAACCCGGAATTTCCGCTTTGCTACCTTCTTCCCTTACGCCAGGTCGGTCAATGTGGCTGAAGAAAAGCCCGAAGGAGTAGTAGTGGAAGCCCTGGCTAAAACCAGTCCCAATTCCTGGTCAGAGAGACAGCTCAATCAGCGCGAAGTCACTTTCAATCAGGGCCAAGATGTCCGGGGACCCATCACCTTGGCCGTGGTGGCGACTATCTCTCCGCCGAAAGAAAAAGAAGACACCTCAGGAACCACTAATGACCAAGCCAACCAGGAAGAAAATGAGAAGAAAACCACCGGTGAATCTTCCCAGGAAGAAAAAGCCAAAGAAGAAGAAAAGACCCCCGAAGGACGGTTGGCGGTCTTTGGAGATTCTGACTTCGTCACCAATCGCTACTATAATCTTTCTGGTAACGGGAACTTTTTCTTGAACACTATCAATTGGCTGACTGAAGAAGAGGATTTAATCTCCATTCAACCTAAAACCCAGAATCCTCGGACTATCAACATGACTCCCACTCAGGGCCGACTGCTCTTTTTCGTCTCCATCATCATCCTGCCCCTCCTGGTGCTGACCATTGGTCTTTCAATCTGGCTAAGGAGGAGGTCATTATGAAATTCAGAACAACTCTCTATCTCTTTATCGCCTTTGTTGTTCTGCTGGCTTTCTTCTTCCTCTCGGAATCGGTTTTCAAAAAGGAAAAACAAGAAGATAAATTAGTCAATCGAGAAGCAGATGAAGTGACTGAAATCATTCTGACCCGAGGAGAGGAAACAATCCGGTTTCTCAAGGAAAACGAGGAAGACTGGCTGATTAAAGAACCCATAACCGCTGCTGCTGACAGGTATGAGGTTAATCGTCTGGCCGACGATTTCTCCAATCTCCGCGTGGAAAGAGTTGTCGAAGAAACCCCGACTGATCTGCAAAAATACGGCCTACCGAATCAGGAAATTATTTTAAAATTCAAAGATAATACTGAAGTCAAAATTGAAATCGGAGATGAAAATCCCTTAGATAAGACCTTATTTGCCAAACGAAGTGATGAGGAGAGAGTTGTCCTCCTGCCCAGTTATATAAAAACAGTTCTGGAGAAAAAACTCATTGATTTTCGCAAAAAAGATATTTTCTCCTTTGAAACAGATGAAGTTAAAGAAATATCAGTTGATGGGCCCCAAACCAAATGGCGCGCCGAAAAAAGAGAGGACGAATGGTGGCTTGTTTCACCCGTTGAATCCCTGGCTCAGTCCAGTAAAATCAGNAATATTCTCTATTCGCTTTCCAGTCTCAAAGCCAAAGAATTTCTCTGTGAGGACAAAAAAGCGGCTGATCTCAAGAAATATGGTCTCCAGAAACCCCAGTATCAAATCCGCTTGAAACTGCCGCAAAAAGAACAGGAATTCACTGTATATCTCACTAAAAAGGATGATACCCTTTACGCCACCTCTACCCTTTCCGCCAAAATAATCTCTGCTGATGATACGATAATCTCTGACCTGGAAAAAAAGATAGATGAGTTACGGGAAAAAGAAGTAGCTGTCTTCTATACATGGGAAGTTAAAGAACTGAAAATCAAAAAAGAAGGGCTGGTCATATCCTTAAAGAAAAATAAAGATAATGACTGGATATTTGAACCTTCTGGAGAAAAAGCGGATAATGAAAAAGTGGAAAGTTTCATTCGTCAACTGGACAGCCTGGAAGCGGAATCTTTTATTGATCCACCTTTCAATCTCCAAGACTTTGGGTTGGAAAAACCCCTGGCTGAGATAAGTCTAGTGGTGGAGGCGGGCGAGAACAAAACCAAGGAGATCACCCTCAAGATAGGCCAAACCCAGTCTTCCTCTGACAAAGCTTATCTCCAGAATACCCGTTTGAATTATCTCCTGGTGGTGAAATCAGATTTCCTTGACCAGCTACCCCATAAAAAAGAAGATTGGCAGCCCCAGGCTCTTTCAGAGAAAACTGAAGAGAAGAAGGGGTGAGACATGAATAAATCTCACCCCTTCAATTATGAGCTGTCTTTAGCTGAAGACGCCAAGAATTTAATCAACTTTGCGCGGGAAATTATTAACCTTGACTCTCTGGACAAGGCCCTCAACCTTTTGTTGGGAAAAACTGTCCGGTTTTTCTCCCCCAGTCTGACCTCTCTAATTCTGCCTAAAAAAAAGAATGAAGGCTTTATCTATCGCCTTGTTTTNGGTGAACATAGTCAGCGGATTACCAATCTTCGCCTTGGCCAGGATGAAGGAGTAGCCAGCTGGGTTTTTAATCATGAGAGTCCGCTTCTCCTAACCGAGGCTAACCTCGATCCCCGGATCTCACCGCAAATAGCCAGCCGATTGGGATCAAAAATACAATCGATTCTCAGTGTCCCTTTTCGAACTCCCATCAAAACTATCGGGGTTATTGAGCTAATCAATACCAGTGATAAAGATCCCTTTACTCCTTCTCAACTCAAATTGCTGGAGGCCATCGCCGATTTAACCGGCCTGGCTGTGGAAAGAATCTACCTCCAGAATAAACTTCGGCAACAGGCCCGACTCGACCCCCTGACTCAGGTCTATAACCGCTCCTATTTTGAACAGGTCTTAACCAGAGAAATAGAAAGAAGTCAACGCTATAACCTGCCGCTGGCCCTGATTCTTCTTGATATTAAGGAATTCAAAAAAATAAACGAAGAATACGGCCACCAAGCTGGCGATAATCTTCTTAAAAGCCTGGCTTGCCTCCTCGTTGAACAGGTTCGCAAGGTTGATAGCGTCTTTCGCCTTGGAGAGGATGAATTTGCCATCCTCCTGCCTCATACCAATGAAGAAGGAGCCCGATTGGTCCAGCAACGTCTGGAACAAGCTCTGGCAGAGGCCCACTCTCAGAAAAAGATTTTACCTATTCAGCTGACGGTGGGACTTCACTCGGCTTCAGGGGGAGAAGAGGCTGGCGATCTATTCGCCCGGGCTGATATAGATCTTTTTCAACGGCGAGGCGATGATTTATCGTCTTCCAAGGAGGGAGGAGATATCCACCAACTTCTCCTGCCTCTTTTTGAGGATGAAGAAAACAGCAAGCCTTCTCTCTTTTAATTATTCACAGACTAGGANTCTTGGCTCAGCGTTTCTGGAGGTCCTCCATGCTTAATTTCTCTTTCTTCGTATAACCATCCGGAACGTGGTAGACTCCTGCCGGAGCGTCTTTTTTGGTAATATCAACCACTTCCGTCGTCGAACGGACCGTGTTCCCCATCACGCTCATGCTTGTTTCCGAAGCAATCCACTGGCCTTTGATTTTCTGGAATTCACTGAGAGCCTGCTCATTCAACCGCAGTTGGGCCGCCATCACCTGAGCCATCATTTCCTTGGATACTTTCTCCCAGGAAAAAGGAACATCTGTGGTCGCCCAGACCTTCATGTTCACTTTCATCATCATCATATCCATCACCACGTCATATTCATCACAATCCCACCGACCAATTTTCTTTTTCTTGCCGGTTGGGGTCACCTGGACTGTAATCGAGTTGACCATCTGGCCAACCATTTGAGCCATTTCGTCAGGTAGATATTTCGTAATATCCACTGGTAATTGCATTTCCACATAAGTTCTGTTGGTATGATTGACCAGATACATTACTTTCTTGGTCAGATCGATGATGGTCGATTGTTTGGAGGAATGGGTGGCCATCCTATTCAGATCATCGCTAATCCAGATTTCCACCTCATCATCTCTGGCTGGTTGGGTCTGGCCCATCATGGAGATGGCATCGGTATGGGATTTCTGCTTAATCAGATAATCTGCCTGGAGAACCCCTCCCAACAAAAATATAAAACATACTAACCAGGCAATTTTTTTCATTAGACCTCCTTTATTTTCCTGATTATTTCCTTTCCCCCTATATCTTAGTCATAATTTCTTCCAGAAGATAGAGCTTATTAAAAGAAATCATCAGCAAAATCCCGTTAACAGCCGGCCTTAGCTCCTTNATTATCTCCACCGTTATTTTCACCCCTTCTCTTTCCGCCTCTTTAGCCTTGAGCTTCTCTAAACGCGCCAGAAATATTTCGGGAATAACAATTCCCGGAACTTCATAATGGAGATATTCAGCTTGCTTAAACGAGGTCAGAGGCAAAGCTCCGACCACCACCGGAATATTCTTTTGTTTAAGTTTTTCCAGGCTGGACCAAAAGGCTGGAATATTAAAAACAGGTTGGGTGACTATAAAATGGGCCCCTTGGTCGATTTTCTTTATTAAGGCCTCAAAAGCCCGCGGGGATTGATCATTAATATTAAAACCTACCCCGATATAAAATTGGGTCGGCTTGCCTAAAGGATTCCCCAGCAGATCACGGCCATGATTGAGAGCGGAACACAACTGAACCAATCCTTCAGTAGTTAAATCATACACTCCCGTGGCGAAAGGATAATCACCGACTGCCGGCGGATCTCCTCCCAGAGTTAGAATATTGTTTAGTCCCAGTGCTGCCGCCCCCAGCAAATCGGACTGAATGCCGAGGATATTTCTATCCCGACAGGTATAATGGATAATCACTTCTTTGTTGAGCTGCCGTTGAATAATATTTCCCGTAGCAATAGAAGACATTCGGGCCCGNGCCATGGGACAATCAGAAATATTAAAAGCCTGGACAAAAGGGGCAATCTTTTCTATTTTTTTTAAAAACTTATCAATATTCGGATCCTTGGGTGGATCAAGCTCTACCGAGACGGAAAANCCCTCCTCCAGCGTTTTTTTATACTGNGTGGTAATGGTCTCTTCATATACCGGAGGAGCTGTGGTGGTCACTGGACCGATAAGAGAAATGCTTCGGGACCGGGGCTTAAGCCCCTTCAGCTCGCCGGCCATCTGCCGGATATGTTCAGGGGTTGTNCCACAACAACCACCCAGAATTTTGACTCCACTCTGGAGCAATTTCTGGCCATAGCGGACAAAATACTCGGGGTTAAAAGGATAGTAAAATTTGCCGTTGACAAACTGAGCTAAACCCGCATTGGGCATGGCCGAAAGAGGCTTCCGGGTGACCCGGGCCATTTTCTTGATGGTCTCCAGGACGCTTTGAGGACCGGTGCCGCAATTGGAACCCAGCGCATCCGCCTCACTTTTCTCCAGAGCGAAACCGACTTCATAGGGATTTTTGCCAAACAGAGTTAATCCACTATTGGGAAAAGAAGTTTCAGCCAGGATGAAGATATCCGGGTCAACCTGCCGGGCCACCTGGACCGCTAATAATAATTCTTCCAGGTCAGCAAAAGTCTCGAGCACCAGCAGATCAACCCCTCCTTCCAGCAAAGCTTCCATCTGNTCTTGAAAAATAGCCGCTAAATCTTCCATATCTATTTTTTTATCAGTATCCAGGGGCCGTGTGACGGGTCCCACCGAGCCCGCGATATAAGCTTGCCCCCGTGCTGCTTGTCGGGCCAATCGGGCTCCGTAGTAATTTATTTCCCGGGTCTTGTTGCCCAGGGCAAAATACTCTTCCAGGATAAAGGCATTGGCTCCAAAGGTATTTGTGGTAATCACCTGGGCACCAGCTTCCACATATTCCCGATGGATATCCAGAATGGTTTCCGGTAGAGAAAGATTCAATTCGTCATAACAATGACCTTTAGGCACACCCCGGGCATAAATCTGGGTGCCGACCGCTCCGTCAAAAAGGACAAAATCTGCCCCGGCAAAAAATTCTCTAAATTCAGTCATTTTTTTCAGCTGCTACTTCTTGGAAATATTATCTGATAAAATATTTTCCCTAAAATTGATTACTTTCCTATACCAAAAGAGGATTTCCTTGTCAAATAAACAATTGGAAGAAGGTGGATAATTTCCTTCTCTTCTGTTATATAAATTATGTGAAGTATTTTCTACATGTTAGTCTTCTTCTTTCCTTGCTGTTTCTTTGCCGGGGAGAACTCCTCCCAACTGCCCAAAATAAAATCAAAAACCCGCCCCCGCGGACCATTGCCGGTCAATTATCCTCACCCACTCTTCAGAAAAAAATCCTCAAACACCTCCGGCAAATCTATACTGAAGTTAAAGAAATGGGTCTTTACCCGGGAGAAAACTTCATCAAACAGGAATTTTTCATCGAGATTGATGGTCGTCGAGAGAACAAAGAAGAACAGGTGGTTGTCCTTATTCAACATCATTTGAATTTGGAAAAAATGCTTATTCAAATAACAACTTTCTCCGCTCTAAAAACAAACACCCTCCGTCTGGCTGTCTCCACCAAAAAAATCACCTGTGCCTTTTTCCAGCAGGATCTGGCCCTGACCGGCACCGACTATAGTGAGAAAGAAACCTGCCATCTTCTCCAAGCAATTCTGAAAGGCATCCGCCAGGAGAAGAAAATCCTCTCCTTAATCAAAAAACAGGGGTAAGGTCTTCACATTTGACATCTTAGGGTAAGGACTACAAAGAAGGAGGAGTAATAAAAAGGTTATCAATAATTTATTCTAGATCAAGATTTTCCCTTGGCTAAAAAGAAATGTCAACTGTGAAGACCTTACCCCACAAAGTCCTTTTGACATCTTTATTGACCTATGGTATACAATTTTTCTCAAAATTAATACTTATTACCTTTTGATTTTCTAATCTTTAATTACCACAGCTTTCAGGAGGAAGATGAGTCTTCTGAATATTACTTATGAATGCGTTCCTTACGGTGCTCATCTTAATCCGCAATCCCATGTGCTGGTTCTTGATGTCGGACGCCAGACAAAACCGGGTATCATCGATCATCATCATCCCGAGGCTCCACCAGAATGTACCGCCTCTCTGCTGGTAAAACACCCCGAACTTGTTCTCAACCACATCTATCCGGACAATCAAATAAATCCGGAAAGGCTGCCTCCTTTGAAATTCATCACCCATCGCTTCCCCGATTTTGACGCCATCGTCTCTTTGTTTCTGGCTGAACAGATCATTCTAACCGGAGAAGTAGACGAAGATATGGTCACTCTGGCTGAATATACCAAACAGGTTGATTCCGGCGCCTTACCCCGCACCCACGACCTAACCGGCACCCCCTACGCTATCCTCCGCGCTCTCTTTTCTCAGATAAAACTGGAGAGCGAGGCAGAAGTCAATCAGGAACGGATTCGGGTCGGACGTCAGTTTATTAAATTTATTTATGAAAAAACTCTGGAAGGTTATGACGTTTTTGATAATCGACCTTTTTACCAGGCCACCGGAGCTTATGAGAAAATAATAAAAATAATTGAAAATGATTACTTTACCTATCTTCAGGATCTCCGTCGCTCCCGGGCTTTTCTTCTTGATCTCCCTTCCACTTCCACCAGAAGATTAAAAAAGGTTGATGCCCTCCTGGTCCAGAATCCAGAAAGTATCCTTCTCAAAGAATGGACCCGACGAGACCGCGAACATGCCCCGCTGCAAGAAGGATTTGGCCTTCTGATTTCCGGAACCAAACACGGCCGCTACATGCTCGGAGTTGACCCGGAGAAGGAGGTTAATCTTAAGGGACTGGCCGATATCCTCAATGACCTGGAAAGAAAGAAAAGAGAGAGAACGGGGCGCTCTTTTGTGGCCTGGTACGACGGTAATTGTCCCTTGTTTAATTTCCGGATAATCGCCGGCCCCCAGGACGGATCCTCTCTGTCCATCAGCGATATCGTCGAGTCCCTTAAATTATACCAGCGTCATCTCCATCAGGAATATTCGCTCCAGAAAACTTCCTGANCGCCAGACCCAACTCCGCCGGGAAGTCCAGAATTCTTCCCTCAATGGATTAAATAATAAAAGCCATCTTCTTCTATCCTTCTAAAACATCAGAAATTTAGTTGCTGGAAAATCATCAAAAAGAGAGGATCAGGGAGATTACCGGAGTTAACAATTTCCTGCTTCTCGGAAAGATCNGGATAATTAATGGCTCGAATGAACAATCCCTGGCCTAAAGGAAAGGGTTATTGACAAAATTTCCACTCTGATCCGGAACTTCTCTTCAACCCTCCCTAAGCCAGGCTCTTTACTCTTTTACCTAGACCGAGTATAATATTTCCACTTATCGGAGAGGTGCTGGAGTGGCTGAACAGGGTCGCCTGCTAAGCGACTGTACCGACAAAAATCGGTACCGTGGGTTCGAATCCCACCCTCTCCGCCACTAATTTTCTCACCTTGCTTAACACCACTCAACTTACCTCTGCCTGGCCAACTTCGCAATTAACCAAGAGATTCAAAATTTTGGGCTATTTCTTCCACAACCCATGAATATTACAATATTCCCGGGCTGTTCCCTCGGCTGAAGGTGAGGAGAAGAAGGCTTCAGCTGCTTCTCCAGGGTCTAAAAATCGGCGAAAAATGGTGTGGCCACTGATAAACTGGATCCACTCAATATGATGGCTCTCCTCCATGGGATGAGGGATTTCCCCGACTTTTATCCTCAAGCCCTCCCCTTGTGCTTCAACTACAGGCAAATGCTTTTCCTGGCCCTGCTCCTGGGTCTTCTCCGTCATTAAAGTCATTGGTTGAGCACAACAAACGAGTTTTCCCTGCCCAGCATGGAGAACTTCAACAATGTTACCGCACACTTCACACTTATAAATCTGAAGTCTGGCCGTCATTTATAAACCTCCAAATTATTTTCCAGTTTATTTTATTTTTTTAAATAACGGGCCAGTTCCCGAGCCATTTCTTTGACCTGTCTCAATTCCTCTTCACCCGGCACATATTTAAGGTTGACTCCGGCCAGGGGAAGCTCCCAGCCCAAAGACTTCATCACCGCTTCCATCTCGCCGACGGCCTGTCCGCTCCAGCCGAAAGAGCCAAAAGCAAACCCGATTCTCTTCTGCGGTTGAAGACCTTTGAGATAGGTCAGCCAGGCACCCATCGTCGGCAGATAGCTGTTATTTAAGGTCGGTGACCCCAACAGAACCAGCCGACTTTCTAGAACATCAGGGATAATATCCGAGACATGATTGGTTTTTAGATGTCTCAGAACAACCGGCACACCCTCCTCTTCCAGTCCAGCCCGGAGATAGTGGGCGATCCGCTCGGTCGATCCCCACATGGTATCATAAATAATCACTGCTCTCTCTTCTCCTTGATGATTGGCCCATTTCGTGTACTCAGTTAAAATCCTGTCGATAAACGACCGCCAGATTAAACCATGACTGGGACAGACCAGCTCCAGGGGCAACTGGCCCAACTGGCCCAGAGCTTTATTTACCTGCGCTCCAAAGGGATAAACAATATTGGCGTAATATTTGGCTGCTTCCTTTCTCAGAAACGACCAGCCCAGTTCATCATCAAAGCGCTCGGCTGAAGCTACATGCTGGCCAAAGGCATCATTTGAAAAAAGGATTTTATCCTCCTTCAGGTAAGTGACCATTGAATCCGGCCAGTGAACCATGGGCACATGAACAAAAGTTAAAGTACGCTGCCCCAGATTGAGACTTTCACCCGACTGCACCACCTGAAAGGGCCAATCCTGTTTAAAATGACGCCTGAGCCCCTTCTCTCCCATGGGTGAAGTAATAACCTTCGCCCGAGGAGCCAGCTGGAGCAACCGCTTTAGAGAGCCTGAATGATCCATCTCGACATGATTGGCCACGATATAATCTATTTTTGAGGGAGAAACCAAACTAGAGATCCTAGCCATCATCTCGTCATAGAGATAATGCTTAACCGTATCAATCAGAGTTACTTTTTCATCAAGAATTAAATAAGAGTTATAGGAAGAGCCNAGCGGCGTTAAATAACCGTGAAAATTCCTTAAGTCCCAGTCAATTCCTCCGACCCAGTAAATATCCTTGGTAATTAAAACAGGTTTCATGAGTCAAGCCTCCTCTGAAATTCTTTCCGGAAAAAACATAATTTTTCTCGTCTTATTAATAATCTTTCTTAATTAAGAATATTTATTATCACAATGTATGTCAAGTTATTTTTTTGGCTCATCCCCGCAAAGACAGNCCTAGTGATTTAAAAAAATAGTAATCCATAATGCTTTCTTCTGATAAGAGTGGAGTTCAAAAAGTAGTTCGGGAGGCAGAAAAAACAACTATATGCCTCCTTCTCTTTTTAAATCCACTGGATATTCTCAGTCTGACCGGGGAATATTTTCTCTGGTTTTTGCCAGGAAAAGTTTGGCGGAGGGAGAGGGATTCGAACCCCCGTCACGATTCCTCGTGAAGCGGTTTTCAAGACCGCCGCCTTCAACCACTCGGCCATCCCTCCNCCCACAAAGGAAGAAAGANGATTTTTATTTTAGGAGAGTTCTTCTTACTTGACAAGTTTTAGATGCCTTTCTGCTCAATTGCCGTCAGAAAACAATCTGCAAAAATAAACTCTTTGGTTGACTTTTTTTAAATTCCAGGGCTGCCTTATATAAATTTCGCCAATCTTTTAAAGATGGTTTAACAATTTTTTTGGTTCCCCCACTTGTATTGCCCTTCTTCCCTCAAGGAATTGAGCAGCGTCCGCCAAGATAAGGCCGGAGAACTTCCGGGATAATGACTGACCCATCCTCCTGTTGAAAATTTTCCAGAATGGCCGCCACTGTCCGTCCCACAGCCAGGCCAGAACCGTTTAGAGTATGGACGAACTCCGGCCGGCTGCCCGGTTGCCGGCGAAAACGGATATTGGCTCTTCTTGCCTGAAAATCAAGACAATTGGTGCAGGAAGAGATCTCTAGATACCCCTGCCGACTGGGCATCCAGAGTTCAAGATCGTAGGTTTTGGCTCCAGCAAATCCCAGATCACCGGTACAGAGAAGAACCACCCGGTAATGAAGACCCAGACGCTGGAGAATACCCTCAGCGTCAGTNGTTATTTTCTCCAGCTCTTCAAATGAATTTTCCGGTAAAGTGAGGGAGACCAGCTCCACCTTATTGAACTGATGTTGGCGGATCAGCCCCCGGATATCTTTACCGTAAGAACCTGCCTCACGACGGAAACATGGAGTGTAGGCCACAAAGCGCTGCGGTAAACTNCCTGGAGGCAGAATCTCTTCCCGATAAATATTGGTCAACGGCACCTCTCCGGTAGGAATCATATACCAAGGATGGCGCTTGAGGTTGAACAGATCCTCTTCAAACTTGGGCAGGTTACCGGTGCCGATTAGTGACTCCTCGTTGGCGATAAAAGGAGGAATAACCTCTAGATAACCATTCTCCCGGGTATGGACATCCAGCATGAAATTAATCAGTGCCCTTTCCAGTTGAGCACCTATTCCTTTATAAAGGGTGAAACGTGAGCCGGCTAATTTTACCGCCCGGTCAAAATCGAGAATATCCAGAGCTTTTCCCAGCTCCCAGTGAGGTTTGGGAGGAAAAGTAAAGACCGGTCTCTCCCCCCAGCACCGCACCTCGATATTGCCTGTGGAATCCTCGCCCACGGGAACTGATTCATCAGGTAGATTCGGGAGGTTGATCAAAATCTGGTATAAGTTTTCCTCTACCTGGCGCAGTTCCTCCTCCAGTCGCTTGACCTCGGCGGCTACTTCTTTCATTCGGGCTAAAACCGCCGTTATATCCTGGCCTTCTTTCTTCAGACGGCCGATCAATTTAGAAGTCTTATTCTGCTCCGCCCGCAGCCCATCCACCTGCTGCTGAATTTTCCGGCGCTTTTGGGTCAGCACTAAATACTCGCCCGGTTCAAAGTCCACCCCCCTTGTGGCCAGCCGTTCCTGAACATATTGAGGTCTTTCGAGAATCAATTTCGGGTCAATCATGGGGATGATTATAACACATCTTCTTGGGGTTGAGAAACAACCACTTTTTTTAGGCGATGGTTGACTCTTCTTGTTGCTTTGCCTATAGTTGAGGACAGAGATGGTTGACCATGAGTCTTCAGGATAAAGGGTATATTCAAGTTTATACGGGTAATGGCAAAGGAAAAACCACTGCTGCCCTGGGTCTGGCCTTACGGGCGGCCGGTCATGGTTATAGAACTTACGTCGGTCAATTCCTGAAAGGCCAGGATTACGGCGAGCTGCACAGTCTCCAGAAACTCAAGGACTATATCACTATCGAGCAGTTCGGCCGGCGAGGATTCATTCATGTCACCCATAACCCTGACGAAGAAGACATCCGCCGTGCCCGGGAAGGACTGGCTAAATGCCGCCGGGCGATGCTCTCCGGCCAATTTGATATCATCGTCCTCGATGAAATTAATGTGGCCCTTTACTTCCAGCTGATCACTGAAGAAGAAATCCACCAGTTTCTGGAGGCCAAACCAGACAGGGTGGAGATTATTTTAACCGGTCGTTATGCCCCAGAGTCAATCTGTGACCGGGCTGATCTGGTGACGGAGATGAAAGAAATAAAACATTACTACCAGAAAAAAGTGCCGGCCCGAAAAGGTATTGAGCGTTAAACCCAGCCAGCCATGGATAGAGAAGAATTTACCCGGCTTGTCCAGGAAGCTTTTCAGGAAATCCCCCGAAAATTCCAAGATTTAATTGCCAATGTGGCCATCATCGTCGAAGATCGACCCTCGGCTTCCCTTGCTCCCCGTCCTGGCTCAAACCATCTTCTTCTCGGGATATACCATGGAGTCCCGCTGAAAAACAGAGGTTCCTATTACGGCAATTTGCCACCTGATGTGATTCTCATTTTCCAGGAACCCATTGAAAGACTTTGCCGGACCCCGGCAGAGATTAAAGCCAAAGTTAAAGAAGTTCTTCTCCATGAACTCGGCCACTACTTTGGTTTGAGTGAAAAGGAATTATGGGAGATCGAATTCAAGAAAGGAGATTAATCATGTCCCAACCATTATTTGAAGGTATTTTTGCGGCTCTAACTACTCCTTTTGCCGGAGAAGAAATATCTCTGGCCGCTTTCAGTAAAAACCTCGCCTGGTATAACAATACTCCCCTGGATGGTTACGTTATCCTTGGTTCGACCGGGGAAGCCATTCTCCTCGATGATAATGAATCTCTCCAGCTGGTGGAAGAAGCTGTCAAAGTCACCGCTGGGCAGAAAAAGATTATAGTAGGCACGGCCCGGGAAAGCACCCGGCTGACGATTGAGTTCACCAACAAAATAGCTCAATTTCCCGTGGCAGCGGTTCTGGTCCGGACACCTAGTTATTATAAGCAGCAACTTACTCCAGCAGCCCTGAAAGAACACTATCTTCGCCTGGCCGATGCCTCCCGCAAACCAATCATCCTCTATAATATTCCTCAAAACACGGGGATCAGCCTTGATCTGGAAACTCTGTTCCAGCTGGCTGAGCATCCCAACATTGTGGGGATAAAAGACAGCTCGGGTAATTTGAATTTCCTGGTTAAAGCCCGGCCCCACCTTCCGGCTGATTTCAGCTTTCTCCTGGGTGCCGGAGGTCTGATGTATTCCGGGCTGACTCTGGGTGCTGCCGGCGGCATTCTGGCTATGGCAGCCGTTATTCCTGATTTATGCTGCCAGCTGTTCCAGCTTACCCGGGAAAATAATCACTCTGAAGCCAGCCGCCTCCAGCTGCAACTGGCCCCCTTAAACTCTTTTTTGACCCAGGAATATGGCCTTCCGGGAATTAAATACGCCCTGGATCAGCTCGGCCTTTACGGCGGTCCGACCCGGCTGCCTCTTCTACCTCTTTCTCCGGAAGGCCGGGCCAAAATCAGTCAAGCTCTGCAGGAACTCGGTCTTCTCTCTTAAAAAAGGGATAAATAATGAGCAGCCGGCGTTTCTTTCTCCAAAGCTCGCTTCTTGCTCTGGGAGTTCTCCCTTTCTCTCTCCCGGCACATCCTTTCCCCTCTCCCCCTCAGCGAATAAAAAGAGGCGAGATGATTTATCGCCGCTTAGGCCGAACTGGTTTCTATGTGTCGGAGATTTCTTTAGGGAGTAGCCCCTTACCAGAATGGGGTCTTTTCCGGGAAATAATCGACCGGGGAGTTAATTACATTGATTCATCTCATACCTACCAGGGAGGAAATGCCGAGCGCCAGATTGGTCGCCTTTGTCGCCAAGTCGGGCGAGATAAAATCTATGTCGCCACCAAATTCCATCTCCGCGACCATGACACCATCTCTTCCATCATCAGAACCGTCGAAGGAAGCCTTCGGCGCCTGCAATCTGATTACATTGACGTCCTCATGATTCATGGGGTGAGTAAGGCGAGCCAATTGACTGACGACCGGGTCCTTGAAGCTTTCGCCCGCTTGAAAAAAGCCGGTAAATACCGCTACCGGGGAATTTCCTGTCATCAAAACCACCTCGAGGTTATGGCTCAAGCTATTAAATGTGACCTCTACGATGTCATTCAGATTGGCTACAATGTTTATGATCTTCAGAAAGGTGAAAAACCCATCCGCACTTACTCAGATTATCTGGGAACTTCCGGCCTAAAANCCCTTCTCCGCCAGGCCGCCCGGCAGGGCATCGGGTTGGTAGCTATGAAAACACTCAAAGTCGGCGGTCGCCGCCAGGACCTAACCGCTTTCCGGTCAGAATCGTCATCTATTTATCAAGCCATGTTGAAATGGGTTCTGGCCAACCCCTCGATTTCCACTGTGGTCACAGAAATGCTGACCTATCAGCAAATGGAAGAAGATTTAGCGGTTGTCGGCCAGACACTGACCAAAGCTGAAAGAAAAAGCCTCTATCGCCTGGTAGCCTGCACCGGTCATCTTACCTGTCGGTTGTGCGGCACCTGCGAAAAAGCCTGCCCTCAATCCATCCCGCTACCTACCATCTTCCGCTATCTCCACTATTTTGAGGGCCAGGGAAAAGAATCACTGGCGAGAGAAGGCTGGGCGAGCTTAAATCCAACCCGCTGGGCCTGCTTAAATTGTGGAGAGTGCGAAAGAAATTGCCCCTATCACCTTCCGGTCCGGCAGNTCTATCGGCGTGCTCAAATCCTTCTGTCTTAACTCGTAGTTTTCCATGGGCCGCTTCAGAAATAATAACAAAGAGGTTTCTTTCACTTCATGGATCATGGAAAAAAGGAAAA
>MTOP01000059.1 GCA_002010725.1 Candidatus Aminicenantes bacterium JdFR-80
AAAAAAAACAGAAAAATGGGTATCGTGTCTCCAGTTTCATACCCCCAGTATAACTTCCCCCTTCCATTACAGATCTGGAAAGGCTTATCTCCACTGTTTTCCCTTTTGACATTCATCTGTTTTATGCTATAATCCTTATTCATTTCTTGCTTCCATAATTAACCAGGGATTAAGACCATGCCTATTTACGAATATAAATGTCTTCAGTGTGGTTATTGTTTTGAAATCTTCCAGAAAATTAACGAAACAGCACCAGATGCCTGTCCCCAGTGCGGGGGGCCGATTCAAAAAATCATTTCCGCTCCGGCCATCCATTTCAAGGGGAACGGCTGGTATGTCACCGATTATGCTCGCTCTAGTCCTTCCAACTCTTCCCAGAAAGATAAATCTCCAGAGAAAAAAACGGCTGATAAACCAGAGGGAACGCCAGACACGAGCGCCAAAAAAGAAAGCCCCGGTTCTTAATTAAATCTTCCGGCTCCCGACTGATAGGCTAAGCGCTTCTTTGACAACCCGCTAACCCCGAATTAAAATTAAAGCGATGAAAATAATTATTCGTACCCCCAATTGGTTAGGTGACGCTACCCTGGCCATTCCCGCCATAAAAGATATCCACCATAACTTTCCCCACGATGAGCTTTATATTCTGGGCCGACCTTGGGCCCAGGATCTTTACCAATCATTGGGCTTTATTAAGGAATTCATTCCCCTTGAAGATCTTCAGACCGCCCGAGATTACTGGATATTCTCTCAAGATATTCGNGAAAAGAAATTCGATCTGGCTATCCTTCTGACGAATTCTTTTGCTTCGGCCTTATTGCTAACTCTAGCCCGTATTCCTCAGAGATGGGGCTATGCCAAAGATGGACGACGATTCCTCCTTACCCGGACAGCCTCTCCGCCTTCCTCACCAACTCATCAAGTGGACTACTATCGTCAGCTTCTTTTTAGCCTGGGGTGTGCTCCCAGCGGCCAAGGACAGGAAGTCTTCAGTTTGCCTTGTTCCTCCAGAGAAAAGCAGCGTGACTCCTTGGCGGCTGCTTTCCAGCTGGACATCAACCGCCCTTGGGTTATCCTCCATCCGGGGGCAGCCTATGGGCCGGCCAAACGTTGGCCAGTTTCTCACTTTGCCCGCCTGGCTAAATTATTGGTCGAACGCGGCCTTGAAGTAATTATCATCGGATCGGTCGACGACTCCCCGTTAGGTGAGGAAATATGCTCGTCTCTTTATCCTCAAGCCAAAAATCTCTGTGGTCAAACACCTCTAGCGGTGCTTCTCCAACTCCTCCGCCAGTCTCGTCTGGTGGTAGCTAACGACTCTGGCCCCTTACACCTAGCTAATCTTCTCCAAACGCCTGTGGTGGCCTTATTTGGCCCGACTGATCCGCGGATAACCGGGCCTTACCGCCAACCAGCGGTTGTCCTGAAAAAGGATGTCCCATGTTGGCCCTGTTGGTATCAAACCTGTCCTTTCGACCACCGCTGCTTGATTTCCATCTCTCCTGAAGAAGTGCTGGCCACGGCTGAGAAATTTTTAGGATAGATTATGACCAACCGAGCTGTGTTTCTGGACCGAGATGGGACTATCAATCGGGATGTGGGCTACCCTAACTCCTACCACTTGATTGATATTTATTCTTACAGCTTTGAGGCCGTCCGGAAACTTAACCAATTGGGGTTTAAAGTAATTGTCATCACCAACCAATCGGGTATCGGCCGGGGTTTTATCAGGGAAGCAGAGTTGCTCCATATTCACCAACGAATGCAGCGGGATTTTCTAGCACAGAAGGCCAGAATTGAAGCCTTCTATTACTGCCCCCATTATCGCTTTTCGGCTGATCCCCGTTATCGGCGGGATTGCAGCTGCCGTAAACCTCTCCCCGGGCTGGGATTCCGAGCCGCCCACGACTGGAACCTTGACCTCGGCCGCTCATATATGATTGGCGATAAGGTAGAGGACATTCAGTTCGGTCTCAATATAGGGGCCCTCCCCATTCTGGTGCTGACCGGTTACGGAGAAAAATCCCGCCTGACTCTCCAGTCACGGGGGATCACCCCGGTCTTTATCGCCCGCCATCTCTTAGAAGCTGTGTCCTGGATTGAACAGCGGGAACAAAAACCTCTCCCGGGCCAAAAATAATGTTTTGCCGGCAACAATCATGATTCGCTTTGATGATATTCTGGACAAGGTGACCTACTTTCCGGAAAAGGAATTAACCCTCCTTAAGAAAGCATACGTCTTTGCCGCCCAGGCTCACCAGGGGCAGACAAGACGCTCCGGGGAACCATACCTCAGTCACCCGCTGGAAGTGGCCGCTTTTCTGGCTGAAATGAGAATGGATCCGACCACTATCGCTGCCGGTCTCCTCCATGACGTTCTGGAAGACACTCCCGTTACTGCAGCGGAGCTCCATCAGACTTTTGGCAAAGAAGTCACTCATCTGGTGGAGGGAGTGACTAAAATAAGCCGCCTGCAGGAGGCTTCTCCTGAAACCCGCCACGCGGAAAGCATCCGCAAAATTATCCTGGCCATGACCGATGATTTAAGGGTTATTTTTATCAAGTTGGCTGACCGACTCCATAACCTGAAAACTTTAAAATACTTAGAGGAAGCCAAACAACGTCAGGTGGCTCAGGAAACCCTTGATATTTACGCTCCTCTGGCCAACCGCTTAGGAATGGGCCGGATAAAAGCCGAGTTGGAAGACCTTTCCTTTCGGTATGTTGACCCGGAAAGCTATTTTAAAATCGCCGCTCTGGTCGAGCCGCTGCGGAAAGAGGCGGAAAAGACGTTGAAAAAGACCAAAAAAATTATGGCTTCCCTCCTGAAGGAGAACCAGATCCCCGCTGAAATTCAGTATCGAATAAAACGACTTTACAGTATTTACAACAAAATGAAAAGTCGGGGCATATCATTCGAAGAAGTGTATGACTTCATGGCTCTGCGACTCATCACGGATACCACCTCTAACTGCTATCAGGCCCTAGGAATCATTCACGAAAACTGGCCCCATATGCCCCACCGTTTTCACGANTTTATCGCCATGCCTAAACCAAATCTCTACCAATCCATCCACACCACCATCATCGTCGGCAAGAAAAAGACCATTGAGGTTCAGATTCGGACCCATAAAATGCATGAATTAGCCGAAAACGGGATTGCCGCCCATTGGAAATACAAAGACCCGGGTCCCCCACCAGATCTAGGAGAAAACCTCCGGCTCCAATGGCTGCGAGAAATGGTCGACCTCTACCAAGAACACAAAAGCCCTCAACACTTTCTTTACTCCCTAAAATCCAACCTTCTGCCCGAGGACATAACTGTGCTGACCCCCAAAGGGGAACGAGTTTCTCTGCCTCTGGGAGCCTCTGCTTTAGACTTCGCCTTTAAAATCCACACCGAAATCGGTCTTCATGCAGCTGAAGCCAAGATAAATTCCCGGCGGGCTCCCCTGAAAACCATTCTGAAATCAGGTGATATGGTGGAGATAATAACCCGACCCGATGTCTTCCCTTCCCGGGAGTGGCTCAACATGGCTTTTACTCATGCAGCTCGACACCAAATCAAAAGATGGCTCAACCAGCAACAACGACAGCAAAATATCATTCTTGGCCGGCAACTCTGGCAGATAGAAGCCCGGAAAAGAGGTTGGCCGGGAACGCCCACCTCAGCACTACTGAAATCCATTGCTCAACTGACTAATTTCAGGATAAAAACACCGGATGACCTCTACGCTCTGCTGGGAAGTGGAAAACTTGTTTTCTCTCCCAGGCTGCTCCATCGCCTCTCTCAGCAGCCTCTCCAAAGAGAGCGGAAGGCATCTTTCATAAAAAAAATGATGCCCAGAATTCCCCGTCGTCCTACATCTGAAATTCAAATTTCCGGGACGGAACAACCTACCTTCCGTCTGGCTAAATGCTGCCATCCCATCAAAGGGGAATCCATTATCGGCTATTTAACCTCTGGACAGGGAATAACCATCCATGCTCTCCGCTGCCCGTTGGTTACTCGGGAAATACTTAATCCCGAAAGAATGGTTGAAGTCTCCTGGGCTCCGAATGCTCCCGGTCCTTTCCCGGCCCGCCTTCAGATTACCACCNAGGATCAACCTGGCTTGTTGGCCAAGATTACCACAGCTATTGCCCAGCAGAAAGGAGACATTAAACAAGTGAAAGCCACTACTTTTCCTGACGGAAAGGCGCTTATCTCTCTGAGCTTAATCGTTAAAGACTACTCCCATCTCCAGAGAATTCAACAGGAAATTAATAAAATAAAAGAAGTAATATTGGTCAAGCACAAGTAAAGACGGTCATACCGCCTTTATAACCTTTCCTGAGCGGAGACAACGAGCGCAAACCCAGATATGCTGAACACCTTTATCAGTTTGAGCCTTAACTCGCTGGAGATTGGGTTTCCACTTCTTCTTGGAAGCTTTGTGGGAATGACTTAATGTCTGACCAAAAAGAGGCCCTTTTCCACAAATCGCACAAACTTTTGGCATTTTTATCTCTCTTCTGAACTGGATTAAAATTTAAAAGAGAACAATTTATAGCATAACTTGGCTAAAAATCCAAGCGCTGGTGATTCAGGGAAAGCGAGGCTTTATTACATTTGTCCTGTTCTTAGGACACTACTCCGGCCTGCTTTTAAGAGAAAAATGGCTGGCATAAATTTTGCAAAATAATAAATTGACAAGGTCTCGAGGAAAGGAGTATCTTAAAAGAGGTTGAAATGATGAGAAAAATAATCTCAGGCTTCATTGTGGTCTTGATTTCATATCTTTTTTTCTCCTTGATAAGTTGTGCCTCTTCCAGAGTGGAATCGCAACTTACTTTTGGGATCACAGCCGCTAAACAAGAGCTTTGGGATGAAGCAATCTTCCGCTGGAAAAAAGTCATCCAAAACAATCCTGACTCCGCCGCGGCCCACAACAATTTAGCCGTGGCCTATGAAAAAAAAGGTCTATGGGAGGAAGCCAAAAAAGAATATGAGATTGCTTTAAAACTTGAGCCCAATAATCGCTATATCCAGGCCAATTACAGTAAATTTAAAGCCACTTTTCTTCAGGATGAGACTTCGGCGTCCAAACCAGAGAATAAAGATGCTAAAAACAATAAAAAGTAAATACCTTCTATTTCTCCTGAGCCTGATCCTCGGCACGTTCGCCTGTAAAGGTTATAACTACGTCAAACTTCGGCTAGAACTGCCAACCAAAGCTACCGTTCAACTGGATAAATATTCAGAAATCAGGCTGGTTAATTTTCTTATTAAGCATCAGCCTAAGGGAATGGACCTTAACAAAGAAATTCGGGATTATTTGCAATTTGAATTGAGCAAACAGATAGAACAAAAAGTAACTCAAGAGGACCTCTTAGTCAAAGCAGAGGAAACTTTAAAGGATAAAGACTTCTGGAAAAATCAGGCTTCCGGACAAAAAATTCTCTTTCTTACGGGAACTGCTGAGTATAAAGAAGAGGTCCGAAAAGCCCTTCTCCGGAGAGAAAAGCGACAGTTTGAAGAGCCTTTTTCTTCTACACCAAAATTAGCTCAACGGAAATTCTACTCTCTCATCCTCGAGGTTTATCTCATTGATTCAACAACAGGAGAAATTGTCTTTCATCGCCAGTTTAAAGAAAATCAATTTTATCAGAATAAAAATCAAACGGCCTACTTCGCCTTTTTTGATCTTATCCAGAAAGTAAAGCCCAAACTCTTCCGCCGGCTATTAGGCGGTCAACGTATTCAAGAACGGTATTTAATCCGCTAAAGAGGTCAAACCATGAAAATTAACACCAAAAAATGGTTGTTGTTTCTCTTTGTCCTGGGCCTTAGCCAGACTTTAATGGCACAATATATCTATTTTCCTTATTATGGAAAAAATAAAGTTCAGTACAAAAAATTTAACTGGAAACATTATAAAACAGACCATTTTGATATTTACTATTACCACGATGACCTCGAACGGTTGAAAATCATAGCCGAACTGGCTGAAAGTGCTTATCGACGGATTAGCCAGGAAATCAAACACGAGCTTTCCGCTACCGTCCCCCTGATTTTTTACTCTACCTTTACTGATTTTGAGCAAACTAACCTGTTTCGCGTTTCCGAAGGTGTGCTGGGGGTGGCTGAACCCGTTCTTTACCGGATAGCATTACATGGTGATCTGGCAGTTGACGAGATGGAAGACTTGATTGAACACGAGTTGACCCATATCTTTGAATATGACCTCCTCTGGGGCAGCCCTGGTGGGGCCCTTTATGCCGTTTCGGCTCCGCCTCTCTGGGTCTTTGAAGGCTTCTCCGAATACAATACTAATAATTGGTCTTCCTGGTCTTCATTAATCGTTCGNGATGCTGTCCTTAATGACCGTATTCCTGAACTCACCAAATCAGGCCAGTTGCTCTCCCGATATCCTCTTCCCCGGGATCCGGCCTATGATTTCGGACACGCTATTTATGAATTCATCGAAGCTAGGTTCGGCAAAAGCGGGATCCGGGAATTCTGGCAATCATTGAAAAATTCGCCTTTAATCGGCAAGCGAGATCCAATCAAACGAGCCTTCGGGATGACCTATAAGGAATTCAACCATGCTTTTAAAAAATACCTCAGAGAGAAGAACCGGCCTTTTCTACTCCGGGAAAACCCGGAAGACTATAGTCTACCTCTCGGTCCAGAATTCCCTCTTAATGCCTATTACTTTTCCTTCTCCCATGCCCTTTCTCCCTCTGGAGATATAATTGCCGCTATCACCTACAACGTTAAAGATTCAGATATTGACATCGTCATGATTTCCACCAAAGACGGTCAGGTAATCCGAAATATAACTAAAGGATTTACCTGGAAATATGAAAATATAAAGTTTGAAATCGATCCCTCCAAAGGACGCGACTTGGATTGGTCAACCGATGGGGATAGAATCGCCTTTTTTGGTCGCTCAGGTGAGAAACACGCTTTGTTTATCCTCAATGCTCTAACCGGCAAGGTAATCCGGAAGATAAAAATTCCCTATGACCAACCCTCCTCACCTCGGCTCCATCCTCAAAAAGACCTGCTTTACTTTACCGCCTTCTATAATGGACGTCACGATCTCTTCCGGCTTAATCTTGAGACAGAAGAAGTAACCAATCTGACCAACGACGATCTTTTTGAAAAGGCGCCGGCTATTTCCCCCGATGGTCAAAAAATAGCCTATACAATCCGCCTTGATGCCTACGACAAACTCTTTATCTCGCCTATTGATAACCTCCAGGATAAAACTCAACTGACTTTTGGCCGGGGCAACACCATTTCCCCTGAATTCAATGCCACTGGCGAAGAGCTGTTTTTCTCTGGTGATATCAGAGGCGCTTTTAATATCTATTCCCTTAACCTAAAAACCGGTGAATTAAAACGCTACACTGATGTCCGCACAGGCAATTTCTTTCCCATCCCCCATCCCCGGAATCCTAAAAAAGTCTTTTTCGCCTCTTTCAACAAAGGGGCTTTCCAAATTTTTGGCCCTGAAGATTTGGAACCAACTGTGGTNAAGACTATTGTCTTTGCCAAACGGCCTCCAGAATATAAATATAAAAGATACGAACCAATCATCTCTGTGGAAATTAATCCGGAAAAAATCAAGTCTTACACCGGCATTGGCAAGCTCTATCTTGCTTCTCGTCCACCGGTGGATGCTATCATCTCCACCGACGGCTCTATTTATGGAGGCTCCGCCGTCGTCTTTTCTGACTTATTGGCTGATCATACCTTTTATCTCATGGCATACCAAGTTCAGAGTTTCCGCTCCTATTATTTCGCCTACATAAACCAGAGAAACCGCCTTCAATTCTCAACCAGTGCCTTTCAATATACCTTCTACTATTACCCTGATTTTTATTATTATGACCCTACTCTCTATGGGTTTTTGACCTATCGTGATGCCATTGCTACCAGGAAAGTTTCCGGAATCAACATCAGTGCTTACTATCCCTTCAATAAGTTCTATCGAGCTGAAGGCTCTCTAACTTATTCTCATTACGAAGAAGACTTCTATGATCCTTTCATGGCTAGTTATCTTTATCTATATAATCGACATTTCAACTACTTCTGGAACGGAAATTTGCTCTCCGCCTCATTCTCTTTAGTTGGAGAAACCACTCATTTCAAGTACTACGGACCAGCCGCCGGGAATACTTTCAGCCTAAGTATAAGCCAATCTATTCCTGTAAGTAAAAGCTTCTTCCAGAACACCACGGGACAGGTGGATTTCCGGCAATATCTCTACCTGGGGTCTGACTCTCTCTTTGCCTTTCGCTTTGTCGGCTTTATGAGTCGGGGCAAAAATCCGTATATTTTCTATTTTGGCGGCAACAATCAAGTCCGCTCAGCTTATTTTTATAACTTAATCGGCAACGAAGGCTGGTATGCCAACCTGGAATTTAGATTCCCGCTGATTAATTCAGCTTCCACGATTATCGGTCAGATAGGGCCGGTAAGGGGCANTATGTTTCTTGATCTAGCGCGGGCCAAACTAAAAGGATACCCGGCTAAATTCTATCGATTCACCGGTGACTTGCTTAATCCCCTCAAAGAATTTGATGCCCTTGGCTCTTACGGGTTCGGCCTGGAATTTTTCTTCCTTGGACTACCCATCCATCTTGATTTTGTCAAAAGAATTGAAGTGCCTGATTTCTCAAATCCCTTTGATTTCGATGTTATTGGAAAGTGGCAAACTAAATTCTGGATAGGTTTTGATTTCTGACTTAGGTTAATCCCCNTTTTTCCTGCCTGAANAAAAAACTTGGTTAAAGAAAGGGATCGGTTTTTCTCCNTTGAGCTTTTATCTTTCAAGGAGCCCAAGGAAGTTAGTTAAAATGAAAAATGAAGGTAAAAACCTGCCCTTGTGGTCACCATCCCAGGAAACCCAATATTTCCCTNTAATTTTTCCAGAACAAATAATTAAAAAATTCTTGAAATCATTACTTTCAAGTGTTATCATAGCTCCGCCTTTGGGAAACCTCTTAATTAAATAAAAAATTCAATTTTTTTCCACAGGTGTGGAAATGTCTGTGGAAAATTTATCAGTACCATGAAAAAACAGAACAAACAGAACCCTTGGGAAAAGATACAATCTGTCATCCGGTTAAAGATCGACCAGAGAAGTTTTGAGACGTGGTTTGAACCCACTATTTATATTGGGGAAGAAAAGGATATCATCTATATTAAAGTTCCTAATGCCTATTTCAAAGACTGGTTATCTTTTCATTATGGGAGTTTAATTGCAGAAAGTTCCCGAGATGCCCTGGGTAAATTATTTGAAATACGTTATATTTATGAAGAAAACTCTTCTCCATTTATGCGNCGCTCACCTCACGAAAGGAAAGCCAAACACGGTCCCATTCTCTCTCCTCACCTTAATCCCAATTACACTTTTGAGAACTTTGTGGTGGGAACCTGTAACCAGTTTGCTCACGCCGCTGCTTTAGCCGTGGCACAAAATCCTGGTCGATCNTATAACCCCCTGTATATTTATGGAGGAGCTGGTTTAGGAAAAACCCATTTAATGAACGCTATCGGCCACTACACTATAAATAAAAACTCTCAATTAAAGGTTCTCTATGTGACCACAGAGAAATTTATGAATGACTTAATAAATCATCTTCAATATGGAAAGATTCTTGATTTTCGTCAAAAATATCGCAATGTTGATATCTTGCTCATCGATGATGTTCATTATTTGAGTGGTAAAGAAAGAACTAAAGAAGAATTTTTTCACACTTTTAATCATCTTTATGAAGCTCAAAAACAGATAGTAATCACTAGTGATTGTCCACCAAAAGAGATTCCCAACCTTGAGGAACGATTCAGTTCTCGCTTTGAATGGGGATTAATAGCCGATTTAAAACCTCCCGACTTGGAAACAAGGGTGGCAATTTTAAAGAAAAAATCCGAATTGGAAGGAATAACTATTCCTGAAAGCGTGGCTCTTTTTATTGCCGATAAGGTTCAATCTAATATCCGCGAGCTGGAAGGTTTTCTACGCCGGGTTATTGCTTATTCTTCTCTCAAAGGCAGAGAAATTGATCTTGAATTGGCAGAGGAAGCCTTGAAAGGCCTTATTGATTCTACCAGTCACGTTGTTTCCATAGAAAAAATTCAAAAAGCTGTAGCTCATCATTACAAAATTAAAATTTCNCAACTTAAATCAAAGAATAATTCACCAAAAATAGCTTTTCCCCGCCAAGTAGCCATGTACTTGGCTAAGAAATTGACCAATGCTTCATTGCCTGAAATCGGTCGAAAATTTGGTGGAAAACACCATACTACTGTTTTGCACAGTTTAAGGAAAATTGAGAGATTATTTGAAGAAGACTCTGATTTTCACAGAGAAATAAACAATTTAATGAATCAGATCCGCTAGATAATAATAAAGATAAGAAATAATTCTCACATTTTCATTGATTTTCTTCTTCTTATTATTTAATCTAAATTTAAAATAGAAGTTAAATAATAAGATATAATAAGATGGATAAAGGTGGAGACAATGAAGTTTAAAACCAAAAAAGATGATATTGTCAAGGAACTTCAGATACTCCAAGGTATCGTGGAGAAAAGAAATACTATGCCCATCCTAGCCAATATTTTGATTAAAACACAGGAAAATGAAGTTGAGCTTACTGGAACGGACCTCGAGGTTGGTTTAAAAACAAGATTTCCAGCTACTATTGAAGCTCCAGGTTCCATCACTGTTTCCGGAAAAAAGACGTTTGAAATCGTCCGTTCTTTACGGGAAGATATAGATGTTTCCTTTAAGGTAGAAAATCAAAATACGCTGATTATTACCTCAGGGGCCAGCAGATTCAAACTGGTCGGATTACCAGAAGAGGATTATCCGCCAGTCGTCACTTCTGAGTTTGACAGAGGACTGGGGTTTCCCTTGGATATCTTTCAAAAAATGATCGATCGGGTGTTTTTCGCCATTGCACAAGAGCAGAGATATTATTTAAATGGAGCGCTGATGGTCTTATCCTCCAATCAGATAGAACTGGTAAGCACCGACGGTTATCGGTTGTCTTATGTCAAAGCGCCTATTGATAAATTAAGCCTTGATGAAGAAATAAGATGTATTATNTCCAAGAAAACGCTCAACGAAATAAGAAAATTTGACGATTCAAAGATTGATTTTGATTTAGATGAAAGTAATTTATTTTTTAAAGTGGGGCCGAGAATACTGATTTCTAGAATAATTGAAGGAAAATTTCCTAATTACGAAGCAGTAATTCCATCTGAAAATCCTTTCAAATTAAAAGTGTCCCGCGGTGAATTACTGGAGTCAATCAGGAGAGTTTCCCTTCTTTCTTCAGATAGAACCAAAGGAGTCAAATTCCAGTTTACCAGGGATCGGATAGTCTTGTTCTCCTCTAACCCAGAAATTGGAGAAGCTAAGGATGAGGTTGTCGTTGAATATGAGGGAGATGAACTAGAGGTGGGATTCAACGCTCAATATATATTGGACTTTTTAACTATTTCTCAAGCTGAGACCATTAGAATGGAACTTAAGGATAGTAAAAACGCTGCTCTTATTAGGCCCGATGACGAGGCCGGCCTTGAATATCTTTATGTTTTGATGCCAATGAATATCTAGAGTATTTTTTCTGCTAGTTGTATTTAAATTAAATCTTTTATCTAGCCAATAATTGTATCAAAGAGGCTTGTTTTTCCTTGAATTTCTACTAAAAATCGGTTAGGAGCACAGATAATTCTTTCGCCAGCCAGAGTTATCGGAGAGGCGGAGAGGCAGACTTTATGACGACAGTCTGAGTGAGTTACAGTAACCAGCCCGTTTTTTACTTCTAAAGTTACAGAACCCAACCTGGTGGGATAACTTTTTTCTCTGGTCAAATTAAGAGAGAAGCGGTCAATTAANTGACCATTAATCCAGACGGCGACTCTTTCTCCTGGTTTAATGAGAGATGGTCCAAGATTCATCGAGGCAACAGTCAAGAGCTTGGACGAAGACTTGGACATTTTTTCCCAAGTCTTTTTTAAACCTAATTTTCTAATATCGACGATTCTTCCNTTGTCAATCAGGGTGAAAGAAGCAAAAGTGGGGCGGGTCAAAGTTGAGAAGTTGATTCTCAACGTAGGCTTTGATGAATTTTTATGCCAGCCAATTTTTTCGAGGGCCTCGGCCATCTTTTCTTCCTTTGGGTGAGGGCCGAGAAAGGAGAAGGAGCGGGGAGAAGTCCGGGAATTTAACTTTAAATTTTTCAGTAAATAGGGCAAATATATTTCTGGTTCGTCAGAGATAATATAGAGTTTTTTAGCCGAATCACTTCCCTCGCTTCCTAATAAATAGGGAGTTATGGCCGGGGTTAAAATCATTGATTTAAGAAAATCTCGTCTATCCATTTGCTTCTCCTTTGGCCAATATATTAACAATTGTTGGCCATAAAGACTCTTCGTTCTTTTTCTTTAATTTTATTTTAACAAAAAACCCAGCGATGATTAAAGCCAAGACCAACCCGAGCAGGCTTATCCAGGCCGAGGAAACATGAAAGAGCCAGGCGAGGAGATAACCGGCGAAGGCTCCCCCAAGGATGGCGCTCAACAGAAGACCGAAGATAAAGATTAAAGTGGAATGATATTTGGCTTCGGGAATCTCAATTTCTACACGATCGCCAATCTCAGCGTGAAGAGGATTTCTGACGGTTAAGTACCCCTTTTTGGTTGTTTCATTGGTTGAACAAAGACTCCGGGCAGCACAATGGTCGCATTGAGAAGCAAGGGGGGTGATTTCTACTTCAGCCAGCTCGTTCATTGTTTTGCAGACCAAACCGATGTCTTTCATTTTAATATCTTATTGAGCCNGTTGAGGTTGAGACCCTGCTGACTCTGCTTCTTCCAAAGGTTGATGGATTCGACCAATGGCTTTTGTGGGACATTTTTCAATCGCTGGTATTTTTTCCTCCGGGATTTTTTTGTAGTCAGTGATTTTAGCCAGATTATTTTCTAAAACAATGGCTTCCGGGCAGGCCCGGACGCAGATGCCACAAGCAATACAGGCATTCTTACATACTTTTCGGGCAAAGGGGCCGCGGTCAAGCGAGCGGCAGAAAACCAGGATATTCTGGTCGATGGGGTGAAGTTCAATAATATTCCGGGGACAGGCTTCAACACACTGGCCGCAAGCCGTACATTTATCTTCGTCTACTCGGGGAAGACCGTCCTCATCCATCCACATTGCGTCGAAAAGACAGGCCCGGACACAGTCCCCAAAGCCCAGGCAACCAAAGGAACATTGTTTGTTTCCGCCGATCAAGTGGGCGGCGGTACAGGTGGAAATCCCCAGGTAAGCGCCGCGGTCTTTAGCGGCCTCCTTGGTGCCTCGGCAGTGGATGCGGGCTACTTTTTTCACTATAGATTTTGCTTCTTCCCCCAGAATAGAAGCTATTTGAGCCGCCACTTCTTCTCCCCCGACCGGACAACCATTGGTCGGAGCTGTTCTTTTAGCCACGGCTTCAGCAAAAGCCCGGCAGCCCGAGAAGCCGCAGGCTCCACAATTAGCCTGAGGNAATATTTCGGCTATCGCCATAATTCGCGGGTCTTCCTCCACCCTCAATTTTTTATAGGCTAAAACCAGACCGGTGGAGAAAAGCAGTCCCAGAATGCCCATAGTCAGGATAGGTATTAAGACATCCATCACTTTATCATCCCCGAGAATCCAAAGAATCCAAGGGCCATTATTCCCGCCACAATCAGGGCAATGCCCGCCCCTTTTAAAGGCTCTGGAACATCAGCCAGGTCAAGCTGTTCCCGAATACCAGCCATGAGAACAATCGCCAGCGTGAAGCCCAGACCGGAGCCTACACCAAAGACAACTGTTTCCATAAAGTTATAATTTTTTAAGGCGGCCAGGAGGGCCAAACCCATAATAGCACAATTGGTGGTTATCAAAGGAAGGAAAATACCCAGAGCCTGATAGAGAGGAGGGCTTGTTTTGCGAATGAACATTTCCACTAGTTGTACCAGAGAGGCAATAACCAGGATAAAGGAAACAATCTGAAGATATTCTAGCTTGTAAGGGAGAAGAATCCAGTGGTTAATTATCCAGGAAACGACAGCGGTAATGGTCATGACAAAGGTGACGGCTAAGCCCATCGATATGGCGGAGTCGAGTTTTTTGCTTACTCCCAGAAAGGGACAAATCCCCAGAAAATAATGGAGCACAAAGTTATTAATTAATATGGCGGAAATAAAAATGGCCAGAAGTTCCACTCTTACACACTCCTCTGAAGTTTTCGGTCAATAACCATTATCAGACCCAAGAGGACACCCAGGGTCAGGAAGGCTCCGGGAGGAAGAATCATGATTATCCAAGGCTTAAACCAGGGGCCAAGAACCTGATGGCCAAGCCAGGTGCCGGCTCCAAGAATTTCCCGGATTGAGCTGAGAATGAGGAGAGCGATGATAAAGCCCAGGCTCATCCCGAGAGCATCAATAAAAGACCGGCCGACGGAATTTTTGGAAGAAAAAGCTTCCTGGCGCCCTAGAATGATGCAGTTAACCACGATGAGGGGCACATAGGGCCCCAGGCTTTTGGATATAGGTGGAAAAAAGGCAGCCAGAAATCGGTCGGCCATGGTCACAAAGGTGGCAATAACCACAATGTAGCTGGCAATCCGCACCTGATTGGGAATTAATTTTTTTATGGAGGCGACCACGATAGAACTGAAGACTAAAACAAAGGTAGTGGCCAGGCCCATGGCGATGCCATTAATAACCGCGTTGGTCACGGCCAGGGTGGGACACATTCCTAGGAGTTGACGAAAGATCGGGTTTTCGTCCCAGAGTCCTTTAATAAATTCCTGGCTTAGTGTTTTACTGGCCATTGTTACCCTCGATTTGGATTGTTCCGTCTTGAATTAAGGAACGGAGCTTGGCCAAACTGTCGTTGACGGTATTGAGCACAGCTTCGGAAGAGATTGTGGCCCCGGTAATGACGTTTACTTCGGAAGAACTCAGCTCTTCCAAGGCCACCGGCGGTTTCCGGAGAGCCAGAGGCTGGGAGCAATCTTTATTTTCCCAATACTTGAGAAAAGCTTCCTCATCGGTGATTTTGGCTCCCAGGCCTGGAGTTTCTTTCTGATCAAGGATGGTTAAGCGGAATATTTTTTGAATAGCGGCATCAGTCCCGAACATAATAACAATTTTATCCTGGAAGCCGGTTCCGGCCGTGTAAATAGCATAACCGGTAACTTGACCTTCTGCATCACGAGTGGCGTAAACAGTGAAGTCTTTTTCTTCATAAAGCTTCTGGTTGGTTTCGGTGCCGGGAACAACGGAGACAATGGCTTCTTCAATCTCTTTCAAGCGGTTGGCCTCGATCCGGGCCCGGGTCAAGAGACCCACCGTAGAGAGCAAGGCTCCGGAAAGAACGCCGACTGAGGTTAAAACAATAATCATCCGGGAGGAAAGGCTCATTCTTTTTTCCTCCTCTCCCCCAGAATTCGGGGTCGGGTATAGCGATTAAGAAGAGGAACAAAGGTGTTCATCAGCAGAATGGAATACATCACGCCTTCCGGATAACCACCAAAGAGCCGAATGAGCCCGATTAATAGACCGATCCCCAGAGCGTAGATAATGGTTCCCCGGGGAGTTATCGGTGAGGTTACCATATCAGTGGCCATGAAAAAGGCGCCGATTATTAGACCTCCGGAAAATATATGGAAGAGCGGCGAAGCATATTTGTCAGGTTGGGCTAACCAGAAGACGCCGGTGAAGAGACTCAAGGAGAGAATGATCCCCGCTGGAATTTTCCAATCAATGGCTTTACGGAAGAGCAGATAGACGGCTCCAATTAAGAGAGCCAGAGCGGAGGTTTCTCCCAGACAACCCCCGACATTTCCCCAGAAAAGATCCTTGATTGGGGTCAAAGTATGCTGGACCACCGCATTCTGGAACTTTAAATTTCCTAAGGGGGTGGCGTAGGTGACAGTGTTAACCACTTTGGTCACCGGTGGAATCCAGGTGGTCATCGCCACCGGGAAAGCAGTTTGCAGAAAGGCCCGTCCGACAAGAGCTGGATTAAAAATATTATAGCCTAGCCCGCCAAAGACCTGTTTCCCGAGCGCAATCGCCATCACTGCCCCGATGACTGCTTGATCAACCCGCAGGGTAGGTGGCAAGGTCATCGCTAGCAACAGTCCGGTAATAGCTGCTGAGCCGTCGAGAAGAGTAGCCAGCGGCTTTTTCCGGACCACAAGAAAAAGGGCTTCGGTAACCAGAGCTCCAACCAGGCACGCGACGTAGATAATTACAGCCCGGAAGCGAAAGAAATAAAGCGAAGCAATCACAGCGGGCAGGAGGCTGATGATGACCGCATACATAATTTTCGGCACAGAATCCGGATGCCGAAGGTGTGGCGATGTTTTAATGATAAAGGTTCTCTCAGCCATTAGCCTGTCTTTCGTTTTAAGATGGCGATAATTGATTTGCCGAGTTTAAGCCAGTGAACCAGAGGAATAGCGGCCGGGCAGGAGTACTGACAGCAGCCGCATTCCACACAATCAAGGGCTCCCCAGGCCTCTGCTTCCTGGTAATGACCGAATTTAACATAATTCATTATCTGAGTAGGGGTCAAGCCCATCGGGCAGTGCTCGAGGCACCGTCCACAGCGGATACAGCTATAAATCCGGCGGTTATTGTCTGTCGACCAGGCTAAAAGCCCAGAGGTTCCTTTTATTACCGGCGCCTCCAGGGTCCACTGAGGGAGCCCCATCATCGGGCCGCCCATAATCAGAAGATCCACATTATCAGTTAGGCCACCGCAGAAGTCAATCACAGCTTGGAAGGGAGTGCCGATTCTCACCAGAAGATTCTTCGGCTCAGGGATACCAGCGCCAGAAACAGTCAAGACTCGTTCGTAAAGAGGTTTCCCATAACGGACAGCTTCCCAGATAGCTTTGGTCGTCCCGACATTCTGGACGACAACCCCCACATCGAAGGGAAGACCACCCCGAGGAACTTCTCTTTTTAAGAGGGCATAAATGAGATTCTTTTCCGCCCCCTGAGGATATTTTGTTTTCAGGAGTTCGACTTTCAGACAATCATTCTGGATCTTTGAGGAGAAAAGTTCAGCCACATCTTCCTTGTTGTCTTCAATACCAATAATGACCTGCTGGGCTCCGGTGGCCAGACGGATGAGTTCTGCTCCTTGGAGTATATCTTCCGGGTATTCTTTCATGAGTCGATAGTCAGCCGTGAGGAAGGGCTCACACTCACACCCGTTGATTATAACTGTATCGATGGGTTTGTCAGGAGGCGGCGCCAGCTTGACTGCAGTGGGGAAAGCAGCCCCGCCTAGGCCGACAATGCCTGCCTCTTTTACCCGAGCGATTATTTCTTTGGGCTCAAGAGAGAAGGGGTCATCAACTCCCTGGAACTCAACAGCCGTATCTTCTCCATCATTGGCAATCGTCACAGTAAGAACAGGCTTTCCNAGCGGATGATGATGCCCGTCCACTGAAAGAACTTTCCCGGAGACACTAGCGTGCACATCAGCCGAGAAAAGGCCCTGAGCTTCTCCTATTTTTTGTCCCCGCCGAACGAGATCCCCCTTTTTGACCAGGGGTTTGGCAGGTTGACCAAAATGTTGATGGAGAGGAATATATATTTTCTCCGGAGGGGGCAAGACTTCAATAGGCTTGGCAGCCGTCCACTCCTTATTCTCAGGAGGGTGGACACCGTGAGGAAACGTCTTTTTTTTCATTGGAAAAAACCAGCCGAAAAAAAATTGATGTTCAAGTTTATTCACCAAAATAATATTTGTCAAGTAGAAGGGCTTGGTGAAGGCATCAATATTACCGTGATTACCCGTTGAAACCATTTTTTGCCCCCAAAAATTAATGGCCCTCACGAAAACAAGATTGCTTTCGCCTTGGATTTGCCCGGATGACGCAGGCCTTAGTCTATGCCTCTGTCTGTAAATTTTGGTTAAAGCGGGAGATTTAGTTCAGGGTTGATTTTTTATTATTTTTTAGATAATTTTAAAACAACATCCATGGCCGTTGAAATTAAACCAGTTTCTTCCCGCAAGGATTTAAAAACTTTCATTTACTTGCCCGAAAAAATTCATAAGGGACATAAGAATTGGGTGCCACCTATTTATATGGATGAGTGGAAATATTTCGACCCTAAAAAAAACAAAGCTTTTTCCTATTGTGACACCATCCGGCTTTTAGCCTGGCGGGAAGGCCGACCGGTCGGTCGCATTATGGGTATTATTAATTATCGGTATAATGAATTCCGACAGGAAAAGGCGGCTCGATTCGGTTATCTGGAAGCGTGGGAAGACAGGGAAGTTGTCTCTGCTCTCCTCAAAGCGATCGAAGACTGGGCCAGGGATAAAGGGATGTCCAGAGTTGTTGGTCCCTATGGTTTTACCGATCAGGATCCGGAGGGATTTCTGATAGAGGGGTTTGAGAACCGGGCGACTATTGCCACTTATTATAATTTCGAGTGGATGCCCAGGATGATCGAGGAGCTGGGCTATACCAAAGATATTGATTATTATGTTTATAAAGTTGAAGTACCCCCAGAAATCCCTGATTTTTACCAGAGGATTTACCAGCGAGTGTTGAAAAGGGGCGGTTTCCAAGTGGTGGAATTTCGAAAAAGAAAAGAAATTAANCCCTGGATTAAGCCGGTTCTCCATCTGATGAATGAATGTTATTCCCAGACCGAAATTTATGGTTATTCACCGCTGGATGAAGAAGAAATGGAGGCTTTGGCTAAGCGTTACCTGCCCATTCTCGATCCCCGCTTTATTAAACTTGTCGTTAAGGAAGGGGAAGTAGTCGCTTTTATCGTCGGTATTCCTGATATGACCGAAGGCATTCAAAAAGCGCGGGGTCGTTTATTCCCCTTCGGGTTCATTCATATTCTGCGGGCGGCCAAAAAGACCAAACAGCTGGATCTGCTTCTAGGGGCCATCAAGGAACCCTACCGGGGAAAAGGACTGGATGTGCTAATGGGGGTGAAGATGCTGGAGTCGGCCAAAGAGGCCGGTTTTGAAGTGATTGATTCACATCATGAAATGGAGACGAATGTCAGGGTGAGAGCAGAGATGGAACGGATGGGCGGTCAGGTCTACAAAAAATTCCGGGTTTATCAAAAACAACTTTAGCCCGGTGGGAAAAGTAATTATTTAGCCTCTGCCCAATTAATTCCCCAGGCCAGGTGAACTTTTAAAGGAACGACCAGAGGATAAACATTTTCCATTTTTTCCCGGACTAATTTTTCCATGATCTCAACTTCAGAGTCTGGAACTTCAAAGACCAGCTCGTCGTGAACCTGGAGGATCATTTTACTCTTTAAGCGGCGCTCTTTAATTTCGCGCCAGAGACTGATCATGGCTTTTTTAATTAAATCAGCCGCTGTCCCCTGAATAGGTGTATTCAAAGCAATTCTTTCTCCAGCCTGGCGGATCTGGGGATTTTTATGTTTCAGTTCCGGCACCGGGCGTTTGCGACCAAAAAGAGTCTGGACGAACCCGTTTTCCTCCGCCTGTTTGACGGAGGCCTGAAGGAAATGCTTGACTGCCGGGTACTGTTGGAAATATAAATCGATGAATTTTTGTGCCTCTCCAGGAGTTGTCCCCAGCTCCNTAGCCAGAGAAAAGGCGGAAGCACCGTAGATAATGCTAAAATTTATTATTTTNGCCCGGCGTCGCTGTTCGGTCTTATCCAGAAGGTTGGCAGCAAAGACCCGATTGGCTGTTTCGGTGTGAATATCCCGTTCGTCCTGAAAGACTTTAATTAGACCCGGATCACGAGAGAGATGAGCGAGGACCCGAAGTTCAATTTGCGAATAATCGGCTGAAAGGAAAAGATGGCCGGGTTCAGGGATAAAGGCTTTCCGGAAACGTTGTCCCCATTCACCCCTGGCCGGGATATTCTGGAGATTGGGATCACTGCTGGACAAGCGGCCTGTAGCGGCCACTGTTTGGTTATACGAGGTATGAATCCGGCCTGTGTGAGGATTAATTAGTTTGGGTAGAGCGTCAGCGTATGAATTTTTCATTTTAGCCAATTGCCGATATTCGAGAATGTCTCGAGCAATGGGGTATTTCTTAGCCAGCTCTTCCAGCACCGCTATACCAGTGGAATATCCCCGGGTGACCTTGGTTTTTCGCGATGGCGGCAGTCCCATAACTTCAAAAAGTACCCGGGAAAGCTGCTGAGGTGAATTAAGATTAAAGGTAACCCCACAGAGAGAATATATTTTTTTCTCCAGGCGTTCCATGGCTTCTTGAATTTCAGCACTTATCTCAGCTAACTGCCGGGCGTCAACTCTGACTCCCCACATCTCCATGTCGGCCAGAACCTCAATAAGCGGCAATTCAATATCCTGATAAAGAGAGGAGAGTCCGGCTGCTTCCACTTTCGGCCAGAGAATTTCCGCCAGCTGGAGAGCCAGGTCAGCATCCTGACAGGCATAGGGGGCGACTCTCTCCACAGCTATCTGGTTCATGGTTTTGGCCTGTTTCCCTTTCCCCGCAATTTCCTGGTAAGAGATGGTGGCTTTATTGAGGTAGTGGGCGGCCAGTTTATCCAAGCTGTGTTTCCCCCAGTTGGGCTCTAGGAGATAAGAAAGGATCATAGTGTCCTTGTCTACTCCTTTCAGCTGGATGCCGGCTCGATGGAGAACAATGAGATCATATTTTATGTTCTGGCCTATTTTTTTTATCCGGGGATCGCTCAGGACTTCTTCTAAGATGGCCGCAGCTCGGCCAGGAGGAATCTGGGATGGAGCTCCAAGATAATCGTGGCCCAGGGGAAGGTAATAAGCCTGCCGGGGTTCCCAGGCTAAGGAGATGCCTACCAGCCTGGCCCGGGTGGGATAAGGGCTATCTGTTTCCGTATCAACAGCCAGGCGACCGCTAGCCTTGATAAGAGGAATAAGCTGTTGCAACTCATCCTCATTATGGATGATTTTATAGTGTTGAGATTGGTCTTTTTTCTTGTCCTGGATAGCTTCTTTAAGTAAAGAGTGGAATTCAAGCTCTTGATAAAGCTTAATCAACTCATCTTCATTGGGCTGTCCCACCTGGAATTCTTCGGGATTGAATTCCAGGGGTAGGCTTTTTTCGATGGTGACCAGACTCTGGCTTAAGTTCAAAAGTTCTAAGTTTTTTTGCAGAGTCGTCCGCACCCGTGGGTTTTTAATTTTATCCAGCTGGTTAATCAGAGTGGATAACGAACCAAACTCCTGGATAAGACGACGAGCAGTCTTAGCTCCAATGCCGGGAACACCGGGAATATTATCCGAAGCATCTCCCTGAAGAGCGAGGACGCCCGTGACCTGGTCAGGGAAAACGCCAAATTCCTTTTTTACCTCTTCCGGGGTGTATAATTTTTCTTTGACAGGATTATAGACAAATATTTTATCGTCAACTATTTGAAGGAGATCTTTATCGGTGGTCACTATAATCGCAGGAAGATCTTGAGTAGCTGCCTGGGCCGCCAGGCTGGCCAGGACATCATCCGCCTCATATTTGGCAACTTCCAGGAGTTTAATCTGATGTGCCTCCAGGACTTTCTTTAATACCGGCAGCTGAACGACCAGGTCATCGGGCATAGGTTTTCTATTGGCTTTATATTCCTGGTAAGCATCATGACGAATTGTTGGTCCCTTGGCATCGAAAACAACGGCCAGGTAGGCAGGTTGATGTTCTTCTCTGATTTTCCGCAGGGTCTGNAGGAAGCCGTAGATGGCGTTGGTGGGAAAACCACTGGAGGTGGAAAGATGGCGGATGGCGTAGTAGGCACGATATAGAATCGAATTACCATCGATGAGATAGAGGGCTTTTTTGGTCATGATAAATTTACCTTTCAGAATAAATTGATGGCCTTGGCCCTTGTCTGACAATTATAGGTGTTCAAAGCGACCTTGTTTGACTTGCTGGCAGAGTCGTTCATGTTGTTCTTTGACCAGCCGGGAAACGATGGTTTCTCTATCACCTTTAGTTAAATATGAATTATAAGAGATGCGTCTTGTGGTTAAAACACGACCTGAACGGTAGATTATGGTTTCGATATAATTATAAGGAGGACCTTTATCCTGAGTCTGGATATGGTAGGTCTTCTCATTATGAAGAATTTCAGTATTAAAACCAGGCATAAGAAACTTTTCTGTCTTTCCCTTAATTCTTTAAATTATATTTGATGTAGTTATTATATACTCGTCAGAATGGAGATATCAAGAATGACGAAAAATGCAGGCAAGCTATAAGTTCATGTTTTTACAAAGAGGGAATGAAAAAAATCACTTCAGCAGCTCTACNGATGCTTTTCTTCGAAAACCAGCGCTTCAAAAGTGTAAATGCGGGCGCCCTGGCGCCAGGCGTCCGGGGGAAGGCCGGCTTTGAGGCAGACCTGCTGCAGGAAGGTTAAGCGATCCCAGCCGTTTTCGGTAGCCACTTGAGGCAGAAGAAGCCCCTTGCGGGCGCCTTTTTCAATAACTAACCCATGGCGGCCTACCTTGATTTGGGAGGGATGGCGGATTCTGGAAAGAGGAGAGAGGATAGAAATTTCTATGTCAATCTCCGGCAATTCATCCAGGGATACCGGAGTAAAACGAATATCCTTGACGGCAGCATAGATAGCGGCCTGGATAACAGTCTGGTAAAGGGGAAGATTTGATTCAATAAAGCCAATACATCCCCGCAGACTTCCTCTCTTCCGCAGAGTCACAAAGACTCCCTTTTTTTTCAGCAGGCGGGGGGAGGCGGGAGAGTAATTCGGCAGCTTTTTATCTCGGAGAAAAATTGTTATCGCCTCCCGGGCAAGATGGAGGAGTTCTTGTTTTTCCTGCTCATTTAATTCAAAAGGCGCGGAGGCTGAAGGGGAGGGGGAAGACGATTCATCCAGAACAGCGGCTAAATAGCCCACCACCCGATTGGTTGGGCCACCAGCCGNGGAAGAATCTCGGTAGTCTAAGATATGAATTCGGGGATGAGAGAGGCGTTGAGCGGCTAAAAGAAGGGCGCTTACAGGAGCAACTCCGCACATTATATTGGCGCCCCGCAGAGCTTTTCGGAGGAGAGCGGTTGCTTTGAATTTCTTAATTAGCTGAATAGTTTGAGCATCTGTTTTGTTGGCCTTAGCTTTGGACAGGTAATGAGACAGATCAGTGGTGGCCACCACCAGCACGCTGGAATTGGCCATGATTTTTGCCAGAGCCTGGGCCATGTTTTTNGCAGCTTGTTGATCGGGGTAGCCAAAAACGATCGGGACAATTCGGGCTTGGGGGAGAACAACCTGGATGAAGGGCAACTGGACTTCAATGGAGTGTTCCTGTTGATGGGCCAGGGAAATAGTCTTGTATCCGGTGAGTTTGACCAATTGGCGGGCCAGGGAGGAATCAACGGCTATTTCCCCCAGAGGGGTTTTATACCGGGCCTCGGTGTCAATGGACACCCCGCGGAAACCGTAGTGATGGCTGGGGCCCATGACAATTACCGTGGTATAGGTTTTGCCCTGGACCTGGCGATAAGCTTGAGCAGCCACTTTTCCCGAATAAAGATAAGCCGCATGGGGAACAATGAGAGCCCNGAGGTGTTTTATTTCCTCCCGAGTAAGGCTTTCCTGGAGCCATTGTTCAATCATTCGCCGGAGTTGGACGGGATTGTCAGGATAAAATTTACCCGCCCAGACTGGCTGTCTGACCGGCTGGGAATTTAGACCCCAAGCAAATAAAAAAAGAAGGCCAAGAAAGAAAAAAAGGAATTTCTTGCCCATCGATAATTTCTCCTTGTTTTAAATTATAACACTTTTATCAGGTAAAAACATGGTCGGAAATATCCCGAATTTAGGAGGCAGGAACGAAAAAATAGCAAATAAGCAAAATGCCTCTATTTTTTCGAAGGATAATCACGGCAATGGGGATGCTTTCAAGAATCAGGATATGAGTTGACATAAATGGTCATGATAGTTTATATTTTAATTCTAAAAAGGAAGGAAGCAATGAAAGAAGTGTGGAAATCGTTGTTTACTCTTCTCGCCTTTTCCTCGGCGTTTATTCTGGGGTTTTACCTCGGACAGGAGAAAGTGCTGAAAAAGATTCCTGAGTTTCAAGAAGAGTTGGAGACCAAGTAATTCAAGTAATTATAGAGGTCTATTTTCAGTATACCACCAACTTCTCTCCGCCTTCTTTCCTTTCAAAGAATAACGAACAACAGGAATTGAACCCTAGGGTTGACTAAGAGAAGATACCCTCTTTATAATAGAAATGTAATCCTAGACGGTAGAAATCAAATGGGCTGGACAGCATATTTAATTCTGGTCATTTTTGGCCTATTTGTCCTCCTCTCCATTCTCAACCCCAATTTTTCCTGTTTTGGCCGGAGACTTCGCTCCCCTTTCTACCCTCTTTATCGCCACAAGAAGAAAAAGCAAGTTAAAACGCATGACTACGGTTTTTATCTGGTTGATGACCAATCCTCAGGCAAGGAGGAACTTTCTCCCAAAGATGTTTATTATCTGGATGATAAAGAGTCCGGGAAGAAAGAAGGCCCCNAAGAGACAGTGAAGACGGGTCCATCTAAGGATAATGGCTTATCTTCATACAAAGTTGATTCGAAGTAAAACCCTCCCCATCACAGGCTCTCCCTTGCTCTTGCTTCTTTTGGTGGTGGGGGTTTTGATTATCAACCAGTGTCGGGTGGCTCCTCTTCAGCTGGAATCTCTTCCCTCTTCGATAAAGACGCTTGAGGGATATGCGTCTTTAGTGATTAAGAGTGATGGCCGAATTTCAAGGGGAAAAGCGTCTTTTTTTCTGGCCCCTCCAGGGGAGGCCCGCCTTGATATTTCCGACACATTGGGCCGGACGGTTTCCCAGTTATTATTTTTAAAATCAATCGCCTATTTTATTCTCCCCCGAGAGAAAGTTTATTGGGAGGGACCGGAGGAGGAGTTGTTTGTCCATCTATTTGGATTTTCTCTTTCTATACCCGAGTGGAATAGTTTGTTGTTTAACCAGGAATCTCTGGTGGATGATTGGGTGGTGGAGAAAGATGCTTCCGGTCGGATTTGGCGGGGCCAGAAAAATGAGGTGGCTTTCGTGATCAAACGTTATGCCGGCCGAACGCGGTTGGTGGAGAGCCTGGTTATCTTCTATCCGGGAGGGGAAGTCCACTGGCGACTCCGGGAGGTCTATTTTAATCGTCCCNCCAGAGCGGGCATTTTTTCGCTGAGGTTTAAAGAGCGCTTTCAACAAAAACCGTGGATGGAGATAGAGGAATATCTGAGATGAGGTTACTAGCTTTGGCCAAGATAAACTTAGGCTTGGAAGTGCTCGGGCAAAGAAGGGACGGCTACCATGAACTGCGAACGTTATTTCAATCAATTTCTCTGGCTGACGAGATTGAGATCACCGAACGGACCGATGGACGCATTTATGTCTCGGGTGATGACCCTTCAATCTCCTGGGGAGAGGATAATTTGATTTTTCAAGCCGCTTTAAAAATGCAAAAAATGAGCACCTCGACACGAGGAGTTGAGGTGAGAGTAAAGAAAAGAATTCCTCCCGGCTCTGGACTGGGGGGAGGCAGTAGTGACGCCGCGGTAATACTTATGGCGCTGAATTTACTGTGGAAATTACGGCTGCCCCTAGAGGAATTAACCAGAATAGGGCAACAGTTGGGCGCGGATGTCCCTTATTTTTTCCATGGCGGACTCTGTTTGGGAGAAGGACGGGGAGATTTTCTTCAGCCCCTTCCGGACATGGCCGAACGGGCTGTTCTTCTAGTGTTACCCCGATGGACGATTTCAACTCGCTGGGTCTTTCAACATCTGGTGGTCACCTTGACTTCAGCCGCTAAAGTGAGTAAAATTAACCAGTTTTTGAAGGATAATAATTTGGCCGTACTGGCAAATGAGTTAGAAGAGACGGTCTTTTCCCGGTATCCTCAACTGAGAAAGATAAAAGAAGCGATAAGTGAGACAGAAGCAGAGTTGTCCTCCATGAGCGGCAGTGGGTCCGTCATCTATGGACTCTTTCGAGATAAGAAGACGGCGGCCGAGGTCGGACAAAAAATAGGGCAGTCTTTTCCTGAGGTGACCGTAAAGGTGGTGCGAACAGTCAATCGCTTCCACTACTGGCAAATAGTTGGAGTTGGGGTGTAGCCAAGCGGTAAGGCAGCGGACTTTGGATCCGCCATTCGGAGGTTCGAATCCTCCCACCCCAGCCATCTTGCCTGGATGATAGCGAAATCTTTCCATATAGGAAAGGAGACATTATGCGGAAACAGAATTTAAAAATTTTTTCCGGCTCCTCCAACCGCCCGCTGGCTCAAAAGATTGCCGATTATCTCGGCCTGGAGCTGGGTCGGTGCGTTTTGGACCGTTTTAGTGATGGAGAGATCCATTTTTATATCGATGAGAATGTCCGGGGCGAGGATGTTTTCATTGTTCAGACAGGTTCTTTTGATGCGAATTTCCACCTGATGGAGTTATTTTTAATGATTGATGCTTTTAAAAGAGCCTCGGCCGAGCGGATTACAGCGGTGATTCCTTATTATTGTTATGCTCGGCAGGATTGGAAGGATAGACCACGGGTGCCAATTTCAGCTCGTCTGGTGGCTGATTTGATCGAGAAGGCAGGCGCTAACCGGGTTCTTACCATGGATTTACATTCCCCTCAAATTCAGGGTTTTTTCTCAATTCCAGTGGATAATTTAATGGCGGCCCCGGTCCTGGCGAATTATATAAAAAGCTTGGGGCTGGAAAATCTGACGATTGTTTCGCCTGATGCTGGCGGAGTGGGTCGGGCGCGCTGGTTTGCTAAGAAGATGGGGGCTTCTTTAGCGATTATTGATAAAAGACGCCCTGTCCCCAATGTGGCTGAAGTGCTGCATGTCATCGGCCAGGTAAAGGGTAAGGATGTGGTGATTCTTGATGATATGGTGGATACTGCAGGTACACTTATTCTGAGCGTCGAAGCTCTGCGTAATGAAGGAGCCCGGCGGGTTCTAGCGGCCTGCACCCATCCGGTTCTTTCGGGCAAAGCTCTGGCGAGGATTCAGGAGTCCCCCTTGGAGAAATTGATTGTGACCAATACAATTGAGTTAAGCGAAGAAGCTAAGAAAATTGATAAAATTACGGTGCTTTCTGTGGCCGAATTGTTTGGAGAAGCCGTCCGGCGGATCCACGAAGGTCTGTCAGTAAGCAGCTTGTTTATTTAAGGAGGCCCATCATGGCGATTCAGATTAAAGCGGAAAAAAGAGAAAAGACCGGCAAAGGTCCTGCCCGTCGCTTGCGACATACGGGCAAGGTTCCGGCTGTGCTTTATGGTCCGGATGTTACTGAAGTTTGTTTGGCTCTAGACAAGAAGGATGTCAACCGAATTCTGAAGCAAGGAGAGAATGTTATTTTTGAGGTGTCCTACGATTCAGAAAAATGGAATGTCATGATTAAAGATATGCAGGTCGATCCGGTTACCGACGAATTATATCATGTGGATTTAATTCAGATATCCATGGATAAACCCATTCGGGTTTATGTGCCGGTNCATCATGTAGGTGAACCGGTGGGAGTCAAGTCCGAAGGCGGTATTGCTGACTGGATGACCAGAGAAATTGAAATTGAATGTTTGCCGAGCGATATTCCCGAAGAGATTGTTGTTGATATTAGTGAATTACATGTTAATCAATCCCTCCGGGTAGAAGACATTACTCCTCCAGAAGGGGTGAGAATAGTCACGGATCCAGACACAGTCCTGGTAGTGATTGAAGCTCCGGTAGAAGAAGAGGTTGAAGTGGCGGCTGAGGAAGAGATAATCGGTGAAGAAGAAGAGCCTGAAGTGATTCGCAAGGAAAAGGAAGAGGAAGAGAAGAAGAAAGAGGCCGCTACTGAGGAAGAGGAGTAAGGTGTGGGCGATTATCGGCTTAGGCAATCCAGGTCGGGCTTACGCTCGAACTAGACACAATGCCGGGTTTATGTTAGTCAGACGGCTTGCCCGAAAATGGGAAGTAAGGTTGCGCAAGCCCCGTTTTCACGCCAAGATTGGTGAAATCTCTAGAGGAGGACGGCAAATTCTTCTGGCCTTACCTCAGACTTATATGAACAATTCAGGTTTGGCGGTGAGAGAAATCATCCGCCAACGAAAGATTCCTCTGGAACAGACGGTGGTGATCTATGACGATCTGGATATTCCCCTGGGAGAAATCAGGGTTCGACCAGAAGGTTCCTCAGGGGGACACCGGGGTATCGAATCTATTATCCAGGAAGTAGGCGATACCCGATTTCCGCGGATAAGATTAGGCATCGGCCCTCTGCCAGAAGGAGCCGATGCGGCCGAGTTTGTCCTGGCTCCTTTTCCTCCGGATGAGATGAAGGAGATGGAAAAAAGTCTGTTGAAGGCGGAGATAGCCTTGGAGTTGATTCTGGCCGGCAGGATAAATGAAGCAATGAGTCGCTTTAATCAAAAAATTAAGGTACAATAAAAAAGAAAAAATTTAGATGCTCCTTGCTCCTTCTGAGGACAGAAGGAGCTGGCAGCCAAAAGGAGGTCAAATGAGATTATATGAGACAGCTTTCCTAATTGCCCCCAGCCTACCTGAAGAAGAAGTGGAGGCCCTTATCCAGGAGATGGCCGAAGTGATCAAGCAGAGGAAGGGACAGATGGTTAAGGAAGACAGGTGGGGAAAACGAAAGTTAGCCTATCCAATTAAGAAATTTGAAGAGGCTTATTACGTTTTCTTTTTGTATGAAGGAGAACCAGAGATCCCGGCGGAGCTGGAACGCCTCTTTAAACAGAAGGATGCGGTCATCCGCTTTATGACGATTAAGCAGGATCGGCGGGAGAATGTTCGGCGGAAGAAAAAGGTGGAAACTATCCCCGTGACCCCACTGACTGAAGAGAGCGAAGCTGGAGAAGGAGAAGAGGCCGCGACCGCCTCTCCCCCACCCGCCCCAGAAGTGAAGGAGGAAGGTCAATGAGTAAGGAATCGCGTTCAGACAAGCCAACATATCGGCGATTTTTCCCTCCCAAGAAAAAAGTCTGTCGTTTTTGTGAGCTGAATATCAGGGAGATTGATTATAAAAATGTAGAGTTACTGAAGAAATACACGCCGGAGAGAGGGAAAATTGCTCCGCGACGAGTCACCGGCACCTGTTCCTATCATCAAAGACGCCTGGCCAGGGCGATTAAAAGAGCTCGTATTCTTGGTTTATTGCCCTTTATTGCTGATTAAAAGGATTAACCAAGGTGGTGAATCATGAAAGTGATGCTTAGGGAAAACATTGAAAATTTAGGCAAGCGGGGCGATATCGTAGATGTAGCCCCTGGCTATGCTCGCAACTACCTGATTCCTCGTCACCTGGCTCTCGAAGTTACTCCCACCAATGTCAAGATGATTGAGATGCAGCAGAAAGCCTTAAGGAAGAAACTGGAAAAGGAATTGTCAACTTTTCAGGAAATGGCCCAGAAATTAAGCCAGGTCAAGTTAATTTTTTATCGCAAGACAAGCGAAAAAGAAGCCCTCTTTGGCTCAGTCAGTATTACTGATATCAAAGAGGCTCTCGAACAGCAAGGATTTTCTTTGGATAAGAGAAAGATCCTCCTGTCTGAACCCATAAAAGCCCTCGGGACTTACAAAGTTCCGATAAAGGTCTTTCATGAGGAGAGGGCAGAGATTGAAGTGGAAGTGCTTCCCGAAGAAGCGGCTGAAAACCAGGCCGAGGAAGTTGAACCTCCAGTCGAGCAGGGAAAAAAAGAGCTTGCACCAGAACCAGAACAGACCGAGTCTTCGGAGAAAGAACCAGGCGGCTCCCAAACAGAGTAAACTACAGGGGAGATAATGGAACTTGACTGGTTGTTTTTAAAAAAAACCCCGCCCCATAGCCTGGAAGCGGAAAAGACAGTTCTGGGAGGCATTCTCCTTAATAATAAAAATCTAAATGTGGTTCTTTCTCTGATTACTCCAGAGGATTTCTATAAAGAAGCCCACCGCATTATTCTGGAGAAAATCATTTCTCTGGTGGACAAAGGTATGCCGGTGGACTTGGTAACTCTTAATGAAGAATTACAGAAAGCAGGCCTTTTAGATGAAGTGGGCGGAGCTTCTTATATTTCTTCTCTCCTGGATGGAGTCCCCCAGAGCCTGAACATCGAATATTATACTCAAATCATTCGGGAAAAAGCTCTGCTGCGACGTTTAATCCTTTCCTCAGCTAAAATTATTTCCGCCAGTTATGACCAGAAAGAAGATGCCGAAGTTTTATTAGCTGAAGCTCAATCGGCCATCATTGAGGTGGCGGAGCAACGGATAAAACCGGGCTTTGTCAAGGTGGGTGATTTAACTCCCCAGATTCTGGAAAATATCCGGGCCTTAAGAGAACGCCAGGAAGTAGTCACCGGCATTCCCACTGGCTTTCGGGATCTGGACTCGTTGACTTCCGGGCTTCATAATTCAGAGTTGATTATCGTGGCTGCCCGTCCCTCAATGGGCAAAACAGCCTTTTGCTTAAATATTTCCCAGTATGTGGGTGTCCGGACCGATTACAGTATCGGCTTTTTTACCCTGGAGATGTCTAAAGAGCAACTTTATCTGAGGCTACTGTGTTCCGAGGCCCAGGTGGATTTGAGTAAAGTCCGCAAAGGATTTATCAGTGACTTGGAGTTTGGTCGCTTGAAATTAGGGGCAGAGATTCTTTCGCAGGCCAAAATCTATGTTGATGAAACCCCGGCCTTGACGGTTATGGAAATGAAAGCCAAGGCCAGACGACTCAAGATGGAACAGAACCTAGATTTATTGTTTATTGATTATATTCAGTTAATGCGGACCACTGCCCGCTTTGAAAACCGCAACCAGGAGATCTCTTTCATCTCCCGTTCCCTCAAGGAACTAGCCAAGGAATTGCAGATTCCAGTGGTGGGGATTTCCCAGTTAAGTCGAGCCCCGGAAAAGGGACGTTCCCGACCTGTTCCTCAGCTCTCTGATTTGCGGGAATCAGGAGCGATTGAACAGGATGCGGATGTGGTTATTCTGATTTATCGGCCTGAATACTATTTCCCAGAGGATGAAAATTTGCGAGGGATTGCCGAGGTCAACGTGGCCAAGCAACGTAACGGCCCGGTGGGGAAGGTCAAGATGGCTTTTGTTCGGGAGTATGCTCGTTTTGTTGACCTTGACTTCAGCGAATATCAAGAACGTCTTGAGGAAGCCTGATGGACCGGGGCAGAGAATGGCGAATGCCGGTCTTTGTTTTTCTGGAGAACCTGGGTGAAATCGGTTTATTAGCCTGGAAAACGTTTAAAAATATTTTTCGTCGACCCTGGGAAAAAACCATTTTCCTCCAGCAGCTTGAAGAAATCGGCGTTCGTTCTTTGCCGGTTGTTTCTTTAACCGCGGCTTTCGGTGGTCTGGTCTTCGGTCTTCAGACCTATATCGGTTTTCACCGTTATGTCGGACCCGGGTCAGAGGCTTATGGTGGCCCAATTATTTCGCTAGGACTTTCCAAGGAATTAATTCCGATTCTGGTAGGATTAATGGTGGCTGGCCGGGTGGGTTCCGCCATGACGGCTGAGATTGGNACCATGAAGATTACCGAACAGATTGATGCCCTTTTTAGCCTTGGCGCTGATCCCAATAAGTACCTGGTTGTTCCCCGGACGGTGGCGGCTTTTTTTATGCTCCCCTGCCTTACTCTTTACGGGGATGTCATCGGCATGATTGGCGGGNTTGTTTATAATATAGTGATCATGGGAGTGAATAGTTCTATTTATATCAAAAACACTCTTCTTTATTTTGAACTTTGGGATTTAATCACTGGTTTGATTAAGGCCAGTATTTTTGGCTTAATTATTGCCCTGGTTGGATGCTGGCAGGGGTTAAAAGCTGAAGGAGGAGCGGCCGGCGTGGGCCGGGCCACCACTCGCTCGGTGGTTATCTCCAGTATCGTTATTTTAATTGTTAATTTCTTCTTGAGTAAAATATTGCCTGCTTCTTTAAGCCAATGATTAAAATAGTCGATGTCCATAAGAGCTTCCGGGAGAATCATGTCTTAAGGGGAGTTTACCTGGACATTGAAAAAGGAGAAACCAGAGTTATTTGTGGCCAGAGTGGCTCGGGAAAAAGTGTCTTGATTAAGACTCTTATTGGGTTAATGAAACCCGATAAAGGAGAAATCTGGGTCGATGGGGTTGAAATCACTTCTCTTTCTGAAGATGAACTATTTAAAATCAGGCGTAAGTTCGGTCTTCTTTTCCAGAACGCCGCTCTTTTTGACTCGCTCACCGTGGCTGAAAATGTTAGCTTTGGATTGGAGCGCTATACCGACCTGCCGCTACCCGAGATCCGTCGGCGGGTTCACGAGGCCCTGGAACTGGTGGGATTGAGGGGAGTTGAGAATCTGATGCCCCATGAATTAAGCGGCGGCATGAAGAAGCGGGTGGGCTTAGCCCGGGCGATTGCCTACCGACCGGAGATTATCCTTTATGATGAACCTTCAACCGGGATAGACCCTATCAGGGCGGACGCGATTAATGATCTGATAATTACCATGAAAGAAGAAATTGGCGTCACTTCCATTGTTATTACCCATGATATGGTTTCCGCTTATAAAGTAGCCGACCGGATTTCCATGCTTTATCAGGGCAAAATTATCGTTACCGGCACCCCGGAGGAGATTAAACAAACGAGCAATCCCATAGTTAAGCAATTTATTACCGGGAGTGCGGTCGGCCCGATTAAAGAATATTAATTCAAAAAAGAGATAATTTAAAATAGAGGCATAAAAATGACTCGAGAAATAAAAATCGGATTATTCCTGGGCCTGGCTCTTTTAATTANGATGATTTTCATTTTCACCGTTGGCGATCTAAGTGAGCTTTTCCGGGAGAAAGGCTACCCTCTTTATGTGTATTTTGACTCAGCGGCTGGCCTGGAAAAGAGAACACAGGTGAGGTTGGCCGGTGTAAAAATTGGCCGGGTAGAAGACATCCGCTTGAAAAACAACCAGGCTGAAGTTCTTATTTTAATCAATAAAGGGGTTCAGATTCGACGGGACTCGGTGGCCACCTTGGCTGCTTTAGGATTGCTCGGGGAAAAATATATCGAGATTCTTCCCGGAAAAGCACCGGATTATTGTCAACCCGGGGATACAATTCAGGGTTTAACCCCGGTGAGTTTAGACCGTATTGGAGCTCAGCTTCTGACCGTGGGCGAGGAGTTAAAAAAGGCTGGCCTGTTGCTCCAGGAATTGATTGGTAGCGAAGAGACGAAATCGAGCCTCCAAGGTTCGTTGACTAATATAGCTGATTTTACCAGTGAATTAAAAAATTTCTGGCTGGAGAACAAAAGATCCCTGAAAAAGACAGTTGATCAGTCTTCCCGGTTAGCCGGGACGTTATCTCAGGATATGGCCAAGATTACCCAGAATTTAGAAGAAACAGTAAATCTTCTTCGGGAGGTCATTAGCGAAAACAGAGGAGATATTCGTCAGGGATTACAGGAAGTCCAATCTTTGATTAAAAAAACGGAAGAAGCGTTGTGTCAACTCAATCAGAGTTTACAAAAAATCAATAAAGGCGAGGGTTCATTGGGGAAATTAATCCAAGATGAGCGTCTTTATGACGAAGCGGCCACGACGGTCCACCGGACACGCCAGATGGTGGGTAAATTTTCCCGGGTAAAACTAAGGTCAAGTTTCGAGTTCCAGTATTTGGGAGAGACAGACAAGACTAGCGGCCGAGCCACCCTTCGGCTTGGGCTGGCTAGCCGGCGGTTTTTATTAGCCCAGGCTGTAAGGGACCCCTGGCAGGAAAAATTTGTTTTCTCCCTTCAAGGCGGAGTACGCCTGGGGGCTTTTTCTCCGCGCGTGGGATTAATTGAGTCTCGGTTTGGGGTCGGGCTTGATTATTATGCCTGGAAAGACCGGGCTATCCTTCGAGTAGAAGCATTTGATTTTAATCGGCAGCCTCGTCCCCGCTTTCGCCTGTGGAGCGAATTCTGGCCATGGCGGCATCTGTACTTTTTGTTAGGAGTTGAAGATTTTACTTTAGCTCCCCGAAGAGAAGTCTTTTTTGGTCTCGGTGTAGGACTGTAGAATGAAACCCAAAGTGAGTTTCGTTTGTCAGAAATGCGGATTTCAAGTTCCCAAGTGGATGGGGCGTTGTCCAGGGTGTGGAGCGTGGGAAACGCTGATTGAAGAGGTTATTGAGGACGAGCCTTCACCAGGGTTGTCTCTCTCTACCTCTACTCCTGTGCTTTACGGAGAGATAAAAGAGATCGCCAAGCAGAGAATTCAGACGGAGATCCATGACTTTAATCAAGTTCTGGGAGGGGGGATTGTTAAAGGGTCTCTGATTCTGATTGGGGGTGAGCCAGGTATAGGCAAGTCAACCTTGATGCTCCAGGTCAGTCGGGACCTGGCCTCTCAACAGAAAGAAGTCCTTTATGTTTCCGGTGAAGAATCACTGGAACAGATTAAGTTAAGAGGTGAGCGACTGGGCTTGAAGCAGGAGAAAATCTATTTTTTTTCCGAGACAGTTTTGGAGCGAATTCTTCAGGCTGTAGAGAAGCTAAACCCGGAAGTGTTAGTTGTCGATTCAGTCCAGACAGTCTATTCTGGCAGCCTGACTTCCAGCCCGGGCACCATCAGCCAGGTCCGAGAGGTGGCCAATCGCATCTTCCGTCTGGCTAAAGCCAGAGAAATTGCCACCTTTTTGATTGGACATATTACTAAAGAAGGTGCTTTGGCCGGGCCAAAATCGCTGGAACACATTGTGGATGTTGTTCTTAGTTTTGAAGGAGAGCGGGATCATAGTTATCGGGTCTTACGGGCCTTGAAAAACCGTTTTGGGCCAGTTTCGGAGTTGGCTATTTTTGAGATGGGTGAGGAGGGGTTAAAAACAGTGGAGAATCCCTCGGCTTTTTTTCTNAGAGAGCGGCCCCGCCACGAACCGGGGAGTGTGGTAGTTTGCACTATCAAGGGGACTCGCCCTTTACTGGCTGAGATTCAGGCGCTGGTGTCTTCCTCGTTGTTTCTCGGGAATCCGCGACGGATGACTGTCGGCCTGGATCGTTTTCGGGCGGCCATGCTCATGGCTATTGCTGAAAAAAAATTGGGGTACTCTTTTGCCGGGGAAGATGTTTATTTAAATGTAGCTGGCGGACTGGAAATTGAAGAGCCGGCGGCTGATGTAGGGATTCTCCTGGCCGCAGTCTCCTCCGTAAAAAACCAGGCTTTGCCTCCAGAGGTGGCTGTTTTTGGTGAAGTCGGCCTCAGTGGGGAGATCCGCTCGGTAACCCAGCCAGTTCTCCGGGTCAAGGAAGCAGCCTCCATGGGATTTAAGATGGTGGTTTTACCTCAGGGGAATAAATCAAGAGTGTCCCAAGAGAGAATTGCCGGGGTGGAGATAGTGGGGGTGGTAGATGTGCGCCAGGCAATTAAATTGTTTTTTTGATTTTTTTTGTTTTTTTTATATTATAGGTTAATAATTTATAATACAGGATAATAAACATGGGCATTTTTATTCTCAGGTTAGTCGTAGTTGCCTTAATGACCTTGGCCGGCTACTTCTTTTCTCCTTTTAAGCTAGCCCCTTATTTCGGGGCCCTGGTCGGCTTTGTTCTTTCGGTCATGATTATATTTTTAGAAACGAAGATCCGCCAGAATCAATTCAAGGTGATTTGGGGCTCTACGGTGGGGACTATCGGTGGAGTTGTTCTCGGTTGGCTTTTGGGAGTCATCTACCAACAGGTGGCCAAGGATACAGCCACCCAGCTTTTCATCAGGGCATTTTTCTTGTTGATCATGCCTTATATTGGTTTTCTGGTTGGTTCCAGAAAATATGAATGGCTTGATCCCGCTTATGTCTTTGGCTTGTTTAAAGAAAAGAGCGATGGACGGAGTTACAAGATCTTGGATACCAGCGTGATCATTGATGGACGGATTGCTGATATTTGCAACACCTCCTTTATCGAAGGGACTCTAGTGGTGCCTCAATTTATCCTTAAGGAACTTCAGACTATCGCTGATTCATCTGATCCCATTAAACGGCAGCGGGGACGACGAGGGCTGGATGTGCTCGACCAGCTCCAGAGGTCTTCCCAGATAAAAGTTCAAATTGTCGATTATGATTTCCCGGATATCCAGGATGTTGATTCCAAGTTGATTGAGCTGGCGAAACACATGGAGGCCAAAATTGTAACTAATGATTTTAATTTAAATAAGGTCGCCCAACTGCAGGGCATTCCGGTCATGAATATCAATGAGCTGGCCAATGCTTTAAAACCGGCTGTTTTACCTGGCGAAACCATCCGTGTTTATATTCTCAAAGAAGGAAAGGAAAAGGACCAGGGAGTAGCTTATCTCGATGACGGGACCATGGTAGTAGTGGATAATTCCCGAAAGATGATTGGGCAAACGGTTGATATTACGGTGACTTCCGTTCTGCAAACCACAGTCGGGAAGATGATTTTTGGGCGCTATAATGAAAACACCAAATGAGAAAGACGGCCGTTATCATCGTGGCTGCNGGAGAAGGAAAACGGTTTGGGGAACAGAAGCAATTTGTGGAAATTAGAGGTAGGTCAGTTCTCCACTGGACGCTGGATAAATTCCTCACCCATCCTCAGGTAAGAGATGTTGTTCTGGTCCTACCTCCTCAGAAGGTCAGAGATTCTGGCTTGAAGAGCCTGCCTAAGATCAGAGCCATTGTTCCGGGAGGGAAGACACGGCTGGAGTCGGTCCAGGCGGGGTTCAGCGCGGTGGAGCAGCTGGACCCCGAGATTGTCCTGGTTCATGATGGAGTGAGGCCCTGTCTGAGTCAGGATTTAATCTCTCGTCTTATCCGGGCGGTTGAGCAGNATGGAGCTGTTGTCCCTATCTGGCCCATCCAGGAGACAGTGAAGAAGGTTAAAGGAGAAAAGGTGCTCCGGACGATATACCGCACGGAACTTTTTACGGCTCAAACTCCCCAGGGATTCTGTTTTGACCTCCTGGCTGGGGCTTTAAACTGGGCCCGGGAGCACCGAGTGGAAAGCACTGACGAAGCCAGCCTCATTGAACAAAGAGGAGGGGAAGTTTACACTATTCCCGGGGAAGGGAGAAACATTAAAATAACCACCCCTGAGGATATAATTATAGCGGAGGCTTTTCTTGAGCTGGAGAATAGGTCTGGGGTTTGATATCCATCGTTTGGTGGAGGGCCGGGAGTTATGGTTAGGAGGGGTGAAAATACCTTTTTCGGCNGGATTGCTTGGCCATTCCGATGGAGATTGCCTCGTCCACGCTTTAATTGATGCATTATTGGGCGCTCTGGGGGAAGGGGATATCGGACAGCATTTTCCTGATACTGACGAGCGGTATGCGGGCATTTCCAGTATTAAGCTATTGAGAAAAGTAACCGAGTTTTACCATAGGCGCCAGGGAAAAATTAATCATATTGACGCCGTGATAATCGCTGAGGAACCTCAACTCAACCCATATTTCTCCCAAATTAAGGGTGTTTTAGCCGCGGAGTTAGGCCTTCCCAGCCAGAGGATTAACTTAAAGGCTAAGACTCATGAACGCCTAGGCCCGATTGGGGAGAAAAAGGCCATCGCCGCCTGGGTAGTGGTTCTAGTGGAGTTGCCAGATGGGTGATTATTGTCTTGGGAGGGAGGCCCTTTTAATCTATTAGTTATTTTTTTAGGAATCTTTAACCAGGAGATAATAAACTCCTCCGCACCAGTGGTTCAGAGGTGTTTAGATGTGAACTGGTAGACTTAAGGGGGTAGGGGGTGAGATTCTAGCCAGATAGTTGGCAATAATTTCATTCCCTGCCCGATGGCCGATGGTCATGAGATCCACGGTATTGGACGACGTCATTAAATTAAACAGGAAGAAGCTGAGGACGACCGCCACAACCATGACGATGATTTTCACTTTAAAATTCATTTTATTCTCCTTGGGGATTTCTTTGTCTCTACTTATTTAGACGAACTCAATCAGTAAATAGTTGCTATCTTTAATAATTTAAATTATTTTCGGCGATAATAGCTATGGGATGATCATGGATTAGGATTAAAATAGTCGGTCAAGATTCTTTCTCTCAGGACCGAAATGATGATTAAAGCTCTCCAGCTTGACTCGGACTGGCTGTCCGATTAAGATGAGAAGCGCATCGTCATGAGTCAGGTAAGAGTTAGATTTGCTCCCTCGCCCACCGGCTATCTTCACGTGGGCAATGCCCGGACAGCTCTTTTTAACTGGTTATTTGCCCGGCAAAAGAAGGGGGTTTTTATCCTCCGGGTTGAAGATACCGATGTGGAGAGGTCCCGTCATGAGTATTACCAACGGCTTATCTCTGACTTGCGCTGGCTGGGTCTGGACTGGGATGAAGGGCCTGATGTCGGAGGTGATTACGGGCCTTATCTTCAGTCCGAGCGATTAGAGATTTATCAGCATTATACCCAGCAATTACTGGAGTCCGGCCNNGCTTATTATTGTTTTTGTTCTCCTGAAGANCTCGAGCAAGCCCGGAGGGAGGCTCTAGCCAGAGGAAAGATGCCCATCTATTCAGGGAAATGCCGGCATATTCCACCTGAGGAAGCTGCCGCGCGGATAGCCAGAGGGGAAAAGGCAGCGGTGCGGCTAAAAACACCGGACCAGGGGGAAATTGCTTTTAACGATCTGGTCCGTGGGCACCTCCACTTCCAGCTGGAGGTCATTGGAGATCCGATTCTGGTTCGATCTAATGGATTACCAGCCTATAACTACGCGGTCGTCATTGATGATCATTTGATGGAAGTAACCCATGTGATAAGAGGGGAAGACCATATTTCCAATACTCCCCGTCAGATTCTTACTTACCAGGCTCTGGGCTGGACGCCTCCATTGTTTGCCCACCTGGCCATGGTTATGGGTGAGGACAACACCCGGTTAAGCAAACGCCATGGAGCTACTTCGGTCGATCAGTTTGCCCGGGAGGGCATTCTGCCGCAAGCATTATTTAATTATTTAGCTCTTCTGGGTTGGTCGCCCCCGGAAGGACATGAGATTCTGTCCCGGGAAGAGCTGGTGGAACTTTTTGACTTAACCCGGGTGAGTCGCTCAGCCGCTATTTTTGATTACCAGAAACTTTACTGGCTCAACCGGCAGCATTTGAAAAGACTTTCCCCGGCGGAGAAGGTGGAGCTGGGGTTGCCTTTTCTCCAACAGGCCGGTTTATTGCCGGAGGAGTTGACCNCGGCGCATCGCTCCTGGTTGGAGAAAGCGGTCGAAGCTCTGGTTGAGGGCCTTGATAAACTGGCTGACCTGCCCCAAAAATTCAAACTATTTTTCGAGTTTGATTTAGAAGCTATGGATGAGGAAGCCCAGGAAATTCTCCGGGCTGAATCGGCCAAGAAGGTGCTCCAGACCTTGGTTGGTGAGTTAAACCAGCGGTCCACCCTGAGTTTCGAGGAATTTTCCGAGATGGCCCGCCAGGTGAGGGAGAAAACAGGTGTCAGAGGGAAGGAATTATTTCACCCAATTCGGGTTGCTTTGACCGGACAAACTTCTGGCTTAGAATTAGATAAATTTATTCCCTTAATTGAAGAAGGAGCCAAGCTTTCCTGGCCNCGACCTCTGCTTTCCTCTCAAGAACGTATCGCCAGGACACTGGAGTGGCTGGGCTAATTACCCGAAGATGGAGACTCTTTTTCGTCTTAATCCAGTTCTCGAAATTTTGCATACCCATCCCCAGCGGGTGGTTAAAATTTTTTTGGTAAACCAGTTAACGAATTCCCGNTTAAAGCAGGTTTTTCGTTTAGCTCGAGAGCAGGATGTCCCGGTGGCTCTGGTTCCCCGGAAGAAGCTGGATAAGCTTCATCCGCATCATCAGGGGGTGGTGGCCTGGTTGACTCCGAAGCCGTATGCTGATCTGGCGGAGGTCCTGGAGCGGACAAAATGCCCTTTTCTGGTGGTCCTGGATAATATTGAAGACCCCCAGAATCTGGGAGCCATTCTGCGCAGTGCTGATGGAGGTGGAGTGGATGCGGTGGTTATTCCCGCTCGCCGGGCTGTGGGTTTAACTGAATCCGTGGCGGCGGTATCGGCTGGAGCTTGGGAGCATATCCCCCTCTGCCGGGAGAAGAATCTGGGGCGGACACTAGCCTGGTTGAAAGAGCAAGGNATATGGGTGGTGGGGGCTGAAGTCGGGGCTGCCCAACTCTGGTATGAATTTGATTATACTCAACCGGTGGCCGTTATTCTGGGCTCAGAGGGCCGGGGTTTGCGGCCGATGATTCGTCGCCAATGTGACGTTCTTCTGGCCCTTCCCCTGAGGGGGAGGGTTACTTCATTAAATGTGGCGGCCACCGCAGCAGTTTTCATTTACGAAGTGGTCCGGCAGCGTGGGCAGAAAGAATCCGGGTCATTGAATAAAAACAGGCCGAGAACCGTAAATACTAAGAAGGATGTTACCAATGAAAGCGGCGGCCGAGGCCATAACCGTACTGCCACGAGGGAGAAAAATGGTTGAGCGTTCTGAGAGGGTGGAGCAGGCGGTGACCGATGAACAGGTCATCCAGCAGGTGAAAAAGGGGCACCGGGAGGCTTATCGGATTATTGTTGAGCGGTATAAGAAGAAAGCGTATTTTTTGGCTCTCAGCTGGGTCAAAAATCATGAGGATGCCCTTGATCTNTCCCAGGAAGCTTTTGTGCGGGCTTTTCGGAATTTAAAGAAATATGATGGCCAACGGGAATTTTTTCCCTGGTTTTATCAGCTCTTAAAGAATTTATGTTTTGATTTCCTCCGCCGGCGGAGAAACCGACGGTTTGTTCCTCTTGAGTCTGTCTCTCCAAAAGATGAGAAGCGAGGGCCTCGAAACGAGTTAAATCAAGTACTCTGGGAGGCTATTGATCAACTTTCCCTGGAGCAACGCGAAGTTATTATTCTCCGGTATTTCCAGCAGTATTCATATCAGGAAATCGCTGAGTTGACAAAAATGCCCTTAGGCACAGTTATGTCAACTTTATTCTATGCCAAACAGAAACTTCGAGCTTTGTTAAAAGAAGCCTGGGGGGATTCTTNTCCCCAATCAAGGTGACCTATGAATCATAGAAAATATCAAGAATGGATTTCAGCTTATTTCGACGGGGAGCTTACTCCGGAGCAAAAGACCGAGTTGGAGCAACATCTCCAGGAATGCCCGGAGTGTCGGAGCGAATTTGAAGAGGTGCAGCGCTTTGAATCTTTGATGGCCAAGGTCTCCTTACCTCAACCTTCCAAGGAGGTGTGGACTATGTACTGGACTTCAGTTTATAATCGCCTGGAGAGAAAGATAGGCTGGCTCCTTCTTTCTCTGGGGAGTATCATCCTGCTTTTTTTTGGCGCCTATAATCTAGTCGAAGAACTTATTAAAGACCCCCATCTTCCTCTCTTGGTTAAAATAGGTATATTAAGCTTTTTAGGAGGAGTGGTGGTTCTGCTGGTTTCTTTCTTAAGAGAGAGACTCTTTCTCAGAAAGCGGGAAAGGTATAAGGAGGTGGAACAATGATCGTGGTGACCACAGATTTTGTGCCGGGGAAAAAGATAATTAAAACTTTAGGAGTGGCTAAAGGGAATACTATTCGAGCCCGACATATTGGTCATGATCTGGCGGCTTTCTTCCGGAATATAGTTGGAGGTGAAATAAGGGATTACACCAAAATGATGGCTGAATCCCGGGAACAGGCTATTGATCGNATGATTGAAGACGCTAAGCGGATGGGGGCCAATGCCGTGGTTAATGTTCGCTTTGCCACGTCGATGATTATGCAGATGGCTTCGGAGATTCTTGTTTATGGCACAGCAGTCATAGTCGAGTAAGATACTTTTAATTGAGTTAAAGGGAGTCCACTGAGAATGAAAAAAATATTACTGATTTTTCTCCTGACGATAGTTTTTATTATCCTTTTCTTTTTGTTTGTTTTGGCTCAGCCTCAAGGGTATCAGGAAAACGGGCGGCTGGCGATTTATTTTCAGGGAGAACAGGTGGGTTTTGAGGAATATCGCTGGGTGGAGCTGAAACAGACTTATATCCTGGAAGTCGAGGGGCAATTAACCAAACCGGTACCAATGGTTATTGAACACTTACAAATTATTCTTGATTCTAGCTTTATTCCCCAGAAATTTGAGTTGAGGGGAACTATAAGCGGAGTACGGCAGGAAATATCCAGTGAGTTACGAGACGGACAGGTGATTAATCTTATTCGGGTGGCTGGCCAGGAGCAGACTCTTTCCCAGAAAATCCGCCGCGATGCCCTTCTTCTGCCCAATCCAATCTTTTCCCCCTATCTTGTCCTGGCTAAAAAGTTTCGTTGCCGCCTGAGCGTGAAGCCGGAACCCCAGGAAATTTCAATTTATGTTATTCCCCAGGTAGAGCTCAAAGCGACAATTCAACCTGAAGAGACTGATCCTTGTTGGTTACTCATCCATCTGGGGAGTACCGAGGTTCGACTCAAAACCAATCCCCAGGGAGAACTGCTGAGCCTGACGATTCCTTCGCAAAGACTGGAAGTTGTTCAGGATTAATCNCCTCCCCCCTTCTTTTTCCCAGGCAGGTTTTCTCAGCTTGACACTCGTTTCCCTTAACCTTTAGAATAATCGGGTTAATGGAGGCGATTGAGCCCGATGACTCAAGAAGAAAAAACTTTTTATCAGCTCGAAGAGCCAATTATTCAATTAAAGACACAGATTGATGAACTTGAAGAGAGCGAAGACTCAGGTAATCGAGAAAAAATNAAAGAACTGCGGACCCGGATCGAGAAGGAGTGGACAAAGATAAAGCCACGGTTGACTCCGGTGCACATCGTTCAGATTGCCCGTCATCCCCTGCGACCTTATACTCTTGATTATTTAAAAGCCCTCACTACCGACTTTATTGAATTTCATGGTGACCGCCGGGCTGGTGATGACCCGGCCATAGTGGCTGGCTTTGGGCAGTATCGGGGACAAACAGTGGCTTTTATTGGCCATCAGAAAGGCCGGACGACCCGGGAACGAATTGCCCGGAACTTCGGCCAACCCAATCCAGAAGGATACCGAAAGGCTCTGCGGATTATGAAGTTGGCGGAAAAATTTAATTTTCCCGTGGTTACTCTTATTGATACTCCGGGCGCTTATCCGGGAATCCAAGCTGAGGAAAGGGGACAGGCGGAAGCTATTGCCTATAATTTACGAATAATTTCTCAGCTGAAGGTTCCGGTGATTAATATTGTTATCGGTGAAGGGGGTAGCGGTGGGGCTTTAGCGATTGGAGTGGGTGATGTCATTCTTATGCTGGAATATTCCTTTTATTCAGTGATTTCTCCGGAAGGATGCGCGGCTATTCTCTGGAAGGATCAATCAGCCGTNGCCCAAGCGGCTGAGAATTTGCGCTTTATAGCCCGGGATTTACTTAAGTTGGGCATTATTGATAAGATTATTCCCGAACCTCCCGGTGGAGCCCATGTTGATTGGGCGCAGACCTTTCGGAATGTTGACCGCTATCTCCAGTCAACCCTGAAGCGGTTGAGGGAAAGAGAGGTGAAGACCTTACTCGAAGAACGATATCAAAAATTTCGCCAAATCGGTGTTTTTGAAGAAAAGAAATCAGGATGAATCAACCATCTGGTGGAAAAAGGAAAATTGCGGCCATTAAGGGGACCAAGGATATTCTGCCTCTGGAAAGCCGGAAATGGCAGTGGGTGGAAAAACAGGCCCGCAACCTTTTCGAGAAATATGGCTACCGGGAGCTGCGGGCGCCAGTCTTTGAAGCCACCGAACTGTTTGAGAGAGGAACGGGTACCAGCTCAGATATAGTTCTCAAAGAAATGTACACCTTTACTGATAAAGGGGGGCGCTCTCTAACCCTCCGTCCGGAATATACTCCTTCGGTAGTGAGAGCCATTATTGAGCATCGCCTTTATCTCCAGCCCCACCCCCTGCGATTTTATTATATCGGGCCNATGTTTCGCTACGACAAGCCCCAGAAAGGACGTTATCGTCAGTTCCATCAGATGGATATTGAAGTTTTCGCTGAAAAAGACCCGGGTGTTGATGCGGAAATTATCCAGATGGCCCAGGCCTTACTGGAAAAAGTGGGAGTTACGGATTACACGATTCTGGTCAATTCGGTGGGCTGTCCGCACTGCCGGCCGTCTTATGTCGAGAAATTACGCCAGGCAGCCGAACAGGTCAAGGCNGAGCTTTGTCCGGATTGTCGGCGCCGGATAGAGTTAAATCCTTTAAGATTATTTGATTGTAAGGTTGAAACATGCCGGGCCTTAGCGCAGGACTTTCCAAAGATTACTGACCATCTCTGTGCTGATTGCGCCGCTCATTTTCACCGGTTCCAGGATTATCTGGGAGTTTTTGAAATTACCTACCAGGTCGAGCCCCGCCTGGTCCGGGGACTGGATTATTACACCAAGACAACCTTCGAATTTGTGACAGCCTCCCTGGGAGCTCAGGATGCCATTCTCGGAGGAGGCCGTTACGATGAAATGATGAAACTGTTTGGTGGACCGGACCTATGTGGCATAGGTTTTGCTGTGGGGATGGAGAGACTTCTGAGCTTGGTCTCTTATCAGCCCCCGGAGGCGCCCTTCGTTTTTATTATTTATATGGGAGAGAAAGGGAAGAGAGAAGCCATGAAACTGGTGGCTTCTTTAAGAAAGGAGGGAGTGGAGTGCTGGTTGGAGTATAAGGAGAGAAGTCTGCGCAATCAATTGAGTCGTGCCAATAAATTAAGTGCCACCTGGACCTTAATTATTGGAGAAGATGAGGTCAAAACCGGACGATTTAATTTGAAAGACATGGTCAGTGGTCAGCAGAGGAGCTATACTCCCGCTGAATTAATCGCTTATTTCCGTAATTTTAGCCAATCCAAAAAGCCTTCTCCCTGAGTTCTCAAGGAATAGCGGAAGAATAATGAAAGAGAATACGCATAGTTGGCGCCGAACCCATTACTGCGGCCAATTACGGGCGCAGGATGAGGGTCAGGAGGTGGTTCTTTGTGGTTGGGTGCAGGGCCACCGGGACCTAGGTAATCTTTTATTTATTGACTTGCGAGACCGAGAGGGAATTGTCCAGCTGGTTTTCTCTTCCGAAAAGCCATCCCTCCTCCAGCAAGCCAGACAATTAGGCCTGGAAGATTGTCTGGGGGTGCGGGGCCGGGTGAGACGGCGGGAAAAACATTTACAGAATCCCCGNCTGGCCACCGGTGAAATTGAGGTCGTTGCCACAGAGCTGGTGGTTTTTAATTCAGCCGCCGTCCCCCCTTTTGTCATCGCCGACCCACCTCCAGCGTCAGAAGAATTGCGCTATCGCTATCGTTATCTAGATTTGAGACGACCCTCCAGGCAACGCAATCTTCGTCTGCGCCATGAAGCCGCTTTGCGGATAAGAAACTTTTTTCATCAACATGGTTTTCTGGAGGTAGAAACACCATTTTTGACTAAATCCACTCCTGAAGGTGCCCGGGATTATCTTGTTCCCAGCCGGATTTACCGGGGTCGATTTTTTGCTCTTCCCCAGTCGCCTCAGCTATTCAAACAGATTTTAATGGTGGCTGGTGTGGACCGTTACTTTCAAATAGTCCGCTGTTTTCGGGATGAGGACCTGCGGGCTGACCGCCAACCGGAGTTTACTCAAGTCGATGTAGAGATGAGTTTTGTCTCTCGGGAAGAACTTTTTGGCCTGATCGAAGAAATGATGGCCGCCGTGCTGGCTATTATCGGAGTGAAACTGCAGACTCCTTTCCCTCGTTTAACCTATCAAGAATCTCTGGCCATGTATGGGACGGATAAACCCGACCTGCGGATCAGGACTAAACTTCAAGACCTGACTGAGCTGTCAACCCGGCTTGNCTCGCAGCTTCTCCAACGGGAAATAGAGGCCGGTGGCCGGGTAGTTGGCCTGTGTGTCCCGGACGGGAGAGATTTTTCCCGCAGTCGATTGGCTAAATTGACCAAACAAGTTCAGGCCTGGGGAGCCAAGGGAATAATCTGGGTCAAGAAGAGTGAAAAGGGCTGGCAGTCTTCTCTTCCGTTGCCTCAGGATAGATATATCTCTCTNTGGGAATCAACCCAGGCCGGAGACAATGACCTTCTTCTTTTGTTGGCGGGCCCGAAACATCATGTTTTTGAAATTATGGGGAAACTTCGCCTGGAACTCTGTCCTCCGGCTACTGAACTGAAGGACTCGTATCAGTGTCTTTGGGTCACTGATTTTCCGCTGTTTGAGTGGAGTGAGGAAGAAAATAGATTAGTCTCAATGCATCATCCCTTTACCGCTCCTCATGATGAGGACCTTGAATTGCTTGAGGAGAATCCCTTACAGGTGAGGGCTCAGGCTTATGATCTGGTTTGTAATGGTTATGAAATTGGTGGCGGTTCTATCCGTATTCATGACCAGCGGCTGCAGAAAAAGATTTTTAATATCCTGGGATTAAAAGAAGAAGAGGTTAACCAGAAATTTGGTTTTTTTCTGGAGGCTCTTCGCTACGGCACTCCCCCCCATGGAGGAATTGCCCTTGGTTTTGACCGCATTGTGATGCTTTTGGCTGGGGAAGATTCTATTCGGGAGGTTATTCCTTTTCCTAAAACCACCAGTTCTCTCTGCTTGTTAACCGGGGCCCCCTCCCCAGTGAGATCCGAACAATTGGCCGAGCTAGGTCTTAAAGTAGTTGTTGATAAGGAAGAAGTTGAGAAATGACCTGCTCTCACGATTAAAAATAATTAAAGGGGGAAATTTTGGTCAGTCAATTCCCGAAGTCAGTTAATCGAAAAAAAGGCTATATCTTAGCTGGACTTATAGGCGGCAGGCAGGAAATCGGTAGGGGTCATTAAGCCAGGCTCGTGCCGACGAGCAACTTTAATTATTCCCCATCGTATTAATATTAGAGTTGTTTTTATAAAAGTTTAAGATGTCTCAAGAAAATTTGTGGTAAAGGAGGACCTAATGGGCGCAAAAAACCACCGAGTTATGGTGTGGGGATTAAGCTTACTCTTTCTGGGGCTCTTAATTATCTCCCCTTCCCTCCCCGCTCAAAATTTCGAGACAATTGCCAGTAAAGTTAAAGTAAAAACTCTGAAAAATGGGATGAAATTTATTGTCCTTGAGCGTCACGAAGCTCCGGTTGTTTATTTCCATGTCTATGCTGATGTCGGCAGCGCCAATGAGTCTTATGGAATTACCGGTATTTCGCATCTTTTGGAGCACATGGCTTTTAAAGGGACCAAGACTGTTGGGACAAAGAACTATGAAGAGGAATCTAAGATTCTGGAGAAGATGGATGCTCTTTATGCTCGCCTGCGGGTGGAAGAATCAAAACCTCATCCCAATGAGGCCAAGCTGAAGAAAATGAAGGAAGAATTTGAGAAGCTCCGGCAGAAGGCCAAGGAATATGTTATTACGGATGAGTTTGTTGATTTATTAATGCAGGAGGGAGACCGGGCAGTAAATGCCTATACCAGTAATGATGCTACTCAATATATTAACAGCCTGCCTTCCAATAAAGTAGAGTTCTGGATGGCCATTACTTCCGACCGGTTTCTCAATCCGGTGTTTCGAGAATTTTATAAGGAAAAAGAAGTAGTGATGGAAGAGCGTCGTCTCTCAATTGAGACTCGCCCTCTGGGAAGATTGCTGGAAGATTTTCAAGCGATGGCCTTTAAAGCCCATCCCTATCATCATGAAGTTATCGGTCATATGTCCGATCTCCAGGCGATTACCCGTCAGGATATTCGGGATTATTTCCGGAAATATTACAATCCCCGCAATCTCACCGTGGCCATTGTCGGAGATGTCAATCCAGAGGAAGTCTTTACGCTGGCCGAATTGTATTTTGGGCGTATCCCGGCGGGAAAGAAACCGGAGCCGGTGAGGACAGTAGAACCAGAACAATGGGGAGAAAGACGGGTGGTCGTGGAGGCCATGGCTCAACCCTTTCTCCTTATGGGCTACCATCGTCCCTCAGTCCGCCATGAAGATAATTTTCCGCTGGAGGCGCTGGCTTCTATTCTGGGTAAGGGACGCTCTTCACGACTGTACCGCCGCCTGGTCAAGGAGGCTAGGGTGGCCATTGAATGTGGGGTCATAAACGGTTTTCCCGGCGATAAATTTTCTCATCTTATTGTTTTTTATGCGGTGCCGGCGCGGGGCCATAGTGTCAAGGAGTGTCTGACTCTGATTGAAGAAGAGGTGGACAGGATTAAAAAGGAACTTCCCGGTCCTGATGAACTTCTTAAATACAAAAGACAAGCCGGTATGAGTTTACTCCAGCAGATGAAATCTCATGCCCGGATGGCGGCTCTTTTAACGTATGCGGAGGTTGTTCTGGGTGATTGGCGGGAGTTATTTCAGCAAATGGAGAGAATTAATGCCGTTACGGCTGAGGATGTGCAACGGGTGGCCAAGAAATATTTAATCAAGAAGAACCGCACAATTGGGGAAATTGTGCCCCGGGCATCCCGTTAAGAGGAGGAAATGTCATGAAAAGACAATCTTATCATTCGAGTAATCAGAAGAAGAGGGGGCCTAAAAAGCTCTGGATCGCTTTGCTTCTCTTGCTTATCGTGGTTAATTCGCTTTCACTCTGGGCCCAGAAGAGCCCGAAAGATAAATTTATTTATCCTCCCCTTAATCCCATTCAGGTTCCCCAGGTGGAAGAGATTCAGCTGAGTAATGGTCTGCGAGTCTTTCTGGTGGAGGACCATGATTTTCCGACCATTGAAATGAGAGCTTTGATCCGGACGGGCTCAGTTTTTGAGCCGGAAGATAAGTTAGGGCTGGCGGCGGTTACTGGAGAAGTATTACGAACCGGAGGAACAAAGAATCTTTCCGGGGATGAAATAGACCAAGTGCTGGAAAAATTAGCGGCTTCCATTGAAACTTCCATTGGTCAGACCTCAGGGTATATTTATGTTTCTCTAATGAAGGATGATCTGGAGAAAGTGCTCCCTATCCTGGCCGATATCCTCATGAATCCTGCTTTCAGCGAAGAAAAGATTCAACTGGCGAAAATCAAGCAGAAATCTTATATCGCCCGCCGAAATGATGATGTCGGCCAGATTACCCGCCGAGAATTTGCCAAGTTGATTTATGGTTCAAAAAGTCCTTACGCCCGTCATCCGGAATACGCGACTATTGAGTCCATTACCCGGGAGGATATTGTTAATTTCTATCAGAAATATTTTTCGCCCAACAACATGATTCTGGCCGTGGTTGGAGACTTCAGTCTTTCCCATATGAAAGCCCAGTTGGAAAAGACCCTGGGGCAGTGGTCGGCTAAAAAAGTTAAAGTGGGCTCTTTTCCGGCGGTAAAATATAACTACGTTTTCCGGGTTAATCTCATTGAAAAACCTGATGTCAATCAATCAAACATCATGTTAGGCCACATCGGCGGCTTAATGAACAACCCCGATTATCCGGCGCTGATCATCATGAATTCCATCCTTTCTCTAGAGAGGATGTTTAAGAAAATTCGAACAGATGAGGGCTTGGCTTATAGTGTCTGGGGACGGTATGGAGCTAGATATGTTGTGCCGGGTATTTTTAGTTGCGGGGCCCAAACCAAGTCAGAATCGACAGTCTACGCGATTAAGTTAATGCTCCGTGAATTAAAAAGAATCACCGAGGAAGAAGTGACCGATGAAGAACTTCAGCGGGCGAAAGACCAGTACTTAAACGGTTTTGTCTTTAATTTTGATAGCAAAACTAAAATCCTGAGTCGGATCTTAACCTACGCTTATTTTGGATATCCACTGGATTTCATGGAACGTCTGAAAAAACAGGTGGAACGAGTGACCAAGAAGGATGTTTTGCGCGTCGCGCGGAAATATTTAAAACCCGATAAAGTGCAAATCCTGGTGGTGGGGAATCCCAAAGATTTTGATCAGCCGCTGGATGTACTAGGAGAGGTTTCTAAAATTGATATTACTATTCCACCTCCACCAAAGAAGCAAGAGTAACTAGAAACATCAGAAGGCCCAAGAAGCAGACGACCTTTTCTTTACAGACTGAGAGTCGTTTGAGGAATTAAATATTTCAATTCATAATAAATATATCTTTTTTTTAAAAAATATATTATATTTTAATGGGGAAATAAGAGAGGGGTAAGATAGTTTTATCCATCACATTGCCCACCTCTGTTTATAGCTTCGGGTGGAGAGAAATAATTTTTGATTTAATGAAGTCAGAATTTGTTTCATCAGATAAATGAAGAAATTGTCTATCTCGGTCGGGCAGCTTTTCGGGGAAAGATTCCTGATTATGGAGAAATTGGGGGAAGGGGACGTCGGCCAGGTTTACAAAGCTTATGACACCCAGGGTCGGGAATATGTCGCTCTCAAGTTTCTTCATCCTCGGATAATAGCTCATCCCAAAAGCATTGAAAGAATTTGGGCTGAAATCAGATTGGCCCGAAGAATGTCCCATCATAATATCTGTCGGATATACGATTTAGAGAAGGAAGATGATGTTTATTATATCAAGATGGAATATATTGAAGGAGAAAACCTGAGAGACTCTTTAGCTCGGCTGGGTCCTTTTACGATAAAAAAAGTCATTTCTGTGGCCCGTCAAATCTGTCAGGGGCTGGAAGAAGGGCATCGGACGGGTGTAATTCATCGAGCTCTTAAACCCCAGAATATTATGATTGACCGCCAGGGAAATGTCAGAATTATGGACTTCGGCATCACCCCTCCGTGGAGGAAAAAAAGAGTTAGGTTGAAGCCCAGATTTTCCGAGTATTCTGCGCCGGAACATGTAGCTGGTCAGGAGGCAGATATTCGGGCGGATTTATTTTCTCTGGGAGTTATTTTATATGAACTGGTGACTGGAAGAAGACCCTTTCGAAAAATATCTNCTTTAAGTGATCCGAATAACCTCTCCCCACCCGAGCCGCCCTCTCCCCAGGAAATTAACCCCATTGTCCCGGACAGATTAGCCCATCTTATTCTCCGCTTGCTGGAGTGGAATCCGGGCAGAAGACCCCAAGATATAAAGACAGTTCTTCAGGAGCTGGAAATTCTCGATCGAAATATTCCTTCTCTTGAAATCTTTGAAGTTAAGGATAAAAGGGCGATGATTTTTCCTTTGGGGGTTCAATCTAAATGGCAGAGATTGGTAATGATTTTAAAAGAGAGGAAGATAATTCATACTTTAGCTGTTTTTATTGGTGGAGGGGCGGTGATCTGGGAATTTGTCCACTGGATTTTGATTGACCATTATCATTTTCCGGAAGGCACTTTAGATATTACGCTGGTCTCGATTGGAGGGGCCATGTTAGTAGCTCTTATCTGGCAGTGGTTTCGGGGAATCCGTGTTCCCCGGAAAATAAAAGTAGAATTTTTTCTCATTCCGGTGATTATCATTAGTAGTCTTTATTTTGATGTGCTTATTTTTTCTAATTTAACCAGTTATCATCAAGAGGAGTCCCAGCCAGTTCAACTGTCTTCTTTTCCCGGGGAGTGGAAAAATTCGATTGCCGTTTTACCCATAAGAGATTTAAGTTTAAAAAAGGACCAGGGGATATTTTGTGAAGGTATCCTCGATGACGTAATAACCAAGTTACGGGTCCAGTTTCCAGAGTTGAAGGTGCTCTCCAAACAAGCAGTGATGAAATATCAAGAATCCAATTATGACATTGAAGAAATTGGCCGCGAGCTTCAGGTGGGTTTAATTCTGGAGACAGGTTTATTGGTTGAAGGAGAAAAGATAAGAATAAATTCCCGATTGATTGATATTAATGACAAGTCGATAATCTGGGCCTACCCTTATGAAGGAAGTGTAGGCAGTATTTTTAAGGTTCAGGATGAGATCGCCCGGGGAATTTCGCAAAAACTTAATCTCCATTTGTTCCAGGCAGGAGCCAACCTGATTAAGGCCAAAGAAGCCCTAGATATAACGGCTTATAAAAAATATTTAAATGGCACGCGACTGATTGAATTATACTACCAAACCCGGGAAGAAAGATATTTCCGTTTTGCTCTGCAGGATTTCCTGGAAGCTATTCGTCTGGACAAATCATTCGCCTTGGCTTATTGGGGCCTGGGGAACGCCTATGAATGTCGGTTTAATTTACGGAAAGAAAAAGAGGATTATGATTTTATGCATCAATATTATTTAAAAGCTCATGAGATTGCTCCTGATCTTCCGGAGGCCAATCTTGGTTTAGGCTGGTCATTTTTTTATCAGCATAAAATTAATCAAGCCTTTCGCAGTTTTGCTCGAGCACAGCGGATGGATCCGACCAATTTTGATGTCAATTATGATATAGCTTCTTTTCTACGTTCTTTAGGCTTGTATGAGCAAGCATCGGTTTTTTACGAAAGAGCGTTGATGATCAATCCCACTTCCGCCATTACCTATGAGTTGGGAGCCACCTGTTTTATAAATCAGAGTAAATACTCTCATGCTGAGGNATATATTCAAAAAGGGTTAAGGTTGCAGCCCGATAATTACCGGTTTTATATTCTCCGGGCCCGGAATTACCTTCGCCAAAGTAAACATGAAGATGCCAGGATAATGCTGGATATGGCTGATCAACTCCACCCAGGGAGTCGCCATGTTGCCCTGGGGCGGGCCTGGCTTTATGCTTCTCTTGGGGAGAAGGAAAAGGCCCTGGACTTGTTGAAAGTCGGTTCTTTACTTTATGAGGAAATGGCTAATATTTATGCCCTTCTGGGGATGAAAAAGGAAGCTATTCAGGCGATTAAGGAAGGAATATCCCGAGGGATGGAGGAACTGGGTGAGAATCTTTTCCCCTACCTGTATTTATTTAACAATCCCAGCTTTTCCACTTTAAAGGAAGATAATAAATTTAAAAGTTTGCTCCGTACGGAACAACGGAGATATGAGCAATATCTTCAATCATTGAAGATGTTTAATAATAAAAATTTAGGAGGAAAGAAATGATTGAGAAAATAGTGGGAGTTTCGCTTGATCCGGCAGTTTTTAAATCCTTGGTCAATAAAATCCAGGGTGATCAGGAGAAACTTCAGAAATTTTTTAGAGATTCTAAATTTGATGAATTGGCAGCTGTGGTTGGTGAAGAGGTCGTCTTTGTTTCTCCGAGAGGGACTTTGATTAAGACTCAGAAAGAAATCAGAGACTATTTTGCCGACTTGAAGAGAATGGGTGTAGAAGAAGTTCAATTTGAACCGGCTAACGCTCATGTGACGGAACTGAATGGAGTTGAACACAATTATGTAGCTTATATTATCTGGCATTTTTCCTATTCCCCGCCAGGAAAGAGTGATCCCGTTGGTAGCTGGGCGGGCGCAACTTTACACCGTTTTAATTGTACGTGGGAAAGCCCTGAAGATTAAGGAGATTTGGTGGGTCTGGAAGGGAAAGAGATAGGCGACGAATCTCGCTGGCTTTTGGTCTTTAGAGACTTACTTTAACCCTAAAAATTCAAAAAGAGACCAGTTTATCACTTTCCCTGTCCTCCTGGCTCACCTCCGAGTTTCTAAAAAAGGAAGGGGATAGCCCTATTTTTGTCATCTTGCAGAGCTGATTCCTCTCTACGATGAATTACTTCGAAAATAACGTGGCCACCGCCTCTTGTTATTGACTGAAGAGGTGACCTTTTTCTGGTGAGATGGGGGGCTACGTGCTTGGAAGAGCNAGTGTCTCTTTTCGATTCAAGGAAAGAGACACCCGTTATGGACTNAAACAACCAGAGTTGCTAAGAGTAGTAGAGAAGGGATTCTTCATTTCGTCTCCCCTCTTGTTTCCATCCCTTCTTAGAGATAGCCGGGGAGCTATTATAATGTATTAGCTGGAGGTGATTTATTAAATTGGATATTCTTGACATTTTTCCCAGAAAAGCCTAAAAATAAAGGTCAATGTTGAATCTGGGAAAGCGAAATAAACGATTATATTTTCACATAGCTTTTCTCTCTCTTTTCCTGTTGACCGTCTTAGTGGTCGACTATTTACATACAGAAAGAACTCTCCAGGAGACTGATAATTGTCCAGCTTGTCAGTTTCTNCGTTCTTCTTTAACCACCAGTCAGATCAATTTTTTCTTTCTAGCTCCACTNGTCTGGTCTTCTTATCTTGATCCTATCTCTGANGTTGAATCAAGCTTTATTATTGTCATCCTCCCCGCCTCGCGGTCTCCTCCCTCCTTTTAACTTCTTTCCTCACTGAATTTCTTTATTCCTTTCGAGGTTTGTCTTATCAACCAGGAAAGTCAAGACCCAGTTAAAAGGAGGCAATGATGAAAAGAAACCTGATTAGCAGGTTTATGATAATAACTATCCTCGTTACAGCCAGTCTGTTTTTAGTCGAGGGATGGATGTTGGGACAACAAAAGCAGGTTCAGTATCGCCATGGCCAAAATGCCCGGAAATTACTAGTCTTGCGGGGTGTGGTTAAGGATTGGGATGGTAATCCCGTGGCTCAAGCGGTGGTTGTGCTGCCAGAAATTGGGAAAACAGTGGAAACAAATAATCAGGGACGTTTTGAATTTTCCCGGATTCCTCCGGGGAGATATCATCTCGAGGTGTATGCTCCCGGATTTGTTGATTATTCGTCAGAGCCGTTTGTGCTGAATAAGGATAAATATGGTCATGAAGTGGTTTTAATGAAAAAACTAGCAGAGGAAATCGTAGTTACGGCCACCCGAACTCCAAAACTTTATGCTGAGACACCAACTAAAACGGAGGTCATTTCCAGTCGACAGATTGAAATGAAGGTGGCCTCCAATCTGGCTGAAGCCCTTTACCAGACGACTGGAGTCCGGGTGGAGAATGATTGTCAGAATTGTAATTTTACTCAGGTCAGGATAAACGGTATGGAGGGCAAATATACGCAGATCTTGATTGACAGCTCTCCAGTGGTCAGTGCAATGACTGGCGTCTATGGATTGGAGCAAATCCCGGCAGAGATGCTGGACCGCATTGAGATTGTCAAAGGCGGAGGCTCTGCGCTTTATGGGGGCAATGCGGTCGCGGGAGTCATTAATGTCCTGACCAAGGAGCCGCAGGAGAACCGAACGGTTTTAAAGGCGTATCAGGAGTCCATTGCCGGCAAACCCTATACTGACCTGGGGTTTCGCTCCAGTCTGGTGAGTGACAGTTTGAATACCAAAGCCTATCTGTTTGCCAGTTACAAGCGTCGCGAACCTATTGACCTCAACGACGATGGCTTCTCTGAATTGGGGCTTCTCTCTAATACATCTTTTGGTCTTAATATATATAATTACTTCCCGGCAGTGGACGGGAAGTTTAAATTGGGGCTGTTCCGGATTTTTGAGGAGCGTCGGGGGGGCAACCTCTTTGATAAACCTCCGCATGAAGCTGATACGGCTGAATGGATTAAGACTGATCAACTGGCCTTTTCTTCAGAGTGGTCCCATTCACTTTCGGAAAAGCTTTATTACAATCTCTCATTTTCTTTGGTTAACGCCAAAAGAAATACTTACTATGGAAGCCATCATGACCCACATGCTTATGGAGAAACAAAAAACCCCCTCTTCTTCTTCAATGGGCAGTGTAATTACCAGCTGGGGAGCCATGTCTTGACGATGGGTTTTCAAATGAAACGGGATAAGATTCATGATAAGGCGATTGGGTATAATCGGGTCATTGATCAGGTTTATTATGAAAGCGGGCTTTTCTTCCAAGACGATTTCAAAATCGGCCGGATTTTCTCAATTCTCACTGGTTTCCGGGTAAATCGTCATACGGCCCTGGATCGTCTTATTATCACCCCCCGATTAAGTATCCTGGTAAATCTGATGAAAGAGTTGAGTTTTCGGACCTCTTTTTCCACCGGGTTTAGAGCTCCCCAGGTATTTGATGAAGACCTGCATATTGAACAGGTAGGGGGAGAGGGGTTGATGATCCAGAACTCGCCCGATTTGAAGGAGGAACGTTCTTATAGTCTATACAGCGGCTTTGACTATGGACGTCAGACAGGGAATACTTTAATCCAGTTCAGTATTGAAGGCTTTTACAACCGCCTCCTCAATACCTTTATTTTCCAGGAAGTGGAGAGGATTGAAAGAGCCCGCGTTCTGGAAAGAATCAATGGTTCAGGGTCAAGAGTCTATGGACTCTCTGTAGATTTCGGCCTGGCCTTTGGTCCTCGTTTTTCTTTGGCTTCAGGCTGGACCTTCCAGAGAAGCTTGCTGGATGAGCCGGAACCGCGTTTTAATTCCCGGGAATTTTTCCGGACTCCCAAAGTCTATGGATATTCCAGTTTAAGCTGGGAACATCCTAAGTTGTTTCATCTGGATGCTTCAGTTGAATATACAGGGTCGATGAAAGCGCCTCATTATGCGGGTTATATTCTTGAGGACAGACTGGAGACGACTTCCCCTTTCTGGGTAGTCAACTTGAAATTTCGCCGCCAGCTTAAGTTGTCGGAGACCGATCAAATCAGCATCTTTCTGGGGATTGAGAATCTGCTGGATTCTTTTCAAAAAGATCTGGATAAAGGTGTGGATCGTGACTCAGGTTATGTCTATGGTCCAGCCAAACCCAGGACTTTCTATCTGGGGATGGAGTTTACTTTTTAAAAAAGTTCATCGCCATTTAGGTTGCCTGGGAATAAAAAGATATTTATTTACTCTATTTTTGGTGTGGTCCCTTATTTTATCACCCGACCTTTGACCTGAGTAATGTAAACTTTTCCTGAGCCATCTTGTTTGATGATGACATCCTGCTCCACTTTATCTACCCAGATGGAGCCGGAACCGTCGCTAATGACTACTCTGCCCTTGACCTGAGAAACATGAATTTCGCCCGAGCCATCATCGATTCTCACTTCACCGGTAATATCTTTCAGAAGTATTTCCCCGGAGCCATCATCGATAAAAACCGTCCCTTGAACTTTAGAAACTTTAAGATTACCGGAACCATCCTCAATTTCAACTTCTCCGGTGATTCCGTCGATTTGAATGGAACCAGAGCTATCATCTATCTTGAGATTTCCTTGCAGGTTTTCGATGACTATTGACCCTGAGCTATCATCAATGGCCAGATTCATCTCTTGGGGAAGGCGGACGGTTAAATTACAAAATTTCTCTCCCCAGTTGAACAGGGAGAATGTAGGTTTAAATTTTCCTATCAGTTGGGCTCGATTTCCCAGCTTCTCAAGCCTCAGGTCTAGTCTTTCGTTAATGAACTGGAGAGCCTTGTCCTTATTCATCCCCCGGACAATGATCTCCGCTTCAACTTCAATCCGGGAAAGGCCGGGGACACCTTTGACTTCGAGGAATCCTGCCCCATTATCAATTTCGAGAAGATTTATCCCCTCGATGCCGAGAGTCAAAAATTCTTTTTTTTCCAGAGCGAAAAGTAGCGATGTGGAGAGCAAGAGGAAAACGCTGAGTATAATTCTGATTTTCATTTATACCTCCTTCTTGAACCGAAGGGTCATTAATAATAACGCAATTGGTAGAAGGAAGGTTCATGAAAGCGAATAGTTTACCTTGCTTCAGGTAAGAGACGAGAATTTTGTTTTTATTGAAGTAAAGCCACGTGAATGTGGTTCTACCTGCCAGGAATGAAAATATCGGGGTGTGACCAGAAAATGACGACCCAGGCTGCCAAAATTATCCCGGGAGGGGGAGAAGAAGCTTAAATGAGAATCTGTTGACACTAAATAGGTTTAATTTTATATTTTAACAGCGGATTTCCTCAGCTAATAGGAGTAAATAAACGTGACTTCAGGGGGAAGGAGTAGCGAAGATGCCCATTTACGAATTTTACTGTGAACCATGTCACACCGTTTTCAATTTTTTTTCAAGGACTGTCAATCCCTCTAAGACCCCACGCTGTCCCCGCTGTGGCAATCCAGATATGAAACGCAAAATCTCTCGCTTTGCGGTGGTGGCCCGGGGGACAGAGAAAAAAGAGGCTCAGGAGGATGGTTTGCCGCCGCTGGATGAAGCTAAAATGGAACAGGCGATGGCTATGCTGGCTCAGGAGGCCGAGCATTTAGATGAGGAGGACCCTCGCCAGGCTGCCCAACTTATGCGCAAGTTAAGTGAGGCTACTGGTCTGACCTTAGGGCCTGGCATGGAAGAAGCTTTACGGAGACTGGAAAAAGGTGAAGACCCGGAGAAAATTGAGGAGGAGATGGGGGATATCCTGGAGGAAGAAGAACCTTTTATCCTGACCAAAAAAGGGAAAAAAATCGGCCGGCGGAAGAAGCTGTCTCCTCCTCAGGTAGATGAGACGCTTTATGAGCTTTGACTGGAGATAAATTGCGGGGCCAGGAGGTAGATTTAAAAATAATAGCGGATTCCGACACCTCCATTAAAGAATAAATCAGTCTTGGGGCTGAGATCGAATACAGGGACAAGCTCAAAGAAAATTTCCAGGGGTACTTTTGGCAGNAAATAGGATATCCCGAGGGGTATACGGACTCCAAAACGATCGTGGCCGGGGGCTGATTTAAACCGGAAACCAATCCCATAATACACTGGTATTTTTTGTTGCTCCACTTGCCAGAGGTGGAAGTTGTGGACAAGATAGTCAAGATGTAAATGGAAGGATGATTCGTGTTCAAAGGACCAGGCCAATGCGCCGGCGAGGGCTGTTTGAGGGCCTGTCCAGTATTTAAAGGAAAGACCGGTCGGTTCACCTAGGATAACTCCCAGCCCAAAGTTGTTCTCTTTAGCGGGGAGAAGAGAAACAGTCGTCCAAATAAATACTCCCAGAAGAATGATTGTCCGGAAGAACATGTTTTTTTTCATCTTGCCTTCTCCTTGTCTCTTATTCTACCATCTTTCTCTTCAAGATATATAATTATATAGCTGTTTTAACTTTCCTATTTATCTCTTTCTTGGTGATTAAAGAGATCCTTACCTTATTGATTATAATTGACCGGCAAGAAGAGGTGTGGTAAAAAACCCTTTCTAGAGAATGTTACATCAAATATTACATTTCAGTGGAAAGAGAGTTTAATGGTTGATAAAACATCAATTTATAGGCTTGTTCTCTTGGATGTTCTTGGAAAGAAGAATGCCTTCCTCGGAGCAAAGATCCTCTCTATTTTAGTGGTTTTATTTTATATTATTACGGGAGGAAACATATCTGTTGCTGTGGCTGCCCAGAAATCATCTGAAGCTCGGGTATTTATCCTTCCAGAGACGGGGCCATCGCCCATCAAACTTGATGGCCAGCTAAACGAACCCTGGTGGGCTCAGGCGCCTCCTCTTGGTGCCTTAACCATGGTTGAACCTGATGAAGGAGCTCCGCCCACCGAGGAAACAGTGATCAGAATTTTAGCCTCGGCCGAAACTCTTTATTTTGGCATTATGTGTTATGACCGCCGGCCCGGGAAAATTGTCAGTTATACCATGCAGCGGGATGCTCAGTTGAGAGGAGAAGACCACATTAAGATTGTTATTGATCCCTTCTTGAATGGCCGCACGGGATATGTTTTTGCTGTTAATCCCAATGGGGCCCGATATGATGCGCTGATTGAAAAAGAAGGAGAGGGCGAAAATCCCCAATGGGATGGAATCTGGGAAGCAGCGGCTCATCGCTCTGAGGAAGGGTGGAGTGTGGAGATAGCTCTGCCTATCAAAACGCTGCGTTTTAAAGAAGGAGTGGATCGCTGGCGCTTTAATGTGGAGCGACGACTCCAACGACGGCTAGAGACAGATCGCTGGACCGGCATCAACCGCAATATGAAGGTCACCCACATCAGTCAGGGGGGGGTGTTGGTGGGTCTCCCGGCTTTTCAGCAGGGCCTAGGTTTAACGGTGCGGCCTTATTCAGTGCTCAGCTTTTCCCAGGAGGACCCCTCCCAGCCGGTGAACACTGGTTTTGAGCCCGGTCTGGATATAATGAAAAATTTCGGAGGGAGTGTGACCGGCTTGATTAGCATTAATACCGACTTTGCTGAAACAGAGGTCGATACCCGTCAGGTTAACCTGACCCGCTTTCCACTTTTCTTTCCGGAAAAAAGGACTTTTTTTCTGGAGGGATCGGATATCTATAATTTTGGCCTGGGACTTACCCAGTATCGTGAAAAGGATTTAGTCCCTTTTTTCAGTCGTCGAATTGGGTTGTTTCAGGGTCAAAGTGTGCCTCTTAACGTGGCCTTTAAAGCAACTGGCAATATAGGTCAATGGAACTTTGGCGTCCTGGATGCCGTCATGCGGCCGGTGGCCGGTTTGACTCCCCGGACTAATCTTTTTGCTGCCCGGGGATATCGTAATATCTGGGCGGAGTCAAAGGTGGGGTTTATGGTGACAGCGGGTGATCCGCAGGGGCGCCGGAATGCCTGGTTGGCTGGAGTGGATTTTATTTATAAAACCACNGAGTTTCANGGCAATAAGAATTTACTCATCGGCGTCTGGGGATTGATTAATCAACGTGAAGATCTAGGGAATGACCGAACGGCCTGGGGTTTTAAAATAGATTATCCCAATGACATCTGGGATCTGTCACTGACTTTTAAAAAAATCGGCCGGGATTTTGACCCCTCTTTAGGNTTTGTCCGGTGGGCGGGCATTACTAAAACCAGTCTGGGCCTGGCTTATCGCCCTCGACCTGATTGGCCCTGGTTGCGGCAGATTTATTTTGAANTTTTCCCCTCAATTGTCACGGACCTTAAAGGTCAGGCTCTACAATGGCGGGTCTTCACGGCTCCCTTAAACTGGCACTTGGAAAGCGGTGATCGGATTGAATTCAATATTATGCCGATGATGGAGCGGGTGCCTTATGATTTTCCCATCGGCCAAGAGGCTGTAGTCAAAGCCGGCCGTTACCAGTGGATTCGCTACCGGCTGGAACTGGACTCCGCCTCTAAGCGGCCACTGAAGATTAAATTAAGCTGGTGGTTTGGCGGTTACTTTGACGGACATATGTCTCAGCTCCAGCCTCGCCTTGTCTGGCGTCCCTCTCATCGTTTAAATCTCACCTTGGAGGGCGAGTGGGATAGAGGTANTCTTCCTACTGGAAATATTGATATTCAACTGGCCAGGGCTCGAGTTGATGTCTATCTCTCCCCTAATTTTCAGATATTAAATTATTTACAATATGACAACCTGACTCATTCTTTAGGTCTGAATTCCCGTCTGCGTTATACTTACCGGAGCCTCCTGGATGTTTTTCTAGTCTTTAACCGGAGCTGGCTGGAGACCAATGGCCTGTTCCGTCCGCTAATCAATCAGGTCATGCTTAANGTTCAGTATGCCTGGCGCCGGTAGGAAGGTGGGGAAGATAGAGCCAGCTTTAGTCCACCGTATTTGGCTGAAGGGAATTCTTCCTTGCCAAAGTTCAGAAAATTTGAGTAAAATTTTTAACTCGAGATTCATTCAGCGGGGTGTTTTTTGGGAAGAGATGACCAGGGACTTTATTTAAGGTTTTTTTTCCCGTCTGGCCTTCATGATTTTTCTTCCTCACCTTGTTTGAAAGGAACAAGATGATGGCTAAAAGAACTGCCTTCCCTTCGGTTTTCTGGGTGGCTAACTCCATCGAAATTCTGGAGAGGTTCGCCTTTTATGGGATTTATCTTGGTTTTGGAATTTATATGGAACATCTGGGGTATACGCGGGCTCAGCTGGGGATTGTCCAGAGCCTTTTTCTCTTTTTTTCCTATGTTATCCCCGTAGTCTCCGGCTCTTTTGCTGATCGTTTCGGCTTTAAAAAAGTTTTGATTGTCTCCTATCTGGCTTATCTGCCCTCAATTCTGCTTCTCATGTTGACTAAATCATATTCAGGCATTGCCTTAACTATGCTCTCTATCGGTCTGGCGGCAGGCATTTTTAAGCCGCTTATCAGTGGTACGGTGCGGGCAGTGACGGATAAGACTAATAAAACGTTAGGTTTTGGCATCTTTTACGCAATGGTTAATGTCGGAGCTTCTTTTGGACCGATTGTGGCCGGACGTTTACGAGCCATCTCGTGGAATTATGCTTTTCTGGCAGCAGCGGTGGCTATTTTCGTCATGTTGATCGTTACCATCCTCTTCTATCATGAACCGGAAAGGAAAATTGAGGGCGTCACGCTGGGAGAAAAATTGAAAGAGATTGGCGTGGCTCTTTCTGATGTTAAATTCGCCCTCTTTTTGGTCCTCCTGGGGTTGTTTTTCTGGTTGCCTTTCTGGGCGTTTTTTAACCTCTGCGCTCTATATGTCGACCGCAATCTGGATACAGCTTCTTTATATTTAAACTTGAAAAGAGTTTTGGGGACAGGTGTGGCTAACTTTTTTTCTTATGTTGATGAACAGGGAGTCCGCCGGATTCTGGGTGAAACCATCTCCCACACCGGCTACATCATTATCCTTGGTCAGGTGATTATTTCTCGGATCCTGGAGAAATTTAAGGCAATCTCTTCATTTTTACTCGGGCTAGCGGTCCTAGCTGGCGGATTTGTAATTATAGGCTACGCTCATCTGGGGGCGTCGGCTTTTATTTTCCTCGGTATTTTTCTGGTAGCCGTGGGTGAGATGATTTCCTCGCCCCGTATTCAGGAGTATATCACCTGGATTGCCCCAAAAGAAAAGGCGGGATTATATATGGGCTCAAATTTTCTAGCCCTGGGAATTGGGGCAGCCTTGAGTGGTATAACTTACACCACTTTATATGGGGTTTTTCGGGAGAATGGTCATCCGGAATTCATCTGGTTTACTTTGGCTGGTCATGTTATTCTCGGCATTTTTGTCCTGATTATTTTTACCCGCCTGGCTGGTGAGTTTAAGGAGCAGGATGCATGAAGGCGCTTAATCGATTAAGCTGTCTTTTTTCATTCTTCTCGCAAATAAGTCAAAGCAAAGAAGGAAGGAGTAATCAGAAATGTTAATCAAAGAAAAAATAGACCAGGCCATAGGTATCCTCCAGGAAGAGGANGTTGATTGCTGGCTGACTTTTGTCCGGGAAAGTGGGGTTGTTCATGATCCTGCGCTTGATTTCCTCATCGAAGCTAATGTCACCTGGCCTTCGGCCTTTATCGTTACCCGGAGAGGAGAAAGTATTGCCATTGTCGGACAGATGGATCGAGCCACTATTGAAGATCTGGGTGTTTATTCCTCCGTGTTAAGTTATGTCGAAGGGATAAAGGAGCTGTTGTTGACCACTCTTCAGCGGATAAATCCCCGGTTGATTGCGGTTAATTATTCTATCGATAGTGAGATTTGTGATGGGCTGACTTACGGCCTGTATTTGAAACTCCTCGATTATTTAAAGGAGGTTAATCTGGAGAAGAAAGTTNTTTCAGCCGAGAAGATCATTTCTCGTCTCCGGGCCCAGAAGACCCCAACAGAGTTGGAGCGCCTGAGAAAGGCCATTGCCCACACAGAGGACATTTTTAATTTGGTCGCTTCTTTTATTCGCCCGGGTCGGACAGAGCGGGAAATTGCTGATTTTATGATGGCTGAAGTGGCCAAGCGGGGGCTTGATGTTGCCTGGGAAAAGAGTCACTGTCCAGCTGTTTTTACCGGTCCGGAGACAGCTGAAGCGCATTATCGGCCAACTGAGAGACAGGTTGAACCAGGTCATATTTTGAATATGGATTTTGGAGTCAAAGTCGAAGGATATGTATCCGATCTGCAGAGGACTTTTTATATCCGGCGAGAGGGAGAGATGTCCCCTCCGGCGGAAGTAATGCAGGGTTTCCAAACCATTGTCACGGCCATCGAATTAGCCCGCCAGAAACTGAAACCCGGNGTTCAAGGGGTGGTAGTGGACCAGGTAGCCCGTCAATATATTGTTTCCCAAGGATATGAAGAGTTTCCTCACGCCCTAGGCCATCAGGTTGGCCGGTATGCTCATGATGGCACGGCCTTACTGGGTCCAGCCTGGGAGAAGTATGCTCAGAGGCCATTTGAGAAAATTGAAACCAATATGGTCTTTACTCTGGAACCGCGATTAAAAGTAAAGGGACGAGGGATTGTCACTATCGAAGACATGGTGGTAGTCACTGAGACAGGCGCTGAGTTTCTCTCTACCCCGCAAAAAGAATTAATTCTTATTTAAAGAGAAATAATCAATTAGTTCTAGCGGATGGTTGAGAATAGCCTGGGCACCGGCCTCGAGGAGTTCATCGGGCAAGCGAAATCCCCAGCTGACTCCCAGAGGTAACATGCCGGCCTCACGGGCTGTGGTCATATCTATAGAGGTGTCGCCCAAATAAATGATTTTCCCGGGGGGGAGACCCAACTGGCGGGCGATAAACAAAGCCCCATCCGGCGCTGGTTTTTTAGGGAGATCTTTCCTTTGCCCCAGGACAATATTAAAGGGCCACCGATTGAGGAATTTATTAACCACAATTACTGTGTATTCGTGGGGTTTATTGCTTAAAATATTCAGACTAATTTTGGCTCGGATCAGTTTGTCCAGCAATTCGGCAATACCCGGATAAAGACGGGTTTTTTTGTCCCAGCGGTGCTGATAAATGGCCCGCAGGCGCTGTTCCACCTGCTTAATTAAGAGAGGTGTCCTTTTTGTGGCCGGCAGAGCTCTTTCCACCAGGGGCCGCAGGCCATGCCCGACCATATATTTATATTCATCAAGGGAATGGGGAGGGAAACCGAACTCAGCCAGAGCAGCATTCATTGACTCTGCAATATCATCCAGGGTGTTTAAAAGAGTGCCATCCAGATCAAAAATAACTGCCTTGTACTTAGGATGGTGAATAAGCTTAGAAACAGTCATCGCTGTTATCCCCGTTCTACAGGGAGGATAAGACAGGTTGGTCCTCCTCGGCCTTTGACAAATTCCGAGAGGTCAAGCTGGTGGAGACGGAATCCTGCCTGGTCGAGTTTCTCAGCTGCCGCTAAATTGCTGGCTTCAACTACCACTTCACCCGGTCCAAGGCAGATAACATTGGCGGAAATGGCTCCTCGGACCGGCAGGAGGTGGACTTGAAATCCTGAGAAATAATCCGGGGAATAGATTTCGGTGGTACAGATGATATCTTCCGGGCTGACTAAACTCATCATCCCCCCAAGATGAAGATGAGGCGGAGGAACGGGTATAATCCGAACTTTAAAACCCGCCCGCAGAAGTATTTCCCGGAGCTGGTCCACCCCTTCTTGATTGGAGCGGCAGGAAAGGCCGATAAAGGCCACATCGCCAGCCAAAATGACATCTCCTCCCTCGACTGTTCCTGGAGGCTGAATACGGCCTCTCTCCTCCAGCCCGAGATCGGTAAGAGCCCGGGCCATCCAGTCCTCTTCTCCTTGGCGCGAGAGCAATCCCATTCTCAACCGGATGAAACCGTTCGGAATGACCAGGGAAGTGTCCCGAGTGAAAACAGAGTTGGGGTGTCCTTTAAGTTCCGGCATGTTAATAATCTTTGCCCCGGCTCTGTGCATGGTTTCCCGAAGGGCCAGGTGCTGGCGTGGGGCTAGCTGTCGGTCAGCCACATGCTCGATATTATGGGCTTCCAGGTTGTTCACCTGGAAGTATTCTTCTTCTGGAGAACAGACAATTACCTGGCGTAAGACCTCGCCTTCACTCCTGACCATTTCAGCCTCCTCTGGTATTATTTAATTTTTTTAAAAAACAATTGAAAAAACTCCTCCCTCCGGGGGTTTCTCTCCTGCCGCCTGCGGCTGAGGCTGGCTTTTGCTGCGTTCTTAGTCCCTGAAGTAAACTCAATCAGTATTAACGATAATCCGGGGAAGATGAGGATTAAGACGGGTAACTACTTCATAGTTAATCGTGCCGATGAGAGAAGCCAGGGCTTCGGCTGAAATTGTTTCCGAACCTTGACTGCCAAGAAGAACTACTTCTTCACCCACATCCGCTCCTTCGATATCAGTAATATCCACCATAATGAGATTCATACAAACTCGCCCCCGCACAGGGGCTCGTCGTCCCCGAATAAGCACGTAACTCTGGTTGCTCAGCCGCCGGTCATAACCGTCAGCATAACCCACCGGGAGAACAGCCAGTCGAGTTAAGCGGCTGGTTTGATATGTCCGACCGTAACCGATAGTTTCTTTAGCCGGAACGGTTTTTATCTGGCCAATTCTCGTCTTCCAAGTTAAGACAGGCCAGAGAACATTTTCTCTATTTGTGGTGTGTTTTATTTTATAGGAGAGGAATGTTTCGCGGGAGGGCCAGAGACCATACTGGCTGATGCCCAAGCGGACTAGATTGAAGTGAGTTTCCGGGAACAGCAGCAGAGCAGCTGAACAGGCTGTGTGGAGTTTGATTGTGGGAAAACCAGCCTTTATGATTGATTTCACCATGGCCTTAAATCTGGCCATCTGGGTGAAAGCATAGCTATGGTCAGTTGTATCTTCAATATTAGCGAAGTGAGTATAAGCTGCTTCCAGACGGACGAAGGGTGTTTGTTGGAGACGGGCAAGAAAGGGCTGGAGTTCTTTTTGGTTGATTCCCAGACGGTAAGTGCCCGTTTCCAATTTAAGATGGACCCGAATGGGTTTTTGTCGCTGTCGGGTTAATTCATCCAGAAGCTCCAAGGTCTGGAAACTGAAAAGAGCCAGCCGAAAGTTGTGAACAATTGCTTCCTGGAGGCCGGCTGGGGGGATAGGGCCCATGATGAGGATGTCTTTTTTTACTCCGAGAGTCCGAAGTTCGAGGGCTTCTTCCAGGGAATGGACGCAGTAAGAGTCAACGCCATATTTCTCGGCTAGAGTCACAATAGGCCTGAGGCCGTGGCCATAGGCATTGGCTTTCACCACAACTGACAATTCAGTCTTAGGGGTGATTTTTCGCCGGAAAAAGGCCAAATTGTGAGCGTAGGCCTTTTCGTTNAACTCAATCCAAGTCAGCCATTCTCGTTGAGCTTTTTTCATCATTTCTTTGGTGTTTAAAGCAAGTGCTTTTTGCCCATTTTCTGGAGATGTTTGACGACTTCTCGGACTTTCTGATCCTGTTCTTTATGACAGATTAATAAAGCATCTTTGGTGTCAATGACCACCAANTCTTTAACTCCGATTAAGGCGACAAATTTATGAGGGCTGAAAAGAAGACAACCGGATGATTCCAGAAGGAACCCTTCACCCCGGACCGCGTTACCTTGCTCATCAGCCGGCCAGACGTCGAGGAGAGACGACCAGGAGCCGACGTCAGACCAGCCGAAGTCTCCTTGGGTCATTAATACTTTGCTNGCTTTTTCCATAAGGGCGTAATCGATGGAAATCGCGGGTATATCTTGAAAAATTTCTTTAATTTTCTGAAAATTGTTGGCAGCTAAGGCCTCAATCATTTTTTCCCAAAAGTGATACATCTCTGGCGCAGCTTCAGCCAGTTGTTGAGCGAAAACATCAGCCTGCCAGATGAACATGCCGGAATTCCAGAAATAATGTCCGGCCTGGAGAAACTNAATTGCCGTCTCCAGATCGGGTTTTTCCTTGAACATTTCTACCTGATAAAAAGATTCATCCTGGATTTCATAGAGAGCTGGTTGTTTAAACTGGATATAGCCGTAACCGGTCGCAGGAAAAGTGGGGGGAATGCCGAAGGTGATNAGGCTGCCGGTTTGCTGGGCCGCCCTGGCAGCGGCGGCGAGTTTTTCGCGGAAACGCTCTGGATCAGCGATAAGATGGTCGGCTGGCAGGGCAGCGATAACTGCTTGTGGTTGGCGAAGATAGAGAGTGGCTGTCGCCAGCAGGAGTGAAGGAGCGGTATTTTTGCCCTGAGGTTCGATCAGCAGATTTTCCTGGGGCAGGTCAGGACACATTTGACGGATTCTTTGGGTTTGTTCCTCATTGGCGATGGTCAAGATCCGACTGGCCGGGACAGAAGGATNAAGACGGGCGATGGTTTCTTCCAGCATGGTTCTCTCGCTGATAATCGGCAGAAACTGCTTGGGTTGCGAACGACGGCTAAAGGGCCAGAAACGAGTTCCCTGACCGCCGGCCATAATCACGACATACAGCTNATCCATTTTTCTCCTCCTATCAACTTTCTACCAGATACTGAAAAGAAAAACCAGTAGGCCCAGTCCAAAACAATAGATAGAGAAAAGATAGAATTTGCCTTCTTTAACCAATCTAGTCAGGAAAACGAGGGCTAGATAACCCACCAGAGTGGCCAGAACCAGGGCGATTAAGTAAATGTATAGTTCATTGTTATTTTTTAANCCACCCTGTTTTACCAACTGATAAAGGGAAGCACCCAGGATGGCGGGCAGGGAGAGGAGATAGGAAAACCGGGCAGCTCTTTCCCGGGGGAGACCGAGATAGAGNCCCCCGCCGATGGTCAGACCAGAGCGGGAAAGGCCAGGGACGATAGCCGCCGCCTGGAGGAGCCCGATAATAAAAGCCTGGCCAGCTGTTTCGGTGGCTTGTCGAGGCTGTGTTTTTTTAGTCAGGAAAAGGAAAATGGCGGTGCCCATGAGAGCCACCCCGACNGTTCTGAGGGAAACAAAGAGGCGCTCAAAAAAATCCGATCCCAAATAACCTATTATAACTATGGGAAAAGTAGCAATAATTAGGTGTCCTAGAAGCCGCAATGCCTCTGTATCTTCTGGATGGACCTCTCTTTGTCTAAATCGGATCAGGGCAGCTATCATCTGGAAAAGTTCGTGCCGGAGATAAACAAGAAGAGCCAGGGCGGTGCCGGTATGGAGTAGAGTGTCAAAAAGGATTTGGGGTTCTTGCAGTCCGAAAAGATGCTGCAGAATAACCAGATGACCGGAACTGGAAACCGGGAAGAATTCAGTTACTCCTTGGAGAAAGGCCAGGATAACAGCTTGGAGAAGGGTCAATTATGAATTCTCCAGTTTCTGAATGACTTCTCGGAGGAGGTCTTCGACTTCCTCTCTGATGGCTTGCAAGTCTTCAGCGGTATCGGCCTCAAAGCGCAGGACGAGTACTTCCTGGGTATTGGAGGCCCGAACCAAGGCCCAGCCGTGAGGAAAGTTAGCTCTGACTCCGTCAATATCAATAATTGGATATTTTTTCGCCAGGGCTTTCTTTACTTCCTCCACAATCTGGAATTTAACTTCGTCGGAGGCATAAATTCTGATTTCAGGAGTGCTGTAGGTCTGAGGCAGGTCAGCCAGGAGCTGAGAGAGGGGTTTGTCCTGGCGCGCCAGAATTTCCAGCAAGCGGACTGAGGAATAAAGAGCATCGTCAAAGCCAAACCATTTGTCGGCGAAAAAGATATGACCACTCATTTCTCCGGCTAGAAGGGCTTTCTCTTCTTTAATTTTCTTTTTGATTAACGAATGTCCGGTTTTCCACATAATGGGACGTCCACCCAGGCGCTCTATTTCTTGGTAGAGGAGCTTCGAGGCTTTCACCTCGGAAATAATAGCTGCTCCTGGATGGCAAGGNAGAATGTCCCGGCAGAAGAGAATCATTAATTTATCTCCCCAGATGATGTTGCCCTGGTCATCAATGACACCAATCCGGTCGCCATCGCCGTCGTAGGCCAGGCCGACTTCAGCCTCTGTCTTCTTAACCAGCGTGATTAAATCCTGAAGAGCTTCCGGAATGGTTGGGTCTGGATGATGATGGGGAAAATGGCCGTCCATTTCACAGTAGAGAGGGGTCACTTCACAGCCAAGTTTCTCGAAAAGCGGGACTGCTACTACTCCAGCGGTGCCGTTGCCTGCATCGACTACTATTTTTAAGCGACGAGAGAGGGAAATATTATTCAAAACATAGTCGGTGTATTCAGGAATGATGTCAATTTTTTTTCGGAGTAAAGATTGTCCGGTAATAAATTGACCAGACTGTAAAATTTGATAGATTTCCTGGATCTGGTCACCATAAAGAGTGTCGTGACCGATCATCATCTTAAAACCGTTATACTCGGGGGGGTTATGGGAGCCGGTAATCATTAAACCGCTTTCTATATTTTTATAATAGACGGCGAAGTAAAGAAGGGGGGTGGGGATGGTCTGGAGGTCAATAACCTGGCAACCGGTGGCTTCCAGCCCACGGGCGATGGCCTCGGCCAGAGCCGGTGAACTCAATCGGCAGTCTCGCCCCAGGGCGACCTCTTTGACTCCTTTCTGCCGATAGTAAGTTCCAATGGCTTTTCCCAGCAATTCAACTGATGCCGGGGTTAAGTCCTGGTCCACCAGACCGCGGATATCATACTGGCGAAAGATTTCTCTTTTTAGCTTCATTCTGGTCTCCTTTTTATGTTTTAAACAACCGGGAGACAGTGCTTTTTTAGAACTAATCGGCTTAATATGCGCAGGGATATAATTTACTTGATTTTAGTCAACTCCGTCAATTTTTCTTCAATCTCGGGCCATCTTTCCTGGGCTGTGAGAATAAATTCAATGAATTCCCGCACAGCCCCCTGCCCTCCTGGAAATGAAGAGATGAAGTGGCTGGCTTGTTTAATCAGGGGATGAGCATCAGCTACTGCCCCGGCGAGACCAACCACTTTAATTACTTCCAAGTCTCCCAGGTCATCTCCGATGTAGGCAATTTCCTCGAAAGTGAGCTGTTGCCGGCGGCAGATATCCTCCAGGATTCTTTTTTTATCCAGAATGCCCTGATGAACTTCGTCGATTTTCAGTTTGGCCGCTCTCTTTTCCAGGGCCCGTGAAGATTTGCCGGTGATAATTCCGGTTTTCAGGCCGACGAGATGGGCCATTAAAATCCCCATCCCATCCCGGACATGATATGATTTTAATTCTTCGCCGTCAGGGAAAACCAGAATAGTACCATCGGTCAGAGTTCCATCGACATCCATAAGAATCATTTTTATCCTTTTGGCTCGCTCAGTATTACGCATCTCTTTTTCTCCAGCCGGATTAAACCCGAAGACGAATCCATCATTCGAGGCAACAGGCAGAATGTTTGAGATTCTTTTCGGGTAACGTATTGTAACATTTATCAGGAAGAGGAGGCAAGACAGAAAGNGAAGGTCTGTCCAGTAATTAAAAGTTAGAACATTTCTGTGCGCCAGAGATCATGGAGATGGATGATCCCTTCAATTTTTCGGTCATGGTCGACCACAACTAGAGAAGTGATTTTATTTTCCTCCATTAAATTTAGGGCTTTGGTGGCCAAATCGTGGCGAGAAATAGTTTTGGGGTTAGCCGTCATACAATCCCGGGCTTTTTTGTGGATCATGTCCGCACCAAATTGTTGCAATTTTCGACGTAAGTCGCCATCTGTAATAATCCCGATTAGGCGTCTCTCAGCATCAATAACACAAGTCATCCCAAGTTTCTTTCTNGACATTTCTTCGAGGACATCAGCCATGGGAGTGTCTTCCCTGACCGTTGGAATTTGCTGCCCTCGGTGCATTAAGTCTTTAATTTTTAAAAGTTTTTTTCCGATCTGTCCTTTGGGATGGACCCGGGCAAAGTCGTCTTCGGTGAACCCTTTTTTTCTCATTAAAGCTACGGCCAGAGCATCCCCTAGGGCTAAAGTGGCTGTACTGCTGGCTGTGGGCACCAGACCGGTTGGCTCTGCTTCCCGGGCGACCCGGACGCAGAGGACAATATCGCTGTAGCGGGCGAGTCGCGAGGAAGGATTGCCTGTAATACAAATCAGTTTCACGCCAATCCGTTTGAAAAAATCCAGCAGATCAATTATTTCTTTGGTTTCGCCGCTGTAAGAGATGGCTATTACAATATCTTGTTTGAGAATCATGCCCAAATCACCATGACCGGCCTCAGCGGGGTGGATAAAGATGGCCGGGGTGCCACAGCTGGAGAGAGTGGCTGCAATTTTTCGGCCGACCAGGCCTGATTTTCCCATCCCGGTAACAATCACCCGGCTGGTGCTCTCGGCTAAAAGCTCGACGGCCTGGACAAAGCTCTCATCAAGTTGAAAGGTGACTCCCTGAACTGCCTGGGCTTCAATCTCCAGAACTTCCCGGCCGAGGCGAATAATATCTTCTTTCTTCATGGTCTAACCTTTTATTTTTTCTCTCTGGTCGAAGATAGAAAAGGGGGAGAATGAAGGCAGGAATAAAGTTGGAGCAACTCAGCCAAAAGTTGAGGTAATTTGGCTAAAGGCCAGGAATTGGGACCATCAGAAAGGGCCCTTTCCGGATGGTCATGGACTTCGATAAAAATGCCGTCAGCTCCAGCAGCAACGGCTGCTCGAGCGATGGTGGGGATAAATTGCGCCTCGCCTCCCGAAGCAGTGCCCTTTCCTCCCGGTCGTTGGACACTATGGGAAGCATCAATAACCACCGGAAATCCCCATTCTTTCATAATGGGAATCGAGCGAACATCAAAAACCAGATTATTGTAGCCAAAACAGGTGCCTCTTTCCGTTAGGATCAGCTTATCATTGCCCTGACTTAGGGCTTTGTCAATAACATTACGCATTTCTCCAGGCGAGAGAAACTGGCCTTTTTTGAGGTTCAACGGTTTCCCGGTGCGGGCTGCCGCCAGGATAAGGTCTGTCTGGCGACAGAGAAAAGCTGGTATCTGAATAATGTCCAGGACAGCGGCGGCGGGCTCAGCCTGGCTTGGTTCGTGAATATCAGAGAGAACGGGAATCCCCAAGGTTTTCTTAACGGTAGCCAGGATATTGAGGCCCTGGTCCAAACCTGGGCCTCGATAAGATTTAATCGAGGAACGGTTGGCCTTATCGAAGGAGGCTTTAAAAATAAAGGGTATTCGCATATCGGAGGTGATTTTCTGGAGAGTTTTGGCCAGCCAGAGCGTATGTTCTTCATTTTCAATGACGCATGGCCCAGCGATTAGAAAAAGACCACTGGTTGAACTTATGGTTGTTTTTTCGTTAAGAATTATTTCTTTGGCAGCGGTAGGCATAACTGGCTCCAATAAAGGCTTTAAAGAGAGGATGAGGCTGGAGAGGTTTGGATTTAAACTCCGGATGAAATTGACATCCGAGAAACCAGGGATGATCGGGTAATTCGATGATTTCAACAAGGTCATGATCAGGATTTTTCCCGGAGATGATCAGGCCGGCCTCACTGAGAATTTTTTCATAAGATGGATTAAATTCATAGCGATGGCGATGTCTTTCCCAGATTGACAGCCGGCGGTAGGCTTTTTCGGCTAAGGAACCTTTTTTGAGATGACAGAGATAGGCCCCCAGACGCATCGTCCCCCCTAGCTGTTTAACTCCTTTCAACTCCCGCCATTTAAAAAAGATTTTGTGGGGTGTTCGGGGATTAAACTCAGTGCTGTTGGCCTCTTTTAACCCGGCTACATGCCGGGCGAATTCAATGGTGGCGCACTGCATCCCCAGGCATATCCCAAAGAAAGGAATTTTATTAGTTCGAGCATAAGTAATTGCGTTGATTTTCCCCTCGATTCCCCGGACGCCAAATCCTCCAGGGACAAGAATGCCGTCGGCTTCTTGAAGGATGCATTCCGGGGAATTGCATTCGAGTTCTTCCGCCTCTACCCAGGAGATGTTGACTTTGAGATGGTGGGCTGTCCCGGCGTGGTCAAGAGCTTGCTTTAGACTGATGTAGGAGTCGTGAAGTCCAGCGTATTTCCCGACTAGAGCAATGTTGACCTTATCCCGGGGGTGTTTCATCTTCTCAACCATTTCTTTCCACCGCCGCAAATGGCGACGCCGGGGGGGTAGGCCCAGACGTTTGATAATAATTTTATCCAGTCCTTGTTGGGCAAAGATGAGAGGAATTTCATAAATGTTATCCACATCTTTGGCCGTGATAACGGCTTCCAGGGGAACATTAGTGAACAGGGAGATTTTCTGGCGGATCTCAAGGGAAAGNAAGCGATCGGTCCGACAGAGAATGATATCCGGTTGGATTCCGATGGCCCGCAGCTCTTTGACACTGTGTTGAGTGGGTTTGGTTTTTAACTCACCAGATGTTTTAATAAAGGGCACCAGAGTGAGGTGCACAAAGAGGGTATTTTCCTGGCCCAGGGCCAGGCGCATCTGTCGGGTGGCTTCGAGAAAAGGAAGTCCTTCAATGTCCCCGACCGTGCCGCCGATCTCGATGATAACAATGTCATTGTCATCGGAGACGGCATAAAAAGCATTTTTGATTTCATCGGTGACGTGAGGAATCACCTGAACGGTTTTCCCCAGAAATTGGCCTTCCCTTTCCTTCCGGAGAATAAGTTCGTATATTTTGCCGGCGGTCCAGTTGTGAGCTTTAGTTGTTTTGGTGGAAGTAAATCTTTCGTAATGACCCAGATCCAGATCAGTTTCGGCCCCGTCATCAGTGACATAGACTTCTCCGTGTTGGAAGGGATTCATAGTGCCGGGGTCGACATTGAGATAAGGGTCAAATTTTTGCAGCGTTATTTTGTACCCATGACTTTCCAGAAGCATGCCGATGGAGGCAGCCGCAATACCTTTTCCCAGGGCCGAAAGAACACCTCCGGTGACGAAAATGAATTTAGGCATTCTGACTTTTCCTGTTCTTTAAAATTTTTTCCACTCTGATTATATCTTCTGGAGTATCGACACTCAAGGTTTTTACTGAAGTGGGAATTATTTTTATAGCAAACCCATTTTCCAGGGCGCGAAGTTGCTCTAATCGTTCTTTTTCTTCCAGCGGTGAACGTGGNAGCTGGACGAATTGCAGAAGAAATTCCCGCTGATAGCCGTAGAGACCGATGTGCTGCCAGAAAAAGTCAAATGAACCTCGCGAAGCATAGGGAATAGGCGAGCGGGAGAAGTAGAGAGCGTATCCCTGATGATTGACCACGACTTTAACTGTATTCGGGTCAAAGAAATCTTCGGCTTCAGTCGCGGCCCGGGCGAGGGTGACCATGGGGACGTTTTCTTCCTGGAGAGCAGTCACTAAAGCATCAATCATTGAACTATGGAGGAGTGGTTCATCTCCCTGGATATTGATGATGAGCTGGTGGTTGAACTTCCGGGCCACCTCAGCCACCCGGTCTGTTCCGGAAGGATGATGGGGAGAGGTCAGGACTGTTTCCGCACCGAAATCCAAGGACCGCTGGTAAATCCGCTGATCATCGGTGGCGATAATTAGTCTGTCCAGAGAAGCGGAGCGGGCGGCAGCTTCGTAGACCCACTGAAGAAGAGGTTTACCCGCCAGCTCAGCCAAGGCTTTACCCGGGAAGCGGGAGGAAGCGTATCGGGCGGGAATGACACCTAGTGCTTTTTTCACTCTGGCTTACTGAGGGGCGGAGTCTTTTTTTCTCCCCCGACCACGGTGGGTTGGGGAGGAATTTTGTCGGTTGTTTGACAATTAGCTTCGAGGAAAGCACCTTCCTCTACCACCAGTTTGGGAGTTAAGATAGTCCCAATAACTCGTCCTTTTGAGTGGATTTCCACTCTTTCTCTGGCTTGAATGTTTCCCTTTATTTCTCCATCAATGATAACGGTGCCGACTTTGATGTCCGCTTCTATTCGGCCGTTTTCTCCCACAACCAGGACAGACTCAGAATTGATGTTGCCCTTGAAGCGACCATCGATCCGGAATGAGCCTTTAAAGTTGAGGTCACCTTTAATTTCCGTCTCTTTGTCGAAAAACCCGGTTATTTTGTCCTCGTCAAACTCTCTTCTTTTTTCTTTCATCTCATTTTGCTCCTTTGATTTTATCAAAAAGGCGATTTAAGTCGTCAGCTGAATAGTAATATATTTTAATTACCCCTTTTTCCAGAGTTCCACTAATAGTCACTTTAGTTCCNAGGCTATGGATAAGTTGTTCCTGGGCCGCCAGAAGATCTGGATCAGGAGTGGGATGAGTTTCTTTTTTGGAAGGGGGAGGGGCGTTTATCTTCTGAATAATTTTCTCTACTTCTCTTACAGAAAGATTGTGCTTAATGATTTTTCGGGCCAGCGAGATCTGTAAATCTGCCTCTTCAAGGGCCAAGAGAGCTCGGGCGTGTCCCATGCTTAATCGGCCTTCCATTAAGAAAGCTTTTATTTCCGGAGGCAGTTTTAGTAGTCGGAGATAATTGGCTACTGAAGCTCGCTCCTTACCCACTTTCTCGGCGACTTCCTGCTGGGTGTAACCCAACTCTTCAATCATTTTCTGATAGGCCAAGGCCACCTCCAGGGGATTAAGGTCTTCCCGCTGGAGATTTTCCACCAACGAGGCTTCCAGTTGTTGAGCTTTGCTTAGCTTGCGAATTATGACAGGTAGATGTTGCAAACCTATTTTTTGGGCCGCCCGCCATCGTCTTTCGCCCACCACAATGTAGAAGAGGTCATTTTCTCCCGGGACAACCACCAGTGGTTGAAGAATACCTGTTTCTTTAATCGACCTAGCNAGTTCATCAATGGCCTCTTCCTTGAAGGTCATCCGGGGTTGATAGGGATTAGGGACGAGTCGATCGATCTCCAGCTCCGTGTAGCGTTCTTCTTTAAGAATTCCATAATCATCCGGCAAGAAAGCTTTTAAACCCTTACCTAAGGCTTTCTTTTTCATGTTTGATCAATTCTCCAGCTAGATTTAAATAGGCCTGAGCGCCTTTTGATTTTATATCATAAAGTAAGATTGGTCGACCAAAACTTGGAGCTTCCGCTAATTTGACGGTGCGGGGGATAATCACTTCGTACGTGATATGAGGAAGTGAGGTTCTGATTTCTTCGGCCACCTGCTTGGCCAGATTGGTTCGCTCATCATACATTGTCAGGAGAATACCCTCAATAACAAGAGTGGGATTCAGAGAGCGACGGACTTCATCCAGGGTCCGGAGCAGATCGGGAATACCTTCCATGCAGAAAAATTCAGTCTGAATCGGGATCAGTATGGAGTCAGCTGCGGTCATAGCGTTGATCGTTAGAAAACTTAATGAAGGGGGGCAGTCGATAAATATGTAGTGAAATTTGTTTTTAATCGGAGATAAAGCCAGACGAAGCTGTTTTTCACGGTCTTTTTCACTGAAAACCTCGGCTTCAAATCCGGTTAGCTCAGGAGAGCAAGGGCACAGATAAAAATTGTCCACCCCGGTGGGGAGAAGCTGATCCATTAAGCTGGCCCCATTCATCAAAACAGCATAAATACCCTGACCTGGCTGTTTGGGGTAACCCAGGCCGGCCGTGGCCATACCCTGGGGATCAAAATCAATAAGCAGCACCCGGCGGCCCTTGACGGCGAGAGAAGCCGAGAGATTAATGGCCGTCGTGGTTTTGCCTACTCCTCCTTTCTGGTTGACGACAGCAATTATCCTGCCCATTGTTTCACTCTTGAGATGATGATGTTCCACGTGGAACATTTAAGGGTGACCCCGCTTTTTTCATTAATCGGAGATAGATATAGAGATTTAGGACGGCTGCCGGAGTCATGCCCGGAATTCGTTTGGCTTCCCCAATCGTTCGGGGAGAATGCTCGGTCAACTTCTCGACTGCTTCTCGAGTGAGGCCTGGAACCCGGGAATAATTTATGTCCTTCGGGATTCGCAGGCTTTCTATCTTATGCATCTGGGCGATTTCATGAGCCTGTCTCTTGAGATAACCTTCGTATTTCACTTCTGCTTCAATATGTCTGATTTCTTCGTCGTTGAGTTCGACGTTAGGGTGGCTATATTCTATCACATTTGCCCAGTGAACATGAGGCTTTTTTAAATAATCTTTAAGGGTGATTTTTTCCCCATGAGGCAGCTGGATTTTCTCGGTTTCCAGGAAAAAGAAAACCTGTTTGATTTTTTCTCGTTTCTTCAGAAATTCGGTGTAGACCTCTTCAGGAATCAGGCCCAACCGATATCCATAGGGCAGCAATCGCTGGTCGGCATTATCGATGCGGAGCTGAAGTCGGTATTCTGCTCTGGAAGTGAATAATCGATAGGGTTCTTCAACCCCTTTGGTTATAAGGTCATTAATGAGTACACCGATATAAGCTTCTTCCCGACCAAGAATGAATGGTTTTTCTCCTTCGAGCTGGAGGGAGGCGTTTATACCAGCCATAAGACCCTGAGCGGCAGCTTCTTCATAGCCNGAAGTACCGTTTATCTGGCCGGCTAGATAAAGGCCCTTGATCTTTTTAGTTTCCAGCGTCGGCTTGATTTGAGTGGGCACCACGGCATCATATTCAATGCCGTAAGCAGGGCGAAGAATGCGAGCCTCTTCCAATCCCGGGATACTACGCAGAATAGCCTGTTGAACTTCAATGGGTAGACTAGAAGAGAGACCATTGACATAGATTTCAGCCGTGTCCAGGCCTTCGGGTTCGAGAAAGAATTGGTGGCGGTTGTGATGAGGGAATTTAACGACTTTATCTTCGATTGAAGGACAGTAGCGAGGGCCGATGCCGACGATAAGTCCACTGTAAAGAGGCGATTTATTCAGATTGCTGCGGATGATTTCATGGGTTTTATCGTTGGTGTAACCGATATAGCAGAGAACTTTATTGGTTAATTCTTTTTTGGTGCGGAAGGAAAAAGGTACCGGTTTTTCATCACCGGATTGGGGCTTGAATTTACTCCAATCAATGGAATCACGGTGGAGGCGCATGGGGGTGCCGGTTTTAAGACGAAAGGTCTGGAGGCCTAAATTTTTGATGTTAGCCGCCAGTTCCAGAGCTGGCGGCTCATTGGCTCGCCCAGCGGGNTAATGATGGAGACCGATATGAATCAGACCGTTTAAAAAAGTTCCAGGCGTCAAGATGACGGCCTTAGCAGAAATGGTGGTTCCTTCCATTGTTCGTATACCTGTGACCCGGCCTCTTCGGGTTAAAATCTCGGTAACAATACCCTGGAAAAGAGTCAGGTTAGGTGTTTCTTCCAGCCACTGCTTCATGATCAAGCGATAGCGGGCCTTATCAGATTGACACCGGGGGGCCTGGACAGCTCCACCTCGACTTCGATTGAGCAGACGAAATTGAATGCCTGTTTCGTCGGCTAAGAGTCCCATTAAGCCTCCCAGGGCATCGATCTCGCGGACCAGATGACCTTTGGCCAAACCGCCGATAGCCGGATTACAGGACATCTGAGCGATGGTTTCCAGATGGATAGTGACCAAACAGGTGGAATAGCCTCTGCGGGCGGCCGCATGAGCGGCTTCACAGCCCGCGTGGCCGGCGCCGATGACAATAATATCAAAATCCATTACAGAGTCACCCATGATTACTTACCAATACAAAATTGATTGAAAATATTTTCCAGGATTTCTTCGGTCCGTACTTCTCCCAGAAGTTCATTGATAGCTGGAAAGACCTGGCGAATTTCTTCAGCCAACAGTTCTTCTGACTGGTTTTCCTTGAGGAGGAGTCGTGTTCTTTCTAGACCTTCTTTTATTTGTTCCAACAGGACTTTTTGTCGCTGATGGAGAATAACTTCCTGACCGAAGTCTTGCTGGGGTACAAATATCTCATGAATTCTTTCCTTAAGTTGAGTGAGATTTGTGCCCTGAAGAGCCGAGATAGAGACTATTTCACTGTCGGGGATTTCCTCTTGAATATCCTGAGGAGAGGTTTTCACCGGGCGGTCTATTTTATTCAGGATAATCAATTTTGGTTTCTCCCTGAATAAATGGAGAAGCCGACGGTCTTCTTCAGTCAATTTTTCAGAGGAGTCAATCACCAGTAGAAGGCCCTCTGCTTTTTGTGCTCTTTCCTGACTGCGTTTGATACCTTCTTTTTCTGCTGGATGAGAGGCGTTACTTAAGCCAGCGGTGTCCACTACCCGGAAAACTGAGTTTTTAATTAAAATTCTCTCCTCTAAATAATCTCGGGTAGTTCCCGGAAGATGGGTCACAATGGCCCGCTCCTCTCCACAGAGAGCATTAAAAAGAGTCGATTTCCCGACATTGGCCCGTCCTATAATAGCCAGGCGGAGCCCTTCAGTGAATGTTTTCCCCAGGGCATAGCTTTGAATGAGGCTTTGCAGGTGGTTAATTAATGAGACAAGGACCTTTTCAATGTGGGTGGGGGTTATTTTAACTTCTTCTTCGGGGAATTCAATGTTGGTTTCCAGAAGAGAGATGAGCTCAATCAGCTCCTGGCGGACGGCCCGAAAAGTTTTAGAAAGCGAACCTTCGAGTTGCTGAAAAGAAATTCTGGCCTGCTGGAGTGAGCTGGCTTTGATTAAATCAAGCACCGCTTCAGCCTGGAGGATATCAAGTCGGCCGTTAAGATAAGCCCGCAGGGTAAATTCACCCGGGCGGGCCAGGCGAGCTCCAGCCACTATTCCCAGACGGACAATTTCTTCCAGAAGAAGAGGGCTCCCATGGCAGGAGATTTCTACCACATCTTCCCGTGTATAGGTTTTAGGGGCGGGAAAATAAGTGAGGAGAGCTTCTTCAAAGAAGCATTTTTCTTGAGGATGATAGATTTTGCCTAAGACTGGTCGGCGGGGAGGAATAGTTTTTTGACTGGAGCGAGGGCGAAAAAAGCTCTGGGCAATCCGGAGGGCGTCTTGACCGCTCAGTCGGACTACTCCCAGGCCTCCGTATCCTGGAGGAGTGGAAATAGCGATAATTGTGTCTTCGAACATCTTCTAAATAATAATAGTGACTGTGGCCGGAAAGGTAAAGAGGAAGCCCTCCAGTCAAGATTTAAGTGTCTGTTCATTTATTGGCCTTAATAATTTTATCCCCTTGCTGGCAATAAAATCCCGCTCAGGGAGGAGAATAAGCAACTAGGAATCTCGACTGTGAATCAGCTAGGGTAAATTCACTCCACCTGCTATATTTGAAATAATCATAAATTTTCAAATTTATGCGGATGGTTGGGGTTGTCGTCGGATTTCTTTAGGAGAAAGATTTATCCTGAGATTTCTTCAGACGATTTAACCTGGTAAACCCGGATCTGTTTGAGAAACCCTTCACCCAGGCTTTCCGTGGCCAGGCCCGGGATCTGGTTGACTGTCAAGTGGACAATTCGTCTTTCATAGGGATTCATATAATCCATAATTTCTTCCCGTCCTGTTTCCTGAACAATTCGGGCCGTTTGTTTGGCTCTTTCTCTTATCTCTCGCTCTTTGCGCTTCTTGAAAAAGTCACAATCGATTTGGACCTTAGCCTCAGATATTTTATTGAGGATATGTTGAATGGCCAGCAGGAGGGCACCATCTTTCCGCAGCAGGAGATGTTTGTCCTGACCATCGAAGATAACGAAGAGCATCTCGTTACGTTCTTTCAGATAGTAATTGAGCTCCAGTGGAAATATTTCCAGAAATCTATTCAGAAATTGAGCGGCCGGAGAATCCTCCAGAGATTTTTTAGGCCAGGCCCGGATGACAATTTCTTTACCTTTAATGCCGAAAAGCTTGGTTTTTTCGGTGACAATTTCGTAATTGAGCTGAGACCGGGGGCGTTTGAGAACATGCTCAGCATGACTGATGGCTTCTTCCAGGTTGCGACCTTTAAACTCCTGATGGGTGTTATTTTTTTCGTTTTTTTCCATGAGCTACTCTCTTTTTTTTGTGCATTAGTTTATTCATGATGTATTGTTGTCCAATCTGCAGGACATTATTGGTTAGCCAGTAAAGGACTAAGCCACTCTGGAAGTTCATGAAAAAGATAGTCATGACCACCGGCATAATCAGCATCATTCGCTGTTGAGTTGGGTCGGCTGTGGTGGGAGTCATTTTCTGGCTGATAAATTGGGTGATGCCCATTAAGATCGGGGTGACATAATAAGGGTCTTTAACGGAAAGGTCATTAATCCAGAAGACGAAAGGGCTATGCCGGAACTCGATGGAGACAGCTAACATCCGGAAAAATCCCCAAAAAATAGGAATCTGAATGAGCAGGGGTAGACATCCTCCAGCGGGGTTAATTCCATGTTCTTTGTAGAGTTTCATCATTTCTTCGTTCATTTTCCGACGTTGAGTGATGTCGCTTTTTGCTTTCTTATATTTGGCGCGTAGAGCTTTGATTTTAGGCTGAAGCTCCTGCATTTTAGCCATTGATTTGGTACTGCTATAGGTTAAAGGAAAGAAGAGAATTTTAATGATGAAAGTCAGGATAATAATGGCCACTCCCCAGTTGGGAAAGGCCGAATGGATGGATTTGATGGCTTTGAGAAGAATTTCGGCAATCCACCCAAAAAAACCGAAGCGGATTATTTTTTTGGTCTGGAAGCCCAGCTGGCTTAATAGTTCAAAATCTTTAGGTCCAAGATAGGCTCGGGTGACATTNGTCACGCTGAGAAAGTAAAGAGGTGCTCCCTCTTCCTGGGTTTCTTTTCGAAAAAGAGCGCTGGTTTTTTCCGGTTGGCCCAGGAAGATAACCGCAAAGTAATTATCTTCATAGGCTGCCCAGGTAACAAAGTTGAAAGCGACCTGGTTTCCTTTTAGTTTTTCTTCTTTCTGATGGTAAACCTTTGGACCAGACAGGATTGATATCCCCCGACCACTGCCAAATCGCTGTTTCTGCTGTAAGGGGGAAGTATGGGTTATACTGGGTCCCCAGAGAACACTGGGGGTTAACGGAGTGTTGTTTTTAATAACAGTAATATTAATAGAGATGACATAAGAATCACCGGAAAAAGCAAATGTTTTGGTGACCAGAGTACCATCTTCGGTGGCATAGGTAAAGGATAATTCAGCCGCTTCGCCAGGTTGAATGTTCAGAGAAGTGACTGAGGGTTGGAAAAGAACCTGGTGGATGGTCTGGTCGAACTGCTTATCGCCCGTTTCGAGGCGAAAAGGATAGAGGCCAACTTCCTGGGCCCGGGGAGATACCAGCTCCAGGACTTCGCCTTCATCATCCTTATACTTTTTTAGCTGCCAGCTTTTGAGCACCCCTCCCTGGTTACTCCAGACGGCCCGGTAGAGAGGAGTTTCCACCACCACCTCAGTTTCCTCGACGGCGGCGATGGGTTTAATTTCTGTAGGTACTATCTCCGGAGTCTTGTTTTCTGGAGAAGGGGTTGTCGGGGGAGAGGTCGATCGAGCAAGAGGGGGCTTTTCCGGTGAAGTAACGGTTGTTTGAGTGACAGCTTTATCCTCGGGGAGTACCTCTGGTTTTTTCACAAAAAGAAGTTGATAAAGGAATAAAACCACAAAAGATAAGAAAATGGCTAAAATAAGTCTTTTTTCCATTGGGCAATCCTTTAAGGAACTGGGTCAATCCCTCCGGGATGGAAAGGGTGACATTTAAGAAGCCGACGAAATCCCAGAAGCAATCCCTTCCAGGGGCCGTACTTTTGGACCGCTTCATAGGTATATTCGGAACAAGTAGGAGTAAAGCGACAGCGCAGTCCCAACCAGGGAGAGATTGTTTTCTTGTAAGCTTGAAGTAAAAACAATACTGCTGAATTTATCATCGTTGCTGTTAGTTCAAATCCTGTCGGACATTATTTTGATTAATTATTTTGAGGGCCTGGAGATAATCTGCGAGTAGCATCGACCAATCTGCCTGGTGAATTTCCTGGCGAGGAATAAAGATTATATCCCGGGGTTGACTGATGAGTTGTTTATTCCGGCGAAACAACTCCCGCGCCCAGCGTTTTATCTTATTGCGGACTACGGCTTTACCATGTTTTTTACTGACGACAACAGCCATTCTCGAATAATCTAAATTATTGGGAAGATGGAGAATCACAAAATATCTTCCTTTATAACGACGGCCGTTTGAATAAATCTTCAGAAAATCTTTTTTCCGTCTGATCCTCTCATGAGGACGCAGGGTTTCTGACATCAAACAGAAAGTCTGGTACGGCCTTTTTTACGTCTGTTTTTGATGATGTGCTGGCCTCCTTTGGTCCGCATTCTGACCAGAAAGCCATGCGTTTTTTTCCTTTTGCGGTTGTTCGGCTGATATGTTCTCTTCATCGGACAATTAACTCATCCAGAAACTTTGGAAGCCCTATGGTAATAAACTCCCGTCCATCTGTCAAGTTTAATCTAGACCTAAGGAGAGGCTAATTTATTGGAAAACCTGAGTTAACTCAGAGCCAGCCAGAGAGCGAGTCGTTTCTCTAAGATAAGGAGGCCAAAGAGGTCAGGAAAAGATGATTTCCTTATGATTAGATCCGTCTGGATCAACTGAAAGAGATGTCTTTTGTCGCGCCTTGAGGATTGGTGGAGATGAGAAGATAATTNCAATAACTAACTAATTATCAGCCACATAGAGAGGGAAACTCAGCCTGTAATCAGGCTTTATCGTGAGCCATTTTGACAGTTTTAGCAATCTTTCTTATACTCAGAGCAACAAAAATCATGCAGGGTTTTTTAAAACTTGAGGTGCCTTTCAATGAATAAACCCACTAGGGCTAAAATGGGTTTATGGTCAACCATCTCTCTGGGGAGAGGAGGGATGATTGGGGCCGGGATTTTTTCTGTCCCGGGAGTGGCCGCCGAAATTGCCGGTAAGAAGGAGAAAGAATGTGTTCTTCTGGTTAGTGATTTTTATAGGGGCAATAGTAGTTTTATGGAAGACCTCAGATCAGGTTCTTAAAAGAGTTAAGGACATAGCGCTGGCCTTTGGGGTTTCCGAACTAGCGGTAACCATCCTGGGGATTTCTATTCTCGCCTCATTGCCTGAGTTTCTGGTCTCGATTATAGCGGCCGTGAAGAAAACCTCTGATGTTTCTCTGGGGACAGTCATTGGATCCAATATATTTACTCTTCTGGTTGTCCTGGGTTTAGCCGCCCTGATTCGGCCTTTTCATGTCCGGAGGGTTATCGAAGAGAGGGATAGTAATTGGATGCTTCTGGCCGGAGCGGTTATTCTGGTTCTTATTCCTCAAGGAATTTCCCGCTGGGAAGGTCTTGTCCTGATGGGCTTGTATTTTCCTTATATTTTTTCCGTCTTTCAAAAAGAAAAAAAAGAAAAAAAGAGCATCCGGGCTGGGGGCAGGCGGAGGTCAGGAAAAGATAGCCGAAACAAGTGGCTGGCTTTGTTCCTGGTCGGTGGGAATATGGTGCTGATGCTGGTCAGTGCCGCCTTGGTTCTTAAAAGTTGTCTCAAGATTGCCCAGGCTCTCCATCTCCCTAGATTAATAGTTAGTCTTATCCTGATTGGTATTGGTTCCTCCATTCCTGAAACAGCGATTGGGGTCACCTCCTCTCTGAGAAAGAAGACAGAAGTGACGCTGGGAGATGTCTATGGCACCAATATTTTTACCTGTCTCTTTATCCTCGGTGTGAGCGCTCTGATCCATCCGGTGCCAGCTGCACCTCAGGTTCAGAGTTTTATTCTGCCCTTTTTTATTTTTTCAACAATTATTCTGCAGATCTTTTTCGCCGCCAATCGGCGGGTCAGCCGGGGGGAAGGAGTTTTTTTAATCCTGTTATATTTTTATTTTGCTCTTGCTTCTTTGCAACAGGTGCCTTATCCCTGAGAGTTGGGGCGGGTTGAAAGAATTCTTTCCAGAAAAAACACAAGAAGGAGCCAGCCGGACTNNTAGTCNAAAAATTGACATTTTTTGACAGAACTTTAACAACTTACGGACAACTTCTCCTAGAGATGAGCTTATTCTTGAATTGGATGATCCGGATGAAGGAGGGTGGAGATGGACAAGATNACAAGCGTTTTTTTAATTAGCTNTCTTTTTATTTTTTTTCCTTAATCTGCCGGCTAAAGGAAAAAAAAGAGCGAATCTTATCGTTGAGAAGAGGTCCCCAGGGGTGGTTCTTTCAGGTAAAGAATTGGTCGGCCAGAAGGAGCGAGTAGCTATTATCCAAGGAGAACTTACCGTGAAAACAGATTCTCTTCTGTTGTTGGAGATGAGTTCTCAGAAAGATGTCACTGTTCTGACTATAAAGATAGGCCTGACTTAGGCTATTTTCGAAATGCAATTTCGAGATATGTCAGCTTTCTTCCTCTCTTTAAGAAGAGTACCTTTTGCTGGTTTGACTTGAGGGCAGAGGGGGGGTATAATAAACAAAATGAGTAATTTCAAGATTGGTGATAAGATAATTTATCCCAATCAAGGGGTGGGAGTTATTGAGGATATTCAGGTTGAAGATTGTTATGGTCAGGAATATATAGTTTATCATGTTCGGATTTTAGCCAATAACACTCTTGTTCTGGTTCCTTCCACCAGTATTCAGGATATGGGGATTCGGAAGCCCGTTTCCAAAGAGGCTATTGAAGAAATATTCGAGTTGCTGAAGAATGGACAGGTGGAAATTAATAATAACTGGAAAGGTAGATACAAGGAACACGCCGAAATGATGCAGAGTGGGGAAATCAAGAATGTGGCCTTGGTTTTAAAGAACCTTTACCAGCTCAACCAGGTCAAGCCCCTTTCCTTTCGGGAAAAGAAGATGCTGGAAAAAGCCAAGCAGTTGCTGGTGACTGAGTTATCCGAAGCTGGTCACCTTCCCCCGAAGGAAGTTGAAAAAAAACTCATGGAGAATCTTGTGGCTGGTTTAAACAATCGACCTCCCCACCTTGATTCATGACNAGATAAATAATAACGAATGCTGTTACCAGCTCTTCTGCTTTTCTTTTTATTTTTGTGTTTAAGCGCTTTTTTCTCTTCTTCAGAAACGGCCTTTATTGCTACCAATCCTTATAAGCTGGATTATTTAAAACAAAAGGGCTCGGCCACAGCTTACCTAATTTCCAGGATGCTCGAGAAGATCGACCAACTCCTGGCCACCATTCTTATTGGTAATACCCTGGTTAATACAGCTGCCGCCTCGGTGGCCACCTTTGTTTTTGTCACTTTGATGCCCCAGCAGAAAAACCAGGCCGTTCTCTTAGCTACCGTGACCACCACGGTTTTTATCCTTATTTTTTCCGAAATAACACCCAAAACATATGCAGCTCATCATCCTCTGGAGTTGAGCCGGTATTTTGCCCGGCCGATTCGGCTTTTTATGTATCTTTTATTCCCTTTTGTCCAGCTATTTACTCTGCTGAACCGACTTTTCTTTCCTTCTACTCGAGGTGGTGAAAGGCGGGAGATGAGCCCTGAGGAAATCAAGATTCTTTTGGCCTCTGGGGTAAGTGGTCTTTCTACCTGGAGGAAGAAAGTCGTTACCGAAGCCCTGGATATCGGCCGCCGCTACGTCAAGGAGATTATGGTTCCCCGCCCCCAGGTTAAAGCCGTGGAGATTAATTCTCCTCTGGATGAGTGGTTGAAGATAATTGAGGAAGAAGGGTATTCGCGCCTACCGGTTTATGAAAAGAGGCTGGATAATATCATAGGTACCATCCATGTTAAAGATTTAATCCCCTGGATATTAAAAAAGAAGAAGCCGTCCCTCCGTCAAATTCTCCGCCCACCTTATTTTATCCCTGAATCAGCTACTCTGGAGAATATCCTTCGTCGGATGCAGGCGACTAAAAATCATTTGATGTATATAGTTGACGAATATGGGAATTTTGAAGGAATTGTCACCATGGAAGATATAATTGAAGAAATTGTAGGTGAAATCCAGGATGAATACGATAAAGAACTTGAAGAACTTATCAGGGAGGAAGGGAATGGGGTCTTTTTAGTCCGAGGCCGGACACCAATTAAAGAACTCAAGCAAAAAGTCCCTATTGATATTCCTTATAGAGGGTATTTTACGACGGTGGCTGGTTTTTTTCTGAGTATATTCGGCCAGATTCCCCAGGAAGGGGATGAAATCATGTTCGGCGGTTATCGCATTACAGTGGTTAAGATGAGTGGCCGGCTAATCCAGTTATTGCGATTTACCCCTGAAAGTCGTACCATTAANAGTTCCGATGAGAGTAATCGCCACCAATAAGAAAGCTATTTTTAATTATGAAATCCTGGAGACTTATGAAGCCGGCTTAGTCTTAACCGGCAGCGAGGTCAAATCCATCCGGGAAGGTCGGGTCAGTTTAAAAGAGAGTTATGCTGAAATTAGAGACGGCGAGGTTTTTCTGGTGAATTGTCATATCAGTCCCTACCCAGCCGCCAATATTTTTAATCATGAACCTAAGCGCCGGCGAAAATTATTGTTCCACAGAAGAGAAATAAAGCGATTGATGGGACGGACCACAGAAAAAGGTTTTACTTTGATTCCAACCAAGCTTTACCTAAATGATCGGGGAATAGTTAAGGTGGAAATAGCTCTGGCTAAAGGAAAGAAAGCCTATCAAAANCGGGAAGCTATCCGGGAACGGGATCGAGAGCGGGAGCTGAGAGCTGAATTGAAGAAATGGCGGTAGAGGTTTATACCGGCAGGGAATTTTCTACCCAAGCTGTAATTCCACCATTTTTTACTCCCTGGTTCTCCACCATGGGGGGCATAAATGTTAATTAAGGTAAATTCAGGAAAAAATGTGGTGATAATCCGACTGTCATCGCCTTCTGTTTTCCCGGCAAAGCCTCGCTGGACAGCCAGCGGCGGCACTTTGGAAGAGGTAGCCACTCCATTATAACCCTTTTGTCCCCAGATGGCACAGGAATAGCCCCTTTCCTCAAAAGCTGNTAGAGGAAAGTCTTCGAGAGTGGCTTTTAATTCCTGAAAACAGAGGATGTCCAAATCATTACCCCGGTGACTCAGCCAGTCGAGGATAAGAGTAACACGCGCCCGAATAGAGNTAACATTGAAAGAGCAGATTTTAAGCGTCTTAGGGGGCATTTTCAGGTTTCTTGGGGAGTAAGCGATAAGCCCATTTAATGGCCTCTTTCATACTGGTTGGATCAGCCTGACCCTGACCGGCGATGTCAAAGGCAGTGCCGTGGTCGGGTGAAGTCCTAATAAAAGGCAAGCCAAGAGTGATATTAACTCCTTCGGTAAAGGCTATCAGTTTAAAGGCTATAAGCCCCTGGTCGTGGTAGAGAGCGATAACCATCGTCTTATCCTGATTCAGGGCCTGCTGAAANAGGGTNTCCGGGGGGAAAGGACCTTCTAAGGGGAGACCGGCGGCGCGGGCAGCATGGATAGCCGGGATAAGCTCAGTAGTTTCTTCCTGGCCGAGAAGTCCTTGTTCGCCCGCATGAGGGTTGAGTCCAGCCACCAGATACTTGGTGATGGAGAAGTTAGTCTTATTGACGGCCTGATNCAGAGTCTGAAAGAAGTTCATCAAATTTTCTTTGGTGATAAGAGGAGGTACTTGATGGAGAGGAAGATGATGAGTAAAAAGAGCCACTTTAAGGGGTTTCGACCAGAAAGACATGATAGCCTGGGGATAGAGTTGGCTTAGATATTCGGTATGGCCCCGCCAGGAGATTTTAGCCAGGGACCAGGAATATTTGGAGATAGGTCCGGTAACCACAGCCTCTAACCTGCCCTGTCGAGCTTCCTCGATGGCCCGGGCAAAAGCGTGAAAAGAAAAATAACCATTAGGGGCACTCGGCTTTCCCAGGGTAAACTTCTCTTCAGGTGGTATTACCGGGGTCAGGGTGATCTTGCCGGGGAAATCGTTTCCCGGGGGGGATAGAAGGCCGGTTAAATCCAGATTAAGTTTTTCCGACCAGAACTCGAGTAATTTAGGATAACCGAAAATTCGGTAAATAGCCGGAGGTAATGACTGGTAATCAGCCAGAGTTTTAAGCGTAACCTCCGGGCCAACCCCACCTGGGTCCCCGAGACAGAGGCCAATTCGGGGAAGAGACATTTTTTACTTGGTGGCAGTCTTTTTTTTGCGGGTGGTTTTCTTTTTAGTCGAGGATGTCTTGGAAGTGGTTTCTTTCTCATCAGAGCTGCTTTTTTCCGGAGAAGTTTCTTCTTTCACCTTGGGTTCCAGTTTGTAAAGATATTTTATATTTCTTTTAAAGATCAGAAGATTCGGTTTATCCTGACGGTGGAGTTTGATACAATTGCGGTCATACCATTCAATATGACCCTCGACGACTTCACCGTCTACCAGAACCACCGCCATGGGAGTTTTTTTATGCATTTGTTTCAGGTAGTAGTAGTTTTCAGCGTGAGTATCGTAAGGAGGATGGGTTTTTTTCTTCTGGGCTTCACTTTTCATCTTTTCCTTGATTTCAGAGAGGTTAGGCCGGATAAGTTTTCGGTTCATGCTGAAATTCTCCTTGAATATTAGCTCGTTAAAATCAGCTCAAAACGAATTGCTATTTGGCACCATAATAACACCTTTGAAATTAATTTGCAAACTCGAAGAGAAAAAGATAAGGCTAAATGCGCCACCAGTAGGAAAATTTGATGAAGTAATAGCGTCCTCTAGTTTGAAAAAGTCCTCCTGGGTCTCTGGTTAAATTGTCGTCAAATCCCAAGTAAAAAACTGTTCCGGGTCGAAGTTCGTAGCTGAAGAGCAGGCTGGCATATAATTTCTGGTAATAATCATTATAGTCAGTGATTAATCGAATGGAAAGGGTGCGGGAAATCTGGTAGGAGATTCTCTGACTGATAATATTGACGGAGTAAACCTGTTCGCCACCTCGATTGCGGTAGAAGCTATCGTTTCGGTAGGTGTAAAAAATTCGGAGGTTGGATAAAGGCCGTAAGGTTAAACGGAGAGAGCGTGAGGTTTTGTAACCTAGATAGGGGGAGAGGGGATGATAATAGATGCCGTCTCCGAAAGAGAACATAATATTTCCACTTAACCAGCCAAAAGGTTCAGAGGTAAAGTTGAAACGCACGTTTTTCTTATGAAAATTGATTCCTCCGTATCTTTCCAGGGATGATTCGAAGTTAGTCCAGATATGGGATTGACGCCAGCCATTTATAAAGAGCGAGAGAGAGTATTGTTCGTCCGTGAGAATATTATTGAAGTCGTAGATCCGGCGGTAACTAATAGAGGGACGAATGGAAATAATCCATTTATTCATCGGCAAGAAGGCATAACTGAAACGAGTGCTAAAGGCCTGAATGTCTTTTCGGCGGAAGAAACCAGTCGCGGCCTCAAATTCTTCCGGGATTCGGCAGAGATTAAAGGAAAAGGAGATGTGACGGGAAGCATGGCTGAAGTTGACCATCGCCGCCGGCATCCACTCTGTTTTATTTTCGCCAATCCTGGTCTGGGAGCCGACGAACTGGAAAGTGAGTCGGTTATATCGTTTGATTTTGAAATGCCCATCAATCCCCAGCACCCGGTTATAATGCTGGGAAAGGCTGCCCCAGCCAGAACCCATCTCTTTATCGGTGAGGATAAACCCCAGATGAGATTCGGAATAAATGTCCTGTTTTAAACGGAAGACATTGATCCAGGCTCGAGTAGAGCTCAAGGGATAGTCGTCCGTAGAGTAATTGCCGTATCTGATGGGAGGGGGAGTTTCATCATAAGCGCTGAGAAAACCAAGGGTGGTCTTCCCTAATTTCCCTGAGAGTTTCATTCCCCATTTGGGATTGATTATAGTTCGCGTATAAATTAATTCAAAAGGTGTATCGTAAAAGTCTTTGCCTTCCAGGAAAAAGGGACGTTTTTCTGGATAATACAGGGCATAACGCTGATTCACATCGATTTGGGGCATATCGGCTTCAACCTGGCTGAAATCGGGGTTGTAAGTTAAATCAAGTGTTAAATCGGAAGTCAATCCATATTTGGTATTAAGACCAACATCTGGATCAAATTGACTGTCGTTCTTTTTTAATCCGGTCATCACGGGCATAATTTCCAGGTTTTTCCCCCGAACGATGTTGCCGGGAATTTCAATGGTTCCTGTTTGAATAAGAAACCCGTTAATATCCCGAGAGCGGGGATGCCAATAGATTTCTTCGCTTTTTCGTCTAATCTGGCGCATGAACTGGAACCCCCATATTTGAGGTCGGCGGTTAGGGAAACGAAGACTTTTAAAGGGAATCGCCAGTTCAACTACATAGCCCTGGTTATCTATAGTGCCCGCCGAGAGGAAAAAGGTGTCCCAGTTTCGGTCGATGCGCTCAAAGCCCATCATCCCCCGCCCCCGTCGTCTCGTTTCTGTATATATACCATCAATTTGAACTCCCCGGGGGTTAACCTGAAAGACAAAGGCTCTTTTTTTGTCGTTAAANGTATCAAGATAAATGGTGATGATGTCGTCACCCTGAGCTTCATCTCTTTTAGTCAAACTGGCCCGGATTGCCTGGGGCCGGGAGTCGTAGCAGCGAACAGCAATATAGAGGTTGTTCCGGTCGTAACCCAGGTAAACGATGGTTTTTTCTGAAGGAGGGGCCCCTTCTTCAGGTTCATATTGAGTGAAATTATTCAAAATAGCTCCTTGCTCCCAGATGGGATTGTCCAGCTGGCCGTCGATTTTGGGAGGCTGCTGAAACTCAGGAACTCTGACATAATAAGGATCAGCTTGGCCCGAAACCAATAGTCCNGGGAAGATGAGCCACAGGCTATAGATGATTAAGACTACNNTTTTTTTCATGGAAAATTTCCTGATTAAATTGAGTTTAAGGATTCAGNTGGAGTTACTCCTTTAGAGCTTCGGTGATTCTGATGTTTTTCTCTTTGAGAGTAATACCTAAAGCCCGGTTAAGTTGAGCTAAAGATAAATTGTAATCAATTATGGCTCGAAGTTCCATTGTCCGGGCATTGGCCAGATCGCGCTGGTATTGCAGGACAAAGTAGTTGGTGGAAAGGCCGACTTTAAATTTTTCTTCTTCAGCTTTCAGCTTATTTTCCGCCAGTTCACGAGCCACGCGGTAGGCCTGGACACGTTTATAATTGGTTTGCACCGCCCGAACAGCGTTCTTGATTTCTAAAAATATTTGTTGTTCCTGCTCTTTAAGCCGAAGGAGGGCCTGTTCGTAATTAATCCGGGCTTGAGCATAAGCCGCCCGAGATAGAAAGTTACTCATGGGAATAGAGAGAGTCAGACCGAGTGACCAATTCCTGTATTTAAAATTGAAAGTGTCTTTTAAAGAATCAGAGATTCCCCCGGGGATTGTGCCGATGATCACCCCAGTGAGAGGGTTGTTATTGAGATAAATGATCCGACTGCCGGAAATCCCAGGACTCCAGTAGGAGGCCGTCAGATTAAGTTCAGGCAGCAGCTGGTTTTTGGTATAGTTAACTGTCAATTGTTTGTTTTTCAAATCAATCTGGAGGGCCTTAAGGTCAGGTCGGTTGGCCAGAGCAATAGCTAGGGCTTCTTCCAGACTTATTTCTTTCTTCTCGAAACTGGGTTTGTCCTTGGGAATAATTCGGGCCAACTCCAGTTCTTTGTTTTCAGCCACCAGATTAAGGATAGTTTTTAAGCGGTCTTCATTGTTTTTCACCTGAGCTTGAGCCTCGAGAATATCAGCTTCTCTCGTGGCCACATCAGCTTCCGCCGTTAGGACATCCATAGGGGCCATTGTCCCGATTTCCACTGACCGCCGGTTCTTCTCCAGAAGTTCTCGGGCTAGTTGGAGAGATTGCTGCCTGACTTTAAGATTTTCAATGCTGTAGACTAGATTCCAGTAGGCTTCTTCAACAGAGTAGATTAAATCCTGGAGAGTCTTCTTAAGATTATAATCAGATATTTCTTTATTATTTTTAGCCAGGAGGATTTGATGTCGGCTGATATTGAAGCCAAAATTGCGGAGAAGAGGTTGACTGAAGTTAAATTGAAGAGTGCTGCCGTAGCGGGGATTAATTGTCTGAAAGTTCCGGTTGGAATCATTCTTATAAGTATCCAGAGAAATGGAGAAATTTCCTCCAGTGGGTAGTTCCTGAGTAATGCGGGCGGTAGAGCCATAGTAAAGGGTAGTNACATTACCCGCTGCATCCAGCCAGGAATATGAAGCAGAATTGGTATCGCGGCGATTGAAAGAGAAAGAAAGCTGAGGCATGAATTTTTCTTTGGCCTGGGCAATGGAAATTTCGGCCAATTGAGGATTCAAAACCTCAACCGCCCAGCTGAGGTTGTTTTCAATTGTCTTGCGAATACACTCTTCCAGGGAGAGAGAGATTGCTTTTTCTTGAGTGGTGGGAGAAGTTTGGCTCGACTTTTGAGCAAGTCCGGGAGTAGAAGCGAGGATAATTGTTAGAAAAAGAGGAAAGATCATTTTTTTGATCCGGATACTGAGTTTATCGTGGCTCATGCCATCCTCCTTTTTGATGTCGTTTTCATGGGGCAATAAAAAAAGACCTTCTTATTTATTTAATTCACTCATTTTGAGTATCCTNNATAAGCCTGACTGGGTTTATTCTCCAATATTTCATGGATCGAAAGAATTCTCTTGGGCTTTTTGGGGTCATTTCATTATAAAAGGATAAGTCTTTTTTATGAATAGTTCGAGTCAAAGTGAAGCTACTCATTTTTTACTCGTAGCGAAGAGCTTCAATGGGGTCGAGTTTAGAGGCTTTCCGGGCAGGATAGTAGCCGAAGAAGATTCCTACTGACCCCGAAAAAAGAAAGGCCAAAAGAATGGCCCCCAGTGAGACAATGGTTTTCCACCCGGCGAAGTGGGAGATTAGGCGCGAAGTGATCACGCCTACTCCTATTCCAATAAGCCCCCCGAAGACACTTAAGACAATGGCTTCAGTTAAAAATTGCATGAGGATGTCTCGTTCTTTGGCTCCAATAGCCATCCGGATGCCGATCTCTCGAATACGTTCGGTGACTGAGACCAGCATAATGTTCATTATCCCAATACCTCCAACCAGGAGAGACACGGAAGCGATTCCTCCCAGGAGAATAGTCAAGATCCTGGTGGATTCGGCTGCACTTTCGGCGATGTCACTCATGTTGCGAATGTTAAAGTCATCTTCAGCGCCGGGCAGGATTCGATGACGGAGACGAAGCAGTTCTTCAATCTGCTGTTGGGCCACAAAGGTGAGTTCAGGAGAAGCAGCGGAAACATCAATTGAATGGATATGGTCAATGCCCAAGAGTCTTTTTTGTATAGTGGTGAAGGGAGCAAAGATAGTGTCGTCGCGGTTAAACCAGCCACCCGCTTCTCCTTTTTGCTCCATTACTCCAATAACGCGGAAAGGTATATTTTTAATACGAATAATTTTCCCAATCGGGTCTTCGTCTTCGAAGAGATTGGTTTTAACTTCGTCTCCGAGAACACAGACCTTTGCAGCTGCTTTGACCATTCCTTGGGTGAAAAATTCGCCATCGGCCACATTCCAGTTTCTGATTAGGGGATAATCCACCCCTACCCCCTGGATGGAGGTGTTCCAGTTCTTATTACGGTAGACTACTTGAGCCCGGGTGGAAACATTAGGTGAGACATACTGAACAGCGTCACAGGATTTCAGAATGGCCTCCGCGTCCTCTGGTTTAAGGGTCTGATAACTGCCCACTCCGCCGTGAACGCCCCGGAAAGCCCGACTTCCGGGTCGTACAAAGAGGAGATTGGTCCCCATTTGTTCGAATCTTTCTTCTACAGCTCTTTTGGCTCCCTGCCCGATACTGACCATGGCAATAACTGCACCTACCCCGATGATTATGCCCAGAGCAGTGAGAAAAGAGCGCATTTTATTTCGATTTAAAGCCCGCAAAGCAATTTGGGTCGTCTTGATTATATTCATTTTGACTCCTCCCTGACGTAAATTATCTCACTCCGCTGTGTCTTCCTTGATCACCAGTCCGTCCCGGAGATAGATGCGGCGAGGAGCTGTTTGGGCGATTTCCGGGTCGTGGGTGACGAGAATAATAGTTATTCCTTTTTCCCGGTTCAAGGTTTGAAAAATGGCCATGATTTCCTGACCAGTTTTAGTGTCCAGATTACCGGTGGGTTCGTCAGCCAGGATGAGTGATGGTTGGTTTACTAAGGCCCGGGCAATAGCCACTCGTTGCATTTCTCCCCCTGATAATTGGTTAGTGTGATGTAACTCTCGACCCTTTAGACCGACCATTTCTAAAGCTTCCATGGCCCGTTGACGGGCTTCTCTAGAAGGAACATCAGAGTAAAGCAAGGGAAGTTCTGCATTTTCCAAGGCAGTTGTTCGGGCCAANAGGTTGAAGTTCTGAAAGACGAAGCCTATTTTTTTATTTCTGATTTCTGCAAGCTTATTTCGACTGAAAGTGGAGATATCTGTTCCTTCAAGATAGTAATGGCCGCTGGTTGGTTTATCCAGACACCCGATGATATTCATCAAGGTTGATTTTCCTGAGCCGGANGGNCCCATAATGGCCAGATAATCTCCCCGGTTTACCCGGAGCGAAACTCCCCGAAGGGCGTGCACCTCGGTCAAGCCGACTTTGTANATTTTGACGATGTTTTCCAGATTAATAAGTATCTTCTCATCCATCTCATGCCTCATTTTCAAAAGAGAAATAATTCCTTCTGGGTGCTTTTTATCGCCGAATCATGAACATCCCCCGCCGGAGGGAAGAAGCGGCTGAGCGGCTGGAAGAAGACCGCTGGCCTGTACCTGTGCCAATAATAACTTCATCGCCTTCTCGAAGATCGCCCCAGATAATTTCAGTATATTCGTCGCCAGAGACACCGGTTTTCACGGGAACTGGTCGGAGTTTATGTCTTTCTGCCAATACCCAGACCATAGCCATGGAGCGGCGGGTTTTTTCCTTGGAAAGCTGACGTTCANAAGAAGGACTCCTGCCGCTGGGCGAGGCNGAAGGGCNGCCCGGAGCTCTATTGGCTGAGCCGGGTGTTTGTGGCCGCCGTTTAGCCCTTAATTCCTCAAACAATTTTTTCATTTCTTCTGGAGAAAGCTGGGGGCGAAAGCGGAGGGCGGCGTTGGGCACCCGGAGAACGTTTCTGGCTTCACCAACGATAATCGATACTGTGGCGGTCATTCCTGGACGGAGTTTCATCTCAGGGTTTTCCACTGAGACAATCGTGGTGTAAGTGACGACATTCTGGACGACTTCCGGGGCATAGCGGACTTGGGTAACCACTCCTTCAAAAGATTCATCAGGGAAAGCATCTACCGTAAATCTGGCCTTCTGCCCTTCCTTTATTTTGCCGATGTCGGCTTCGTCGACGCTACATTCAACCTGCATTTTGGTTAAATCGTTGGCAATTTGAAAGAGAACCGGAGCCTGGAAGCTGGCGGCTACAGTCTGGCCGACATTGATGTTTCGTTTGATGACAATACCATCAATCGGAGAGCGAATAACCGTGTAAGATAAATCCACCTGACTTGCTTCGAGTTGAGATTTGGCCTGTTCCAGACGAGCTAAAGCTGATTGATAATCCGCNACTGCATTGAAATAGTTAGTTTCAGCAGTCTCTTTTTCTTCGGGGGAGATTAAATTTTGCTCGAAGAGTTTGAGGGCTCTCTCGTATTTCTTCTTGCTTGTCTCCATGGTGACTTTGGCTCTTTCCAGAGAGGCTTTAGCACTTCGATAATTGGCTTCATTCTGTCTGATTCGAGTCAGGAAGCTTGATTGGTCGATTTCTGCCAGAATATCCCCTTTTTTCACGCGGGAATTAAAGTCCACGTAGATTTTGGCGATTTTTCCTGAGACCTGACTGCCGACGTCGACTAAGGTCACGGGGTTGATAGTGCCTGTGGTCACCACGATGGCTTCGATATCTCCCCGGGTAACTTCGGAGGTTCGATATTGAACGTCCCCGTTAGAGGAGCGTTTGAGTATGGTCAGACTGAAGACCACTCCGACGATAACCACGAGGATGATAAGAGAGAAAATGAGTTTCTTTTTCATCTTGTCACTCCTTCCGGCTTTCTTTGGTCAGAGGGGCGCTTTCGGCGGCGTTCCCACTCTTTTTTTCTCTGTTTAATATATTTTTGAATCATAGCCTCGAATTTGGCTTCTTGCTCCTTATCCAAAATTGCATTGATTTCTTTCTTTAATTGACTCCGGATTTTTTTTAGCTGCTGGATTACTTCCTGGTGAAGCTCATGCAGCTGCTGGTCATTGTTCTGAAATACCTGGCGAATTTGTTGTTGTTGTTCTGGAGTCAGACCCAATTCCTGAGCCATCATCTCCAGAGTGGGGAACCGAGCTGTGGGACGGGTGCGGTGGGGTGGTTTGGAAAAGAGAGATTTTGGCTGCAAGAGGTAGTGATCGACTATAATTCCCCCAATGAAGCCAATTACAAAGAGAATGATAAACGAGAGAATTATCCAGAATTTATTGTGGTTTTTCATGAGATCTATCTCCTTAATTCGGTGTTGGTTTCCAGCGAAGAAAAGATAAGCCGAAGATTTTTATCGATCGGGCTGGTCTCAGTAAAAATTGCCTGAGATTCAATAAAAGGATTGGAGTTTTGGAGCAACAGCAGTTCAGTTTGGCTCATTTGCGGGGATGAGGATGAAGTCAAAAAGATAATTGCGGTGGCCAGAATAATCAGGAAAATTAGGGCCACCGGGACAGCTCGAAGAGCCCACTTCTTCCAGGTGAGAAGAGGTGAAGGGGAAGGTGAAGTTTTTAATCGCCGCCTGATTTTTTCCCAATAATCAGGCTGAGGTTCGGGAAAATTAAGGGACTGAAGATTTTGCTGGAGCCATTCATACTCCTTTTTTTTCTGGGTACAGGCGGAACATTCCGCCAGATGTTCCTCCAGATGCCTTATTTCCTGAGGGGGAAGGCGCCCATCGAGGAGTCTATGAATTAATTTTTCGGCCTCTTGACATTTCATGAGGGTCCTCCTTTTGCCTGAAGAAAAGGCAAAAGCTCCTGGCGGAGCTTGTGGCGGGCCCGGTGGAGACGAGAGTCCACTGTGCCCGGTGAGATATTCAAAATTTTGGAAATTTCTTCGTAAGAAAACCCATGAATATCACGTAAAATAATCATTATCCGGAATTTCTCCGGCAGTTTTTGAAGAGCCATCTGAATTAGCTGCTGGGCTTCCTGGGATTTTTCAGTACTTGAGTGTGATTCCCAGGTATTTGAATTGCTTTCTCTGGTCAAGGATTCAGTTTTGGTCCGCCGTTTTTTACGAAGGAAGTCCCGAATATGGTTGAGGGCAATCTGATAAATCCAGGTGCTAAAACTTGATTTTCCTCTAAAGTGAGTCAAAGAGGTATAAGTCTTGATAAATACTTCCTGGGCTAAATCGTCAGCTTCAGCCGAATTCTGGGTCATACTCATGGCCAAGTGAAATACCTTTCGAAAGTATTTTCTAACTAAGGCTTCAAAAGCCTCGTCATCTCCTTCCAGACAGGCCTGGATCATTTTTCTTTCTTCCATGGCGGCTAACTTCTCCCGGTGAAGCCTCAACCAATGTGTTTTTATTTCCCCGGCCGGGGACATTGCGGCTTTGCCGTAGGAGCTGATTGATAATAATATCATTATACTTCATTTACCCTGCGGGAAGGAAGCTGGGACTGGCTGCCTGGTAGTGACAGCTTGTTTTGATTAATTAACCGGATTTTAGTTTTTCCGCTTGGCTGTCCATTCCAAACTGCGGCCCATTCTTGTCTCCATGGTTCCTTGCATGGTTTCCCCTTCAACTGCGCCCCGGTAGGTCATGGNGAGTTCGCCGCGAGGAGTAGAACGAGTGATTGTCCATTCAATTTCATTCCCTTTTACAGTTCCTTCTCCACTGACTTCTCCTCGAGAGGTGATCATGGTGACCGTAATTTTTTCACCATCCTGGTCGATGTGTAAAGAGGAAGTCCTTTCTCCACGGGGAGTTTTAAGAGTTAACTCCCAATCACCACTGACATCCGTCTGGAAGGCATATATTGTGGAGAGAGTCAGAGTAAAAATTATCAGTCCGACTATCACCAGCAAAAATTTTTTCATGACCTATCTCCTTTTTTAGTTGGTCAATAATTAGACGTCATTTATAACGGTTTTCTTCCCTGTTTTTCCTGAAAAAATAAAAGAAGAAAATAATAGAGGAGAATTAATCTCTTAAAGAGAGAGTCATGTCTGGTCAAAAGATTTGGAGGCCCATTTCTCCCGGGAATGGTTCTCTCGGCTTACTCCCGATCAAGCTGACACCCTATTTCCTTCTTGGTTGAAACTTATCCTTCAGAGATCTGAGAATAGGTGGTTGCTGCCAATTAAGCAGTTATTTCCAGCGGCTGAGGTAGTTCTTCCCCACCGATGCGTTTGGCTTCAGCCGGGGTAAGAAGATCTTCAGCTAGAGCAAAAGCCAGAAGTCTTTTAAAACGGGAGGCTTCTTCTTTTCCTTGATAGGTGAAAGGTTCGACTCTGTGCCACCCTCTCTGGCGGAGTTGGTGGATGAGAACCCGGAAGTAATTCTGGCTGATGATGCCACATTCATAAGCACGGTGAATGGCGGCCTGCATTGAGATGCCATAAGTTTCTTTAATGTGTTGCCATTCCCAGAGAGTAATTTTATGTCTCCGCTGGCCAAGAAGGCTCTTCAGGACTTTTCCCGGCAGGAGAAAGGCACCAGCAAACACATGACAGAGGCTTTCTTCATCTTCCACGTCTTCCGGAAAGGCACAGATGATATGACCTAGTTCATGGGAAGCAGTAAACCGGACGCGATCCAGAGGATGGTTGCTATTAACTACAATAACATGCGCCTGGCCATTTTGTGCGGTTAAGCCGGCAAATTTCCCTGAGGCTGGAGTGAGAAAAACTTTAATTCCTTTTTCTTCCAGAAGACCCAGTAGATTAACAATGGGTGCCTGGCCTAATCCCCAATCATGACGGATCTTCATCACCAGTTCTTCAATATCATTAATATTCTCCAAGGGTTTCTTTTTTAACCGGTATTTGAAAGAGAGATGGAGACCAAGTTTGTCTTCGAGATCAAGATAACGTTCTAAGTAATCAATGGCTTTATACTTAATGGCCGCTTCTTCTTTGCGGGAGAGTTTTGATTTCTGCCGGAAGTAAAGATTTGTCAGTTGAAGGCGAGTCCGTTGGTAAAAATAGCTGGGTTTTACCCCTAGAACCTGGGCCAGGCGAGCCAGAATTTGGGGTGAGGGTTCCATCAGGCCGTTTTCATATTTACTGACAGATTGTTTGGAGACAATGCGACCTGCGCGGGTGACCAGTTCTTCCATGCTCATTCCGGCCATTTTTCGGGCCGCTTTAAGCCGCTGGCCAAGGTGGATAAGATGACTCTTATCTTTTTTTCTTCGGCTCATTTTGAACTCCTGTTGACATTATAAGTGAAAAATCAATAACTTTCAACTGAATTTGCTATGAGTTTTTACTAGAACGAGTAACAACAATTGTTAGTGTAGATTAATAGTGGGTGATAATTTTATTTGGACATTTCTTTCTGTTTCTCTTTTTTTTTCCTGCCCTCCAGCATTATCTTTTTTGTTCTTTCTTGGAGATGCTTTTTGAGTTTCAGGTGAGGGATACCTTCTTTCAGCCAGGTCGGAGCCGGTTTGCCTCGCAAATAATGGTCAAAAAATTCCATCATCCGCACTGTATAGTCTTTTTGATTGGGCAGTTTGCTGAGTCCGTGGTTTTCTCCTTTATACTGAAGCATGATCACCGGTTTCTGGAGCCGGCGAAGAGTATTGTAGTATTCAATCCCCTGGTTCCAAACAACAGCTCCATCTTTGTCGTTATGAAGAATGAGAAGAGGGGTCTGGACATTTTTGGCGTGAAAAACAGGTGAATTTCGCAGATAGGCCTCTTGATAATCCCAATACCCACCCCGGAAGCGTCCCTGACTGCTTTCAAATATAGGCTGGTTGGCCGAGCCGGTATTCCAGTAAATTGAACTATACATGCTGACCATATTGGTCAAGGGGGCTCCGGCCACAGCCGCTTTGAAGATTTTGGTTTGAGTAATCAGAAAGGCTGTTTGATAGCCGCCCCAGGAGTGGCCGTGCAGACCGATCCGGGATTTGTCTACGACTCCTGTGGCAATAGCTGCCTTAATGGCCGGCAAAACACACCAGACGGCCGACATGCCCGGGTCATTGATTTGGTAAACAATATCCGGCATTAAAACCGCGTAGCCCCGACTGGTGTAAACAGATTTGTTGAATCCGTTAGCATAGGGTGTAAAGTACCGATTAAAGTTTTGCGATAACTTTTCGTAGATATACACAATGGTGGGGTAGGTTTTGCCTTTTTCATAGTTAGCCGGGAGGAAGAGGGCGGCCTGGAGTTTATCGCCTTTTTCACTTTGATAATCAATAAGGATAGAACCAGACGACCAGAGGAATTCTTTTTGCTGGGGGTTGGCTTCAGTAATTCGCCGGCCGTTTTTAAGATCGCTGTCAGCCACATAATAATCAGGATAGTCTTTGTAAGTTTGTTTGGTGTAGAGATAGACATCTTTATTTTTGGCTTTAAGCAGCCCGCTGAAGATGGCCTTATCCCAGAGGAGGAGTTTAGCTGGTGGTTTGNCCTTGTTGATGCGGACAATCCCACCCATTTTTGTCCATTCACCATAGGCCGAGAAGTAGACGGGCTGACTGAGGTCGATTCCTTTTTCTTCTGGATCAAGGCGAAATCGGCGTCGGTAGCGGATTCCTTTGGTTTTACCGTTGACNGTAAGATTCACGGCTTTACCTTTGGAGATGGGNACCAGCCAGACATCCCAGTTATCGGAGAGGAGAACAGCCCGGCCTCCCTTGACCCAACCGAAGGGACGAATGGGAGGTTTGATTACATTGTGGTCGTCTTCGGTGTTAATAAAAGAAGTGGGAACCTGCTGAGTGATATTTTTACTCTGTCCGGAGGCCAGGTTGTAAGTGTAGAAGTGTCCGTCCTGGTAATACAATATATGGGTTCCTTCCGGAGATACCCCGAAATACCAGCGGCATTTCTTTAGTGCCAGGCGACGCTGGCCAGTTTTCAGGTCAACCACATAAATATCCTGATAGCGCCGGCCGTCAAGATTGCCCATCAATTCATAGGGACGGTTATCGAAGCCCACTCCCCAGCGGTATTTAGGAGTTGGTTCGACACGGCGGAGTTTTTCATCAGCCAGGCGGATAAACTTTTTATCTTTAATCCAGTAGACACCGAGATAGCTGAATTCTTTGTCTTGTTTTTCCTGAACCTGTTGCCTTGATTGGAGGCGGCTGTCCAGCCAATGCCAGATAACCAGGTCGGGCAAGTCTTCATCCGTAAGCTTGCCGGCCGAAGGTAATGAGTTTGACGGGCTCTTTTTCTTTTCCTTTGGTTTATCCTGGCTGGAAGTTTCTTTGTTGGCTGGTGACTTGTCTTCTTCTTTTCGTTCTACCTCATGAAAGCCGACGAAAAGAGCGGTTAAGTCATTATTCCACCGGGGAGCCCGGTGAGGGGAGAGAGTCATGTTTTGGGGGAAAGTTTTGTCTTCAAGCGGGTCGTAAATGATTTTTTCCGGGGGTGACTGGTCTAAATGGGTAAAAGCCAGGAGAGAATAAAGCGGCTCCTGGTAATTTTTATCTTCTTTACCCTTCAAGACCGCCAGAGCTTCTTTCTCCTCCGCCCAGGTGAGCTTTTTGTAAATTGCTTCATCACTGTCGAGGACAATGACTCGACCCGTTTTTAAGCAACGGATCTGAACGCCGTTGCCGGTTTTATCCTTGGCATCAATTATCCAGGCGAGCCAATGGCCTTGTTTATCAAAGGCAAACTCACCCACGTTTCCAATATTTAATTCAGTTCCCGCGGCCAGGTCGTAGAGAATTAAATCTGAGCCCGACCATTTTTCCTTCTCTTTACTCTGGCTTTCAGGGGGATATTTGTGCAAAGCCAGCCAGCCAGGATTTTTCCCCGAGAAGGAGAAGTTTTTGATTTTTTCAAACTCAATTTTTTTACCGGTGGGTAAATTCACCAGTCCAATTTTGTGATACAGTTTTTTCTTCTGACGGCGAAGTTTTTTGGCTTCTTTTTGTGAGGGAGAAATAGAATAGGCCAACCACTGTGAATCAGAGGAGAAGGCTAGCCGACCTGGTATCTGGTAACGGGAGGATTGGCCGATGGGGAAACGGTAAACCTTGTCTCCTTTGATCTGGCGAATAATTACTTCCCCGTCGCCTTCGTTCGGAGAGAGGTAATAAGCGAACCATTGGCCATTATTAGAGACAACCGGCGAGCGGATATTTTTCCAGGCCATAATGTCTTGGATGCTTTCCAGGGGGCGAGGAGTGATTTTTGTGACTTGTTCGGTTGGCTGGGAGTAAGTAGAGAGGAGAAATGAAAGGGCTAGAAGGAAGACCAGGTGGATTGGAGTTTTAANTTTTCTCAATGGACCCTCCTTAGTTATTAAAAGATCAGATTTATATTTATATATATATAAAAGAGAGAATTATCTGGATGAAAGTGAGGCTGGAAGCTATTATGGAAGAGTAACAAAGAGTAAATCTGAGGACAAGAAAGGATCTCTCGG
>MTOP01000057.1 GCA_002010725.1 Candidatus Aminicenantes bacterium JdFR-80
TTTCTGACAGATTTCAGAGAGTTAAGAAAATTTATAAAACCAGAAAAAACTCTTGACAATTGCCGGGGGATTTAATTATATACTAGTTAGATGATATATATTATAAACTTTATCACAAATAAAATTCTTATTACTACTGAGAAAAACACGTCTTCATAGTCTAACAAAATCCTTTTATCGGGGGTAAAACATGATTAAAGCTCGATTCCTCTTCTTTATGNTTTTGGTTCTTTCATTGGTACTTGTTGTTCAAGCTCAGGATTATTCCCAATTGGCGATCTACTTGAGTCAAGCCAAGGGTGATTATGTGGGTTCAGAAGCTTGCGGTGTCTGTCACTCTCAAAAATATGATGACTGGTTTGCCTCAGGACATGCTCATAAACTTCGTTCTCCTGAAGAAGCTCGGGGCGCTGGCATCCCTCATCCAGCTTCGGTGAACTGGGATGATATTAAGTGGGTGATTGGTGGTTTCAAGTGGAAAGCCCGGTTCATTGGTAAAGACGGTTATATAATTACGGCTGGCGGCAATAATCAGTTTAATCTGGCTACCCGCAACTGGACCGATTACCATGCCAATGAAACAAAAAAGTATGATTGCGGTTCCTGTCACACGACCAATTATCGGGAGGGAGGCCGTCAGGAATTTCTCCCCGGAGTGGTCGGCAAGTGGACTTTTGAAGGCATTCAGTGTGAACAATGTCATGGGCCCGGCAAAAACCATGTGCTGACCGGAGGCAATCCCTCTGAAATCTCCGTGGATAAATCCTCGGCAGCTTGTGGTACCTGTCATTATCGGACCGATCCCAACATTATTCCCNCCAGCGGAGGCTTTATTCGCCATCACGAACAATACAATGAGATCCTNAAAAGCGACCATGGTCAATTTTTGAACTGTGTCACCTGTCATGATCCTCATAAAACAGGCGGCTCTTCTATAAAAATAAGCTGTGCTGATTGTCATGCTGACGTTGCCGGGGTGTATGAAGGAAGCTCCATGGGTCAGGCGGGAGTTAAGTGTGAAGATTGTCACATGCCTTATATGAGTAAAAGCGCTGTTTCGTTGCGCAAATACGTTGGTGATGTTCGAACCCATCTTTTCAAGATAAACCTGGACGCTGGAGCTAAACCCTTTAAGAATGGCGGCTCTGAAGCCCGGGGCTTTGTTACTTCAGAATTTGCCTGTCTAAGTTGCCACTACGACCATGATAAGAACTGGGCGGCTACTTATAAAGGTGTCATTCATTCTTTGAAATAGTCCGCCGACGCTGAAGCACTTTGGTCATCTACCCCCNGGCCAGCCACCGGTCCAGGAGGTAGATGATTTTAGAAAGAGGAGATAAGGATGAAAAAACTGATATGCCTGTTCACTCTTGGTGCATGCTTTTTCTTCCTGGGGATGAAGATTTCCGGCAGTATTCCTCTGAGTGGCGAGCAGGAAAAAACATATATCGGGCAGGAGACATGTCTTGAATGCCATGATCTCCTCACCTCTCTGGACAAGACAGCTCATTATCAGATCAGCTTGAAGAAAAAAGAATTGGAAATTGAAGGGTGCGAGGTCTGTCATGGGCCCGGGAGTCTCCATGCGGAAGATCCTGAAGTCAAAGGTTTAATTCGCTCATTTACTGAAATTGGTAACAGCAAAATTATCTCAACCTGTTTGACCTGTCATGATACAAACAAGATATTTCATAATTTTTCTCAGGAAAAACATGCTCAAGCCGGACAAGCCTGCCTTTCCTGCCATGCCATCCATCAGGGNGAACCAGCAGTAAAACTCTTGGCTTCATCTCCCCGGGAAATTTGTTTTAACTGCCATCAAGATAAGCTGGCCAGGTTTAATCTCCCCTTCCATCATAAGGTTCAGGAGGGACGAATGGAATGCTGGGATTGTCATGACCCTCATCAGACAGAGACAACCAATCAGCAATTGGGTTTATCCCGGATAAGTGAGAAATGCTTCACCTGCCATCCGGCTCAACGAGGACCTTTTACTTATGAACATNTGGCTGTTGCTGTGGGAGGNTGTCTGGCCTGTCATCAACCGCACGGGTCAGAAAACGCCCGCTTATTGAGAAGAGCCAATCAATATCTGCTCTGTTTGGAATGCCATAGCGGCCCAATCGAAGCAGCCAATCTTTATGGATCCAAGACCCCNAAGTTTCACATCACTACTCACTCGACCTATCAAAATTGCACCATCTGCCATGTGAAAATCCACGGTTCGTACCTGGATAAGCATTTTTTGAGATAATTGACAGGGGGTAGGAATGAAAGCCTTTTTTAAAAAACCGGTAATAGTTTTTTTATTAACTCTGNTGATAATCCTGGCTAAGGTAGCCCTGGCTGAGACTAGTGCCCAGAAGAAAAAGAATACCGTCTGGGGAAAGTATTATATTTCGGGTTATTTCGGCTCAAGTTATCTGGTTAAAGATGTCCAGGGAAACCTGAATTTGTTTAGGTCGCAGTTCAATTTGAAAGAAGGCCTGAATGTTGAAGGCATTTCTTTGCGGGCAGATAGACTTCCCCAGGAAAAAGCCTTTTTGGATTCCATTTCTCTGTCTGTCCAAGGCTTTGGAGCTGAACCTTACGGCCTNGCCAGAATCACTTTAACCAAAAGAAACGTCTTTACATTAGTGGGGAATTATACTGAAAGAAAATTTTTCCTGAATGTTGATAGTGTCGCCAATCCTCTCTTTGACTCGGACCAGGAAGAGAATCTCTTCGGAAGTTTCCATACNTGGAACAGCCGGGAGAAGACANTTGATCTGACGGGAATAGTTGTTCCCTTTCCCTGGTTCAAGATCACCGCTTCCTGGCAGAGAACCAAACTTGAAGGAAACAGTTTAATTACTCTTTATCTTTTAAACAATCAGTTTCCTCTCAATGAACCTCTTAATCAGATTAGCAATCTAGTTCAATTATCAGGCAATCTTTCCTTNGGGAACTGGTTATCCTATGAACTGACCGGGCTCTCGCAGTCTTTTGATCTGGAACAGACCGCCAGTTCTGATCCCAATAATCTGGGGATAAAGGGACTGCCCTGGGGAAAATCATCCATATACCTCACCAGCCAGAGTCGCCAGACCATAGTTGAGGCTCAAACCAAAGGAATAAAACAGTTTCTTTTTATTAAACCTCTGCCCTGGTTATCTTTAAAGGCCAAGTATTTGACTTCCCGCACAGAAGGTGATTCCCAGGCTCAGGAAGAAATAAACGGTCAGTTCATCTGGCCTCTCTATGATTTTATCAGTCAGGCCACCCTNTTGAATGCAGGTAAATTTAATCGCCGCTGGACCAGAGGTGAAGCTGCCCTCCAATTAGATATTCTGCCCCGCCTCTATCTTACCAGTGGTTTTAAGTATTATTATTATCGTCTGGACAATGAAGACACTCTCAATGTTTCGTTTTTCCGTTCTTACTACCAGAAAACTGTTGCTTTAGAGGAATATCATAATCCTTTCTTGAAGCTTGCTCAGAAACGCTATTATCTCCAGGTAGGTTATTATCTCACCCCCCGGCTGGGAATAAGAGCCGGCTTGGCCCGAACGAATTATTCCTTGGAAATGGGGCGAGGAGAAGCTCAAGAAACTTCTCTCTATCATCTTGATTCCTATTCCGGTTCCGTTAACTATAAACTATCTAAATCGCTTTCCTTTTTTGCTGCCTATGACAAAGGAGCTTATGATTTCGCTTTCGCCCGCTTAATTCCTCTTAAGACCGATTCACTGCAATTCAAGAGCAGGTTTAAAACAGATTTTGGTTTAACCGGCTCTTTGTTATTTCGCTGGCGGAGTCTCCAGAATGATGAATTTTCTTATTCCAGTGAACAGCTGGGGTATGGTTTAAATCTTATGTGGCAATCATCTTCCGGGAAATGGGGAGCTTTTTTGAATCTTAATCAGAATGATCTCGACTCAANTATGGATATCATCCANTATACCAGCTTATTCACTGAAAGTGAGGATGTTTCTCGTTTCAANAGTAAAGTGAGTTTCGTTAATTTAGGTGGCTGGTTTAAAGAAGGTATCTTTTCCTTCAACGGGGGATTTAATTATACCGAGATAAAAGGAACTTTCCCGGGTTATCTCCGTTATCCTTACCTGGAGCTGAAAACTGCCCTTTATTCTGGAATTTCTTTAATAGTAAGATATCGATATTATCAGGTTAGTCAAAAGCTGTTTAGGTCCCAGAACTATAAGGCTCACCTGCTTAATCTGGGTGCAGAATTTGCTTTTTGAAGAAAATTAATTCCCNCTGTTTAAAGGCCTTTTTTGAATCGTAAGAGCCGCAGACCGTTGAAGATGACGATAAAAGAAGCTCCCATATCAGCAAAGACAGCCATCCATAAGGTAGCCANGCCGGGAATGGTTAATCCGAAAAAGATGAATTTAATCACCAGAGCCAAGGTTATATTTTGTTTGATGATTTGTAATGTTTTTTTNCCCAGATGAACTACCGTCGGTAGACCAAGAAGGTTATCATTCATCAAAGCGATATCGGCTGTTTCCAGAGCAGCATCAGTGCCGGCTGTGCCCATGGCGATACCGGTTGTGGCCATGGCCAAGGCGGGTGCATCGTTGACTCCATCACCGACCATGGCGACCTTTTCCCCCTGATATATTAAATGACGGATGGCTTCAATTTTATCTTCGGGGAGAAGTTCTGCTGCAAAATTGTCCAGTTCCAGCCTTCGGGCCAGAACTTCAGCGGTTTTACGGTTATCGCCGGTGAGCATCATTAATTTTTTTACTCCAAGAGATCTTAATTGGCGTAGGGCCAGAGGTACTTCCGGCCGCAGAGCATCAGCAATGATAATTACTCCCAGGGCTTTTCCCTCATCCCCTAGAATAACCAGCGAGTAATTTTCTGACTCCAATCTATCCATTAATTCATCAAGTTCCGGAGTGCAGAGCTTTTTCTCTTCAAACAGACGATGATTACCGATGAAATAGATCCGACCATTCACTCTAGCTTGAGCCCCCCGGCCGATGAGAGATTGAAAGTCAGCTGGTTCATCTATTTTTAATTGCCATTCCTCGGCCTTGTCGATGATCGCCCGGGCGAGATGATGTTCCGAGCGGCTTTCCACGGCGGCTGCTAGCTGGAGAATTTCTTTTTTGGTCCTCGACCCTAGGGGGATAATATCAATGACTTCGGGCTTTCCCTTAGTCAGAGTGCCTGTTTTATCGAAAACAATTGTTTGCCATTTACCTGAATTTTCCAGGTGGACTCCTCCTTTAATCAGGATTCCCAGGTTAGCCGACCGGGTGAGACCAGCGACAATGGTGACTGGCGTGGAGATAACCAGAGCGCAAGGACAGGCAATCACCAACAAAACCAGCGCGCGATAGAGCCACTCACTAAAAGGATACCCCAGGACAACCACCGGAATTACGGCCAGCAGCACAGCACTCAAAACCACCAGGGGGGTATACCAGCGAGCGAATTTTTCGACGAAGCTTTGAGAAGGAGCTTTTTGCGATTGGGCTTCTTCCACCAAATGGATTATCCGGGCCAGAGTTGTATCGCTAGAGAGATGAGTCACCTTAATTTCCAGTGAACCTCTTTGATTGATTGAGCCGGCAAAAACCTTATCCCCTGCTTGTTTAAGCACAGGCATTGATTCGCCGGTAATCGGCGCCTGGTTGACTTCGGACCGGCCGCTGAGAACCAGGCCATCCAGAGGAATTTTTTCTCCAGGACGGACAATGACTCTTTCGCCGGGCTGGATTGTCTCAACATNAACCTCTATCTCCTCCCCATTACGGCGGACCAGGGCTTTTTTCGGGGCCAGATCCATTAAAGAGCGAATGGCTCGCCGGGCCCGATCCAAAGAATAGGTCTCCAGGAGTTGAGCCAGAGAAAANAGGAAGACCACCACAGCCGCTTCCACCCATTCCCCGATTGAGGCGGCNCCGATAACAGCGATGGTCATTAAAAAATTCATATCCAGACTGAGATGGCGGGCAGCCGCCAGACCTTTGCGGGCAATGTGCGTCCCGCCGCTGATAATAGCCAGCAGAAAGATAAGGATGCTTATTTCTTCTCTTGTTCCCAACCGGGAGAGGATAATCCCCAGGAGGGTAAGCACACCGGCGATTATAGTCGTCAGAAGCAATCGCCGGTCCTGGCTGAATGTCTCTCTGGCTTTTTCCCTTCCGACCTCTCCCCTCTCCTTGACCGGCTCTACTCTCAGGCCGATTTTATTTATTCGCGAAACAATGTCTTTTTCTTTTATTTTTTCCGGATCAAAGTGGACTTCAATTTCCCGAGAAACCAGCAAGAACTTAACTTCTTTAATTCCAGCAAGATGGCTCAAAGCCTTTTTTATCAGGGCTACCTCCTCCGCACAATCAAGTCCTTTGACGTAAAGTCGAAGACTGTTCTCTGTAATTGAAGAGGGAGGGGCCAGGGAGTAGCCTAATTTTTTTATTGTTTTCTCCAGAGAAGCCGAGTTGAATTCAGAATCATCCACTTCCAGCTTTAAAGTCGCCTGGAGAAAATCAACCCGGGCTTCAGCCACTCCTTTTAACTGCTGGACAGCCTTTTCTATTTTTAAGGCGCAGTCAGGACAATCTAATCCTTTTAATCTATATGACCTTGCCTTTTTTTCTTTTAGAGCTACTTGATTAGTCGAGCCAGACAAGGCAGGTTGCTTTTTCTTTTGATTTTGTCTTTTCTCACCCATCAACTTCCTCTTTTACATTGTTTATTAAGATTTTGTCCACTTCAAGCTTAAGATTTCCGGTTAATCTTCCTAATAGTGAAAATTATCTANACAGCTGATTCGCCTCTTTCTCCGGTACTGATTCTAATTGCTTGGTNTACCGGAGCCACATAGATTTTACCATCGCCTCTTGTTCCTGTATGGGCATTGGTCAAAATAGCCTGAATCACGGGTTNAACCAGTTCCTCGGCACAGACAATTTCAATTTTTAAATGGGGGTTGTATTCAACTGTATCAATAACGACTTTCTCTCGATTTCCTTTGGCCCGACTCCGACCAAACCCGTAAACGCGAGTGACACTCATCCCGGATAAGCCATTTATTTTGTGGAGAGCCTGGGCTACTGTAGGTAGTTTATGAGTCTTTATGTAAGCTTTGATTTCTTTCATTATTATCCTCCCGATGTTTTTTCTGAGCTTAATCTCAGCTTAAATTTTTTCACCTCTTTTGAGGAGAATATTTTTTTTCTTCATTTTTCTTTAATTTACTCATTTTATTTTTCTTCAGGCCGACCATTTTCGTACTCCACCTTGATGCTAAACCATTTGTAAATAGAGGGAATAACCAGCAGAGTCAGCCAGGTGGAAGTAATCAGTCCGCCGATCACCACGATAGCCAGAGGTCTTTGGACTTCACTTCCTGTGCCGGTGGAGAGAGCCAAGGGAATTAAACCCAGAGCGGTGGTGACCGCCGTCATCAAGACTGGTCTCATTCGGAGCAAAGCAGCCTTAAGGGAAGCTTCATCAATGGAGAGACCGTCACGGACCAGCTGGTTGAGATAAGTCACCAGGACCATCCCGTTTTCCAGGGCTATTCCTAANAGAGCNATAAAGCCCACCGAAGCTGGAACAGAAAGGTTTTGACGGGTTATCCAGAGGGCCACCACTCCTCCCACCAGGGCTAAAGGGATATTGAGAAGGATGAGAAAAGAATTGCGGAAAGAACCGAAACTCAGAAAGAGAAGGAGAAAAATAACTCCAAGCGTCACGGGGATAACCACGGCAAAACGCCGATTCGCTTGTTGTTGTAATTCAAACTGCCCACCCCAGGTAATGAAATAACCAGGGGGAAGTTGCACCAGAGCGTCGATTCTCTGTTGAGATTCTTTAACGAAGCTGCCGATATCACGGCCTACCACATTGCATTGTATTGAAATAAAACGCTGAAAATCCTCCCGCCTTATCTGACGGGGGCCGACCACTTCCCTCACCCGGGCTAACTCAGCCAGAGGTATTTTCTGGCCGTCAGGTGCTTCGATTATTATTTCTTTTATCGCTTCAGGTGTTTTTCTTGATTCTTCTTGGTAACGAACATAGATATCAAAGCGCCTGATGCCTTCAAAGACCTGCCCGGCTTTGGTGCCGCCAATGGCCGCTCTAATGACCTCCTGGACATCGGCCAGATTGATTCCATACCGGGCCAGAGCTTCCCGGTCGGGTTGGATTAGTAATTGAGGAGCACCGGAGATTTGTTCAACCTGAACATCAGCCGCCCCTTCAATCTGGCGAATAATATCAGCTACTTCNTCTGCTTTTTGGCGGAGGACATCCAGGTCATCNCCAAAGAGTTTGACGGCCAATTGTGCCTTAACGCCAGCAATTAATTCATCAACGGAGAGCTGAATGGGCTGGGTGACATTGGTGAGCACACCGGGTAAACCCGCCAGTTTTTCCCGGATGGCAGCCTCAATATCATCCTGATTTCTGGCGNTTATCCATTCTGATTTGGGTTTCAGGATAACATTCATATGACTGACATTAACCGGAGCCGAATGAGCCCCTACTTCTCCCCGACCGATTCGACTGACTACTTCGGCCACTTCGGGTATTTCCAGAAGACGTTTCTCAATAATCATAATATTGCGCTTGGTCTCAGTGAGCGAGGTGGAAGGTGCGAAAGTGAGGTTAACTATAATATCCCCTTCCCGGAGACGGGGAGTGAATTCTGAACCCAGGCGGGGATAAATAGCTAAACCAACNANGAACAATCCCAGGGAGATGAGGACGGCCAGGTAACGACGGTGGATAAAAAAGCGGATAACGGGCTGGTAGATGGCCTGGAGAAAGTGGATTATTCGAGACGAGAGCGTGGGTCGACGGAGCTGATTGTTTTCCCGTTCATTAGGGAATCGCAATAAGAAAGAGCTGAAAGAAGGAGCTAGAAAGATGGCATAAAACAATGAGCCGAACATAGCCAGAGCGACGGTATAGGCCAAGGGACGAAATGTTTTCCCCTCTACTCCCTGAAGAGTAAATAGGGGTAGAAAAACAATGATGATAATGGAAATAGCAAAGACAATCGGTCGACTGACTTCCTGAAAGGCGCGATAGATAATCTGCTCTTTCTCATCACCGGCGGCTGAGCTCTGGATCAATCGGTCAACATTTTCCACCATGACAATGGTACCGTCGACCAGCATGCCGATGGCAATAGCCAATCCTCCCAGAGACATCAGGTTAGCCGACATTTTAAGATAGCCCATGGCAATGAAGGCAAACATTATGGAAAAAGGAATAGCTCCAGCGACAACCAGGCTTGGTCTAAATTTACCCAGGAAGACAAAGAGCACAATGATGACNAAAATAATTCCAATAATTAAAGCCTGGCTGACCGTTCTGACTGAAGCATCGACCAGGGTTTTTTGCTCGTAAAAAGGCACTATCACTATACCTTCGGGCAGAGATTTTTCAATTTCTTTCAGTTTCTCTTCAACCCGGGCGATTACNGTGGAGGAATTGGTGCCAATGAGCTTGATAACCATCCCGGCCACTACTTCCTCTTCNCCATTCCTGGTCTGCAGGCCCCGGCGGATTTCGCCGCCAATCTTCACCTCTGCCAAATCCCGGAGGTAGACAGGTCGTCCACGATCGCTCTTGATGATAATAGATTCCAGGTCNTGGATATCTTGAGCCAGACCCACGGAACGGACAATAAATTGTTCTCCATAGCGCTCGAGAAATTGAGCCCCTACATTTAGGTTATTCGCCTTAATCCGAGCAATTACATCCTGCAGAGTCACGTCATACCGCAGGAGAGCCGTAGGGTCAACAATTACCTGGAATTGCTTTTTGAATCCTCCGATACCCAGAACTTCTGTTACTCCGGGAACTGTTTGTAATTTTANTTTAATAATCCAGTCCTGAATGGTCCGCAGGTCAGTAAGAGAATACTTGCCGGTGGTATCTTTCAGATAGTAATAAAGAATTTGCCCCTGACCGGTGGCAATAGGGCCAAGTTGAGGTTCGCCGAANCCCTCCGGAATTTCTTCCCGGGCCTCCTGAAGTCGTTCATTGACCAATTGGCGGGCAAAGTAAATATCTGTTCCGTCTTCAAAATAAATACTGACCACGGAAAGACCAAAGTTGGAGATAGATCTGATCTGTTTGAGTCGGGGCAGGCCAGCCATCTTCGATTCAATGGGGAAAGTCACATATTTTTCCACTTCTTCCGGGGCCAAACCTTCAGTGACGGTAAAGACCTGAACCAGAGAGGGGGAAACATCAGGGAAAGCATCTATCGGCAGACGAAGGTAAGTCCAGTAGCCCGCCACAATAACCAGCGAAGCCAGGATAAACATTAAGAGTCGGTTTTTTAGAGAAAAATTTATTACTCGATTAAACATAGTCCACCCTCACCAATCAATATTTAGTGAACATGCTCGCTAAACTTGGCTTTACTCAATTCGGCTTTTAAAGTAAAAGCGTTGTTGGTCACATATTCTTGACCAATTTTGAGTCCGGCCAGAATTTCAACGACGTGTTCATTAGCCTTTCCCAGTTTAACTGGTACGGGCCGGAACTCATGGCCTTCTTTAATAAAGACCACTGGTTTTTCTTCATAGGTGATAACAGATGAACGAGGCACAGCTATTTTGGCTTCAATTTCGCCGATTTTGACTTTGGCCTTGACAAACATACCCGGCCGCCATTTTCCATCCAGGTTGGCCAGCACTACCCGGGCAGTGGCAGTTCGGGTTTGCTCCTCCAGCGTGGGGCTGACCCAATCAATCTGGCCGGTGTCCTGAAACCCGGTTTTATCGTCATAAATAGTCACTTTCTGTCCCGGTCTTATTTTGCCCAGGTCTTTCTGGTAAACTGTCAAATTAACCCAGATATTCTTTAGATCAGCCACGGTAAATATGGCTTCATTCTGACTCACTGTTTCTCCTAAAGTGACATGTTTGGCAATAATCACTCCTGCCAAAGGTGAGACGACTTCATAGCGAGCCAGGGGGGTTTTTGCATGAAAAGAAAGTTGGCTCAGGTCTTCTTCGCGGAAACCAACAGCATGGAGCTTTTGTTCCGCTGCCTGGAGCTCGATTCTGGCTTCAGCCAGAGCCTGTTTTGCCTGGAGATAATCCTGTTCCGAAGAAATTTTCTTCTTCCAGAGCCTTTCTTCCCGTTGAAAAGTTATTTCAGCCAGGGCCAGCCTTTCCCGAGCCACCAGATAAGCGGATTTGAGCTCGGACAATTCTCGACTCTCAAGCACGGCTAGCACCTCTCCCTTTTGGACATGATCGCCCAGAATTTTATGAATTTCCCGGGCCACCCCGGTGACCAGAGGTCCAATATGAGAAATCCGATTGGGATTTACGGTGATTTCCCCAGGAAGATAGACCTCCAAAGGTATTTTTCCTGGTCCAGCCAGAGCTGTTTCGATACCGAATTCTTTCATCTCTTGAGGTGTCAGTTCAACAGCGGCTTCTTCATGATGGGCGTGGTCCTCTTCGGAGGTAATGGAGGTTTTGGAAGATGAAGACGATTGACANGCAGATAACCCTACCAGAAGCAGGGTCCCCACCAGAAAAATATTCCCGATGAGGATAAATTTTAAGGATTTAATCCCCTTAGCGAGAGGTCTTATGATATGTAGTTTCATTTGACTTTCTCCTTATTCTTTTCTTGGCTGGTGGTCAAAGGACCATTAATCAACTTTTCTATCTCTGCCACAGTCTGATGGTAAGCCCCNAGTGACTCAATATACTGAATTTTGGCTTCTACCAGAGTACGTTGGGCATCAAGCACGTCTAAGAAACTAAATTTTCCCTGTTGATATCCTTCCTTTATCGCCTCAAAAGCATTTTGAGCGGCTGGAATAACTGTCTTCTGAAGCGTGATAACTTGATGATGATAGGCCTGAAGGAGGCGGTAAGTTTCTTTGAGTTTTGTCTGAAAATGGAGCAAAATCGCTTTTTCATCGAGGTCTGTCTTTTCCAGGTAATACCGAGCAACCCTNATAGTTCCCTGCTGACGATTAAAAATAGGCAAAGGGAAGGAAAGATTCAAAACATAAGCCCGGTCATTGGTTTCTTGAAAATAGCGGATGCCCCCACTAATCATGACATCAGGAATAAGACCTGCTTTGGCCAGTGATAGACGGGCTTCCCGCAAAGCCCGCTCGGCCTTCCAACGAGCCAGCTCTGGATGACGCTGCAAATAGCCCACCAGTTTATTGAGAGGAGGGGGCTCGATAACCGAGTAGAGACGACCAACCACTTGATTGAAATCAGGCGAGAAACTTCCCCAGGTGGCGGCTAATTTTTGTCGGGCGGCCTCCAAGAGTTTTTTTGCCTTCGACATTTGAACCTCAGCAAAGGCCACGGAAATATCAGCCCGGGTTAATTCNACGGGTGAGACCTTACCTGCTTGAACTCGGGCCGCCACCGAGTCTCTGAATTGCCTAGTCAGGTTCACCAATTCCTGGGTGATATTAAGTCTTTCCTGGGCGCTTAAAACCGCGATGAAAGCCTTGGTCACCTGGGAGAGGACCTCAATCCTTTTGGCTTCATAATCCCAGCTCTTGAGGTCGCTTTCGATCAGGGCAATTTTCTTTCGCTTTGCCGGTTTCCGACCTAATTCAACCAATTGGCTGAGCTGGATAGTGGTTTCAGCTGCTTCGAACTTGCGGAAAGGTCCCTGTCCATAGATATTTTCCATTTCCACACTAATCTCAGGATTAGCGATCAACCCTGCCTGAATAGCCCTGGCTTCCTGGGCTCTGATTTCATAAGAGAAGGCTTGGAGTTCTGGATTGTTAATAAGAGCNAGCGCCAGAGCCTGGCGGAGGGTCAGATATTTTGTTTTTGCTTTAAATTCTGGTGGAGATAACTCCTTCTTGGTTTTTACCGCCTGATAATCGAAACCCAAGGGAGGATTGGTGGGATGAAAAAGGTTGCTGGGTCGGGTCACGCAGGAAGATAAGAAGATCAACATGCTACCCAGAAAACAGAGAATGGTTTTGAGTGATAAAGGGTAATTTATTTTTTGCCAGAGCCATTTTTGAAGTCTCTTCCTCATCTTGCCTCCTTTCTAATTATTTAATCTCGAGATAAACATCCAGGACTACTGATTTTTTCTCGGAAAAGAGAATGGTGAGATTGAATTCAAATGAGCAGAATAATGCTTCGAAGAAGTTTAAGAGAGGGAGATTGATTCTCCGGGTAGGACGGATCCGCTCTGCTTAAAGTTGAAAAGGGCTCCGGAAGACAGTAACCCCAGTTGATTACGTGGGGCCAAGAAAGTTCCAATAAGACACTTTTAGGGGAAAAGGTGATTTCCTGAACCTGGANCTTACCAGAGCTGCCATTGAAATAGAAATCAATGCAGCGATGACTATTATCTACAAGCGTTGTCCGTTCATTAAAACCTGGCTGCTCAAAGAGATGCTTTGATTGAGTTATGAAACAGGCTTGCTTAGAATGAACCGGCTCGAGTGCTACGTGGCCGTCTTCACCCAAACAAATGACCAGATCCGATAGACCACCCAAAGGAAGTATAAGTAGAACATTTAAGAGAATAATTCCGTAAAGGATGACTTTTTCCCCGGAAGAACGATTATTCTTCCACATGCTCCAATCCCTGTTTAAGGAGATTTTCTATATGTCTATCAGCCAGTGAATAGTAAACCATCCGCCCTTCCTTTCGGAACTTTACCAGACGGAGATGGCGCAGGAGTCTTAATTGATGAGAAATAGCCGAGATAGAAAGGCCGATGAGATAAGCCAAGTCACACACACACAATTCCTGAAAAGAAAGAGCCTGAATAATTTTCAACCGGGTGGGATCAGCCAGGGCATTGAAGGTTTCAGCCAGTGAGATAAGATTCTTTTCTGAAGACATGGCCTGTTTGACTTTTTTTAAAGTTTTTTTATGAGGAAGGACAACTTCGCAGATGTGGTCTTTATTTTCTTTTCTCATCATTTTATCTGGTTAAATAGTGATAAATTATATTTATCTGAGAAACTTTTGTCTTTTGTTTTTTTGTCATCTTTCTGGCAGCCAATAATTTGAATGATTGAACAAGTTTAAATATTATTAAAATATAATACTATTGTCAAGATAAATTATATCGTTATTTAGTATTTTTCCAGGAAGGTAGTGAGTTCTCCCTTCTCTGACCTTGGTTGTCATTCTGGCCTAAGGTTTGAGGTCAAGTTCAGGCTATTTTCAGTGCAATCTTGATTAATATTTAAATTAAGTTTAATTTTTAAGAACGATCTTGATAAGTCTTATCCAATAGGGAGGCTAGCTATGGTCTTTAATCGACCCCGCTTTATTTTCGGAGTGGTTACTTTCTGGGGATTATTCTTGATTACCGGTTTATTTTCTCCAGCCGTCAAGGAACAATCTTCAAAAAATAATTTTTCCCTTTACTGGCAGCAGCGAGCCAGTCTTTTTCAGGTGTTGCCGGATACTCCCGGCGAGATTATATTTCTAGGTGACAGTATTACTGATGGCTGCAATTGGAGTGAATTTTTTCAAGACTGGCGGGTGAAAAACAGAGGTATTAGCGGTGACACAACCGACGGAGTCCTGGCTCGTCTAGATGAAGTTCTCTCTTCTCGCCCGGCTAAGGTCTTTCTAATGATTGGGGTGAACGACTTAGCCCTTGGACGGACACCCGACTACGTTATCAATAATATTAAACTTATNATTAAAAGGATTAAAGCCTCTTCTCCAGCCACTGAAATATACATCCAGAGTATATTGCCTGTTAACCCGGCNTTTAAAGTTTTTACTAATCATGTTAATAAAACCCAAGAAATTAAAGCAATTAATCATCAACTGCAAAGGTTTGCAAAGCGGATAGGTATTGAGTTTATAGATTTATTCACCCCCATGGCCACCGCGGAGGGGTATCTTAACCCTAATTATACCAATGATGGTCTTCATTTAACCGGGAAAGGCTATCTCGTCTGGAAATCAATTATTGAAGAAAAAATAAGAAGAGATTGAATTTTTTGTGTAGCGCCAATCTGGCATAAAGGGTGACTATCGTCACTGAGACTGAATAGTTATCTGCTGTCTGTTGTTCCAAACAACTTTAAACATCAGCCTCAAGAGTGAGGAGGCTTTTTTCATTTTCATTTTGAGAAAAGAGCCTTCTTGCTCTTTTTCTTTTCAGTGGAAAGCTATGGATTTCTTATTTAGGCGCTTATGGTGATCTAAAATAAACACCATGAGTGCCTTGTTTTCGATCTGTTTAATTTTACTTTAATTCTTTTAGCAGAAAGTCAAAGAAAACTTTATATTCGCGGGCACAAGGATATTTCTTCAACAGTTCCACTGCCNTGGTCATTTTCTCTTTTTTTATTAAATAAAGGGCTGCCGGAGCGTGGAAGGGTCGACTCTCCGCCCAGTGTTTAAGAGTATATTCCCGGACATAGCTAAAATGGCGGTGGGCTATCTTCTGTTCACCTATTTTCAGGTAACACAGACCTAATAAGAGGTCTTGAAGCCGCCAATCAGGGTCATAAGGCTGGCCGGTGCCCAGATGTTCAGGATAGGTTTTAGCCCGCTGGAAATGCCTTATAGCCTGACGGAAATTTCCATCTTTTACTTTCTGAAGACCAAGCTGGAGATGAGATAGCACAAAAAGCCGGTGAATCTTCGTCGCCCCTTCCGAAGGTAAAAACGTTGTTTTATCCAGTATCTCGACAGCTCTTTGAAATTGGCCATTAAGAAGAAGACTTTCAACTAAATCCGCCTGAATTGACATAATGTCAGGGAAAAGACCACTGGCTTGTTCGGCTGCTTTTAAAGCCTCAGGGAATGACTCGATATCCAGATAAAATCTGATTAAATGATGCCAGGTCCGCCATTTTTTCTTCCCCAACTCAACAGCTTTCAGGAAATCATCCCGGGCAGCGGTCTGGTCCTTGTTTTTGAGAAAAGTTCCCCGAACAATGTAAAAAGGAGGAAAATCGGACGCTGTCCCACAGGCAGTCAGTAGTTTTTCCGCTTCCCCTACTCGACCCTTACTCCAGAATAACAAAGCCAGATAATATTTAGCCTTCCAGTCAGCTGGCGCCTGCTGAATGGCCCAGGTAAATACCGGAATGCTTTCTTCCCTAAAAGGAAAAACCAGGTAAGGTAGAAGAGACTTAGCTACAGTGAGATAAGACCTGCTTTCGACTTTATCTCTATTTCTTAAAAGGTAAGCCAACCAGTAAGCCGCCGTTGGATAACGGTCGATTTTTCTTAATAAATGAAGACATTCTTCAGGTTGGTTCACTCGATGATAATAAAGAGCCAATTCCAGGATTGTTTCTTCTGGAAACTCATTTTTTATGAATGATCTTATTTTAGACCATCTGGAGGTGGTAGGCTGGGACCAATATCTTTCCAGTTGAACAAAGGGATTTAAGGGGTCAATATTTTCAATTTGCTTAAGTGTCTTTTCAGCTTTTTCCGGCCAATCCTTTTTTCGCTGGATGAGAGCCAGCAATTNGAGACTGGCTATATTCTGCTGGTCTTTTCTTAATGCCCGTTGAATGAATTCATGGGCTTCATCCAGAGAGCCTTCACTTAACAAGATTTCTGCCAGCTGGTTGTAGGCGGCTACTTGAAAAGCTCTGTCTCGAGCCGCCCAGGTCAGGGCTTCCTTAGCTTCGATGAATTGACCTTTATGGCGGGCGATCAGGGCATAGATAAAGTTAGCCGCTCCATTATACATGTCCAGTTTTACGGCTTCTTGGGCCAGCTGAAGAGCTTTTTCCGTCTCTCCCCGGCGATAATAGAGTTCAGCTGCTCGGGTTAAGGCGGGCAGAAAATCAGGTTCTTTCATCAATAAATTTTTATACTCCTGCAGAGCTTCCGTAAGATTCCGGGCCTTTTCCAAGTGGAGCGCTTTCAGGAAATGTCGCTGAAGAGTTGTCCGATCGTAATTCTGAAAGATCAGAGGTTTTTCAAATCGGTAAGCCGCNGGAGCTGAGGAATAGCGGAGCTTATCTCCCAGATTTATCTCATATTCAGCAATTTTTTCTTTTAAAGAAATCTGTTTTTGCCAGGGACGCCCTGTTTTCAGAGAAATATTCTCCTGGTAAATTATTTCCTGTTTATTTTTAATAACTAGTGGAGTGGTTAAATCCTGAAGTGGAAATATTTTAACGATGAGCTGATGCTCACCTGGTTCTTCAGTACTCAAAACGGCATAAGGTGAAGCCGCTTTCATCGGGCCAATCTCATGATAAGGAAACCATAATTGAGTCCAGCTATCTGTCGCCAGAGGAAAGAAATGTCCATGGTCACTCTGGTTAAGCAGGCGACCAGCTTGGGGTTCACAGTATTGTCCATCGTTGTCCGTTAAAAGGTTTTCCCAGATACCTCCGCTCCGGGCCAAACTCCAAATCCAGGTCTTATGACCGGGAATATCTTCATAGCGAGCCCATTGTCCGAAGCCCTGCTTGTCCCGATGCCAATAACCTCCAAAGAAATTCCGATATTCACCCACCGTAAAATAACTTTTGGAAGAACCAAAATTATTGTTTTTGTACCAAGATAAATCCCGGCCCTTTTCATCCACCGGCCAGGGGCGAAGAGGCACAGAATAATTGTGGCCGATGTAATATTTTCCAGGCATGATAAACTGGAGATCCTCAGCAGCCCGGACAGCCGCATTCAGCCAGACATAGTAGGACTGAAAATAAGGAGTATAATTTATCCAAAGGCATCTAGTTTCAAAAAAATCCTTATCCGGGGGCAGGCTAACAGCCACACTCCAGCGGGTGCGGGAGGGCCAATCCCAGGTCCCCACAAAACAGGTCACACTTCCGTCAGGTTCCCGGCGGGTAAGGTAGTCAACCGGGGAGGCGGTGGAGGGAGAATGACCCACGATGCCAAAGTTAAATTCAATCCCCCCGGAGGTCCAGGGACCTCGGAGAGCTATTTCTCTGAACTTGAGGACATGATTTTTATAAATGAAATACTTTCCGGTGCCTTTGTCTAAAGCTCCCCAGACTTTCCCGCCGACTTCGGGCAAAATTTCCACTCTCAGGAAAGGATTTTCTAAGCGAACAACAGTCCACTCCTGGTCTTCAGCGGTGAGACTCATCCGATCGATAAAGAAATAAGGATAAAGCCTGGCTCCCTTGCCCCACATCCCGGAGCGCACCATAATGGGCACCGGATCAGGGTCGGAAAAAGGATATGTGCGGATTACCTCTTTGGTCACTTCAAGTTTTGCCGATGAAGAGGATTGACAACTGGTGAAGAAAATCAACGTCAGAATAAAAATGACCCAGCAGCTTAATCGAAACCTGAATTTTTTAGAGGTCAAAGGAATGACATAACTTATCCTCATCATCATGTCTCCTTTTAATTTAATTTAATGATTCCTTGCCCTCTCGGACACCCTGGGGGAAGGCTCTCTCTATTTACCGCCTATCTGCATCACCGGAATGCGGAAGGTGGGAGCGGTAAAACTTCGATTTAGGTCTAGATCATCGGCCACCATGTCAATACTCATCAGCATTTGGAAAGCCTGACCAGCAATGGTAAGACCCTTTACAGGAAAAGCAATGCGGCCGTTTTCAATCCAGAATCCGGAGGCCCCACCACTGAAATGACCGTTAACCGGATTTATTCCATACCCGGTGACTCCTTTGAGCAATAAACCTCTTTTGGTCGCTTTGATAATTTCTTCGCGATGATGGGGTCCGGCCATCAGGTAAAAATTATGAGGACCGATTCCAGGAAGACTGGTGAATCCCGCCCGGGAAGCGTTACCTGTGCTNTGGACGCCGGCTCTTCTGGCCACAATTGTGTTATACATAAAGCCTTTGAGGATTCCCTGCTCAACAATAGCCCTCTTTTGAGTGGGTACTCCCTCGCCGTCGAAAGGTCGACTGGACAAACCTTTGGGTAGAAGTCCGTCATCAATAATAGTGATTAACTCAGAGGCAATCTTTTGATTAAGTTTATCTTTAAGGAAGCTAGCTCCCTGAAGAACTCTCTCCCCGTTGACTGCTCCCAGAATCCCCCCCAGAATAGCCCGAGCTACATCCGGATCAAAAATAACAGCGGCCTGCTGGGTTTTTACCAGGCGGGCATTAAGCATCTCATAAGCATCTTGAGCCGCTTTGGTGGCCACTTCCTCTGGTTTCTTCAAATCTGTAAAGAATCGACGGGCGCAATATTCTCCTCCCGATGATTTCTCCTCTCCTTTTTCAGCCACGACGGAAACACCGAAGGAACAGGCGCTTTCCTTAAAATTCTTGGATAATCCATTGGAGTTGGCTAAAAAAATCTCTCGTTCTATTTCCCCATAACTTGCCCCGGCGCTTTTGGTTATCTGGGGAGAAGCCAGGGCGATTTTTTCAGCTTCCATTGCCAGAGCTATCTTTTTCTCCAGCTCTATATTTTTTAAAGAGGGATCATAAAGCTCTTTGGCGGGTGAGATATCCTGATTGTCGGGAAGAATATTGTTTTCATCCGAAGTTGTGTGGTGGGACATATTAATGGCTCGAGTTATAGCCTCTTCCAAGGATTTTTCAGAAAAGTCGTTACAGCTGGCAAAAGCCATCCTGCCCTTGGTAAAAACTCGAAAACCAACTCCATGGGAAGAAGCTTCTTCCACTGTTTCAATCTCCTGATTTCGGATCTCAACGGAAAGATGACGATTAACTTCGAGATAAACCTCAGCGGCGTCAGCTCCTTTTTTTAAACAAAGTTTAACCAGGTCTTCGGTCAATATTTTATAATCCATAGCTTGCTCCTTTCTTCTTATCTTCTGGCCTTAGTACCCCCAACGTTAATCCCCCGGATTCTAACCGTTGGTTGACCAGCTGATACTTCGGCTGATTGGCCGCCTTTACCGCAAATGCCTGGCCCAAAGTCCAGGTCATTNCCAATGGCGTCAATATTTTGAATAATATCCAGACAACTGCCAATGAGAGTAGCTCCTTTTACCGGTTTGGTTTTACGACCGTTTTCAATCAAATAAGCTTCCCGGCAGGTGAAATTAAAAATGCCGGTAATGGGATTAACGCTGCCGCCACTCAAACTCTGCACGTAAAGACCTTTTTTGGTCGACGCCAAAATATCTTCAGGTTTATCCCGGCCCTTATCAATAAAAGTATTAGTCATTCGAGGTATAGGGAGATGACGGAAACTCTGGCGGCGGCCGTTACCAGTCCGGGCCATCTTAAGTTGTTTGGCTGAGAGAATATCGGTCATATATTTTTCCAGGACACCGTTTCTGATCAAGACGTTTCTTTTCATCTGGGTTCCTTCGTCATCGAAATTGGTAGTCCCCCGTCGATTGGGCAGTGTGCCGTCATCAACCATAGTAAAAATATCAGCAGCCACTTTTTGACCCAGCTTACCGGTAAAAGCACCTATTTTCTTGGCAATATTATCCGCTTCTAAAGGATGCCCGACCGCCTCATGAACCAGGACACCTCCCCAGCCATTTTGAATAACCACATCCATCTGGCCAGCCGGACAATCGTCAGCTTCCAGCATGGCAATCGATTCCCGAGCAGCTCGTCGAGCGACCTCTTCTGGGGTTACTTCGTCAAACATTTCAAAACCGGAGTGACGGCTTAGCCTTTCCCGGCCCAGATGTCGGTTTTTATCCCCAACAGCCANGGTCTGAACGATGAAAAAGAGAAGAGGTAATTCATCCTTAACCAGTAAGCCTTCGCTGTTGGCGATGACCCTCCCCCGGATTTCGTCGTAATAATTGATAAAAACCATCTTAATGCGAGGGTCGAAATCAAGCCCGGCCTGATTAGCTCGTTGAATTACTTCCAGCCTTTTTTCGTCAGCCACTTCCTGGAGAGGCACCTGGACAGTAATAAACGATTGGCGGGGTGCTTCTTTAATATCAACCGGAGGAACCGCTTTACTTCCCCGGGCAATGGTAGAGGCTATCTGGGCGGCTCGTTTTAAATTCGCTTCATTAATTTCCTCAGTATAGGCATAGCCGGTCTTATTCCCGGCGATAACCCGAACTCCGGCTCCCTGAGAAATGCCGAAAACCGCACTCTTGAATTTTGACTCTTCCATAATAATTCGCCGGGAAATTCGATTTTCCAGATAGACTTCAGCAAATTCACCACCATTCTTCAGAGCGTAATCGATAATACGTTGAAGTAACTGGGGGTCAATCACCGGGATGACCTGACCCCGTTCAGGCCCCCGGCAGGAAAGTAGCTGGGAAAGAAGAGCGGGCGTGGCCGCCAGGGCCAATCCTCCCTTAAAACTTAACTCCAGAAATTTACGTCGCGGAATAAATTCGTCAATCCATGACATATCAATACCCCTTTGATGATGTTAAATAAGCAGTGGTTAATTTATATCTGACTTTCATCAGACCCAGGCTCATTTTCTTTAATGCTTTTCCTGAAGTCAAGTCTAAACTTCACGACAACTTCTCCTCTTTGTGTTTACAACCAGGCCCAAAATTGCTAGACTTTTTCTCTTTTAAGAGAGGAAAAAATGGTGACTTTAAAATTCCTGGGCGCAACGAAACAGGTAACTGGTTCATCTTTCTTGCTTTCCTATCAGGGCAAAAAAATCCTGGTTGATTGTGGTCTTTATCAGGAAAGAGAATATCTTTCCCGTAACTGGGAGGATTTCCCTATACCGCCTGAAGAAGTTGACTATCTTCTTTTAACTCANATCCATCTCGATCACTGTGGACTTCTGCCTAAATTTGTCCGGGACGGTTTTCGGGGTAAGATTCTCACCACTTCGGCTTCCCAAGAACTATTGCCCATCATGCTTCTTGATTCTGCACGTATCCAGGAAGAAGATGCTGCTTATAAGAAAAAACGGCATTTAAAGGAAGGTCGTCGAGGCCCCTACCCTGAAATTCCTCTTTACACCGTCAGTGATGCAGAGCTGGTTTTTCCTCTGGTCCAAAAGATTCCCTATGAGCAGGAAATTGAATTATTCAATGGTCTTTCTGTCAGGTTTCATGACGCTGGCCATATTATTGGGGCGGCCATGATTGAGGTTAAATTAAATCTTGATGGGGTCACAAGAAAAATTATTTTTTCCGGAGATATCGGTCAATGGCATAAACCGATTGTCAGAGACCCCTCGGTCTTTTTCCAGGCTGATTACATTGTCATGGAATCTACCTATGGTGACCGAAATCATGAGGATGAAGGAAGTATTCCCGAGCTTCTAGCNCAAGTTGTCCAGGAGACGGTCTCTAAAGGTGGGAAATTGGTCATTCCCACCTTCGCTGTCGAAAGAGCCCAGGAGTTACTTTTTCATTTCAGCCGGTTAGTTAGAGGAGGAAAAATTCCCACTCTGCCTCTTTTTCTGGATAGCCCCATGGCTGTGGATGTGACTGAAGTTTTTCTCCGAAATACAGCCATCATGGACCGGGAAACCCGTCAACTCTTTGCCGAGAACGAATCACCTTTTCGTTTTCCTGGACTTCGCTTTGTGCGGACAGTTGATGAATCCAAGGCNATTAATGAAGTTAAAGGCCCCTGCATCATTATGGCTGGTTCAGGAATGTGTACCGGCGGCCGAATTAAGCACCATCTCGTTCATAACATCAGCCGACCGGAATCAACCATTCTCTTTGTCGGTTACCAGGCTCGGGGAACACTTGGCCGGTTGATTGTCGAAGGCCGGGAAGAAGTGCGGATTCACGGTGTTTATCGCCCTGTACGGGCTCAAATCCGCCAGATTCATGGTTTTTCCGCCCATGCCGATAGAACAGCTCTTTTGAAGTGGCTAGACTTCTTAAGGCAGCCTCCCCGAAAGGTGTTTCTCGTCCACGGTGAAGAAGAGGCCATTAAGAGCCTGGGCCAGGAAATTGATAACAAAGGCTGGTCCCTGGCTATCCCTTCTTACCAGGAAGAATTTCATCTGGATTAATCCAGAGAGGGAAAGGGCTTTATTCTTCAGCGACCTGCTTTACAGCCTGCCAGAAAGGATCAATGCGGGGATGCTCCAGAGGTTTTGTTTCCCCTTTTCTCTTAACCCAACGACCTTCTTTTAAAGAAAGAATTTCACCACAGAGAAAAGCGGGGATATTTTTCTTTTGCAGGGCTTTTAAAACTTGTTGAGCTCCTTCCGGTCGCACAGTGATGAGCAATGTTCCTTCGCTGATAGAGATAAAAGGGTCCATCTGATAAACCTGGCAAATAGCCTCAATCGCCGGAGAAAGCTCAATTTTATCTAAATCAATGAACAGGCCCACCTGGGAAGCCTCGGCTACTTCATAAACACCTCCCAGCACACCGCATTCAGTTGCATCATGNAAAGAAGTTACAGTTGCCCGCAATCCCAATTGAGCTGCGGTTAAGGCATCATCTACTGTTGACATCGAAAAGAACAACTCTCTGCCTTCGGCCGCAAGACGCTCGCCCACCAGGGCTTTAGTCTTTTCCGAAAAAAGAGAAGCCATTATGGCGGTAGCTTCGATGGCTGGTCCCTTGGTAATAATCAACCGATCCCCGGGTCGAGCCATTTGAGGGGTTAAATACTTATCCTCATCGCCCACAGCAATAAAAGTGGCTCCCCCNACCATGGGAAAGTCTGTTCCGGTATAACGGGCGGTATGGCCGGCAATAATTGAGGCCCCATAACGAACACTCTCCGCATGCCATCTTTCCCAGATAATGGTAAAAGATTTTTCATCAACACTCACCGGCAGATTCCAATCAGGGATGATATAGGCCGGTGGAAAGCCACTGGTAGTCACATCTGAAGCTAGAATATGCCAGGCAAACCAGGCCGCTTCATCCCAGCCGAATTGAGGGACGATGTAAATGGGGTCAGTGGTCACCGCCATAACTTTTCCCTGGGTTAAACGAATAATCCCGGTATCAACTCCATGTTGCGGTTCTACCAGGACCTCTTCTCTTTTAGCTCCCAAGTGGGGATAAATTATGGCCTCAAAAAATTCAGGTGATATCTTACCCAGGTTGGGAAACTTAACTTCCTTCATAGTTGACTTATTTTATCTGTATTATAATATTTGTCAATATATTTTAATCTTTTCCTTCATCCTTTTTGAATGAAGGCCCCAGTTCTCCCTTTGAATACGAAAAAAACAGCCATGTTGCTCAGGAAATGATTGATGATATCGCTCAACGGACTAAATCACATTGTTCTTCTGGCCAAAGCAAATAGTTATACTCTTTCTTCCAGCACACTAACTCCACCCACCACCCGACAGACATGAACAGCGTAGCGGTCACCGTAGTGGGGATGACTCCGGGGATAACCGATGGCAATGGCTTTTTTCAGAGCTTCGACACTTTCATCCAATACCAGGGCCCCGGCNGCTCCTTTGTCACCACCACCCAGCATTCTTTCACCCAGCACTCCGGGAATTGAGCGGGCCAGATCGCACATGGTCTCCAGTTCCGGTCCGGAAATCTGGTAATCGTCTCGCAGACCAAGCCCGTCTTGGCGAAATACCCGGCCGACAGTCTGAATATCACCCTGGCGCCAGGCTGCCAACATGAGAGAAAATCTCTGTTGTGCCTCATAAATATACTTTAAGCGTCGACAGAGGTGAGGATAGGCCGTTTGATAACGAGCCATGATTTCCTGGTAAAGCTCCTCATCCTTGATATCAGCCAGATAATTGACTTGATAGCCATCTTTNTGCAAGCGGGCCACAAGCTCGGTGCATTCGGCCCGACGAAGACGATAGGTTGATTTTTCCAGACCAGGCCTTTCGGTGCCGGTATCCAGGACCACCAGCCGCAGCTTTTCCCCTCCCTTTCCCAGAGGGATATAATTTATTTTTTTCTCCCTNGGGTGAAAATGAACCCCGGCTTCCGGCCGGGCAAAAAGAATCATGATTTGATCAAGCTGACCGCATGGGGAGCCGATATAATCATTTTCCACCGCCTGAGCCATTTCAACAATTTGAAAAGGATCATCAATTTCGATTTGATTAACATCAAGAAGAGAGAGCAGCAGATTAATAGTCAGGGAAGCAGAGCGGGACATACCGCCACCGGGAATATTGCCAAAAATCACTCCGTCCAGACCGTAGTTAATCGCCAATCCTTCCCGACGCAAAATAAAATCAACGCCGTAGGGAAAGCGGGCCCATTTATCAGCCACATCTGGAGACTGCGGGGGCGGGATTTGACCGCTAACAAAATCAACCACACCTTCCCGGGGAAAATTACAGCTAAACAGGCGGATTCTTTTATCCGGTCGCTTTTTATAACCCAGCCAGATGAAACGATCCGTCCCGACACCAAATAATTCAGTGCCATTGTAATCACCATGTTCAACCCCCAGGCAGAAACGGGACGAAGTTCTTCGCACTCGCCCACCCTTCAGGTTTAGGCTATATTGCCGGGCGGCTTCTCTGATTTTAGCCAGGGCTAAACGATCATCCGAATTTAAGCACATCGGGCGATTACTTCCATGAGAATATAAAGGCCAATGGTTAACAAAATGACCACTATTCCTAAACCAACCACAGTCCGAGCTGGTTTCATATCAAAACCAGGTCGCACCGGCAACTGTTTAGGCGTCTTGAGAGGATAAATTAGAGTCAGAACGGTCATTATCACAATGATAGCCCCAAAGGTGATAGCCATGCGGTTGAGAAAGGCAATTTCGCCGAATTGCAGCTGGAGAAAGCCATAAATAGGAACCGAGCTCAGCAAGGCCACTACCCCGGCCACCGGAGGTGTTCGCTTGATAAATAAGCCAAAGACAAAAGCTGCCAGAATGCCTGGAGAGATGTATCCCTGAAATTCTTGAATATAATTAAAAATTCCTTTAAAGCGGGGATTCCCCAGTTGAGTGGCAATAACTGCGCCGATAATCACGAACACCAGCGTGGATAAACGGCCGCTCCAGACCATGCCTTTCTGGGAAATATCTTTCTTTAGATGCCGCTTGAATAAATCAATGGTAAAGATGGTCGAAGCTGAATTGAGCATCGAAGCCAGCGAGCTGATAACAGCACCACTGATGGCGGCAAAGATAAACGCTCTCGCTCCTGGTCCGACTAAATTGCGGATCAGCATCGGATAAGCGGCATCTGTTCCAGCTTCCCCGGTCATTTTACTGCCATAAAGATGATAAGCCATAATTCCGGGCAGGATAATGACAAAGGGAATGATTAACTTTAAGAAAGCAGCGAAAATAATACCCAGTTGTCCCTGTTTGAGAGTCTTAGCGGCCAGGGTGCGTTGGGTGATGTATTGATTCAACCCCCAGTAATAAAAATTCGGTATCCAGAGGCCAATAACCAGAACCGTCCAAGGAAGCACCGGATGATTCCGGGGAAGAATCACATGGAGTTTAGAAGCATTCGCCTGGAAAAAGGTGTTGAAGCCAATAGCTTTAAACCCGATAACCAGGGTAATCAAACCACCGATAATCAGAGCCGAGCCCTGAAAGAGGTCAGCCCAGGCCACGGCTTTCAAGCCGCCCCAGATAGTATAAAGGGCGGCAATGAAACTGATGACGATGATGCCGTAAAGTAAATGACGATAGTCATAAATATTTCCGAAGATGGTCTGTAAGGTTACTCCTCCGGAATAAATAACCGCCGCAATGGTGACCGCCACGTAAATAATCATGGTGTAAACAGCCATAATTGTCCGGGCGGTGGTGTTGTAACGATATTCGAGGTACTCGGGAATGGTATAGATGCCGGCTTTGAGAAACTTGGGCAGAAAGAAAAGGGCNACAAAAACTAGAGTGACGGCCGCCAGCCATTCATAGCCNGCCACAGCCATGCCGGCAATACCGGCTCCCTGACCGGCCATACCCACAAAATGCTCGGTCGAAATATTGGCGGCGATTAGGGAAAGACCGATTAACGGCCAGACCAGTCCTCGACTAGCCAGGAAAAAATCCTCACCGGTTTCTTCCCGGCGGCTTTTATACATGCTGACGCCAACCACCACTGCAAAAAAGGCCACAAAAACCAGAACGTCCCGGAGAGTCAAACCGATGGTTTCAGCCATGTTTACTATCCTTTCGTAGTGATTTTAATGATCAAGGGCTGAGCATCCCTGGAGTTAAACCAGTAATACTTGCGGTAAGGGCAGAAATAGGAAGGGGAAGCAAAAAGGTTCAAATTACCGACCATGAGAAATTATCTCTTTTCTTTGTGAAGTATTCTTTGGCCCATGGCAACATTTTCAGGAAGATTAATTTACCTTGGTTGTCGGAAGAAATCAACGGGAAATACTTTCAGGTGAGTTAAACTGGTGATAGTTATCCCGNTCTCNATTTCTAAAATTGTCTGCTNTATTCTTATCTTAATTAGTGCCGGCAATCAGTTTTAAATTTGGGGATAAGGAAAATTGTCACCAGTTTAATCAATAACTAAATGATAGCCAGGANCATAATCAGAATGAAGACGACGAGCAAAACGGCCAGAATACTCTGGATNGCCGGCCGATAACGGTCGGGTGAATAGGTCAATTCCTCGCCGGCTCTCGCCGGTAGTCGGGCCGGATTACGCAGCCAACTGGCCAGGTAGCTGACACCCCGAGCTGCTAGTTTATCAGTCCAGGTAAAGAAGGCCCAGACTTTTTCCAGAATTAATTGGCCAGCAACTTTTCCCGGTCGGCGNTAAAACCAATCAACATCNAGGACAACTTCTGGGTGAGGAGCCAGTTTCTTTCGGAAAAGCCAGAATGCCAGCAGGGTGAAAGACAGAATCTGGATGGTTTCCACCAGATGGGTGGTGGAATAAGGTTGAAAATGAACGGGATAAGGAAGAAGTTGGTACAACAGCCCGGGTTTTACTCCATGCAGCAGACAGAAAAAGGCCACCAGAGCCATACTGAGATGCATGTTGAGAGGAATTTTTTTGATTTTCAGACCTTTGTCTTCCCCACCCCAGGTGAAATAAGGCAATTTAAGGCCGACGCTGAGAAAGGTACCCACCGAGGCCAGCAGCATGAGAAACATAGCCCAGATACGATGGGATTCTTCGGCNGCCGCGATAACCATAGATTTACTGATAAAGCCGTTAAACAGGGGGAAGCCGGAGATGGAGAAAGCGGCAATCATATAAAGAATTAACGTAATTTTTAACTGGCGGCTTAAACCGCCTAATTCAGTCAGTTTGCTTCTCCCGGTGGCTTCCAGAACAACCCCAGTTCCCATAAACAGCAGGGCTTTGTAGAGNATGTGGCTGAAAGCATGGGCAGCGGAGCCATTTAACCCCATGGCTGTACCCAGGCCCACTCCGGCCACCATGTAACCCACCTGGCTGATGATATGATAAGCTAATATTCCCCGGATATCATTGGATAAAACAGCCAGGACAACACCATAAACGGTCATAATTGAGCCGGCGACCAGAAGTATCTCCCAGCCAGGGAAAACACGAATTAAAACATAGACCGCTGCTTTCGTGGTGAAAGCACTGAGAAAAACAGCGCCGGTAATAGTTGCCTTGGGGTAGGCATCAGCCAACCAGGTGTGAAGCGGAGGCACGGCGGCATTGATGACCACTCCCAGAAGAATCAACCAGGCCCCCGCTCCTTCCCCGGGGGACAATGATTGAAGAGCCAGGCTGCCGGTAGCTTGGTAATGGATCACTATCCCTGCCAGAAGAATTCCCCCTCCCAGGGCGTGATAAATTAAATAGCGAAAACCAGCTTGGTAAGATTCTTTCTTATTTCTGGCCCAAATAAGATAAAGGGAGGTAAAGGCCATGGTCTCCCAGAAAATAAAAAGGGTTAAGAAATCACCGGCAAAAGTCACCCCCAGAGCTCCCGCTGCATAAAGCAACGCAGCACACTGGTGAGCTGTATCCTTGAGATGAAACGAGTAGATAGCTCCTGCCAGGGCGATAAAAGCAAATATCAGACCAAAGACCAGNGCCAGCGCATCATTATGAAGAAGAATGAGGTGAAATATCCCCAGGGAAACATGCCCCCCTTCTCCAGCTGGGAGAAGAATCACCAGTATTAATGTTCCCAGAGGGACAGCTAGATAAAACCAGGCTCTGATTTTTCTGGTTAAAAATGGCAAAAGGAGTGCTCCGCCAGCCAGAAACAAAGCCGGAGGTATAATTAAACTAGGAGCGCTCATAGTAATCCTCATCTTGAAGAATACCAGCCTGACCTAGCACTTTGGCTCCAATTATGAGCAGAAGGCAACCCAGAAAACCAAAGAAAATGAAAAAACCGGGAATTCTCAGCCACCAACCGGCCGCTGACTCATGATGAGCTNCCAGTTCAAAAATTATGGATAATCCTCCTGAAATAACACCCAGCCAGACCAATCGCTTCATCATTGAAGTCTCCCAAAAATTAAGATCCCTACGTCCGTGGCGATTTTAAAAAGTTTAAAACCTATGTCAGGAAAGAGTCCGAAAAGAATGGAAAGACCAGCGGTTAAAACCAGAGGCACCACCATGAAGGGTGATGCTTCTCCTGTTTTCTTATTCTTGTTCCGACGGAAAAAAGCCCGATAGACTATTGGGAAAAAGTAAGCCGCATTGAGCAAACCACTCAGCACGAGGATAACTAAAAAGAAGGGCCGCTCGGCGACCACTGAACCCCAGCCCAAACACCACTTGCTAAGCCAGCCATTTACCGGCGGCAGGCCGACCAGACCAATAGAGCCGACAGTGAAGGCCCCCATTGTCCAGGGCATCACCTGACCGATGCCATCCAGTTCGCTTACTTTTTCCTTATGCAGGTGAACATAGATGGCTCCGGCACAGAAAAAGAGAGTAATTTTCATCGTGGCATGAAAAGCCAGATGAAGGAGGCTGCCCAGTAAAGCGGGGGAAGAGATTAAGCCCACTCCCATGACGATATAACTCAAATGAGCCACGGTTGAGTAAGCCAGACGCCGCTTGAGATTGTCCTCTTTCAGCGCCAGGAAAGAAGCAATAATTATAGTCACTCCGGCGGTAGTAAGAAGAAGATAATCCAAGTGATACCGCCGCAGTAATTGGGGGCCGAAAACGAACTCACCAATTCTGATGACGCCAAAGACGCCGCTTTTGACCACAGCCACTGCATGGAGAAGAGCACTGACCGGAGTGGGCGCCGCCATCGCAGTGGGCAGCCAACTATGGAGAGGCATAATTGCTGCTTTAACCCCTACCCCAAAGAGAAAAAGGGAGAAAAGGATGACCGCTGTTTTTGGCTCAAAGGGAGTGTTTTTTAACAATCCTCCGGGAATAAAATCAAGTTTTCCCACCAGGAGATAAGTCCAGGTGGCAGCAGCGATTAGAAAAACGCCGGCGGTTAAGGTATAGGCCAGATATTTCCGACCGGCCTTTATGGCTTCNTCTGTTTCTTTATGGATTACCAGCGGATAGGTGGCGATGGTTAAAATTTCATAAAAAATAATAAAAGTGGCTAGATTGGCACTGAAGGCGATGCCNATGGTTGAGGAGAGGCAAACGGCAAAGTAGGCAAAATAACGAGTCTGCTTATGTTCTTTTAGGCCCCGGACATAGCCAATCGAATAAAAAGAAGTGAGAATCCAGAGAAAAGAGGCGATCAGGGCAAAAAACACCCCCAGGGCGTCTGCTTTGAAAGCCAGCTGGACACCGGGAACGATTTCGCCCAGGTTTAAAACCGCTACTCGATGTTCGAGCAAGGGAGGTAGAAGAGAAAGAACGAGAGCCAACTTCCCTACCCCGGCGGCAATAGTCCAGAATTCCCGGAGATTGGGCCGCCGGGCACTTAAGATAATCAGAGGCACAGCCGCCAGAGAGATGAGCACCGCCAGCAGCGGGACAAGGGAAGGATAAGTTGTCCAATTAACCATGATCCGCCTCTAAAACACAGCTGGTAACGCTTTCGTTAATATTGTCTTAACTATCCAGACGTTAAGAAAACCTATGACCACTAGGGCCAGAGCAAAAATTAGCGTCGGCAGAAGAAGCCAGGGGCCTACTTCTCGAGCCTCGGCCGAGGTGGTTTCAGAAAGATTTTCCGACGTCTGCCTTGAATTCACCGGCCGGAAATACATCCGTTCAATCACCCGAAAAAAGTAAACGGCATTAAGCAAGCTGCTGATGAGGATGACCATCAGGAAAAGCCAGTTCTTTTTTTCGATGGCCCCCAGAGCTAAGTACCATTTACTGAAAAAACCTACCGTGGGAGGCACCCCGATCATGGCCAGAGCAGCCAGAGTGAAAGCCGCGGTACTCCAGGGCATGGAACGGCGTAGCGAATCATCGAGNCGGTCAATCCGGGAGTGACCAAGCCGCAGCCGGAAATTTCCNGCCACCAGGAAGAGGCAGGCTTTCATCAGTCCATGGTTCATGATATGAAGTAGAGCTCCGATAAACCCGAAGGAATTGGCCAAACCCAGCCCCAGTCCGATATAGCCCACCTGAGCCACACTACTGTAGGCCAGCATTCTTTTTATCTCGTTCTGAGCCATAGCTAGAATTGACCCATAAATAATTCCGATAGCTGACAACCAGGCCAACACCTGAGCGATCGGGGTGACCTGGGTGATAAGTTTTAAACCAAAGATAAAAAAGAAGATGCGAGCAATACTGTAAGCACCTATCTTGGTGCCTATGGGGGCCATAATGGCTGAGGTAGGTGAAGGAGCATAGGTATAAGCGTCGGGTAGCCAGCCGTGGAGAGGAAAAACAGCCATTTTAATCCCCAAGCCGATAAGCATCAGGGTCAAAGCGACGATCAGAGGGGGAGTTACTGGAAGATGAAAAAGGATATTTCGCACATCACCCATATTGAGTGAGCCNGTGACTAAATATAGAAAGCCAACCCCCAGGAGATAAAAACCTCCGCCCACAGTTCCCATAACCAGGTAACGAAAGGCTGCGACCGGAGATTTTTTNTCCCCCACCGCGATTAAACCATAGAGGGAGAGTGAACCAATTTCCAGAAAGACATATAAATTAAAGAAGTCACCGGTCATAATAATTCCATTAGCGCCGGTCAAAAACAACATAACTAGAGCATAATAGGGAGGCCAGCGTGATTCTCTTATTTCCGCCTCTACACTGCGGTGGGCGTGGAAGAGAACACCTAGAGCAATCAGATTAATCACCGTCGTCACAAAGCCAGAAAGGGGGTCCAGGATATATTCAATCCCTATTGGTGGAATCCAGCCTCCAAAACGATAGGAAATGACACCTTGATCTAAAGCCCGCAGCAGATTGACTACAGAGAAAAAAGCAGCCGCTGCTGTAGCTACCAGGGCCAACCANCCAGCCAGCCGACGCCATTTGAGAGCGGCCAAGGGAATGAAAATTCCAGCAAATAGATAAATGAGTGGGGGCCAAGGAATTGTATTACTCGGCATCATCTTCGGCCATCCTCTTTAACAGCTCAGCCTCGTTTAATGTCCGGTAGCGGCGGTAGATAAGAATAATTAAGGCAAAGGCTACTCCGCTGGTCGCCACTCCGACGACAATGGCGGTGAGCATTAAAGTGTGAGGCAGGGGATTTATATAGGCAGCCGTCTGAATGGTTTCCTGATGACCAGATAAAACCGGAACAGTGGCCTCCCATTTAGTGGAGCTGGCAATAAAGAAAAGAATGATGGCCACCTGAAAGATGGACATCCCAATTACTTTTTTGACCAGGTTCCGCTTCATTATCAGGCCATAAAGACCAATAACCAGCAGCAAAAGAATAAACCAATAAGCATAATGGCCCAGAATGAAACTAGTCATGGTTTTCATCCTCAAGCAGGTCATCAAAAATACTCACCAGAATAGCCATCACGGCCAGGCCTACCCCAATCTCCACCATTAAAATTCCCCAGGAGCGACGCAGAGAGATTTCCTCGGCCAGCGGCAGAAAGGCATAATTGAGGAATTGACCGCCCCACCAGAGGGCGGCCAGACCTGTTCCGTAATAAATCAGCACACCCAGTGAACCCAGAGGAGTGCCTAAATTGCCCGGGAATTGGAGCTGACCAGTGCGACTGCTATGAGCGATGCGAATGAGAATGATTGAAGCCGCTAGAAGGGTTCCTCCCTGGAATCCTCCGCCAGGGCTGTAGTGACCATGGAAAATAACATACAAGCCAAAAAGCATAATAAATGGAGAAACAATGGAAGAAATCAAACTAACGATGGGATTGTTTTCAGCTTCTTTCATTTTTCCTTGTCCTGGCGGNCCTTCTTTTTGTTCTTCCTTTCGCGACGAAGAAGAAGAAAGCAGATAATCCCGGCGGTTAAAATAACCGTTTCTTCTCCCAATGTATCATACCCACGATAATCAGCCAGAATAGCTGTCACCATATTAGGTGAATGGGTATCGCGGTAAGCCCGCTGGATATAATAGGCGGCGGCGTTGGGAGAATGAGCCGGACTCTCATCCCTATTCACCCACGCTTTNAGGTCACCGCGGTAAAAAAGACCGGTGGAAGCATATAATAAGAGAACCAGAAAGATAATCAGTANGGTGTAATTAACTATTTTCATTCTCAATCGGAACTCCTGCGGGTAGTCTTGAAAATAAGAACAACCAGGAAAACTCCGGTGACACCACCTCCAACCACCGCTTCAGTGAAGCCAACATCTACCGCCCCCATGACCACGTAAAGCAAAGCTGAGAGAAAACTGAAAACATTAAGCATGACCACTGCTGTCAAAAGATTCCGCACCGTTAGAGCCACCAGGGCTAAAATAATCAGGATAATAAANAATACCAGTTCTAACTCCCAGTGCATTATGTTTTCTCCCGAGTGGTGGCTGGCTTCTTAAAACGAGGTTTTATGCCGAAACGAAAAGCTGCCCGGGCTAAGGCATGAGTAGCGGTGGGGCTGGTCAGGCCAACAAAAATGAGGATAATTAATAACTTGGCGCTATGAAGAGAAAAACCTTCATAAACAATCAACCCCGCAATTACCAAAAGNAGGCCGAGAGTATCAGCTTTACCGGTGGCATGACAGCGGGAATAAAAATCAGGCAATCTAATTAGTCCAATACTGCCCACCGAGATAAAAAACGCTCCTCCAAAAATAAGGAAGATCGAAATTATCTGCCAGAGAGTCATCTTTTCCGGGCAATCCTTTCGATATATTTGGCAATAGCAATAACACCGATAAAATTCAGCACCGCATAAGCCAGAGTTATATCAATAAACATATCAATCCGGTCAAACATATAGCCAATAAGCAGGATAATAACCATGGTTTTAGTACCGATAGCCCCGGCTCCCAGCATNCGGTCCATCAGGCGCGGCCCGGCAATAACCCGATAAAGAGGAATAAAAATCACTATAGTTAAATAAACCGCCACAAAAGTGAAGAAGTCATGCATTAGAGTCCCTTTGTTGTCCTCAGAATTTTTATNTCATCAATCACTGACGAGGGCCGACGATGATATAGTTTAGCCACCTGGTAGGGTAAGCTGCCGTCAATAATNGAAGTGGCTGAAGCATCCATGAGAGCATGAACGATAAATTCGTCGTCATCAATTCTGACAGTCAAAGTGCCAGGAGTTAAGGTGATTGAATTTCCTAGAATTACTTTAGCGGTGACATTAGGTAACTTTGTTCGGAATTTAATGAGGGAGGGATTAATCGGAATTCTTGGATGAAGAACCACATAGGCCACCTGCAGGCTGGCTAAGACAATTTGCCAGGTAAGCCAGGGAACATAAAAAATTAACCGGGCCAGACGAAGAGGTTTGACCTGAGCAATACCATGACGAAAATAAAGATGATGATTGATCCGCAAATGGACGAGCGTGACCAGGGCAGCTGACAGGAAACCGATGGAAACGTGGAAATAATCATATTTGCCACTTAGAATAAGCCACAATCCTGCCAGAACAAAAAACTGAATCACTGTCCCTTTGATAAACGCCCTTTTCATTAGTGCAGCACCCTTATTGTGGAAGAAAATCTAAGTAAATTCTCTTTAAGTTATCGCTGTTGTCTGTGAGCCATAAAATAGTAAAAAAGAATAAAGAATATATTATCTACCACAAGATAGGAGTTCTTGTAAAGCACTTAACATAAATCAAAAGCATCCTTATTTCCATGATAATTTTCTAAAATGGAAAATTGAGAGCAACNGGGGATATGTCTTGGTGATTTGGAGAGGCTGCGTCGCCCAGGAGACGGCTTGTTTTTCAAAGCTTGACTACAAAAGAGCTGAGTAGATAAAGATCCGTGTGTTTATAGCCGGGGACTGGTTTTCTTTCAAAGATAACCTGAAGGCTGGTGTTGAGGGCAAAATACTTACTGATGGAAGTAGTNATGGCGGCATAAGAATTGGTTCGGTAATCCAGCAGGTCTTCCAGATTAAGGAATATGGTTCCCTGTAACTGAATCCGCGCTGAATCATTTATCTGATAAATCCAGCGATGGACCATCAGGGCCGAGACAAAGGCGGCGTTCATGGTTTTCTCAATAACTGCTGAAGTGTTATTTATGTTTTTCAGATTAATACGCCGGGAGGTGTCTTCGTTATTCCAGCCGATAGCTGCTTCCGAAGATAATTCAGTATTTTTTTTCTTAATCCAGTTACATCCTCCTCCGAAAGAAAGGGCGATGCGATAATCATATCCAGCTTGGCGGTTTCGCTCGAATCGAGAGAAGCCCAGAAGATAGGCGCGGGAATTTAAATTCCGGTCATATTTGAGATGGACATAATAAACTTCCGTTTTATTGGTGGTGGAAGTCGCCTTGATAAAGCGTCCTTTAAAATTAATCTTATTTTTATAAAAATAAAAATTATGATCGGTATCCATACTCAGAGAAAAGGATTCACTATTTCCCCTCGTCATCACCAGGGAAAGAGCAGTGTTTGATTTGTATTGAAAACTTTTGGTTTTTTCTTTGTTTTCTTTCCCTTTTTCTTCTGCTCCCAGCATTAAAGGGAAAATCATCAAAAGAACTATTGCTTTGCCTATCCCCCGATTGAAATTTTTAAAAAACTTTTTTGGGTGCTTTTCTCTCACTTTTTCTTCCAAATTTCAGAGCTGATTTTAACCTAACTTTTTTTATAACTCAACCTAATTTTTAAAAAAGCACCATCCCTCGCCCTGGCGAGGTGGGAGCTCAAAATTTCTCTTTTTAGTCAGATAACGGGGAAAAGTGAAAACGGTCATTTTGTTTTATAACCTGACCAAAGAAATAATCAGGATCATGATTAAAAGCAAAAATCCATTTTTCTCTGATTCCTTGCTCAAAAATCTTCTGTTTATTGTTGATTGTTTCCAAGGGAAACAAGTCATAACTCATGACATAAGACAGCCCGATGTGGGCTCTGGTGGGCACCAGGTCACCGAGAAAAAAGACGGTTCTGCCCCCCGCTTTAATCCTGATACACTGATGATGACGAGTATGGCCGGGAATCGGAACGACCTCAACTCCTGGACAAACAGTAAATAATCCTTTTACCAGTTGCAGACTTTCCCCCTCGGCCAGAGGTTGAAAAGTGAAAGCCAGATAACTTGGTTTATCCCGGGGGCTGGGGGAAAGAGCATATTCCCACTCCCCTTGTTGAATAATATATTTGGCCCGGGGGAAAGTGGGAACAAAATTTCCACTTTTGTCTTGTCTGGTGTTGCCGCCACAATGGTCAAAGTGGAGATGGGTGTTGATGACAAAATCTATATCTTCCGGAGTCACGCCAATCTTCTCGAGATTAGTCAGTAAATCTGGTTCCCGTTCCAAGGAATAATATTTTCTGAACTTCTCCGGCAGGTTCTCCCCTATCCCTGTTTCTATCAAGACATTAGCTTCAGGTGTCTGAACAAGGAGCGAGTTAAGTCCCAATTTGATTCTATTCTGACCATCAGCCGGCATCAATTTTTCCCAGAGGACCTTGGGAACCACGCCAAACATAGCTCCCCCATCCAGGTAGAAAAAACCATCTCTTAAACCGGTAATTTTAAATGAGCCTAACTCGAGGGAGGAAAGATTCATTGAACAAGTTTTTCCAGGTCGTAGATCAAATCCAGCCGGCTATATTCAGCCAGTTCAATTTTCTGCGTGTCCATNCGCAAAGCGTCTTCTGGACANGCCTCCACACAAAAGCCACAGAAACAACACCGACTGAGATCGATAATAAAAGTGGCTGGATATTTCTGGAATTCATCATCAGCCGGGTCTTCAGCCGCTTCGATATAGATACACTCGGAAGGACAGGTAGTAGCGCATAACATACAGACCACACAGCGAGGTCGTCCGTTATCTCGTTTCAAGAGGCGATGAAGGCTTCGATGGCGGTAGGCAATTTCCTTCTTCTCTTCGGGATATTGAATGGTCACCGCTCCCTTGCGCTTGGTCTTTATCCCGAAAAGATTAAGGATATGAAACCACATATTGACAATAAAATGCCTGGTGGTCACCAGAGCGCCGCGGATGATTTCCAAAAAGTAGGCCAAAGCTTTAATCATTGTTCTTCACAAACTCAAAATAATCGCCGTGCCGATAATGTTAACAATACACAAGGGGATTAATAATTTCCAGCCAAAATCCATCAATTGGTCGTAACGAAAACGGGGATAGGTCCAGCGGACTAAAATCTGGAACCAGCAGAAGAAAAAGACTTTGAGGTTGAAGGCCAGTAATTGCAGGATAACCACAACAGCCCGAGGTAATGTCCAGACCGGTCCCCAGGGAAAATGAAATCCATCAGCAAACAACCAGGGCACCTGCCAGCCTCCGAAGAAAAGAGTGGTCAACAAACAGCTGACAATAACCACNTCCATGAAATCGGTCATCATAAACATGCCCCACTTCAGACCACTGTACTCAGTGAAAAATCCGATTATTTCTGATTCTCCTTCGGGTAAATCAAAGGGAACTCGCTTTGTTTCGGCTAGAGCCGCAAATAAAAAGAGGAGAAATCCCAGCGGCTGGAGAAAAACGCCCCATTTAGGTATCCACCCAAAAAAGTGTTCACCCTGGTAAGCGACAATAGTCGAAAGCCGTAGTGAAGGGTAAACGAGGATTAGACCAACCAGGGAGAGCCCCAGGGCAATTTCATAGGAGATCATCTGGGCCGCTCCCCGCAGCCCACCGATAATTGTATACCGATTATTGGAGGACCATCCTGAAAGGAGGATTCCATAGATTCCTAGAGAAAGAAGAGCCAGGATCAGCAAAAGGCCCACGTGGGTATCCACAATCTGTAAATTAATTGTCCGGCCAGCGATTTCGATTTTATCCCCAAATGGAATAACGGCCACTGTTACCGCCACAAAGAAGAAGGAGGTAAAAGGGGCCAGGTTATGGAGAAATTTTTTTGAAAAAGGAGGAGTGAAATCCTCTTTAAAAATCATTTTAATGGCATCAGCAAAAGGCTGGAAAAGACCGATTAGTCTTAGACCGAGAATGGAAGCTCGATTAGCCCCTATCCGGTCCTGAATAACAGCACTTTCCTTTCGCTCCAGCCAGGTAAGATAAAGAGTTAAGGTTAAGAACCAGGCTAAGGCCAGTACAATTTTGGCTAAAACAATCAACGTATCAATCACTTTGTCCCTCGAAAAAAGAAATATCCTGGCTAAGCTTGCCTAAAATATCAGCGGTACTTCTCATGTTCCGGTAAAAGGAAAAATTTATTCCCAGGTTCCGGCCAATGGCCAACAGGGCTTCACCCTCGCTATGGGCGTTTCCTGGAGGATGTAAAGCAGCTTTAAATTGCTGTAATTTTCCCTCGACATTGATCACTGAACCTTCTTTTTCNGCTAAAAGTAATGCCGGCAAAACCACTGTGACCTGGTTCATCAAAGTGGTTTGATGAGCGGTGAAGAGCACTGAAAAAGGCACTTCTTCCAGAACAGATTTCAGTTGGGCGTAATGACCGTCTCCCAGGGGATGATAGGCAAAAATGATCATCATCTCCAACTCGTTAAAGCCATTCTCCGGTGGGAATTTTTGCGGATTAAGGCCGATTAATTCCATCCCCTTGAGATTGGGGGTTCGAGAAGAAGTCAAGAGCCAGTTATCCCCTTTTCCTTCCGGCGGGTCAATTAAATAAAGATTTACTTCAGGGAGGTCTTCCCGGAATATTTTTTTCGCCAGATAAAGTTCTTCGTTGGTTAAGGCAGAATGAAGAATCACCCCTATCCGGTTGGTCCTTTTCTTTAAATAAAGTTCCTTGAGTTTCTTTCCCAGTAGCTCAATCTGCTTGTCCCATTCATCTTCCTGCAGCTGTCCGTCCCGATTGACCAAAACACTGACCACTCTGTTTTTCTCCAGATAGGAATAATTGTAGCGACCGAAATCGCATATCCAGTAATCATTTATCTCCGGATTCTCTCTGGCCCGGAGGCGATAAACATATTTATCCAGTTCTATCCGGGGAAAACCTGGATGAAAGTCAATATAAATGCTGCAAGCCCGNCTACAGTGCGGACAAATAGTGGGTTTGGACACCAGAAACCAGCTTCGAGTTTGAAAGCGAAAGTCCTTATCAGTGATGGCTCCCACCGGGCATAATTCAGCCAGGTTGCCTGAATAATTATTATTCACCGGTTGTCCGGGGAAGTAATCTATTTCTGAATGAATGCCTCTTTGAAAAACACCCAGTTCGCCGGTCCGGGTTATCTCTTTTAAAAAGCGAACGCAACGGGTACAAAGGATACAGCGTTCCCGGTCCAGGATTAGATTTTTTCCCAGAGGAACTTTCTTGGCTCTTCTTTCCTTGTTTTCCCNGAAATGACTATCAAACAAACCATGTTCTTCGTAATAATCCTGAAGATGACAGTCGCCGGCTTTATCACAAATAGGACAATCCGGTGGGTGTTCCGCCAGGAGTAATTCTAGAACCACTTGCCGGGCCTCCCGCACGCGCTCGCTTTGCGTATAAATATTCATCCCCTCCTGAACAATGGTTGAACAAGCCAGCTCCAGCTTGGGCCGGCCTTCGATCTCCACCAAACACAGACGACAGCTTCCTTCGGGAGGAAAAGCCGGATGGAAACAAAGATGAGGGATTTCAATCCCGATTGATTCGGCTGCTTTAAGAATGGTTAAACCTTCTTTGACTTCAACTTGCTGGCCGTCAATTGTTATTTTCACCATCGCTTCTATCTATCCTTTAATGACCCATTTGAGCCAAAAGCTCATCTTTAAATTTTTCGACAATGCCTAAGATCGGCATGGCAGCAGCGTCTCCTAAAGGACATAAGGTTTTACCCATAATGGCTGAGGCCAGTNGGCTGATTGTCTCCAGGTCTTCCGGACTCCCCTGTCCGGCAGCCATNCTCTGAACGATTTTATTTATCCAGGACACTCCCACCCGACAGGGAGTGCACTGGCCGCATGATTCATGCGCGTAGAATTTGGTGACTACTTGAAGCACATCCAGCATTGATGTCTCTTTATCAATGACAATGACTGCGCCTGAGCCGAGCATTGAACCTGCGTTTTTCAAAGATTCGAAATCCAAAGAGATGTCGATTTCATCCGCGGTCAGGATTGGAGCGGACATTCCTCCTGGAATAACTGCCTTTAATTCTTTTCCCTCCAGCATTCCCCCGGCATGATTAAATATAAGTTCTCTTAATGAAGTCCCGAGGGGAAGTTCATATATCCCTGGTTTTTTGACTGGGCCGCTTACCCCGAAAATACGGGTTCCGCCATCCTGGGGAAGGCCCATCTGGGTGAACCATTCAGCTCCCCGGGCAATAATGAAGGGAACATTGGCGATTGTTTCCACATTATTGATGACCGTGGGACACTGGAAAAGGCCAACTGATGCGGGAAATGGAGGTTTTAAGCGAGGATGCCCTCTTTTCCCCTCCAGCGATTCCAGNAGGGCTGTTTCCTCTCCACAGATATAAGCACCTGCTCCTCGATGAACGACTACTTCCAGAGCAAATTGACTGCCAAAGATATTCTTTCCCAGAAATCCTTTGGTTTTAGCTTCGTCAATCGCCTTTTCTAGCCGCCGGGCAATCATCTCGTATTCACCGCGGATATAAATAAAAGCCTGATGAATACCCACACAGTAAGAGGTAATGATTATGCCCTCCAGCAGGAGATGGGGATTGTGACTCATTATATATTTATCTTTAAAAGTCCCTGGTTCTCCTTCATCGGCGTTAACGCACAGGTATTTGGGTTTATCAGCCGTCGGGGGGACAAAGCCCCATTTCACTCCGGCCGGAAATCCTGCTCCACCGCGACCCCGTAGATTGGCCGCTTTAACCTCCTTTAGGATTTCCTCCGGCTTCATTGATTTGACCGCCTTTTTGGCTGCCTCATAGCCACCATTCTGGAGATAGACTTCAATTTCATGCAGATTTTCCAGCCCAAAAAGTCCGGTTAAATATTTTTCTTTTTTAGCCACTTTATCACTCTAAACCGTCAAGAATTTTATCTATTTTTTCCGGAGTTAGATGTTCGTAGTAATCAAAATTAACCATCATACAGGGAGCATGTTCGCAGGCTCCCAAACACTCTACGGTCGTCAGGGTGAAACGCCCGTCAGCGGTGGTTTCGCCTGGCTTTATGCCCAGTTTATTCATTAAATAGGACAGGATATTCCTTGCACCAGCCAAAGTACAGCTGAGGTTGGTACAGACTTGCAGGTGATATCGCCCGATGGGTTTTTCCAGAAACATGGTGTAAAAAGTAATCACTTCTTTCACCCTCACTGGCTGGAGACCCAATAACTCAGCCACCCAGATTTCAGCTTCCGCGGGAATGTAACCGATTTCGTTCTGAATAAGATGAAGTACTGGTAAGAGGGCCGCCTGTTTCTGGGGATATTTACCAGTCAATTCAGTAATTTTTTTTCTGGTTTCGGGTGAGAGACTGGTCATCTATCCAACTCCCCTCCAATCATGTTGAGAGAACCAAAAGTAGGAATAACGTCAGCAATATAATGCCCCTGAATCATTTCTTCGAGAGCCGAGACGATATGAAAGCAAGGTGCCCGCAGATGAAGACGATAGGGTTTATCTGAGCCATCAGAGACAATGTAGTAGCCTAGCTCTCCGTTACCACCTTCCACCGAGAAGTAAACTTCTCCTTTTGGAGGTCTGATTCCATGGCCTCTCATGAAGTATTTAAAGTGGCGGATTAAGCCTTCAATCGTAGTATACACATCTTCTTTAGGGGGCATAATATAACGGCGGTCGGAGGTGAGAATTAAAGGATAGTTTTCTTTTTCCATCCCCTGAAGATTGGGCGAGAGTTTAACTTTCTTCTCCGGTTGGCGGACGCGGGCCATTTTAATAGCTTCTGCCGGTTCAAGACCTTCTGTATTGAGCTCACTGGCTGGAGAGCGATCTGGCAGCTTTTTCATGGCTTGTTCGATTATCCGTAGGCTCTGTTCCATCTCCAGCATGCGGACCATATAACGGTCAAAGTTATCGCCTCGTTCTCCCAGAGGAACTTCAAAGTCAATCTGATCGTAAACCAGGTAAGGATAAGCCTTGCGGACATCATAATAAACGCCGGTGGAACGAAGACAGGGCCCTGTCCAGCCATAATTAATGGCCATTTCTGGAGAGACAACCGCAATGTCTCTGGTTCTATTAAGAAAAATTTTGTTTTTATCCAGAAGAGCGTGGACATCTTTCAGAACCAGGCGGGTTTCTTTGACGGCTTTAATTAAGTCTTCCCGCCAACCCTCATGGAGATTGGCTCTTACCCCACCAATGCGGATATAGGAAGTGGTCATCCGGGCACCGGTAGTTCTTTCTATAAAATCCCAGATAAATTCACGGGCTTTAATCTTATAAAGAAAGACAGTAAAGGCGCCGCATTCCATGGCCATGGCGGCCAGACAGGTTAAATGGTCGGAAATGCGGCTTAATTCACTCATGATGACCCGGATGTACTGGGCATGTTCTGGCACCTCAAGACCCAGCATTTTCTCGATAGTCATGACATAACCGAGGTTATTTATCAGCGGGGAGACATAATTTAATCGATCTGTATAGGGCAGAAGGTTAAAATAAGTCCGGTTTTCACAGATTTTTTCAAATCCTCGGTGTAGATAACCGACTTCCACTTCGGAATTGAGGATCCGCTCCCCATCGAGCTCGAGCATAATTCTAATGGTGCCGTGCATGGCCGGATGGGAAGGCCCCATGTTGAGCAGCATGCTCTCGCGGCGGGCTTCTTTCTGGATTCTGGTTGGCATTTTTTTCTATCCTCTTTTTAAAGGAATCCTAGGCTGTCTCTTCCTCAAGGGATAATCTTTCCTTAGCGGATAACCTTCAAAACCGTCGTACATGAATATTCTTCTTAAATCAGGATGTCCTTCAAACTGGACGCCGAACATATCGTAGACTTCTCTTTCCAGCCAATTGGCGTTTTTCCAGATTGAGGTCACTGAATCTATCTTTAGGTCGCTTTCTTTTAGTCTGGCTTTTATTCTCAAGCGGATATTATTTTTGAGAGAAAATAAATGATAAACCATCTCAAAACGTTCTTCGTCATCCAAATAGTCCACACAGGTCAGGTCAAGAAGCATGGTAAATTCATAGGGTTCTTTTCTCAGGAAATTAACTATNGGGAGTAACGCTTTTTTCTTTATCTGAATAATATCGTCGCCGAATTGCTGTCCCAGCCGAATTATATCCTGGGCAAACTTATCCTGAAGAGCCTTTAAAATTACTTCTTTTTCCATCGCCACTCTTGTTCTTGTTTCTGGATTTTTTCCTGGAGTTTAATCAGAGCATCAAGGATTGTCTCTGGTCGAGGCGGACAACCTGGGATATATACATCGACCGGAATAATCCGGTCGATTCCCTGTACCACAGCATAATTATCGTAGATTCCCCCACTTACGGCACAGGCACCAAAGGCGATCACCCATTTGGGATTGGTCATCTGGTTATAAACGGTCCGCAGAACAGGAGCCAATTTCTGAGTCACCGTACCCACCACCAAGAGCATATCGGATTGACGGGGTGAAAACCTTGTCCACCCGGCACCAAAACGGTCGATATCAAAGTGAGCANAAGCAGCCGACATATATTCCATCCCACAACAGGCGGTGACAAAGGGATAATGGAAGAGCGAATACTTTCTGGCCCATCCCAGGAGTTCGTTGAACTTGGTTGTTATGAAACCTCCCTCGATNGGCCGCCGGGGTTCCCAACGAGGAAAGTCATCAATTATTTTTCCCACTCAAATGCTCCTTTTTTCCAGGCGTAAATGAACCCAAAAATAAGCACTAGAAGATAGGACCCCATAATAATCAATCCTTTTGGTCCTAGTTTTTTGAAGACGACAGCCCAGGGGAAGAAGAAAACAACTTCGATATCAAAAAGCAAAAAGAGAAAAGCCACTGTTGCGAACTTGATTGGAACTGGATTTATCTCATCTTGAAGATACGGACTACCACATTCAAAAGGAGTTTCTTTAAGGGGATTGAGACTGCGGGGCCCCAGAATTTTGTTCATAACAACCAACACGACGCCCAGGGCACCGAATATAAGAAAGGAAAGTAGAATTTCTAGCATCGACCCTTAAGAGAGCAAAATTTTATCCAAAAGAAAGGGACAATGCAAATATTTTTTTTATTTTCCCGACAATTTTTTCTTTATCTACCGCTATAAAATATCAAAAGTGAAGAGCCGACCCCCTGTAAAGTTGACAAAAATTAGAATTGTGGGAATAATCAATGATTATGATTCGCCTTAATAAATTGATCGCCAAAAAAAATTTAGGGAGAGGAATACTTCTAATTATCCTCTGCATTTTAGTAACCTTTTCTTGCTCAAATTCCCGTTCCAAGACCATCCCGGCGGCCCCGCTTCGCTTCATTGATCTCCTGGAAGCGAAAAATATTATCAGTTCTCCTTTCATTGATATTGAACAGCATTTCTCTCCATTTCAAGAAGAGCATCAAAACGATGCTCTCTTTATTCCGGAATTGTCCACTAGCGAGATAAAGTGCTGGAGCATTATGACTAAATATCCCATCCTGACCCTGGGAAAGACCAACCAACCCTATTCACTCCAGGTAAAACTTAATCATTCATCTTTACCTGTCCTGGAAGAGAAAAAGGGTGATGAAATATCCTGGCAATTAATAAAAATATCTAAAAAGATCGATCTATCTAACGATGAAAATTACAATAAGGGATTTCGGTGTGTGGTTCTCGACATGGATGAAGAGGTTTCTTTTGAATTTCTGGCGACCTCCTCTCCCCTTGAGCTCCAGATAAAAGCTCGCCGTAATTGGCATCCTTCCTTTATGGATATCCTGGTCGATGATAAATTGGTGGAGGAGATTGAGCTTACTCGAGTCAACCGCTTTTACTATGTTACTCTTCATCTCTCCCCGGGAACACATCGACTTTCTATAAAACCCAGAATAAAGGGTCCTCGTCGAGCAGGAGGACCGACTCCCCCTCGCATTCTTATTTACGAAGTAAAATTGGAATCAAATAATGATTTAATAAATTTTTACGTCCCCTCCTCCCGGGAAGAGGAATTTAAAAGGGGAATAATTCAACTTGAATATTTTTCCACTCAGTTGGCCGATGGTCAGCCCAATCCCTACACTCCCCTCCTGGAATTAAAACACGCCGAAATAATAGATCCTAGCCTTCAACCGGTTAATCCCGAAAATATCAAGAAAAAAATCAACTTTGGCGATCGGACTATTGATGTTCTTATGTCTCCCCCGGTGAGTCAATATGAATTTGATATAACCATTCCTCAGAACGCTCTGCTTGATTTCGGCTTTGGCCTGTTAGTCGGAGAAGACCAGGCCTCTCCTCCGCCGGGAATAGCGTTGTTTCAGGTTATTCTTCGGGATAAAGAGGGTGAGCAGACCATTTTCCAAGGCAATCTTCCCCAAGAAAAATCATCCTCTCCTTTTTTCTGTCAGGAGAAAATTGACCTTAGTGCTTATCAGGGAAAAAAAGTTAAGATTATTCTCCTGACTTCCTTGACGGACAAAACTTACTCCCCTCAGGATGTNTTTTCCTTTTGGTTTAATCCTTTCATTTATGTTCCTCACCCGGATTCTCCCAAAGTAATCCTAGTTTCTTTGGACACTTTAAGAGCTGACCATCTTGGCTGTTATGGTTATTCAAGAGAAACTTCTCCCCACCTTGACGCGCTCTCCAAAGACNGTGCCCTTTTCGAAAATGTCTATGCCCAGAGTTCCTGGACACTACCCTCCCACACTTCAATGCTCTTTTCTTTGAATTCTGCCTCTCACCAGGTTTACTATAACGACCAGCGGATCGATCCTTCTCTCCCTTCGTTAGCCTCACTACTCCAGCAGGCCGGATTTATTCCTTACGCCTTTACCGGCGGNGGCTATGTAAGCAGCATTTATGGCTTTGCCAAAGGCTTCCACTGGTATGAAGAACCGGCCGGCGGCAGACATGCTCCTCTAGCTCGCGATGAAGCCCAGAAACTGGCCATCTATGCCAGCAACTGGATCAAACGAAATAAGGACAAACCTTTCTTTCTTTTTCTCCATACTTTTCAAATTCATGGTCCCTATGATTCTCCACCTCCCTGGAATAAAAAGTTTCTGACCGAGAACTCCAAATGGACGAGAATTGCTCTGCGGCAATATCTCGAATCAACCGAAAATGGACCATCCTTCACCCCGGAGGAAATCCAGAATGTTATCGACCTTTACGATGCCGANATTCTTTACACGGATGCGACTCTGATTAAGAGCCTGATTGACACCCTGCGCTCAAGTGGCATTTATGATAATACGCTCNTGATTATCACCTCTGACCACGGAGAGGAATTTTATGACCATAAAGGCTGGCTTCATGGTCAGACTTTGTATGAAGAACAACTGAGGGTGCCCTTAATCATCAAGTTTCCTCACTCTCAGTTTAAAGGCAAACGNCTTCAGCCCAAAGTTCGCTTGATAGACATCCTACCAACGGTAATGGAAACCCTGAAGCTGCCTTATCAGGCTAGGTTATTCGAAGGTAAATCATTGCTGCCNGTACTTAAGGGCCAAGAGAACAAAGACCGGGTTTTCATTAGTGACCTGGCCCGGAAAGAAGTAAAAAATCCTTGCCCGGCCTTGATAGCCACCAATCAAGGTGATTTAAAGGTCATTGTCGAAAAAGCCGTGGACAGTATTAAAAATATGGAAATCTACGACCTGGCTCAAGACCCGCAGGAGCAGAAAAATCTGCTACGCAGTAAAAGGCAGCTGGGCATGAAGCTCTATCAACAACTGGAAAAATACTACCAGGAAAAACTAGCCATCCTCCGCCAGACAAAAAAGGTTTTTCTTGATGAAAAATTAAGAGAAAAACTTAAAGCTCTGGGTTATATTAAATAATAATTATAATTTATGGTTTTTATAAGCAGTTAAAAAACTGATGAAATTTAGATTCACTAAATTTTTTCCTTTGCTTCTTCTGGGGTTAAGCGTCATCTGGATGGAAAATTGCCGGCCCAGTTCCCTGCTGGATAAAGCGCCAAATTACGTTTTTCTGATTACTCTGGACACACTGAGAGCTGATTATGTCAGTTGCTACCCTCAGGCTAAGGCTCATACTCCTTCTCTGGAAGAATTTGCTCGACAGGGAATCGTCATTGATCCAGCCTACTCGCCTATTCCCATCACCGCTCCAGCTCACGCCATTATCTTCTATTCACTTTCCCCGCATGATTTAAAGCTCTATAATAACGGTCAGGTCTTTAAACAACCCGCCGAAAAAACATCTTCTCCTGCTTCTTTGAGCCAGATTTTTCGTCAACACCATTTCACCACAGCGGCTTTTATTTCTCTTGGTGTTCTCAAAGCTAAGTTTGGTCTGGCCAGAGGATTTGATTACTATGCTGATGACTTTCCGGCGTCAAGATGGTATCTCACCGCGGAAGAAATTAATCAAAGATTTTTTGCCTGGCTGGATGAATTTAAAGCACAGAAAGCTTTTGTCTGGCTTCATTATTCTGACCCCCATGACCCTTATGCTCCCCCCTCAACCCCTCCAGATATTGAACTAGTCCTGAATCAGAGTGAGAAGAAAAAATTTTCTCTCCAGAAGATGGAGCCCCTTCAAGCCACCTTTAAAGCCCGCCGGGGACGAAACGTCNTCAAAATAAACGTTCTTTTCCCCCATCCCGAGGGTAAAATCAGAGTCCGCCTCAGCCAGATTAAAGTTTCCACCCGGCAGGGGCGGGATCTTCCTATAAGTATCCGGAGCTTTGATGTCTATACCAAAGAAGGAAAAAAATACTGGCTCATTCAGAATGACGCTCTCCTCTCTTTCCATAATCCCGGCCCGGCCCAGGAAGTTCAATTTCAGGCTCGGGGAGAAATCTTCCTGACTAATGAAGAGAAAAGAAAAGCTTATCAGCAAGAAGTTGAATACCTGGATGCTCAATTAAAAGTTCTACGCGAAGGATTAATCTCGCGGGGGATATTCAAGCAGAGCTTATTTATTCTGGTGGGCGACCACGGAGAGGGACTGGGTGAAAGAAGAACCAGATTTGGTGACTTCCATTTTGGTCATATTCATTTCCTTTATAACAATTATCTGCGAGTACCTTTTATCATTTCCTCTCCAGCTCTGAAGAAAACCTTTCGTGTGGAAAATAAAGTTGCCTCACTCCTGGATGTCGCCCCGACTCTACTTCATCTTCTCGGTTGGGACAAACCCGCCTTTTACCGGGGAAGAAATATTTTGAAAACCAGAAAATCCGGCTCTCCCGGATATGTTTTTCTGGAAACCTATCGACCCGAAGCCAGTCAGGATCGATTCGGCGGTCTTCTCTTTCCCTGGCACCTGATTTTCACCCCTGAAAATGGCCGCTTTGAGCTCTTTAACCTGAATCAGGACCCCTTAGAAAGAAATAATTTGCATTCCTCTCAACTAAATTCCCCAGAGTTGCGGACTTTATATCGGCGGGTGACCACCACTGCTCTTAAAATTCTTGAAGAAAAAGAAGAAACTGTCCTTGACCCTCAGGCCAGGGAAATGCTGCGTTCTCTTGGTTATATTAAATAATAAAACTACTTTCGGGAGAATATTTTCCGGTAGACTCTGGCGGGGAGCCCGAAGAATAAGCGATTAATTAACCGCCGCCAGGTGGGGCGAGTCGCCCTTTCAGTTCCTTGTCGTTCTCTTTCTTTAGCTAATACCCGCTGGACAATCGGACAGCCCAGAGACTCCCGGCAATAGGGACTTAATTCTCCTCTACTTAAATAACTTCTTATCTCCTGGAGCTTGGAAGAGTTCCAAGTTTCCCGCCAGCGCTCCATCGGGGCGACAATTGGATTGCCATAACAACAAGGCAGAATCCCNCGCCGAAGAATATAATAACTCTCCCACGGTTCACGGCAGAGAGGACCCNCCCGTAAACCAAGTTCATCCCGGTCAATCTTCGGCTGACTCATGACTATGACCTCTGGAAATCGACCAGGCTTCTTTCATAATCCGCGGCCTGCGGTTCTTGACGCTGCCCAAACTCAAATTGATTGGCCAGAGGGATTTTGTATTTTTTAGATAATTTCCGGCATTCGGCAATGATTTCTTTTATCTCCTCTTCTGGTAGTAACTCATCTTTATAAACGAAATGATATCCCCCTCGCCGGGCTTCTATCTTCGGCTCATAAAGATAGAGAAGAGGTCTTAAAACCAGGGCATCAGCCTCAATCCGCCGGCACAGTTTAAAATACTCCTCCAGGTCATCCCGGTTTACTTTCATCGGCATAAAAACCATATAAATTTTAGGTAGATTATGATGTTTTTTTCTTTTTTCATTCAATTCCACTAACCGGGGAATGATGCTGTCCCAGTTGTCGTTACGGATTTTGGCGTATGTTTCACGACAGGCGGCGTCCAAAGAGATATAAAGAAAGATCGGTTTGCCTACCAGAATATCGATTATCTCCGAAGTAAAAGCCTGGCCATTGGTGGAAATTTCAATAAATTTCCTGAAACGAGCACAGAATTCAAGAATTTCTTTTAACCGGGGATGAAGAAGTGGTTCACCAAAAGAACAGTTCACCAGGGTTCGAGCTGAAGTAAAAAACGGACCGTATTCAGCCAGAGTTTTTTCATCAACAACTTCGTGGACATATTTCCCCTCTAGTTTTTTCATCTCTGTCCACAAGCAATAGACACAGGGAGGCTTGATATTGCACTGGGCGTAAAGGTCGANACCGAGATTCTGAGGAAAAGAGGTAAGCACTGTTTTTCCGGCCATCATTTCCTGATAATTAAGACGGGCGTTTTGGTGAAATTCACTGGTTTTTTGATGAAGTTCACCATCAGTGTGTCCAGAGAACCAGCTGAAGCGAGCTCCTAATTCCCGAGTATCCTGGGGATGAAACCTGGTTGGAAATATTTTATTCAAGTAGAATTTTATTGCCCGCCACCCTGACCGGCNTGTTTTTGGGAGAAGGCCATATTTTTGGAGATCCAAACTGTAAAAATTCCACTTATGAAGCAGAGGAAATGAATCCACTTCTTTGTCGGCGAGATAAATTTTTAATTCCTGACTTAAATTGGCATATTCCGAAAAAGCGTAAAAGGAAAAATATCTATTTTTTTCCAGCCAATGGCTCGACAAGAAAATTGTTGCCGCCTTAGACATCCAGTTAAAGGGATAAAATTCGCTGCTTTCCTCTTCGTACCAGCCTTCACCCAGCACAATTCCCTTCTTTTGCGGAGAATAAAGATTGATCTCATGAATAAATATCCCTAAGGAACGTGAATCACCCGAGACTTCAAAGGGGAAAAATCTATCNAATTCCAGCTGGAGAATTTGCCCTGAATCGGCNGGAATAACCAAAATATANCTCTCCCGGTCACCGGTTATGTTTTCTGCACGTATCTCAATATTGTTGACAAATAGCTTCATATTAGGAGAATTGTCAATAGAAAATGGGTGTCCGAGAATCAACTCAATGATGACTTCCTCTTTTGGCGTGGCCGGAAGAGCCAGAGTGGCTCGTTGTTTAATCCATCGTCCCCTTGGTTCGGCCGGAGATAAACCTTCTTGTTCCGGCAGGTACCAGCCAGCCAGCGGGCAAGGTTTATTTAAAGAGGAAAGCTCAAGTAACTGGATATCAGAGACCATTATGCCCAGTTCTCGAGGATCACCNGGTACTTGCTGGCTCTGAGCCAAGGAGAATTCCACTTCGACTGATTCCCCTCCTGGAAAACAAAAAGCGTAAGAAGAAAATGAAGCCTCAATCTCTACTTGGCCGACAATTTTTCCTTGAGCCTTAATAGTTAATGTGGGCTTCCATGACTGAAAGGAATGACCAGCCAGGAAATATAACCAATAATCTTTTTCNGGGGAAAGGCCGGTAATTAATAATTTGGCTTGGGAACTCATCCACCGGTAGGCCAGCTGCTTATTCTTTTCTTCATCATACCAACCAGCCGCAAAACTTATGGCAGGAGTAGTCATCGTGAAGTTGATTCTATGCTCTGCCTAAAATTAAGTCAAGCAGGGTGAATTTTTAACAGACACCTCATATAAGTCCACAAGCTAAAGCCCTGACCACCGTAGTATTTTAAAAAAATCAACCCTATTTTATCCAGCCAAGAAAGGTATCTTCACTTGTTTCTGCTTCTCTTACTCATTCAAGGTGTGAATGGCTTTCCCCTCGGCGTTTAAAGCAGCCTCCATAATGGCCTCAGCTAAAGTGGGGTGAATATGCACCAGTTCACCTATCTTAACCGCCGGAATTTTTTCTTTTATGGCCAGAACCAATTCAGGAATCATCTCCGAGGCATGAGGAGCCAGAAGATGAGCCCCTCGAAGATAGCCCTCTTGATCAATCAGGATTTTAATCATTCCTTCGCTTTCCTCCATAGTCACGGCCCGACCATTGGCTCTTAAGGGAAATTGACCTACTGAATAGTTAATTTTACGTTCGATCAGTTCTTTTTCCGTCAGGCCGACAGCAGCCAGTTCCGGTTCAGTGAAGACCGCCAGGGGGACAATTTCTTCGTCAAATTGTTGGGGATGACCGGCAATGTTTTCTACAGCAACAATGCCCTGGTGGGAGGCTTTATGGGCTAAAAGCCGGCCACCAATGACATCACCAATGGCCAGCACGCCGGGAACATTTGTTCTNAAGCCCTCATCAACTTCCAGGAAACCTGAAGTTGTTAGTCTAAACTTAGACTGCACTTCACCCAGGACATCCAGGTTAGGTCGGCGGCCGATGGCCAGGAGAACCATCTCTCCTTCTTCTTGGAAAGATTGATCGGTTCGGGCACAATATCCTTCCAGAATAACCCCCTGAGAACTGAACTCTGCTTTTTCTACCCTCATTTCCGTATATATTTTCAATCCCTGGCGTTTCAGAATTCTTTCGAGTCGTCGGGTCAGGGACTCTTCAGCTCCGGGGAGGATGCTCGGCAGTAGCTCCAGCACAGTGACTTCAACNCCAAGGCGATGAAAAACAGTCGCCATTTCCAGGCCAATTGCCCCTGCTCCAATAACAATCAATTTCCCGGGAAGGTGCTCTATAGCCAGCAATTGACGGCTGGTCAGGACCCGCTGACCATCAGGCTGCAGAAACGGCAGGTANGCCGGTCGACTTCCGGTTGCCAAGAGAATATTGCCGGNGGTGAATATCTTTTCCGTCCCGTCAGCAAGGCGCACCTTAACTTGCAAAGCTGATGTCAGGTGAGCTTCTCCTTTAATTACCTCAACTTTATGGCGGTTTAATAAAAATTCAACNCCTTTAACCAGTTGTCTGATAATTTTCCGGCGACCTTGTTGTAACTTAGCCCAATCAAGATGAATCTCTTGTCCAGGGTTGGTCAAGTAACTATTTCGTCTTATCTGGCTGACAAGACTTGTTTGATGCAGGAGAAACTTGGTGGGAATGCAGCCCCAATTCATGCACACTCCCCCCAACTCTTCCCTCTCAATTAGCAAAACTTTCAAACCAAGTTGAGCCGCTCTGATAGCGGCGACATAACCACCAGGTCCAGCCCCGATAATAATTAAATCCCGCTCAGCCATTGGTTTTAATCTCCTCGTTTTAATCGTGGTAATTCTGACTAATTATATCTCCTCCTTTAGGGATAATAAATAAGAAAATTTCCTAATCTTCATCTTCTTGAAAACATAGAATTTAATCCAGCCCAGNCAGTAAGGCGANAAAANGAAGAAATGACTTTCTTGACATAACTTCCCTTCTCCGGCGACTTGGCAATCCGCTTGACATCACAGGATAAATAATAACAATAATGATATTGATCTGGATAAATTTTTTTAATTGGAGACAAGATGGTCAAAAGACAGGTAAGAGAAAAATTAATCCGGCGGCTATCCGGGTTATCAGTTCCAGGTTAAACGGCAAAATGAATGACCCAACAACAATCACGCCTAAAACCAGGCCTCACCTATTTATTTTCCTTCTTTTTCTNTTGACCTTATTGGGGCTTTTTTTTCGTCCCTTAAAGGCTCAGGAAATCTTTATTTACCGACCCTTTCTGGAGAAAAAATCTGTTTTTCCTGAAAAAACTATTTCGATTCATGGAGAAATATTCGGAAACTTCCAGTATCCTTCCTCTTTCCCCAGCTATAATGATTTAACCGGACCAGAAGATCGCTGGACTTATGGATTCCAGAATTTTATTTTTATCACCCCTACCACAACCTTTTTGGCTCAATTGATTACTCACGANGATGGCGGCCGTCGGACTAAATTTGACTGGCACTTTTCTCTGCGTCAGGAGGTTGTCAGCCATCTGGTTCTTATCATCGGTCATGATAGTAATCATGATTCTGACTATCAAAGCTATTTCCAGGGAAGATCTTTTTATTTAAATCGAAATTATCTGGGTATAGGGCTTCCCTTTGAGATGAATGGATTCTACTTGGAACCTTTTACCTGGTTTTTTCATCACACCAATCAGCGGGGGCACCTGGATCTTTCCGGCGAAAAATTAAAGCAGGAATATGGCCTCCGCATAGGGGCTCTCCTCTCCCCTGTTCTGACTGTCAATATCCAGGTTATTGCCCAGAGTGAAGTTTATTTTGCCGTTGGTCAGGCTTTCTTAGCCGATGTTATTTTCAGGTATTATCTGGACGACCTCCTCCATCTCAGCCTGGGAATAAGTTTCTGGAAGGATATTCAAGCCAGTCGATGGGGTAATAAAAAACATTTTTATAAGTTGATGTGGGGAATAGCCATTCCCTTCTAATCCAGTAAAGGAGGAAACATGCTTACTCCCCTGGAAAAAGTTTTTTTAATATTAATTATTCTGGCTACAGCCACAGCTTTTTTTATTCCGGTTCTGGTGAAGATAAAAATTATTCTGGCTGGTCAACCGGAACCCCGCTTTTCTTCCCTGTTTAAGCGTTTCCTGGAGGCTCTCTCTAAAGTCTTCCTGCAGCGTTGCACTTTAAAAAATGAGCGTGTCTGGACTGGTCTAATGCACGTCTTGATTTTCTATGGGGCCCTGACCTTTGATACTTTCACCATCAATCACACTCTGGAGGGTTTCATCCCTCATTTCTACCTCTTCGGTCGAACCGGATTTGGTCTTCTCTTTTCCTTTATGGTTGATATTTTTTCCATTCTGGTCCTGATCGGAATCGGGTTTCTGGCCTTTCGTCGATTTATAATCCGGCCGCCGGCCTACGAAACAACCCGTGCCGACTCGGCTGTCATCTACCTGCTGATCACTGCCGCCACCCTGAGTTTTCTCTATTTTGAGTCTTTCTCTATCGCTTATCATCCGGAGACCCAGCGGTGGGCCTTCCTGGGAGGACTGCTGAGCTCTTTTATCCAGAAAGCCAATTTNTCCCCGGCCTTGATTGCCCAACACTTCAAAATCTCCTGGTGGGTCCACTTACTGGTTGTTTACGGATTCATTGCTTATGTACCTCATTCCAAATATTTCCATATGTTTGCCGGACCAGTGAATGTTTTCTTTAATAATAAACAGGCGATGTCTTCTCTTCGCCACCTGGATATTGAACACAGTGAAGTCTTCGGCCTGGAAAAAGCCACCGATTTCACCTGGAAGGACCTGCTGGATGCTTTTGCCTGCGTGGAGTGTGGCCGCTGTCAGGACGCCTGCCCGGCTTTTGCTACAGAAAAAGCCCTTTCCCCGAAAATGATTGTCTATAACCTTCGACTTCATCTGTTGAAGAATAAAAAAGACATCATCCGCCGGCAGCGAGAGGCCCTACCCTCNCTAATGGCTGATCCTTTTACTGCCGATGAAATATGGAGCTGCACTACCTGCGGAGCCTGTATGCATGTCTGTCCGGTGGAAATTGAACACATCCCCAAACTGGTTGGTCTGCGCCAGGGTGAAGTTTTGATGGAGGGAAGATTTCCCCCAGAACTCAACTCGTTCTTCCGAAATCTGGAAACCAATAGTAATCCCTGGGGGATTGGTTTTGCTGACCGGGCCAACTGGGCAGAGGGATTGGGAGTCAAAACTCTGGCTGAGCACCCCGAAGCAGAGTATTTATTCTGGGCAGGCTGCGCTCTTTCCTTTGATGACGCCGGCAAAAAAATCGCCCGCGCGCTGGTCAAAATTTTCCAGGCCGCGGGAGTTGATTTCGCTATTCTCGGCGAGGAAGAAAAATGTTGTGGTGATTCAGCCAAGAGATTGGGTAATGAGTATCTGTATCAGCTGCTGGCGCAGGAAAACCTGATGAATTTCGCCAAATATAAGGTTAAAAAGATTATTGTCGGTTGCCCTCATGGTTATAATACCCTGAAGAATGAATATCCCCGTCTGCTATCTCTCCTGCCTGATATCAGCGCCGAGGATAAAGAATTACTCGAATCCATTGAAGTTATCCATCACACCCAGTTCATTGAACAACTTGTCTCTTCCGGACGCCTTAAACTTAAACAACCATTCACTGGCCGGATCATTGCTCACGACTCCTGTTATCTAAGCCGGCATAACCAGATAAAAACTGAACCCCGCACTATTTTAAAGTGGCTGAGCCAAAACCAAGCCACTCTCNTNGAAGCTNAAAATTCAGGAGAACATACTTTTTGCTGTGGAGCCGGTGGAGGATTGATGTGGACCGAAGAAACCCAGGGAACCCGGATCAATCGCCAGCGAACCAGTGAACTTCTGAGTTACCAACCTGAGGTGGTCATCACTTTCTGTCCCTTCTGTCAAACTATGCTTACCGATGGACTCAAAGACGAAGGACAGGAAGAAATCAAGGTCCTGGATGTGGCCCAGTTATTGGAAGAACTGGTGGAAATTTAACCCTGGAGAAGTCATATTCGCCGGAAACATGAGTGTGGCTAATTTCTTGGGTCAGTAAAAAGGAAAATCGTTTCCAGGATACATTTCAAACCGGCTGCCTTAAAAATGGGGAGGCCTTTTTCCCCCTACGGAAAAAGGCCTCCCCCTTTTTTTCTATTTTCTTAATAGATTGGATATACTAATTTTCTGGTGGTCAATCCGTCGGATTATCAGTAGCTTTTAGGCTAGCAACTCCTTAAAAGCTTCAATCGCCCGGTCGACATCCTGGTCATTAATATCTTTATGGGTGACAAAACGGATGCCATTGCCGACAGGTAAAGCCAAAACCCGTTTCTCCCTCAACTTGGCCAGAAATTCATCCCGGTATAAACGGGGATGATTAAAGCCAAAAATAATGATATTCGTCTGAATATGATCAGGCTCAAGCTCTATACCCGGGAGAGGAGCTATTTCTTCAGCCAGTCGACGGGCCCGACGGTGGTCTTCCACCAAACGGTCGACCATTTCGGTGAGAGCAACCAGGCCGGCAGCCGCCAACACGCCAACCTGCCTCATCCCTCCTCCCAGGGCTTTCCGAACCCGCCTGGCGGTCTCAATAAACGAACGAGGGCCAACCAGCATTGAACCCACCGGNGCAGAAAGTCCTTTGGAAAGACAGAACATAACTGAATCAACCTGAGCGGCATACTCTTTAACCGGGACTCCTGAAGCCAGGCTGGCGTTGAAAATCCTGGCTCCATCTAGATGGATCTTAATTCCATATTCATCAGCCACGGCTCTCAGTGCTCGAAAATTCTCCAAGGGAACCACTGCCCCGCTCCAGTTATTATGAGTATTTTCCAGACAGATAAGAGAAGTTCGAGGCGTGTGAACACTGGCCTGACGAATATTTTTGCGGACTTCTTCGGGGTCCATCACGCCGCGGTGGGAAATAATACACCGCGGCAGTACACGGGAAATAAAACTTAAATGAGTTGACTCCATATTATAGATATGAGAACGGCTTTCCAGGATGATTTCTTCAAGCTCATTAGTCCAGACTTTAATAGCCACGGCATTACCCATTGTTCCAGAGGGGACATACAAGCCGGCTTCCTTGCCCATAATCGAGGCAGCTAAAGACTCGAGCTTCTTAACGGTTGGGTCATCGCCCAGAACATCATCGCCTACCTCAGCCTGGGCCATAGCCTCTCTCATGCGCGGAGTGGGTCTGGTGACTGTGTCACTCCGAAAATCGGAGTATTTCTCCATCGATAACCTCCTGCGGATAATAAGAAAGTTAATATAATCCAATTCTNGCTTTTCTTCAATTGGATAAATACTCGGGAACTTCCTCCCATGAAATTAATCACGAAAATAGTTTGCCNGTAGCGTCATTTTCCCGGCCAGAAGAGTGACTGGCTCTTGAAATCAANAGGCAACCAGCACCANAGTGCAGGAGAGTTGGCCGCCTCTTTCCGTCAAGTGGAAAGAGGCGGCCAACTCTTATTATCCAAGCTATCTATCATTTTATTACCCGGTTTGATCATCATTCCGGCAGGGTTTTGATTCTTTCCTTACTCAGGAGGCATTAGACAATCATGGAGAATCGCCTCAGAAATGATGGTAAGGTTTACTTGAACTATATTCTGTGATATAGATAAAGTCTTATCTAAGTATAAATATTTAACTTTGGATTTTTCATGTCGCTAGTAGAGAGAAGATGGAAAATTATACTTATTGCCTTAATTCTAGCTAATTTATTTTTTCTGAGCGCCTTAATCTCTTATAAAATCACTATTCGGGGAGAACTGGTAAAAATTCCGGCTCTCAAAGGATTAACGCTGGAAGAAGCGAAGAAGCTGGCCACTCAAAAAAAATTCACCTTGATTAACAGTGGTTCACGGCTTGATCCTCGTTGGGAAAAAGGAAAAATTGTCGAACAGGAGCCGCCGCCTGACTCCCGGATCAAACTTTATGGGGAAGTCAGAGTCATCCTCAGTGCCGGCCAGGAAAAGGTAATAATTCCTCGTTTTGTCGGCAAAAACGTCCAGAATATAAATGAACTTCTCCAGGAATATCAACTAAGAAAAGGGAAAATATCCTACGTCCACACCGGCCGCTATGCAGCCGGAAAAATCATTGCCCAATCACCTCCTCCAGAAGCAGAAGTTGCGGTAAATTCAGCCATAAGTTTTCTTGTCAGTCAGGGGGAAAGAGAGAAGTCTTACTTAATGCCTGACCTTATCGGCCATCACGCCAATCGGGTGGTCCGCTGGTTACAGGCACATGATTTTCGCATCGGTGACATCCGCTATGTCTACTACGAAGGCCTGGATTCCGGGATTATCATTAAACAGTTCCCTCCTCAGGGTTATAAAATTCAAAAGAGAAATTTAATCACGCTGGAGGTTAGTAAATAATGATTAAAATTTTTCCTTCCATTTTATCCGCAGATTTTTCTCGAATAATTGATGCCGTGCAACTGGTCGAAGAAGCTGGGGCGGACGGCCTGCATATAGACATTATGGATGGTCATTTTGTGCCAAATCTCACTTTTGGGCCGGATTTAGTCGCTTCTTTGAAAGAGAAAAGCAATTTGCTGCTAGATGTTCATCTCATGGTCGAGAATGCCCGCCAATTTATAAATCTTTTTGCCCAGGCTGGAGCTGACTGGATTTCGATTCATGCCGAAGGAGCTGTGCACCTTCATTATGATTTAAATCTTATTAAAGAAATGGGTAAAAAAGCCGGCGTTGTTCTCAATCCGGCTACTCCCATCCATTGCCTGACCGAAGTCATCACTGAAGTAGACTTTGTCCTCTTAATGACGGTTAATCCCGGCTGGGGTGGACAGGAATTTATTCCAGCTTGTCATCAGAAAATCACCAGGTTAAAAAACTGGCTCCAGGGCCAACAGCTCCCCATACCGGTAGAAATTGATGGTGGTGTAAAAATTGACAATTTTGGGGAATTGATTGGTGATGGCGCGGATATCTTTGTTGTCGGATCGGGTATTTTCAACACGCCAGATCCGGCCCAAACCCTCCGTCGTTTTCAGGAAATAGCTGCCACCTGGGAGAATAAAGAATGAAGATACTGATCACCGGAGTCGCCGGTTTTATCGGCTCTCACCTGGCAGAAAGACTAATTCTGGCCGGTCACCAGGTCACTGGAATTGACTGTTTTACGGATTTTTACGCCCGCTGGATCAAAGAAAAGAACCTTGNTTCCCTTCTTCCCCAGCCNACCTTTACTTTTATTGAAGCTGATTTAAATAAACTTGAGCTGATTCCTCTTCTCCAGGATATCGACATTGTTTTCCATTTTTCAGCCCAGGCAGGAGTAAGATCTAGCTGGGGCCAGAGTTTTGATGATTATCTCCAGCACAATATCGCCGCCACGCAAAAATTACTGGAGGCAGCCAAAAAAAGTTCCCTAAAGAAAATCATCTATGCTTCTTCTTCGTCGGTTTACGGGGCCTGTCAGGAACTCCCCATGCGGGAAACCAGTCCCTGTTGGCCTTACTCTCCCTACGGGGTCACTAAACTGGCGGCGGAACACCTCTGTCTTCTTTATTTCAAAAACTACGGGCTACCCTGTCTCTCCCTTCGCTTCTTTACCGTCTATGGCCCCCGGCAACGCCCGGATATGGCCTTTCATAAATTTTTTCGCTCACTTCTCAACCAGCAGCCGCTCCATGTCTTCGGCAATGGCCAGCAAACCCGTGATTTTACTTTTATAAACGACATTATTGACGGTGTCATCGCCGCCTTTACCCGGGGAAAGCCGGGAGAAGTGTATAACCTGGGGGGTGGCCAGCAAATCCCACTTAATCAGGTTTTTCCTCTACTGGAGAAAATAACCGGTCGGAAAGTGGCCATTAATTACATCGATTCTCAATCCGGGGATGTTCCTCACACCTTTGCTTCCATTGAGAAGGCCAGAGAAGAGCTGGGCTATCAGCCNCATTTNTCCTTGGAAGAGGGATTGAAAGCTGAGTGGGAATGGGTAAAAATACTGTATAATAATGAGGATGAGAAACGAAATGAATCATCTTGAAGTTAATCATAGCAGGAGACGGACATGAGGAAAAAAAGCTTCGTAGTCATTTTTCTGGGATTATTCCTTCTATTTAATTTAATTAGTTGTAAGAAACAGTCGGCGGAACTAACTCCGGATATAGCTTCATCCGATGAAGCTTTGTATAAATTGGGGGAGCAGTTCATCAACAAAGACCCGGAAAAGGCCCGTCTTTATTTTCGCCAGGTCATCGACTCCTTTCCGAAGAGTTTCTACGCTCAACGGGCCAAACTGGCCATCGCGGATTCTTATTTTAAACAAGGTGATGAAGGCAGCATGATCATTGCGGCTTCTGAGTATCGGGAATTTATTTCTCTCTATCCTTATAGTCCTTCAGCCGCCTATGCTCAATATCAAATAGCCATGACCTATTATAAAAAAGCCCTCAAGCCAGGGAGGGACCAGACTAAGACCAAGCAAGCGCTGGAGGAATTTAAAAAAGTAGTCACCAACTACCCGAATAGCGAAGAAGCTAAAATGGCCAAGGAGAAAATCAAAGACTGCGAGGAACGCCTGGCTAAACACATCCTCTCCATTGGGGAATTATATTACAAGATGGGAGCTTATAAAGCCTCTGTCAGCCGATTGCTGGATATTGTCACCGCTTATCCCAACTTCTCGGAAATGGACAAAGTCTATTTCTATCTGGGCGATTCCTATTACAAGAGTCGAGCTTATGATAAAGCTGTTCCCTATTTCACTAAATTAATTACTGATTTCCCCAAAAGTAAATTTGCTTCGAAAGCTCAGAAACGCATGGAGATAATCGATAGGCTTCAAAAAAAGGGCCGATAATCCTGATTCATCTACCTCAGGAATAAAGAGAAATAAAAAGAATAAGCCAATGGAGGGTTTAATGAAAAAATTTCTTATTGTCCTCTTGGTGTTGGGAAGCATNGTNGTTTCAACTATCCCCCCCCTTAAGGCAGGCCAATCTTTAACCGCTTATACCACCCGGATTGATTACGCTACCGGCCTAGGCTTCCGGTTTCTCAATCGAACAATTACCTGGGATAATAAGGAACATTCCTCGTCNTTGAAAGCCTCAATAATCACGGCTCAATTCTCCTTTTCCACTGACTTTGGCGTAACTCTAACTCCCATTATCGGANTAGTTTTTCATAATTTCGATAATTTAATCTTCCGTCAATTACCTATTTCCGTGGAACTAGAAGTGGGTAACATGAGCGGTTGGATCTTTGGCGGAGATTTGAGCTGGAATTTCATTGATTATTCCGGAATCGGAGCCGGAGTCAAAGGAGAATTCCTCTATGCCCTGGGCAATACCAACAACTGGGCAATCCCTGGTCTGGCGGTTGAAGGAAATCTTCAGGGAAAGCCAACCTGGTGGCAGGCTCGGGTCGGACCTGTGATTACTTATACCGGGCTGGAGAACTTGACTCCTTTTCTCTGGACGGGCCTCAGCCCTCTTCGAGGTAATTTCTCTCTAGAAGAAACAATTGAAACCCTGCAGCGAACTGAAGATAAGGAACTCCAGGGAAAGAGCCTTGTTTTTGTCACCCTGGGTTCCACTCTTAATCTTTCATCAATTAACGTCATATTCGGACTGGATCTCTTTCCATCAAAAGATGGTCTGGACACCGGAGCATCTCTTCAGATCATGTATTCGTTTTAAGGGGGACTAACATGAGAAAAAGAAGCTTATTCTTGATTCTCTTCNTGGCCTTAACCCTTCTGGTGACTTTTATTTACTCAGATCAGCAATTTTTGAGAAAACGACCTGACTCAAATCGTCAAACCGAAATGATGGTTACTCCCCGAATTTTGAATGACGGCCAACTTTGGCGGCCTCGCTCATTTTCAGCTAAAACCGACCATCTTCTGGTTAAATTCAAACCTCATCTTTCTTCTCAATTAATCGCCACCACCCTTGACTCCTATCAGGTCAGAGAGTATAAACGTATCCCGCGATTGAACATTTATCGGGTAAAAGTTCCCCAGAATCTCTCCGTTGAAGAAGCCATCCAGGTTTTCCAGCAGAATCCCGATGTCCTCTACGTGGAGCCGGACTACAAAGCCAGAATTGCTATTACCCCCAATGATACCTTTTTCAAATACCAGTATGCCCTTTATAACAGTGGCCAGGAAATTGGGATTCCGGGAAGTCCCCGGGGAAAGTCTAGGGCGGATATCAGAGCCACCGAATCNTGGGAAGAAACCAAGGGAAAAGAGGATGTCGTCATCGCCATTATTGATACAGGCATTGATTTTGAACATCCTGATCTCAATGATAAAATCCACTCCACCGGCTACGATTTTGCTAATGATGACAATGACCCCACTGACGACCATGGTCATGGAACTCATGTCGCCGGTATCGCTGCTGCTGAAACNAACAATGAGGAAGGCATAGCCGGGGTGGCCTGGAATTGTAAAATTCTTCCTCTTAAAGTTATGGATGCCAATGGTGAAGGATATTATTCCTGGATGATTGATGCTATTGTCTACGCCACCGATAATGGAGCGGATGTCATCAACTTCAGTCTGGGCGGCGATCAACCCTCTCAGGCCCTGAAAGAAGCTCTGGTCTATGCCTATGAACGGGATGTGGTTGTCGTGGCCGCGGCCGGTAATGAAAACTCAGCCGTTCTCTATCCAGCNGCCTATGATGATTACTGCCTGGCTGTCACTGCTTCTGATTACAATGACCTCCGTCCCGATTGGACCAATCATGGTCCGGAAATCGATGTGGCTGCTCCCGGAGTGCGTATCCTCAGCTGTGTTCCCACCTGGTATTGGGGACCGGACTCCCTCCCCTATGGGTATGGGTATGGTACTTCCATGGCGGCACCCCATGTTTCCGGCCTGGTGGCCCTGATTAAAAGTATTAAACCCTGGCTTCACGTTGATGAAATAATGGATATTATCCGCTTTACCGCCGATGACATCAATGCAAGGGATTACCCGGGTAAAGACGATTTTGTCGGCTATGGCCGCATTAATATGGAGAAAGCCCTGGTTCCTATTATAATAAGATAAAAAAATGGTATATTAGTCTTATCCTGATGCTCAAATATCTCCACATTCAGAATTTCGCCACAATTGAAGATATCGAGGNCAAATTCAAGGAAGGATTCACTGTCTTAACCGGAGAAACAGGGGCTGGAAAATCAATAATCATCGATGGNATTCGTTTGGCCCTGGGAGAAAAAGGAGATATCGAAAAAATAAGAACCGGTAAAGATGAACTCCGGGTAGAAGCTATTTTTCTTGGTACCAGGGCTGCCACTAATTCCCAGATTCTTATCCAGAGAACTCTCTCCCGGGATGGCACCGCCCGGGCCTATGTCAACGGGGTGCTGATGCCNTTAAAAAAAATAAAAACCTTCGGGCCCGACCTGGTGGATATCTATGGCCAGAATGACCATATTTTTCTTCGGAATAAGGAATTTCAACTCGATTATCTGGATGAGGTNGCGGGTTTATTGGCCATAAGAGAAGAAGTGACCCATCTGGCTCAACAGGTGAAAAAATTACTGCGGGAAAAGGAGAAATTGTCTTTAAAAGAGGCGGAACGCCGGCAGCGGCTGGATTTTCTCAAGTTTCAAATTAATGAAATTGAAAAAGCCGAGCTTAAGACTGGTGAAGAAGAGGAATTGATTCGGGAAAGAGAAATCCTCCGGAACGCTGAACGGGTCCAGCAACTCGTCGAAGAAATGCTCGCCCTGGGCTACGAAGAAGATCTGTCGCTTTCCAATCTTCTCACNCANATGCTTCATCGCCTGCGGGAATTAAAGAATTTTGAAGCCACCTTTGAAGAAATGGAAAAAGCGTTTGAGGAGTTCAATCTCCTCCTTAAAGAATATTTTCGATACCTCTTTGATTTTAAAGAAAAATATGAAGTCTCCCCGGAAAAGCTGGATGGAATTGAAGCCCGCTTGAGTNTGCTCGAGAAACTCAAACGAAAATACGGTCCAACTGTACCGGAAATCCTGGCCTATCTCGATAAAGCCCGGGAAGAATATCAGCTCCTCAGCTCAAGTGAAGAGAAACTGACTGAGCTTGGTGAAAAATTGAAGGATTTGGAAAAAGACTATCGAAAAAAAGCAGACCAGTTATCTCAGGCGAGAAAGAAATTTGCCACCGAGTTTAATCACCTGGTGGAAAAGGAAATTAAATCCCTGGGCATGACCCGGGCCAGGTTTGAAGTTAAATTCGAATTCCGGAAGTTTCCGCCTGACTCCATTGTCCATGAAAAAGGATGGGATGAAGTTGAATTCCTGATCAGCCCTAACCCTGGCGAAGAACTAAAGCCATTACGCCGCATAGCCTCGGGAGGAGAATTATCCCGGCTAATGCTGGCCCTAAAAGTGATCGGCAAAACTTCGACCGGGAAAAACAAAACGCTCATCTTTGATGAAATCGACTCTGGTATTGGGGGTAAAACGGCCGAAGCAGTGGCCGCCAAACTAGCCCAACTCGCCCGAAACCATCAGGTCATTTGTATCACCCATCTCCCTCAAATCGCTGTCGTGGCNACCCACCACTACCGAATTGAGAAAGCGGTCAAAGGCGGCCGGACTTTCACCCGACTCCAGCTGCTCAATTTCGAAGAGCGAGTTAAAGAGATCGCCCGTCTCACTGTGGGAAGTCGCCTGACGGAAACGGCTCTGAAAAATGCCCGCGAAATGCTGCTTCATCACCACGGGTAAAAGGGGGGCTGTTTCCCATCTNCCTTAACTATGCTATCATTTTTCCTCTAAAGAAAATGCGTAATTCTAAACTGAGAAAAGTGGCTTCCTTGGCCAGAGACCAGTCTCCCCAGCCAAGGACTTACTTTATTCATACCTTCGGCTGTCAGATGAACGTTAATGACTCAGAACACATCAGCGGACTTCTGAATCAAGCCGGGTTAAAGCCGGTCAATTCTCCGGAAAAGAGTGATTTGATCATTATTAATACCTGTGCTGTCCGGGAGAAATCAGAAGAGAAACTTTTTTCTTTACTAGGCCGCCTTCGAGCTCTCAAGGAAAAAGGCCGGGCTATTATTGGCGTGGCCGGTTGTGTGGCTCAACTGCGGCGGGANGAAATATTTCTCAAAGCGCCCCACGTAGATTTCATCGTCGGCCCGGATAATTATCACCGCCTCAATGAATTGGTCTTTTCTAAAGCCAGAGAACTGGCGACTGAATGGCACACCGACTGGCATGAACTACCGGCTCCGGCCCGGAGGACAAGCNCGGTCAGTGCTTATGTCACTATCATGGAAGGCTGCAACAATTTCTGCNCTTATTGTGTGGTGCCCTTTACCCGCGGCCGGGAGAAATATCGTCCTTTACCATTGATCATTGACGAAGTCAAAAAATTAGCTGATACCGGGTATCAGGAAATTCATCTTCTGGGACAAAATGTTAATTCCTATCGGGACCCTCTTTCAGGGAAGGACCTGGTGTCTCTTCTGGAAAAAGTCAACCAGATCGAGGGAATCCAATGGATCCGCTTTATCACCTCTCATCCCCGAAATTTTCACCTCAGACTGGTTGAGGCCATGGCCCATCTGGATAAAGTCTGTCATCAGCTTCACCTACCCATCCAGTCCGGTTCCAATAAAATCTTGGCATTGATGCGTCGGAATTATACCCGGGAAGAATATCTGGAAAAGATTGCCATGCTCCGGGAACTGGTTCCAGATGTCAGTTTATCCACGGATATTATTGTGGGTTTTCCGGGGGAAGAAGAAGAAGATTTTGAGCAAACTCTGGATATTCTTCGCCAGGTCCGCTTTGACAACATCTTTTCCTTTCGTTATTCCCCTAGGCCTCGCACGGCGGCCGCCAAACTCGATGACAGCGTTCCTCTGGAAATAAAGAAAGAGCGGCTGATTAAACTTCAGGCGCTCCAGCGAGAGATCCAACTGGCCCAGCACAAAGCCCTTTGTGGGCGAGTAATGAAGGTTCTCTGCACCGGACGAAGCAAAAAAGACAAAATGATATTCTCCGGAAGAAATGAAGCCTATCAGGTAATTAATTTCTCCGCCTCCCGGGAAGTTATTGGTCAATTTGTCTGGGTCAAAATAACCGACTACGGNCCTTATAGCTTAAAGGGAGAGATGGTTACTCCCGAGAATAAGTCAATTCTCTGAGTTCTTCTTCTTTTAACCAGGGATAAAAATTTCGCTTGACTATTCGACCGGTAATAGCTTCAACCCAGATGATAATAACCAGGATTTCACTGGGAGAACATCTTCTCTTTTCTTTTATCTCTGTCCTCCACAAGAGCTTATCCAGGGTATCTACCAAAGTCAGGTCAATTATAATCCGNGGAAATTCCTCGGGGGGAGAAAAACCCGTGGATAACCAATGACTAACCAGTCCATCACTCAGTACCTGATGAAGAATTTCATGACGGGGAATTACTCCCAGACGGTGAGGTAGGCTGGGTGGTAACCTCTCTGTCCTGACCATGATTTTCCTTTTCTCTTTGATTTAACGTTCTTCTGTCGAAGTCAATCTCATCAGNGCTTTTCTTTTATAAAAAAAGGCTCATCATTAATTTAGATGCCTGAGAATGAAAAGATCGAGGGTGATGAGCCCAAAAANACTCTTCTTAAAAAAACAGAATAATAATCAATTTTTTATTAAGTTTATCCATTAACTATTGATTGCAAAATCTTTATTTTTATGCTATAAGCTTGATTTATCTTCACAGGAGAAAGAGCTCATGGGTGATCTCAATTTGTGGACACTTTTCTCTATCTTCTTAGGAGTAATTGGCTTAGCCATTGCTCTGATTCTTTACCTGACGATTAAAAAGAAATCGCCGGGTTCGGCCTTAATGATTGAAATTTCCGAGGCAATTCACTCTGGAGCAATGGTTTTCCTCCGAAGAGAATATATTTATATTTCAGTTTTTGTGGCCGTTGTCTTCATCATCCTCTGGCAGCTATTCACCATCTATACGGCGCTGGCCTTTTTAACTGGAGCCGCCTGTTCCATGCTGGCCGGATTCATCGGCATGAAAGGATCAACCCGCTCTTCTGTCCGGACCACACAAGCAGCCATTGAGGCTGGAACTCCCCTGGCCCTCTCCACTGCTCTACGGGGCGGAGCCATTATGGGCCTTTCTGTAGCTTCTTTAGGACTGGCCGGTTTAGGTCTGTTTTTCTTTTTCACCAAAAATCCATTAATCATCAATGGCTTTGCCATGGGGGCCAGTTCCGTCGCCTTATTTGCCCGGGTAGGTGGAGGAATTTATACCAAAAGTGCGGATGTCGGAGCGGACCTGGTGGGCAAAGTGGAAGCAGGCATCCCGGAGGATGACCCCCGCAATCCTGGCGTTATTGCCGACAATGTGGGCGATAATGTAGGCGATACCGCTGGCATGGGAGCTGATTTATTCGAATCATATGTCGGCTCAGTCGTGGCTTCNATGGCTATCGGAGCTACTTTTTCCTCCGCTCTGGCCTATATGAGTCTTCCCCTCCTCTTAATTACAGTGGGGCTTGTGGCCTCCATCATTGGTGTTTTCTCCATTGAATGGTTAAAACGATTGAGTCCTCAATCAGCTCTTCGGAATGCGACTTATATCAGCCAGGCTCTTTTCTTATTGGGCAGTCTAATAGTGATTAAACTTCTGGTCAATAATATTAATATTTTCTGGAGTGTAGTCTTTGGAATTATGAGCGGAGTTTTAATTGGCCTGGAGAGTGAATTCTTTACCTCTGGACCGCCCATCAAACGAATTGCTCGCAGTGCCCAACAGGGAAGTGCTCCTTCCCTGATCACCGGTCTGGCCGTCGGTTTTGAAAGCACCATCTTACCTCTCCTCACTTTGAGTGCCGCTATCTTCCTCTCTTATAAGTTCTCCGGCCTCTATGGGATTGCCATCTCAGCCGTGGGTATGCTGGGGACAATCGGCATTGTCATGTCCACAGACTCTTACGGTCCCATCGCCGATAACGCNGGCGGAATCGCTGAAATGTCCAATGCTGATCCATCCATAAGAAAAATAACCGACAAGCTGGATTCTTTAGGTAACACTACAGCGGCTATCGGGAAAGGTTTCGCCATCGGTTCAGCCGCTTTAACTGCTCTGGCTCTTTTCTCAGCTTACCAGAAAACCGCTAACTTGAGTTCAATCAACTTGACTGATGTCAATACAGTAGTGGGATTGCTTCTCGGAGCGCTGATGCCTTTTGCCATTTCATCAATGACCCTCAATGCTGTCGGCCGAGCCGCCAACGAAATGGTGCGCGAGATTAGACGTCAATTCAAAGAAATAAAAGGGCTGCTGGAAGGTAAAGCCAAACCCGACTCCAACCGCTGTATTGATATTGTCACCCGTAATGCGCTAAAAGAGATGATTCTGCCTGGGGTAAGTGCGGTGGTGACTCCTCTCCTGGTGGGCTTTCTCCTGGGAGCAGAAGCCCTGGGTGGATTTTTGGCTGGAGCTACCGCTACCGGAGTATTACTGGGGATCTTTATGGCCAATGCTGGCGCCGCCTGGGATAATGCCAAAAAATGGATCGAAGAGGGCAATCTGGGAGGAAAAGGCACTCCGACGCACGCTGCCTCAATCATTGGTGATACAGTAGGTGATCCTCTTAAAGATACGGCGGGGCCCTCTATGAATATTCTGATTAAGCTGATGGCGGTAGTCGCTCTTGTCTTTGCTCCTCTAATTATGAAGTAACTCTTCCCGGCCGNCTGGCCGCCGGTTGAAACATGAAGAAAACCAGGACCAGTAAAAAATGAGGTGTTAGACACCTTTTTTTTCAGCCACCTTATTTGATCCGGTGTCTGATACTTATTTTCATCATGAATGGCAAATGTGAAGACCTGCCCCCTCTTATCACGTGTCATATACAAGGAGGAGATACATCTCTTGCCGCCCCAGGTAAGAAAGGCACCTCCTCAATGATAATTAATCATTATTCTCCCTCGCCTTCAAACAACCCTNCGTCATTCTATTCCAAGGCTAGATCNCAGATCCACATTATATTCGGAGTTTGCCTTATTACCTTATTTAAGTTATAATTCATGCCTTCTTAAAACCAAATACCATCTGGATATATAAGACGAAGAGAATCAAGAATGAAAGTCAACGTGTGGAATACCATTGTTCAACTGAGCAAAGAAAGAGGCGTGGATACTTCAGTGATTGTGGCGGCAATTACCGAATCACTTCGTGTGGCTTCCCGTAAATATTTCATTAATGATGAGAAAATAAACGTTTTCTTTCAACCTGAAAAAGGCGAACTTCGGGTCTATACCATTAAAAAAATTGTGGAAAAACCCGAGAATCCAGCCACAGAAATTTCTCTGGAAGAAGCCAAGAAGATTGATGCTACAGCTTCTCTAGGAAATTACATTGAAATAGACTTACCTTCAGACACATTGGGCAGAATTGCTGCTCAGGCAGCCAAACATGTTATTCTCCAGAAAGTAAGAAATGCTGAACAGGAAAAGGTTTATCAGGAGTTTGCNCCCCGCCTGGGAGAAATCATCACTGGTATTCTAAGAAGATTTGAAGCCAATCAAAATATGATCATTGAAGTGAATAAAACCGACGTGCTTCTTCCCTATCGGGAAAAACTGCCTAATGAAGAATTCCGCCGGGGTGACCGCGTAAAGGGTGTCATNACGCATGTCTTCCGCGAAAATACAGGCCCTCAGGTGGTCATATCCCGGACTAACCCTAAATTTCTCTACAAATTACTGGAATTAGAAATTCCCGAAATAGCCAATAAAACAATCTTTATAAAAAATATTGTGCGCCAGCCCGGAGAAAGAGCCAAGGTGGCTGTTTTCACCAAAGATGAAAATGTGGACCCGGTGGGTTCCTGTATCGGGGTAAAAGGCAACCGGATTATGGCNATCAGCAAAGAACTAAATGGAGAAAAAATAGATATCATCAAATGGTCGGATAATCCCCTCGACTATGCCCGGGCGGCTCTCAGCCCGGCCAAGGTCACCAAGGTATTTATCCTCAACAAGCATCAGAAAATTCTTCAAGCTGTGGTTCCGGAAAGCCAATATTCTCTGGCGATAGGAAAAAGAGGAACCAATGTTCGCTTAGCTTCCAAACTGGTTAGCTGGACGATTAAAATCAAAAAGGATTAAATTAAATGGCCATGAAAAAAGAGACAGAAGCCAAAAAAGGGAAAAAAGCCGCTAAAGAAAAAGCTCCGGCGAGCTTTATTATTCAGGAAGGAACCACCTTCCGGCAACTATGTGAACAATTAAATGTTAAAGGAAAAGACTTAATTGAATCATTGATCGAGGCTGGCTTTACGGTCAATATCAACGATATTATTGAAGACGATATTCTGCCCCATTTATCAGAGATAATTAAAAAACCTCTGGAGATCAAATCTATCGAGGAAATTGTCAAAAGCAAGGCCTTGGCTGATGAAGGCAATTTGATTATTCGACCACCAGTAGTCACGGTGATGGGTCATGTTGACCATGGGAAAACAACTCTGCTGGACGCTATTCGGAAAACAAACGTCGCTGAAAGAGAGTTCGGCGGTATAACTCAGCATATTGGTGCTTACCGCATTACTTATAAAGGTAAGCCGATTACTTTTATTGATACGCCCGGACACGAAGCCTTCACCAAATTAAGAGCTCGCGGGGCCCAGGTGACGGATATCGTTGTCCTGGTCGTGGCGGCTGACGACGGCGTCATGCCTCAAACCAAAGAGGCCATTGCTCACGCCAAAGCAGCCGGTGTACCTATTCTGGTGGCCATCAATAAAATCGACAAAGCTGAGGCCAACCTTGATCGAGTCAAACAACAATTGTCCAAAGAGGGGTTGCTGATTGAAGAATGGGGTGGTGATACTATCTGTGTCGAAATTTCAGCCAAAGAAAAAAAGAATATCGATGAGCTTCTAGAAATGCTCACCCTGCTCAGCGAAGTTATGGAAATCAAAACCAATCACCAGGTGCCGGCTCAAGGAGTTGTCCTTGAAGCTCGTCTTGACACCCGGCGCGGCCCTTTAGCCACGGTTATTGTCCAGCTGGGAATTCTACGTCAAGGTGAAGCCTTTGTCTCCGGTCTTTGTTCGGGCAAAGTTAAGGCCATGTTCGATGAACAGGGCAAACCTCTGAAACAGGCTGAACCATCGGTGCCGGTGGAAATCCTGGGCTTCAGTGAAGTTCCCCAGGCCGGAGATCTCTTTCAGGCAGTGGCTAATCAGGATATGGCTGACAAAATTATTGCNTATCGCCAGAGTAAATTAAAAAAGAAAGAAGGCCCGGCCCGGCCGGAAAAATTAACGCTNGACCAGCTTTTCAAACAGTTGGAAGAGAAGGAGAAAAAAGAACTTCCCCTGATTATTAAAGCCGACGTCCAGGGCTCAGTGGAAACTCTCCGGGACTTAATCCCCTCCCTGAGTACCAATGACGTCAAAATAAATATCATTCATGCTTCCACGGGTCAAATAACCGAATCCGATGTGCTCCTGGCCTCAGCTTCCAACGCCATCATTATTGGTTACAACACCAAAGCACCAGCCAAGATTCAAGAAGTGGCCAAGGAAGAACATGTTGAGATCCGGCTTTACCGGGTTATTTATCAGCTTATAGATGATTTAAAGAAAGCCCTGGCCGGAATGCTGGAGCCCGAGGAAAAGGAAGTTTACCTCGGTCGAGCCGAAATAAGACGAATTTTTAATATCCCCCGGGTAGGAGTTGTTGCCGGCTGTTATGTTACAGACGGTAAAATAGTGCTGAATGCCCAAGCTCGAGTTATCCGCAATGATGAGGTCATTTATACCGGCCGGATATCTTCTTTAAAACATCTAAAAAACAGTGTTACAGAAATTAAAAAAGGCTACGAATGCGGCATCGCCCTGGACAAATTTAAAGAAATCGAAAAGGGAGACATCATCGAAGCCTTTGTCATTGAAAAAGAAACGAAATAGCCCTGAAAATAATTAGCTTTTAGCGGGAAATGGTCATCGGACTTCTGGAAATCGAGATATATCTCCCCTATGCCCACTCACTTAAAGAAAAAAGAAAGACCTTGAACAAAATCAAAGACAAAATTCAAAAGCGATATAACGTAGCGCTGGCTGAAATTGACTTTCTTGACAAATGGCAACGCTCCCGCATTGGTTTTGTCACTCTCAATAACAATAAAAATCTGATTATCTCCATCTTTAACAAAATCTTAAGTGATATTGATTTGGCCATCGAAGGTGAAGTTACTTTCCATCAAATTCATTTTTGGTGAAACTTATCTGATCTCAAATGAAAAAACAAAACGAGACCTTGCGACAAAAAAGAGTGGCTTCTCTTATTAAAGAAGAGATCAGTCAAATAATCCTCCATTCAGTGGAAGAAGAAAAAAGCGGTTTGATTTCCGTAACTCATGTNTATGTCAGTAAAGACCTCAAAGTGGCTGAAATCCATCTCAGTTTCTACCAACCCCAACTTAATGCCCGGGATTTCATCGTCAATTTAAACCGTCAGGCTTACCATTATCGCCGCCTTATCGGCTCAAGAATCAGACTTAAATATATCCCGGCACTGACTTTCTATCTCGATTCCACTCCCGAAGAAGAAGAAAAGTTAAATCGACTTTTGAATAAAATAAAAAAATAACCTTCACCTGTCTTCCCTGTCCTCAGTTTCTCTCGTATTCTCCGATACTCATGATGGCGATGGACCTTATATATTGCTTCTTGGTAAAAAATTCTGTATAATCCTTTGCTATTTTTTCTTATTTATGAAAAATAAAGCAATTATCAAGCACCAGAGCAATCAAAAAAAGTAATAAAAGCAGGTCCAATGAACGGAGAAGCGCTTAAAAAAACAGCTGCCAAAATTAAACAAAGTCAGCGCATAGTGATTACTTCTCATCTACGACCNGATGGAGACTCTCTCTGCACCAGCATTGCTCTCTACCACCTAGGACGGAAGCTGGGTAAAGAAATGGTTATTATCAACAAAGACCCTACTCCCCACCCTTTTGACAGCTTCCCTTCCATTAATCTCATTCAAATCGGAGAAATACCTCCGGATAAGTTTGACTGCGTCATTCTCCTGGAGTGTGCCAATGTTTCTCGTTCCGGACACTCCACCCTGGATAATTACTTTAAAATTAATATCGATCATCACCACTCCAATGACTATTACGGGGATATCAATTGGGTGGAGCCTGAAGCTTCCGCCATAGCGGAAATGGTTTATTATCTTTGCCGGGAACTAGAGGTGAAGATAACCCCGGAAATAGCCGACCATCTCTATTGCGGAATCGTTTCCGACACCGGTTCATTTCAATTCTCCAACACTCGGGCCGAAGCCTTTGAAGTATGTGCTCATCTCATTAAAAGCGGAGCTGACCCCATCAAAATTTCAGAACTTCTTTTCAATAATAATACCCCGGATAAAATCATCCTCCTCGGCCGCGTTCTTTCTCGTCTCCAGATTAAAGGTCAGGGCAAAATTGCGGTTATCTCCATGTTCAAGCAAGAATTGGCCTCTCTGGGATTGAAGGAAATTGACACTGAAGATATTACTACCCTGGCCCGCTCGATTAGAAACATTCAGGTGGTTCTCTTTTTTAAAGAGATGGAGCAGGATGTTTACCGGGTCAGTATTCGTTCGCGGGGACGAGCCAATGCAGCAGCCATCGCCGAGCATTTTGGGGGTGGGGGGCATTTTCATGCGGCTGGTTTCACGGTCCAGGGGAAATATGAAGCATTGATTGAAGAAATTCCCGAGAAAGTCTATTTCCTTTTTTTGAAAGGCCTGTAAGTCTTGATGAATAAAGAAGGCCTTATTCTCGTCAATAAACCCGCCGGTCTAACCTCCCATGATATTGTCCTGCGGATTAGAGATATACTGCAGCTCAGTAAAGTGGGGCATTTCGGAACACTTGACCCAATAGCCACCGGGCTCCTGCTTATAGCTGTGGGCAAAGCCACTCGTTTCTTTCCTTTTTATTCAAAAATGGATAAATCCTATCATGGAACAATCAGACTGGGTTGGGCGACTTCAACCTATGATACAGAAGGAGAACCAATAACCGAGGAAGTCACTTCCTTTCCAGCGCAGGAAAAGATTGAAGCAGCTCTCCAGAGTTTTTCGGGAAGAATCAGCCAGCTGCCCCCTCTTTTTTCGGCCAAAAAATTTAAAGGGAAGCCTCTGTATTATCTGGCTCGTAACCAGAAAAAGGTCGAACGCCAGCCAATTGAAGTTGAAATCTACCGTTTCCAGCTGATTGATTACCAGCCGCCCTTCCTCGAATTTAAGCTTGATTGCTCCTCTGGAACTTATGTCCGGACTCTGGCTCATGATCTAGGAAAACAATTGGGCTGCGGAGCCCATCTTTACCGCTTGACCCGGACTAAAATCGGCAATTTAGACCTGAGCGAGAGTTTTAACCTGGAGAAAATAAACGATTTAGCTGCCCAGCAAAAATTTGAGGAATTTATTATCCCCTTGGAGAAACTTCTCCCCTTTTTTCCAAAAATCATTTTAGACGAAAGAGGTTCTTACCTGATTTGTCAAGGGAATTCAATTTCTGAAAGAAGAATAATTCATCGCCTGCCCGCTGAAGAAGATTTCTCCTTCCAACGAAGCCAGCCACCGGAAGAAATGTCCCTTATCTTTCGATCCTTTAATCTTCAGGGTCAACTTCTCGGTCTGGTTAAATACCAACCGGAGAAAAAATCATTTCAACCTTTTGTAGTCATTGGTTGAGGTGGTGAAATCTAATAGAGCGACAATTTTATGGCGATTCACCACTGTTTCTCTTAATTCTGACATTCAGCCATGGATTTTTCGGGAAAAGATAAATATAATAATTTTTTTTGATTAATGCTTATTTAGGAACAACCATGAGAACAGAATCAATAATCTTCATGTGTTTCACCTTTGGCCTTTGTTTGGGCGGATTTATTTATAACCTGTATTTATCGGTTAAAGAAAAATAGACATTTCCCCCGAATTTATCTTTCTATTATCTTCGGCTGACCCTCCTAAGTCTCCAAAAAGGTGATGTATATTAAATCTATATAACTTCTCTTGAAATTTGCTAATTTCTGGTGTATTTTAAATATACTATGAGACTTAACAAAATGCAGATTGAACATCTGGCTTTTTCTATAGTTCGTAATTTATTAAAAGAAGAAAAAATAATTGCCGATGATAAAATCAAGTTAATCGAGCAGATTGCTCAATTAATTTATAATGAATTCCAGAAGGAAGATGAACTCGACCAGGAAGTAAGAGAGATTCTCAATAAGCACATCGAGAAAATTCGCAAAGAAAATATTGAATACCAGACCATGTTTAGAATGATTAAAACTAAATTGGCCAAAGAAAGGAATATAGTGCTGTGAGTGTCCGTTTATCGAGAGAAAAAATCAATTATTTATCCAGAGAGATCCTTAATCTAATGTTCAAGGACGATAATGTCGAATTTCTCGATGAGCCCAACGAAATCCGTCTCTCAATTGTCAGAAGTATTGAAAGGGAACTAAAACTCTATGAGCAACTCGAACAAAAAGCAATCCAAAAAATCGAGTCTCAGAAAAAAGGCATCAAAGAAGGCAGTCGAGAATGGGAAATCCTTTTCCGGAAATACTACCACGAAGAGCTCAGCAAGCTCAGTAAAATCTTCGATTGACCCTTCAGCCAATTTTTATAAATTCATCGAGACCACCATCCGCGTCCGCTATTCCGAAGTTGACCGTATGGGGGTCGTTCATAATCGGGTCTATTTCGATTGGTTTGAAATCGGCCGCACCGAATTCTGCCGGCAGGCCGGGATCTCTTACAAAGAAATAGAAGATAGTGGCTTTTTTCTGGTGGTGGTCGAAGCGCACTGCCGCTATCGGCGAGCGTTAAACTATGATGACCTTTTCCGCCTGCGAGTATCCCTGAAAGAGATATCGCCTCGCAAACTTGTCTTCGCCTATCAAATCCTGTCCGAAGATGGCTCCCTCCTCCACGCTACAGGAGAAACCGTCCACGTGGTGACTGACCGGAATCTCCGACTGGCCTCCCTACCCCCGCGAATTTATCAAAAACTCCTCTCATTTGTCAGTTGAGAGGTGCCCTTTCCTGATGAGGTAATCCTGCAAAGCTTCTTCCCAGGGAGAAAAAGGAGTTATTCCCAGGATTGAGGCGCGTTTGTTTTCGAGAACAGAATAAAACGGCCGGACAGCTCTGGCTCCAAATTCCCGGCTGGAAACTGGGAGCAATTCCGGTCTAAGACCAAGTAACTCAAAAATTTTGCCAGCAAACTCAAACCAGGTGCATTCACCTTCGTTGGTCAAATGATAGANTCCATAAGCTCGGGTCTCTAGAATTTCAATAATTCTGGCCGCTAACTCCCAGGTAGAGGTTGGTGTTACATGTTGATCATTAACCACTCGGATGGTCTGACCTTTCTTGGCCAGCTTGATCATAGTTTCAACAAAATTCGTCCCCTTCCCCCAGCACCCGGCCACCCCATAAAGACCGCAGGTGCGAATGAGAAAATATTTTTCCAGAATGGCCTGAACAAAATTCTCTCCAGCCAGTTTGGAGGCGGCATAGACACTCAAGGGCCGCGGACAATCTTCCTCGGTATAAGGGCTTTTCTTGCGGCCGTCAAAAACATAGTCGGTACTGAAATGGACCAGTGTGGCCCCCAGTTCACGACAGATTAAAGATAATTGCCGCACGGCCAGGGCATTGACTTTAAAAGCTTTCTCAGGATAATCCTCACATTCATCAACTCGATGATAAGCGGCGGTATTGATNANGATGTCGGGCTTTAAATTTGAGAGTACTTTGCGTGCTTCTGCCGGTTGGGTTATATCAAATTGGGGAAAATAGAGAGGCTGAAAGGGAATCTTTTTTAATTTTAACTGTTGGGCNAGATCTGTTCCCAGTTGACCATCGGCTCCGATAAGAGCTATTTTCATCGGCTTTTATCTATAAAAAAGGCCAGGGAATAAATCCCTGGCCTTTTTCTTTCCTGAGACAATTCTCGGTTAGAAAATAAACCGAAAACCAAGCATCAACTTATAGTGTTTGGAGAATGAACGTCCTTCTCCTACTGGAGCTCTGACTTCAAAGAAGAGAGAGCCAGCATTGATAAAGTTGTTGAACATCTCATANCCAACTTGGCCGATGAGTTCAGCATCTGAACTTCTTTCCTCCCGGACTTTAGTGGAAAATCCTGCTCCAGCACCAAAAAAGGCCGGTCCAGCCCGCAGATTCATCAGCACATTAGCCATAAAGAATGACTTCCAGGGCGAACCTTTGAGAGCCAGACTACCGCCACCAGAAAGGATAAAATCGAGTGTTCCGGGAACGACCTTGTACAAGAGACCGGCTCGGGCAGCAACATAAGGTCCGGCACTTCCGCGGGCAATAAGTGGTCCTCCTTCAATGAGGAAGAAGGATCTCTTTTCGGTGACTTCAATTTCAATCTTGGCTGGTTCAGAAACTGCTCCGAAATCATCGGTGACGATCCCCGTAATAGTGTAAATACCAGGTTTAATAAAGATCTTCTCCCAGGTAAATGGTTTTTCAGAATCAGAATAAGTATCCACCCGGTTGCCGGCTTCATCAGTGATTTCAAAATTGGCCTTAACTACCTCACCATCCTGGTCGGTTGATTGAGAGGCGTCTATAGTCACCGGTCGACCAACATAGTCCTTACAAGGCAAGCAAGAAGTCCAAAGTTTACAAACCGGAGGATAATTAATGTAAACTTTGGCTTCACAAGGATTGGTTGAGACTTTACCTTCCGGGTTAATGGCCCGGGCTTTGAAAGTAAATTCACCCGGTTTGGTTAATTTGGTCTGGAATTTGGGATTGTCCGGAGAAAGTGTCTTGGTGGCAATCTTGGTTCCATCCGGCGCAATAATATCAACTTCCATCGACTTGGCATGCTGCGTGCCACTCATATCAACAGAAATGGGATCATTGAGATTGGCTTTGGCCGGAGAAACTTTCAGGTCGCAGATAGCTTCTGGAATAATCTCTTCCACTTTTCGCAGAGAAATATTCCCGCAAGGAGCCGGCATGATAAATTCATAATGCTTGTATCCCTTGACGACAGTAAAAGCAAACACAGGTAGAGGCTTTTTGCCAGCCCACTCCAGATCCTGAACAACTTTAATTTTACCGTGGGAACGGAACAACATCCACATTAAATGATCACCGATGGCCAATTCCTTCTTTTCGAATTTAGCCGCCCGCAACTGGTCCATGAAAGGCAGATAAAGATCGCCGTATCCGGCTAAATCAAAACCGTACTTGATATCCCCAGCATACTTATCCAGAAGAATCTTCATCACTTCTTCGGTGGGCACTTCCCCCTTAATCCTTACAAACGTATAACGTCCGATTTCTTCCAATTTTTTTGTTTCGGCAAAAGATGTGAGGGAAAAGAGCATTATAAGCCCAATCACTCCGATGATTAATTTTTTATTTCTCATTCCTCCTCCTTGTAAACGTAAGATTATGAACCTGGAACTCTTTGTAAGTTCATAATTTAAATAATATTATTTTTCCCAGTTTGTCAAGAAAAACCGCCAATTTTATTATTATTTTGGGTTAATCGTACTTAAAGATGCCATGGGTTTCGATATTTGACAATTAATTCATCACATCTGCTGACCTTTGAGATAAATGAAAAAAACATACTGAGGGTTACTTTTCCTTCCGCCAAGAGAAAAAGTGATTCTACCCAGTCTCTCTCGGCCGGGCGGCCAGAAATCTCTGAACAATAGTCTTTATCCGGCCGGAATCCTGCGGAGATGAGGCCAGAACTTTTTGAAAATATTCCGCCGTCGGAACCCCCTTATTAATCAATCGCTGTAATAAATCCCTCGCCTCACTTATCTCAATTTCGGGATGAAATTGGATACCCCAGACCGGTTGACCCTTCATCTGAAAAGCCTGAATGGGACAGACGGAGGTTGAAGCCAGGATCTCGAACTTTTCACTAAGACGATAAACTTCATCAAAATGAACCGTAAAGGAAAAAAAGTCTTCAGCCTCACCTAAAANAAAGGAGGGTTTGGCCACTTCTATTTTTATCCAGCCCACTTCCGGCTGGTGACAACGACGGACCGTGCCCTCACCTACTAGAGTCACTGCCAGGAGCTGATGCCCCCAGCAACTCCCCAAAAGAGGATAGCCGGCGGCGACCACCTCCCGGATAAATTCCATCTCTTCACTAACCCATTTTTCTTTTTCTAGAATCGTTGCTTCTGACCCGGTGAGAAGAAAATGGGTAAATCCTTCCTTCAGTGAAGGCCAGTTGCCTTCTTGGGCCCGGAAGGCTTTCCAGGGAACACTAAAATATTTGGACCAATGAGCCACCGGAGTATAAACATTGGGATCAAGAGAATTGTCAATTATAGCCACTTTAATCGGACGTTCATTCATCCCTTTCTCCTTTTTTAATCTAGCGACTCTTAATCAAGCAAGAAAGCTGCATTATACCATAATCTCTATTTCCCTCCATCCAGAATCATCTTTCTGCCCTAAGCCGAATTAAATGGTGATCAAGAATTTATTCCACCACCCCTTGGAAATTAATCCTCCGGCTAAACTCTTTTTTGCCTTTCGGGTTATAAATTTGTTATAATGCTTTTTCTTAAAAGGAGGTAAGGTTGCCAAACGTTAAATTAGATGTGGAGCTTCAAGTGACTACTCCCAACGAACCGGGAATTCTCCATCGAGTCCTGGGAACTCTGGCCAACTCCGGGATCAATCTGCGAGCCCTATTGGCCTACACTCTTGATAATAAAGGTATCTTCCATATTCTTTGTACCGACCACGAGAAAGCCTTTCAATGTCTCCAATCTATGAAATACGAAGTCAAACAGGTCGAAGTGGTGACCATTCTTATTGATGACCGGATTGGCGCGGGAGCAGAAGTGGGTGCTCTCCTGGGAAACGCAGCCATTGATATTAAATATTGTTATGGTTCCAGCAGTGGTACAGGAAAAGCTTTGTTGGTGCTCAATACTAATAATAACCAAAAAGCCATTCAGACCCTAAAGTAATCTTCACTCTCCCTTTTTCAAAAAATTCTCGATTTTATGGGTCATCTTCAGTAAAATGGGAGCGGTCGTAAGCGAAGACGAGAAGAATAAAAGAACGATATGGTGAGAAAAGGCCGGATTCTGGTCGTCACTTCCGATGTTCCTTTTGTCGAGGGCGGCCATCTGATGATCGCCCGTAGCACTGTCCGGGCTCTTCGAGAAGCCGGTTATGAAGCCGACCTCATGCTCACCCCCCAGAATCGCTTCGGCCGGCAATTNCAGGCTTATCTGGCCAATTGGTTAACCGATGTGGGTCAGGATGGTCTGGGTCGGGAGATTCATCAGGTTATTTCCTTTCGCTTTCCCAGCTATGCCGTCCGCCACCCACGCCATGTCTGCTGGCTAAATCACCGGCTCCGGGAGTACTATGACCTCTGGGAAATGCTGGCCGGACAACTTTCCCGCCGGGGANTAATCAAAGAAAAAGTCCGCCGCCTATTGATCCACGCTTTGGACCGATATCTCCTGAAGAAAAACGTCACCCGAGTTTATGCCCAATCACGAACCATCCAGACCAGACTCCGGCGTTGGGGTAAAATTCCCTCTGAAGTTCTCTATCCTCCCCCTCCTCCTCGTGATTATCGTCTGGAAGGGTATGACAACTTCATTTTCAGTGTTTCCCGCCTTCATCCCTTGAAAAGACTCCATCTCCTGGTAGGGGCTTTCCAATATGTCCGCCACCCAGAAATCAAAGCAGTGATTATCGGCCAGGGACCGGAAAAGAACCGACTGGAGCAAATGATTAAAGATCTGGGCTTGAGCCACCGCATTCAAATTCTCTCCCAAGCTGATGAACAAACTGTCATGAGTCATTTTGCCCGATGCCGGGCCGTTTTTTTTGCCCCTTTCCAGGAGGATTATGGTTTTGTTACCGGTGAAGCCTTCGCTTGTTATAAACCAGTCCTCACCACTACTGATTCCGGCGGCCCAAGTGAACTGGTGACGGATGGCCAATCTGGCTACATCACTTCTCCTGAGCCAGAAGCTATTGCCGCCAAAATTGACTTACTGGCCAGCGACCCTCAGCTGGCCGAACAACTAGGCCAACATGGACATGCTTTTATTTCTGCTCTTAGTTGGGAAAAAACTGTGGCCAAACTGGTAATAATTTAAAAAGTTGCCGCTAATAAGGCTCGGTTCCAAAGCCAGGCTGTGGAGCTGAGCCAAATATAAAAAAAGGAGAAAGGATGGGTAACGACTTTAAGCCTTATGTTCCTGAAGTCGCCCCCTATCGGGACATCACTTTTAAAGCCGTTTTTATCGGGGCTGTATTCGGTGTGATTTTCGGCTCAGCCAATGCTTATCTTGGTCTCCGGGTCGGCTTGACTATTTCCACAGCCATCCCCTTAGCGGTCATCGCCGTAGCTGTATTTCGCCTATTAACCCCGCTTCTTGGACAAAGCTCAATTCTGGATTGCAACATTGCTCAAACCACTGGGTCTGCCAGTTCTTCCCTGGCTTCCGGGATCATCTTCACCATTCCCGCTCTTTTCCTCTGGGGATTTAACCCCACCATCTGGAAGATTGGGGCTCTGGCCATGTGCGGTGGTGTATTGGGAGTTCTTTTCATGATTCCTTTGCGTCGCTTCCTGATCGTGCGGGAACACGCTACCCTTCCCTATCCCGAAGGAACTGCCGCCGCTCAGGTCCTAATTGCAGCTGACGAGGGCGGTGCCAAAGCCAAAAACGTCTTTCTTGGCCTGGGAATAGGAGCTGTGTATAAAAGCTTGATCGGCTTCTTCCATCTCTGGCCGGAAAAGATATTTTTAAAAGTGCCGGTTTTGAAAAAGGCTGTCCTAGGCATGGAACCCACACCGGCTTTACTGGGTGTCGGTTTCATCCTTGGTCCCCGGATCGCCGGGATAATGGTCGCCGGCGGTATGTTATCCTGGTTGGGTATTATCCCATTGATTGCCTATTTCGGTGAGCATCTCCCCCAGCCTCTCTTTCCCGAACAACTCCTGCCCATTGCCCAGATGTCAGCCGACCAGATCTGGAATCGTTATATTCGTTACATTGGTGCTGGGGCGGTGGCTGTCGGGGGATTGATTACCGTAGCCAAATCCCTGCCCACGATGATTCAATCCCTGAGAATCGGTATTAAAGAACTTAATCTGAAACGCCAGGGATTGCAGGCTGAAAAGAAAAGAACTGAACGGGATCTACCCATTACTGTCCTCTTTACCGGCATCATTTTAGTGGTAACTATTCTGGTGCTCCTGCCCCAACTGCTGGGAGTTCATACTTCCTTTATAATGAGGCTTATCGCCTCACTGTGTATCATCATTTTCGCCTTTTGTTTTGTCACCGTCTCCTCTCGCATTGTGGGGATGGTCGGGGTCTCTTCGAACCCCACCTCCGGCATGACCATCGTCACCTTGTTAGGAACAAGTATAATTTTTGCTTTACTCGGCTGGACCGATATTCTTGGCCATGCCACTGCCCTGACGGTGGGCACTGTCGTCTGTGTTGGAGCCTCTATTGCCGGTGACATTTCTCAGGATTTAAAAGCCGGCTATATTATCGGAGCTACGCCGGCCCGTCAGCAAACCAGTGAACTTATCGGCGTCATCACCTCGGCTTTCTTTATTGCGGCCGCCGTCTGGCTGCTGGGGAAATCCTTTACCTTTGGTTCAGAAGCTCTCCCCGCTCCCCAGGCGGTGTTGATGAAGACGGTCATTGAAGGGGTTCTGGGCGGCGATTTACCTTGGGGATTGGTGCTGATTGGCGGCGCCTTTGCCGTTGTGGCGGAACTGTTGCGGGTGCCTTCTCTACCTTTCGCCGTTGGTATTTATCTACCCCTTTCCACTATGACCCCCATTTTTGTCGGGGGCTGGATAAGGAATCTGGTGGAGAAAATGTCTGCTCAGGCCGGTACTCCACCTCGTCAGAAAACCGAAAAAGGAGTTCTCCTCAGCTCTGGTTTTATTGCCGGTGAGGGTATAGCCGGAGTGCTGATAGCACTTTACGCTTTTATTGTCGGGGCGAAACCCCGGGGATTAGGCCTCCACTGGCCGGGCAATGTGGGTGACCTGATGGCCCTGGCCATCTTCCTTCTTCTTGGCTATTACCTCTTCCGAAAGACCAGAGCCTGAGTTGACGGAGAAAATACTGGAAGAGGCAAAGAGAAAGAAATAAAATAAGAAAAAATTGAAATAGAGTGAAAATATTACAAGGTGAGGGTAACTAACTTCATCATAAAGCAGAGAAGAGAAACTGTTACCCCACTGGCAAGGTTTCTGGCCAGGAAGGAGGTCTGAAGATGAACGCTTTAATTCCCGCAGCAATTCTCATTGTCTGGCTTATCCTCGGCTATAAAATCTATGGTCGTTTTATTGAGAAAAAAGTAATCCAGGTGGATACTTCCCGGCTAACACCTGCCCGAGAACTTAACGATGGCATCGATTACAGCCCGGCTAAAAAAGCGCTTCTCTTTGGTCACCACTTTTCTTCCATCGCCGGAGCCGGTCCGATTCTCGGGCCTCTCCTCGGAGTGCTTTATTTCGGCTGGTTGGGAGCTCTCATCTGGGTGGGATTGGGGAGTGTCTTCCTGGGGGCGGTGCATGATTTTACCTCGTTGATGACCTCGGTCCAAAACAAAGGTCGTTCTCTGGCGGACATTTCAGAACAAACACTGGGCCGGCGGACTAAAGTTATTTTTTCTATATTCCTCTGGATGGCTCTGGCGCTGGTGATTGCTGTTTTTGCTGTTGTGGCCTCAAAAACTCTGGTTTCTCAACCGGAAATCGTCATTCCCACCTTTGGCCTGATTTTCCTGGCTATGGGTTTTGGCTGGTTGGTCTATCAGAAAAATATCAATGTTGTTCTGGCTACCCTGGGAGCCCTGGTGGTTCTGGGAATCCTGATTTATCTGGGTGAGCTCTATCCAGTTGTCCTGCCGGTGACTATAGCCGGTCTTTCGCCTCAGAAATTCTGGTTTTTCATCCTTATTATTTATAGTTTATTTGCTTCGGCTCTGCCGGTCTGGTTTCTCCTTCAACCCCGTGACTATATCAGCACCTGGATTCTTTTCCTGGGATTGGGTGTGGGTTATTTAGGGCTTATTGTTTTCCATCCTAATCTCCAGGCGCCAGCCTTCACAACTTTCCGCAGTGAAGGAGGACCGCTCTGGCCGATGCTTTTTGTTATCATTGCCTGCGGAGCTATATCCGGTTTTCACTCGGTGGTTGCTTCAGGCACAACAGCCAAACAATTGCCGGATGAAGGATCTGGCCGAATCATCGGCTATGGAGCTATGATCACCGAAGCTGCTCTGGCCGGTCTGGTCATCTTTATTGCTGCCGGTGCTCTTCTCTGGGACCCTTCTGGAGCCAAACATGCCTTCGGGTTTCAATATATTATCTCCTCGACCGGAGACCCGATCAGGGCTTTTGCGGTAGGTTATGGGCGACTTGTCGGAGCTCTGCCGGGACTAACTCTGGCCCTGGGAACATTTTTCGGCATGGTTATGCTCAACGCTTTTGTTCTGACAACCCTGGATACCGGGACACGCCTGGGCCGATTCATTTTCAGTGAACTCCTAGGAGAATACGGGGCTCTTTACCGCAACCGGTGGGTGGCTTCAGCCGTAATTCTAGCGGTAGCGTTAAGCCTGGGAGCTACCGAAAGTTATAAAGCTATCTGGCCGGTATTTGGGGCCTCTAATCAGCTGGTGGCAGCACTGGCCCTGATTGTAGTGACTTCGTATCTGGTCAGCCGCCACAAACCAAAGAAATATACGCTTTATCCGGCTATTTTTATGCTCTTGACCACGATTGGCGCTTTAATCTATCAAGGGTATACTTTCCTCCACAAAGGTAGCTATCATCTGGCCTTCATCTGTTTGGTTCTGGTGGCTCTGGCGGTGGTTATTGTCTTTGATGCCCGTCAGCTCTTTCGGAAGCAAGCTCAATAAGCAGGTTGAAAATCTTTAAAGGGTGGATACTTTAAAAACCACTCCCTTAGGATCAGGACAACAGAGTGTCTCTGTTTCCGCAATCCAATCATCATGAGGCAATTCATCTTCCCGCTGTTTGGCGGTTAAAAAGGGAAAAAGACTATTCAGAGCATAAAGACAGATTTTTTTATTAGCTGGAATCTCGATGGTGCCTTCTCCCCTAATATAGAAGTGGTCACCGGGTTTATGTTTAGCCCCGCAGCGCTCAATAACTTTAATCACTTCCACTCTAATTTCTTTCATGTCCCCTCCTTTCTTTCATTATAACTATAACTTTCCCTGGCTGAAAAATCAAACTAAAGACGGAAACAGGTGAAAATATATGATGAGGGCTATCAGTATCCGGAAAAGCCAGGGAGATAGATTGCTTTCATTATTATTCTTTATTTTATCTTTACTATCCAATATTATTCTTTATTTTATCTTTACTATCCAATTGGCAACCTTTAATCTTTTTGGGACAGGAATAAATTTTAGTTTGACAAAGACGAGGTGTTATCTTAAAATTTACCCTCAGATGGTGAAACAAGGAGGAGACGATGGCAAAAGCTGAACCTAATGTCGTCCCTTTGTGTGACGTTTTGCTCGTTCTGTTGATTATTTTTATGGTCATCACCCCAATGGTCCAGAAGGGGATCGATGTTAAATTACCCGAAACCACTCAGGATACGAGCGCAACTCCACAAGGGCTGATCGTTTTAACCCTGAAAAAAGATCTGTCCGTGTTAATCAACCAGGAAGCTATCCAGTTAAACATGCTTCAAGATCGTCTCAGAAGTATTTATCAGGCTCGTTCCGATAAGACCATCTTTATCCGGGCCGATGCCAAGCTTCCTTTCAGCCGGGTTATTGACATTATCGACATTGCTAAAGGAGCCGGAGTCGAAGTTTTAGGGATAATTCCTGAATACTTCACTGAAGAAGAATAACTGTAATCGCTTCCCCGAGGAGTTTTTTTTCCTTCCGGAGAAAAAGCTCCTCTTTCTCTTTTTTAAATTTCCTCTCTTTTCTCTTTCTGGGAAATAATTTCACAGACATCTTCTCTTCGTAATATCAATTACATTAACCCCTCTTTTTCACCCCAAAAAATGCCCTTACCTTAATAAGAAGTGTCATAGAAAGTGTCAGACACCTTCAGAATGAAAAAGCGTCAGACACACATTAAATGTTTCAGAAACTCCCTAATAATAGTCAAAGAAAAGTGTCTGAAACCACGTCAGAAGAAAAGATGTCTGGACCCCTTTTTTCGAAAGGAAAAAAATCTGCCTTTTTTCTTTCTTTTCAGGCTCTATCAGTTTTTTTAACTCTTTATCGGTCCGATGACTCCGCGGGAAATCACCAGCCGCTGAATTTCATTGGTGCCTTCATAAATCTGGAGCAACTTGGCATCCCGCATCAATTTTTCCATGGGATAATCTTTCATATAACCGTAACCGCCGAAAAGCTGTAAGGCTTCGGTGGTAACTTTCATAGCCACATCAGAACCATACATTTTGGCCATAGCTGATTCAACGCCACAGGGTTTTCCCTGATCCATTAACCAGGCAGCATGCCAGACCAGGTGACGGGCAGCATTTATTTCTGTGGCCATCTGGGCGATTTTGAAAGCTGTATTCTGGAAGAGAGCAATCGGCTTACCAAATTGAATCCTCGTCTTGGTGTATTCGATGGCGTACTCCAGGGCCGCCCGAGCTACGCCTACTCCGGCTGCTCCTACCGGGGCCCGGGTATGGTCCAGGGTTTTCATGGCGATAATAAATCCCATGCCTTCTTTTCCCAATAAATTCTCAGCTGGCACCTTAACATCTTCAAAGAAGAGTTCCACGGTATTAGAGGCCCGATGGCCCATTTTATCCTCTTCTTTGCCGATAATAATTCCCGGTGTCTCCCGGGGAACAATAAAAGCACTGATACCCCGGGCTCCTTTTCCAGGGTCAGTTAAGGCAAATATAACATAAAGACTGGCTACACCGCCGTTGGTAATAAAACATTTTGAACCGTTAATAATATACTCATTTCCAACCTTTTTGGCATAAGTCTTCAAAGAGCCAGCGTCTGAGCCTGCCTCTCGCTCCGTCAAACAAAACGAAGCAAAGGATAATTTTTCTGTACAGGGGGTCAGAAACTTTTTCTTCTGTTCTTCTGTCCCAAAAAGAATGATTGGCGTGTAAGCCAGGGAACTGGCCATAATGGTGGTGTACATCCCGGCACAACCCCACGCCAGCTCTTCACTGATGATTACCGTATCCAGATGACTCAAGCCACCGCCGCCATATTCACTGGGAATTTCACAGGTGATAAAACCAACTTCAAAGGCTTTCTGCATAATTTCCTGCGGGAATTCATCTCCCTTATCGTATTTGGCGGCGTTGGGCCTCATCTCTTTTTGAGCAAATTCTCTCGCCATTTCTTGAAGAGCTTTTTGTTCATCGGTAAGACTAAAATCAATCACTCTGGCCTCCTCTCGATTAAGATTAAATGATTTATACTTTATTTTATCTTTGAATGTCAACGAAAGAAAACCGTTGACAGTTATTCGTGTTTCAAGTTTTTCAAGAACTATTACCGTTCCTGTCTAGGCCTAGGGGAAAATGGCGACATGGATAACTGTCATTGGTTTTTCAGCCACACTTCCCGCCAGTTTTCCTTAAAGAAGACTTTTTCTCTCACTAAACTGAAGACGGCTTCTTCCCAGTTAAACAATTCCTGCAGCAGACGATAAGGATTCCCCAGCTCTCCTTCTTTAACCAGGTAAAGCAAATAAATTTTCTTCTCTTCGGGAGCAACAATCACTTCTTTGGTGTATTTATCCAGCTTCTGGGCTATAAGTTCACCTATTTGGGCGGCGTCTAATTCCTTCTTAGCCGGCCGACCTTCTTTTTTCTTTCCTTCTCTTCTCCTCAAGTGGTCAAGCAGAGTTTCTATATCCAGCGAATAGAGCACTGCCTTTATCTCCCGGTTCAAAGACGGCTGCTGTTGACTCACTTCTTCCAGGCGCTTAAAGCTGATCCCCTCGGGCGAAACACTATTTAGCCGGGACAAAATATTTTTCTCATCCAGCCGACTCCAGGTCCTCAATTCAAATACTTCCTCCTGACTCCCCATTCCCAGAGGAAGAGCAGGCAAAAAAGTCAGCTTCATCTTAGGATGAAATCCCTTAGAAAATTCAGCCGGCACGCGGGCCCGGCGAAGAAGGCGCTGAATGGTGTTAATCAAATCAAGATGAGAGATGAATCGGGCTGGGCCACTCTTGGTAAAGAAGAAGCGGTACCGTTTGGATGACTCTTTGCCTTTTTCTTGCTCTTTTTCTTGCTGTTTAAGGCTTCCGTCTCTGGCGGCAGTGGTTGCTCTTTGATTAAAAGAGACTTCTTCTGCCGACCCTTTGCGGCCACCGCCACTTTTTTCTCTTTCTCTGGCTGGTTCCTTCTGTGACTTGATTTCTCTTTCAGCCTGAAGAATTTTATTTACTTCGCCGGGAAAATCACAACCAAGGCAGAACCGACATTCTCGCTCGAGGCAAGAAGGTGTCCACTCTGCCTGATAAGCCCGGCGTAATTCCCGCAAGAGGGCCATTCTCTTAAGGCCAGTTCTCAAATGCTCCCAGGGCAAGTGGGCTTCTGTGGGAATCGCCTCCAAATATTCCCGATAATCAATCCCAATCTGGTTAAAAGCCTCCTCCCACAGGCTAAAATCAAAAGTGTCCGACCAGGAATCAAATCTGGCTCCCCTTTCCCAGGCCCGGAGAATAACCGGCGCCAGCCGCCTATCTCCCCGGGAAAATACAGCCTCGAGGACGGAATTATCTACCGGATGGTCTTTAAAGCGGACACTGCGGTATTTTCTCAATTGCGACTTAAGAAAATTAATCTTCTTCTCCAGCAATTCCGGACTATCCATGGCTACCCATTGAAAGGGAGTATGCGGTTTGGGGATAAAAGAAGAAATAGAGAGATTTATCTGTGGGGGAACCCGGAGATATCTGACTCCGATTTTAAGAATCTCCTCGACAATGCGGACTATTCCCTGCAAATCCTCTTCGGTCTCGGTGGGCAGCCCGACCATAAAATATAGCTTCAGCAGTCGCCATCCTCGGGAAAACGCCGCTTGGCTGGCCTCCCAGATGTCTTCATCGGTTAAATGTTTGTTAATCACCCGGCGCAAGCGTTCCGTCCCTGCCTCAGGCACAATCGTCAGCCCCGTTTTCCTGACTTTGAGAATCGAATCAACCACCTCTTCGGAGACACCTCCCGGACGGAGTGACGGNAATGAGACAGCCACTTTCTCCGGACTCAATTCACTCATCAGCTCATCGACTAAAGGCACCAACCGAGGATAGTCCGAGACCGATAAAGCTGTCAAAGAGACCTCATCATAACCAGAAGTCTCAAGATTTTCTCGGATCAATTTCTTGACCTTATCTGGCTTCCGAAAGCGATGGGGGAAATATAGACTGGTCGCCTGGCAGAAACGACAACTCTGCGGGCAGCCCCGAGCAACTTCCACCTGAACGCGGTCGAAAATAATTTCCGTGGAAGGAACAATCGTTTTCTCCGGATAAGGAGCTCGATTGAGATCAAAGATAGTTCTTTTTTCAATAACTGGTGGGACATCCTCGACCGGTTCAACATAAACCAATGGAGAAGAGGCTTGTTCTTTCGACTGATAAAAACGGGGCACATACATGCCTTTTATTCTGACCAGTGAGCGCAGTAACTCCGGCCGAGAACCCCCACTTTCCCGGTGGGCTTGAAAAGCAGTCACAATTTCCAGGATTGCTTCTTCCCCATCGCCGATAAAAAAGGCATCAATGAAATCCGCCAACGGCTCGGGATTAAAACAGGCGGGACCGCCGGCAATCACCAGGGGGTGACCGTTACCTCTTTTTCTGGATAAAAGAGGGAGACCGGCTAAGTCAAGTATAGTCAGGACATTGGTGTAATTAAGTTCATAAAGCAACGAGAAGCCGATGATATCAAATTCAGCTAACGATCGCCTACTTTCCAGAGAAAACAGAGGAAGGTTTTTTTCTCTTAATAAATGTTCCAAATCCGGCCAGGGAGCAAAAACTCGCTCTGCCAAAATATCAGGTTGACGATTTAATCGATAATATAATATTCGTAAACCTAAAGAAGACATGCCCACTTCATAGGTGTCAGGGAATGCCAGAACAACTTTCACCTTCACCTGCCGGGGATCTTTTCGGATCGCATTCCACTCTCCTCCGAGATACCGGGCTGGTTTGGCTACTCCTTTTAACAGAGAGGTCAGTATCTCAGGCTCTAACTGGCCTGACTTGCATAGGTCTTTCCTGTTTTTTATCACCTTCATTTCAGCCTAAAAATTTTCCAGGAAATTTATTCAATCCGAGAAAAATGATAACCAGTCTCATTATAGCTGCCGATCCAACTTTTCTCTAACCGGGGGAGAAATAAAACGCCCAGCATAATTTTTCACCCTATTTATCTCAATTACTCTGGAAATCATTTCTCTTTTTTAGATATAGGTAAACCTTCTCATCCGCACATTTATTACCAGGGAAAGTGCTAGAAAATGAGTCAACAGAGAAGAACCGCCGTAGCTGATCAACGGAAGGGGGATACCGGTCACCGGAGCCAGGCCAACAGTCATCAAGATATTGATGAAGAACTGAAAAGCAAAAACCACTCCCACCAGAAAGGCGATATAAACTCCCATGCGGTCCTTGGCTTTAAGGCTGCTTTGAAATATTCTCAGCAGAAGCAAGGCGTATAATCCTAGAACAATCACTACTCCGATAAAGCCAAATTCTTCCCCCAGCACAGAAAAAATAAAGTCGGTATGGCGGGCTGGCAGAAATCTTAACTGGCTCTGGGACCCCTGACCAAAGCCTTTGCCGCTGAAGCCGCCTGAACCAATAGCAATTTTGGATTGCTGAATCTGGTAACCGCTGCCCAGGGGATCCCGCTCAGGAAAAACCACGGTCAGGAGGCGTTCCTTTTGATAATCAAGCAAGAAAAAATTCCAGCCGAGTAAGCCAATGGCTAGCCCGACAAGGACCAGCACCACTACCAATTTCCGGTTTATTCCTGCCAGAAAAACAGCCCCCAGATAGATGGGGAAAAGTCCCAGAGCGGTTCCCAGGTCTGGTTGCCAGGCGATTAGTCCGATCGGGAGCACAGCCAACCAGCTGACAATCAGAAAATCAACGGTTGTAATTTTGTCCCGGCGATAATCAGCAAAATAGCGCGCCAACACAAGGATTAAAGCCAGCTTCATAATTTCTGAGGGTTGAATCTGGAAAAAGGAAAAACGAATCCAGCTTCTGGTTCCAGCAATTCGTTCACCCATAAAAACTAACCCGGCCAGTACCACCAGAAGAAGACCGTAGAAATAGTAAGAATACTCTACCAGGAAGTGATAATCGATATAAAGCAAAAGAAAAAGAGCCAGTAAACAGATTACTAGCCAGACAAGTTGACGGAGAGCGTAATTCTCTGGTAATAATCGGGTGCAGCTGTAGATCATGGCCAGCCCGATAAAAGCCAGGAGGCAAGCCACGACCAGCAAGACCCAGTCTATTTCCCGCCAGATAATCCGGTCAATCATACTTCCTCCGATACAACTCAAATAGCTGACGGGCTATAGGTGCGGCAGTTTGGCCGCCCATCCCACCGAACTCGACTATCACCGTCACCACCACCCTGGGATTATCCCGGGAGGCAAATCCGGTAAACCACGAATGGGTTTTTATTTTTCTTTTCAATTTATCAGCCGTATCCTGGCTGACAACCTGGGTGGAACCGGTCTTTCCGCAAATATCGTATCCTTCCAGTCTAGCTCCCTGGCCGGTGCCGCCGGCATTAACCGACTTCCACATGCCGGTGATAACCCGGTCAAAGATGGTTTGCTTTCCCGACCAACTTCCTTCGCCAGCGGGCTGGGCAGGCGAATATTTGACCAGCTCCTTTCTTCTTTCCACCTGGAGAAAAAGATGAGGGGTGACTCTCTTTCCCCGCAGAGCAATCATGCCGGTTAAGACCGCTACCTGAAGAGGTGTTACCAATATCGGCCCCTGGCCAATGGAAACGGAAATGGTTTCCCCGGGATACCAGGGCGCTCCTCGGCTTCTCCTCTTCCATTCCGGGTCAGGAACGAGACCGGTTTTCTCTCCGGGTAGGTCAATCCCGGTTAATTTACCCAGGCCGAACTGGCGGGCGTAAGCGGCAATCCGCTCTATACCCAGCAATTTCCCCAGGTTATAAAAATATATATTGCAGGAGTGTTGAATAGCTGAAACAAGATTGACCGCTCCATGTCCGGGCTCATACCAGCAGGAGAAAGGATGGCCATAAATAATGGTTGTCCCGGAACAAAAAAAGGTAGTCCAGGGGGAAACAAGGCCTGAATCCAGCCCCGCCAGGGCCATGACCAGTTTGAAAATAGAGCCGGGAGCATAAAGACCCCGGATAGCTCTATTCTCCAGGGGATGACGGGGATCCTGGACAAAGCTCACCCATTCCTGCGGACTGAAACGATGAATGAACTTATTGGGGTCGTAGTTGGGAAAACTGGCCAGGGCTAATATATCTCCGCTTCTCGGGTCGAGAACCACGATAGCGCCTTCCCGACCCTTGAGCAGTTCTTCAGCTTTAGCCTGAAGGTCATAGTCCAGGGAAAGATAGACTTTATTTCCCCTGGTGGGTGGTCGCTGTACCAGCTCTTTGACTTTCCGGCCAAGACTATCGACCACTTCCACCACCAGGCCTTTCCGGCCAGCCAGCTCCTCCTCGTATTGAAACTCAATGCCCGTCTTACCGATCATATCGCCCACCTCATGCCCCTGGTNTTTACGGTGGCGTAATTCCGCNAGCGATATTTCCTGAAGATAACCCAGGACATGAGAAGCAAAAGGACCGAAAGGATAATCGCGTTGGGGTTCCATGGCCAGCCGTAATTCAGGAAACTCCATTTGATGTGACTCAATCCGGGCCACTTCCTCCACAGAAAGTTCATCCTTGATGACAATCGGGACAAAATCGGGCAGGGAGTTATACTTGGCCAAGCGTGCCGCCAGCTCCTCTTTCTTCATGGAAAGAAGCCNGGCCACTCTTTCCAGAGAAAGATTCATGTCGGTGACATTTTCCCGGATAAAAGAAACCTTGAATGAAGCTCTATTCTTAGCCAGAATGACCCCATTTCGATCAACAATCAAGCCCCGCTGAGGAGTCAACTTAATTTCCCGCAGGCGATTATTTTCCGCCTTCTGCCAATAACGGTTGTAATCCAGGATTTGCATTTTCCAGATAAATACGCACATTAATATCACCAGGGCAATAATCAAGCGTTGAATTACCCTGATCCGTCGGTAGAGGGGGGTTAAGTCTTCATAAATTCTGGCCATAATTAAATCATCCTCTCCGCTTTCAGGGAAATTTCTTTCGGCTGCTAACNAGCAGCCTGTTCATCATAAACCCTGGTTCTCTCGTCAGGCGAGCTCAAATTCGGCCCGCCTTCTTCTTTCTCCTTATCAGAGTTACAACTCTAGGCCCCCAGTTTCGGGTAATCCAGATGANACTCACTCCCAGCAGGGCCGAAACAAAGGGTTGATAAAGAATTAGATTACCCGGCAAAGGATTTTTGAGAATAAACACTTGGAGTAAACTCCAGATGATTAATTCCGAGACCAATAGAGTGAAGTAAGAAAAGAGAGAACTGAAAAAAGGTAAAACATCCACCCGGCGGGCGGTGTAGCCAGCCGCAAAGCCGATGATTGTCTTGGGAATACCAAAACTNCCGATAATGCCGGCAGAAATTGAATCAAGCAGCAACCCGGCCAGGGCTCCCAGGCTAGCCCCAAAAATCTCGCCTTCCTTCTGAGCGTAGTATATAACTACCAGACTGGTAAGGTTCAAAGTTTGCCAGAGGAAAATTGAGGAGCGCGAAATCTGCCAGGTCAGAAACAAGGCCACCACTAGCACCAACCCGGCCCGCAAAAATACTTTCACCTTCAAAAAATCTCCCTGGTAGTGGTCTTCACCACGGCCACAACATCCAGATGACGGAAGTTGAAATATGGTTCCACCAGGATTCTTTTAAATAGACTCTGACCGGAATAGATGACCGAAATCCGGCCCACCGGAATCCCGGGAAAGAAGATACCGTCATACCCCGTGGTTAAAATTTCCTCACCCACCTCAATATTCTTTTCCGTCTCCAAAATATATTTAAGGAAACAGCGGCCATGGCCATCNCCAGCCAGAATGCCCACCAGATTTTTCTGCTCGGTGTGGACACTNGCGGCGAAATTGGAATCCGTAACAAGTTGCACCGTAGCCGCCTGCCAACTTACTGGGTTAATAATCCGACCGACTAATTGGCCCTGGGCATTGAGCACAATCATATTCGGCTGCAATCCCTGGGCTTTACCCCGGTTAATGACCATGGTTCGGAAAAAATTAGCCGGATCCAGCCCAATCACTTGGGCAATAACAATTTCTTTATTTAAGTTCTGCAGGATTTTCTNAGCTGAAGCGGATTTTTCCTGGCGAGCTAAAAGCTCCTTGAGAAGTAGATTCTGCTGAATCAGGGTGATGTTTTCTTTTTTTAATTTTTCGTTCTCCTGGTGGGCCTGGCGGAGACTGATATAATCATGCCAAAGATCGCTGACCCCCTGGAGAACAAAAGTTACTCCACTCTGGACATTGGCTACCAAACCGAAAATACATCTCTCCATAAAACTCTGGGTTTCTCCCCGGGGAAGCTGAAGCGAAAGTAAGATAAACTGCAGACCAAGTAGACTAAAGAGAATAATAAAATTCTTTTTCTTCAAAAAAAGGGGCATCTGAATTTTCGACCATTAATTTTTAAATTAGAGAAATTTTCTTTAACAAATCCAGGTCATCGAGCATCTTCCCCGCGCCGACAACCACCGTGGTTAGAGGGTCCTCAGTGATAAACACCGGCAACTGAGTTTCCTCTCTGATCCGTTTATCTAGATTTTTCAACAGGGCTCCCCCACCCGTAAGAATAATGCCCCGGTCAATAATATCAGCCGAAAGCTCCGGGGGTGTCCGCTCAAGAGCCACCCGAATGGCATCGATTATCGATTGGACTACATCTTCCAGAGCTTCGCGGACTTCCTGGTCATCCATGACAATTGTTTTGGGGATTCCCTCTCGTAAATCCCGCCCTTTTATCTCCACAGTCATNGGTTCTTCCATAGGATAAGCCGAGCCGATTTTCATCTTCACATACTCGGCTGTCTTTTCCCCGATGAGGAGATTATATTTTTTCTTCACATACTGAATGATGGCCTCATCCATTTCATTGCCAGCAATGCGGATGGAATGATTAAAGACCACCCCATTTAGAGAAATAACCGCAATGTCAGTGGTGCCGCCGCCGATATCGACCACCATGTTGCCGGTGGGCTCAGAGATAGGCAGATCAGCACCGACCGAGGCGGCCATAGGTTGCTCGACCAGATAAACTTCGGAAGCTTTGGCCCGCAAAGCCACATCCTTAACGGCCCGTCTCTCAACCTGGGTGATTCCAGTGGGGATACCGATGACGATGCGGGGGCGCAGGATAAAGCCCCGGTTATTGGTCGCCTGGCGGATAAAATAATCCAGCATTTTTTCAGCCATCTCAAAATCAGCGATGACACCATCCTTCAAGGGCTTGATGGCCTCGATATTCGCCGGGGTTTTACCCAGCATTTCCTTGGCCCGGCGGCCGACAGCTTCGACCTTGCCAGAATTTTTATGAATGACGACAATCGACGGTTCCTGGAGAACAATCCCCTTCCCTTTAAAAAAGACCAGGGTGTTGGCTGTTCCCAGATCAATCGCCAGGTCGCAGAAGAGTCGGTTTTTTATCCACTCAAAGAAACTCATTTTAGCTCATCTCGTTTATTTCTAAGCACATATTTTTTAACACAATTTCTCTCCCTGAGCAAATAAAAAAAATGAAATAAAGGCATTTATTTTATGCTTGATTTTTTAAAATCAGATAGATATGATTCAAAAAACAAATGATTAGTCAGCTTCTATCAGCTTTTATAAGGAGGATTACATGAGCCCTATTTCTTACAAGCCTTATGTTCCCCCTGAACAAAGCATGAAAGAGATCTCCTTTAAAGCTATTTTTCTGGGGATCATCATGGCCGTTATTCTTGGGGCAGCCAACGCCTACCTCGGCTTAATGGCTGGAATGACGGTAGCCGCTACTTTTCCAGCGGCGGTCATTTCCATGGCTGTCCTGCGGCCTTTCAAGGGAACAATCCTTGAAGAGAACCTGGCTCGAACCACCGGTGCGGTCGGAGAAGCTCTNGCTGCCGGTGCTATTTTCACCATTCCGGCGTTTCTCATGACCGGTGTCTGGACTAAATTCGACGTGGTCAAATCTTCGCTCTTAATGCTCGTCGGTGGTGTGCTGGGTGTTTTTCTTATTATNCTGGTTCGCCGCACGCTGGTTGAGGATGCTGAACTACCCTTCCCGGAAAGTGTCGCCTGTGCAGAAATGGTTAAAACTGGACAGAAAGCCGGCTCGCATGCCTCTTTCATGTTCTGGGCCATGGGACTGGGAGGATTTATTGAGTTTTTCACCAGCGACAACGGTATCAAATTAATCAAGCCCTTTGTCCGCACTGTCTTTCGGATTCCGGGGCTGTCGCGAATCACGTACCTGAATTCCGATAATGCTGAAATTTATAAGTCACCACCTATTGAAGGACGGATGTTTATCGAATCGCCGGCCGCCAATGCCGCCTTAACCGGTGTAGGTTATATTATTGGACCCAAATTGGCNGCTTTGACTTTTTCGGGCGGTGTTCTGGGCTGGCTCTTCCTCATGCCTATTCTACTCTTTGTCAGTGGAGAGTTGAAAGCCATTGTTACCCAGGGCGCGGGCACCTGGACGGAAATCGCCATCTCGGCCTATAACGCCCAGGTAAAACCGATTGCCGTGGGGGCGATGCTGGTGGGAGCTTTTTACACCCTCTATAAGATGCGCAAGAGTCTGGCCGCTGGCATCAGCCGCTCCGTCTCGGATGTGAAAAAAGCCCAGGCAGGAAGCGAAGCAACCACCCTGCGGACCGATAAAGACCTCCCCTTCCCCACAGTTATAGTGGCGATTATCGCTCTGGTTATTCCCATGATTTTCCTTTACAANGTTTTTACTCATAATTTCGGCTCATCGCTGGTTGCCGCCCTGGTTATGCTGGTTATGGGGCTGTTGTTTGCCGCTGTGGCCGGTTATCTGGTGGGTATCATCGGNTCATCTTCCAACCCCATTTCTGGCTTAACTCTGACCACCCTGCTTATCGCGGCTCTGATGATGGTCATCATGGGTCAGCGGGGCAATGAAGGCATTGCCGCCGTCCTGGGGGTGGCCGCGGTTGTTTGCTGTGTGGCCGGCGTGGCCGGTGACATGATTCAGGACTGGAAAGTCGGGCATATTCTAGGTGGTACTCCCTGGAAAATGCAAGTCGGCGGCATCATCGGTGTAATCGCNGCGGCTTTAACCCTGACCTTCTCCTTGCAACTCCTTCAGAACAATGTTCCCGGCGGCATCGGAGGCGAAATTCTGCCGGCTCCTCAGGCTGGACTGATGGCCACCATGGCCAAAGGAATCGTCGGTGGTGAGATGGCCTGGCCGCTGGTTATCGCCGGTATGTTGCTGGCGGTGGTGCTTATTCTTATCGGGAGTCCCTCACCAATGCTGATCGCCGTAGGAATGTACCTACCTTTCCGATCCACAGCTTGTATCTTTTTTGGCGGTGTGGTCAAATACATTCTCGAAAGCCAGGCCAAAAAGAAAAAACCGACCGAAAAAGGGAAGGAAATACTCGAGAACATAGGCTTATTGCTGGCTTCGGGATTAATCGCCGGGCAGGCCTTAATGGGTATTATCACCGCCGCTCTTAGAGGCGCCAATCTCCATCTGCCTGCTTCGCTGAATAATCCCTGGCTGGGATTGGTTATCTTCTTTGTTCTCGGGTTTATTCTGATTTACTTCCCTTATAAGAAGATGATTGCCGCGGGCGAATACGAGAATAAGTAAGAGTAGTTTTCGCTGAGACTGAGGGAAGAGGCTCTTAAAGAGCGATTGTTCAGGAGTTGGCGTGGCTCTTTTCTCTTAATCAAAAAGAGCCGCGCCAGCTTTTATTTATTCATATTGGCTGCCAGTCTTATCCTCAGTTTGATCGCCTTTCTAGCTAATCTTAGCTTTAGTTAGCCAGATAAGAATCAGCTTCTCCAGTCGAAGTTTCATTAAAGTTAATAATCTCCTTGACGAAGCATTTGTTTTTATATCTTTATTTAGTCCCAGGGAAAGTTTAAAATAAAATTTACTCGGGACAAAAAAACTGGCGATGATTACCTCCTGATGAAAGGATAAACAATCTTCAGCCGTTAAGATGAACCGATGAACAGAAAGAAAGAAGAGATTCAGCCTTTTAATCTCCTGGATCTTGTTCCCCAGCGGGTGGCTAAATGGGAAGAAGTGGACGAAAGAGTGATTATTCTCAAACCAAAATTTACCCACCCCTGGGCGGTCAAAAACATACTGCCCCGGCTACGGAAACCTTATTACCGGGTCAAACTGGATGAAATCGGTAGTGCCGTCTGGCGTCTGTGTGACGGCCGGCGGACGGTCAAAGAAATAGGCGAACTCCTCACCCAGACTTTCGGCGAACAGGTTGAGCCGCTTTATGAACGCCTGGGGTATTTCTTTCAGATGCTGGAGCGGAATAGATTTATTAAACTTCTTTTCTAATTGACGGCCATAAATTAAATTTGGTGATTAAATGGTGTCTGGTACCTTTTTCTACTTGCTACAATTTTGGCCGGAGCCTTTTCTTTTTCTTTATCATTTATTAAGGTTATCGAAGGGCCCGCTGCCCAACTAATTACTCAACAACCACTTTTTATAACCGGGGTTTATAAGTAGTTTTGAATAAAACTTAATTTTAAGCTAAAATGGTAAGTCAATTTTTGGGAGATGTTTCATTCNCGTGACCCTTAATAATTTTACCAGGAGATGATCATTAAAATAAAATGGGAAAATTGGAAATTGTTACGNTACCCCATCCGGTACTCCACCAGCCAGCTGAGCCAATTGAAAATATTAACCAACAAATAGTCGAGCTGGCTAAAACAATGGTGGAGACCATGTACGCCGCCCCGGGAATCGGTCTGGCTGCTCCCCAGATCAACCAAAGTGTCCGCCTCATCACCATCGACCTCACCGTCGGCGAAAAAGATGACCAGTTGATCATCATGATCAATCCCGAAATCCTGGAAAAGGAAGGCGCGGATGTTCAAGAAGAGGGCTGTCTCTCTGTGCCGGATATTCAAGAAAAAGTAAAAAGACCTCTCCGGGTTCTGGTTAAAGGCTATGACCTGGACGGCCGGGAGCGAAAGATTGAAGCAGAAGGGCTTCTGGCCCGGGTCTTCTGCCACGAAGTAGACCATCTGGATGGAATTCTCTTCATCGACCGACTCTCACCGCTCAAACGCTCTTTAATTCGTAAAAAACTTCGCAAAAAACAGGCTTCTTGAGCCTATTCGTGAATAAGCCATGATTAATTAAGCGGAACAAATAAACATTATCCTGAAAAAGGAAAATAAAAGAAAAATTAGAACTTACCTGAGGAGAATTCAGGTAAATTTAGGATAAAAAAGGAAGAAAGCTTCCAGATGAAGAAAGAAACGAGCCAGACCAGAAAAACCTCCTCTTCTCCCCCCATCGGAAAAAAACTCCGCCTTGTTTTCCTGGGCAGTCCTGCCTGCGCCCTCCCTACCCTTGAAGCNCTGCTTTCTTCTCCCCATTCAGTCGAACTGGTCATCACCCAGCCGGATAAACCTTCAGGTCGAGGACGCCGACTTCAGCCTCCACCAGTAAAAAAGTTTGCCCTTGAGAAAGGACTTCGGATTTACCAGACCAGAAGGATAAGGAAAGATGAGACCGCCCTCTCCTTGCTCCAGGAGCTCCGTCCTGACGCCGGAGTGGTGGTGGCTTTCGGTCAGATTATTCCCCCTGCCATCCTTGACATCCCGCCTTATGGTTTCCTCAATCTTCACTTCTCTCTTCTTCCCCGCTACCGGGGCGCCTCACCGGTGGCCCATGCCCTACTCAATGGAGAAAAGAAAACCGGCATTACCATCTTCCGCCTAAATGAGAAGATGGACGAGGGAGATATCTTTACCTGGCGGGAAGTCGAGATACTCCCNGAGGAAACAGCCGGGGAACTGGAAAATCGTCTGGCTGAAATCGGAGCTCAGCTTCTCCTGGAAACACTGGCCAAAATAGACAAAATAACCCCTCAACCCCAGGATCATTCCCAGGCCACCTATGCTCCCCTGTTGAAAAAAGAAGACGGTCTGATTAACTGGGAATTAACCGCTGTAGAAATTGCCAACCGAATTCGGGCTTTTACCCCCTGGCCTTCGGCCTATACTTTCTTTAAAGGAGAGCGGGTTAAACTGCTTAAAGCCAGAGCTTTATCGCCGGAAAATATCTACTCTGCCCAGCCAGAAGCGATCGGTCAGGCGATGAGTCAACCGGTCCTTCCAGGAGAAATCATCGCTGTAGATAAATCCGGCATCTACGTCAGCTGCGGTCAAAAAACAATTCTCCAGCTGCTGGAGCTTCAACCCGCCAATAAGAAAGCCATGCCGGCTTTTCAATTTTCTCTTGGGCGGCGGATTAAGCCCGGCGAGCGATTTTCTTTATCTTCCTCCCATCTATAAAAATATAAAATCTACATAGAAAAAAAGTGCCCTGCCGGCAACCTTTCCAGGGTTTCTTTCGTTTTTTTTATAAAAAAGTGACAGTTCTCCATGTTCCCGGGAATGGAGACATTCAATACTGTCCGCAAAAAAATGGTAATAAAAAACGGCGACAGTTATCATTGTCCTCAAGGGGGAACTGATAATTATCAATATAAACTGGTGACAAGTATTCGTGTCCTCAAAGACACGGATAACTGTTACCTAATTTTAAGGAAAACAGAGAAATGCCATCAGATTTAACAAAACTTGACATAGCTTTATAAATTATGATAATCAAAGGAAAGATTTATGAGAAAAAAATACCTGAGCATTATTATTGTTCCTCATACTTCCAGTTCTCATCGGACTTATTCCTTTTCTAAGCGAAAATTAAAGTTCATCCTCGGCGTGAGCATCTCTCTTTTTATTATTCTTGTTGCTTTTCTGGTTGATTACTTCACCATGAACGTCACCCGGGCGAAATATAAAGAACTTCTTTCCCGTTTTGAAAACCAACAACAGACCCTTTTGGCCTACCAAAATAAGATCAAATCCCTAGAACAAACCATCAACGACTTCGAAGCATATGCCGAAAAACTAAATATTATGGCCGGGCTAAAATCAGAGGACATTCTCAGCACTAAACCCGGCGTGGGCAGCGGCACCAGTGAAAATACTGGGAACTCCACTACATCTACTCCTCCTAATCCCAATCAGGGTCTAGTGGCCTTGGAATCATTACAAATCAAGGCTGATGGCCTGAAACAAAACTTAACTGTTCTCAGCAATCATTTTGAAGAACAAGCCCTGAAACTCGCGGCTACCCCGACTATCTGGCCGACCAAGGGTTGGGTAACTTCTGCCTTTGGCTGGCGGAATGACCCTTTTACTGGCAAACGGGCTTTTCACCGGGGTTTGGATATTGCCACTCATTACGGGAACCCGGTAGTGGCTACGGCTGACGGTGTTGTCATCCAGACCAGCTACGACAAAATCGGCGGCAAGACAATTAAAATAAGCCACCGCGGTGGATACACTACCGTCTATTGTCACCTGAGTAAATTTCTGGTGCGGCCAGGTCAACGAGTCAAGCGTGGTCAGACTATCGGCCTGGTCGGGAGTACCGGCAAAGCTCTGGGGCCTCATCTTCACTACGAAGTGCGCCGCAATGGCAAGTCACTTAACCCTTACTACTACATCCTCGAAGAACAATAAGAAGCCCTCAGCACACTAAAATCTTCCTGATTTTCCGTTCTCCTCTTGAACATCTTTTCTGTTGCCTTCTGCCTTGGCCACGCTATTAGCATGATGACCCTGGGACCAAAAATTACGCCTACGGNTTAAATAAAGGAGTACTTTAGATGTTAATTGCTTCTATTTANATGAGTAGCAAGGCTNTTTANTATTTTTTTTATCTTAGTTTTTTATTTTATCTTNTTAGCTTTTAACTGGGTTTGATATTCTCCTGGATCCAGTTAACAATATCCTCGGTGGATGAACCGGGTAGAAAAATTTCTTTTATCCCTATTTTCTTGAGGAAAGGAATGTCCTTATCAGGAATAATTCCACCGGCGATAACCGGGATATCAGCGGCTCCTTTCTCCTTTAACAACTCCACTATGCGGGGGAAAAGAATGTTGTGGGCACCTGAAAGGATACTCAGGCCAATAACATCCACATCCTCCTGGATGGCGGTGTTGACTATCTCCTCAGGTGTCCGCCGCAAGCCAGTATAAATCACCTCCATGCCGGCATCCCGCAAAGCTCGACAGATTACCTTAGCCCCCCGGTCATGTCCATCCAGACCCGGTTTAGCAATTAAAACCCTGATTTTTCTCTCGGTCATCCTTTCCTCCTGATGATTTCTTATTTCACTGGTTTTAATTCTTTACTCCTTATTCCTTATCGTCTCTCTCCCTATCTCCTATTTCCCCTTTTTCTCCTTTGCCTCTTCCCCACCCTCATTACTCCTATTCTCTCC